>CAYQXV010000001.1:0-4466 GCA_964421675.1 uncultured Caulobacterales bacterium
CGGGCCATCAACACCAAGCCGCCCCCTTAGGCGATATCGGGGCGAACGGCGCCACCTAACAGTGGCCCCGATTGTCCCCTCCTCTCTCTCATAGTGGCCTTTAGACTGGCTCAAGATCGTCGATTTTGCCTCGCGATTTGACCGATAAACCCCCATGGCGGGCGCAAAAGGCGCATGCGGGGTGGTTGATCGGCCATTACCGCTTGCTTTCGCTCGCTGGCGCGTTATAAACCGCGCTTCCGCTCGCCGGGCCAACGGCATGCCCGGGCGAGGGATTGAATGCGAAATCGGTTTTTTCAGGCCTCTTCTGCCTGCACTGGCCCCAACAATGAGAGATGCAAAATGCCCAAAATGAAGACGAAATCAGGCGCGAAAAAGCGCTTTAAGGTTACGGCCTCTGGCAAAGTAAAAGCCGGTCAGGCTGGCAAACGCCACGGCATGATTAAACGCACGCCCAAGCAAATCCGCCAAAAACGCGGAATGGACGTTCTTGCTGATGCAGATGCACGCATCGTCAAGAAATACATGCCCTACGCACGCTAGCCCCAGACATAGGAGACCGACACCATGCCACGCGTATCAAACGGACCTGCGTCCCACGCTCGTCACCGCAAAGTTGTTAAAGCGGCAAAAGGCTATTATGGCCGCCGTAAAAATACCTTCCGCATCGCCAATCAGGCTGTGGAAAAAGCCGGGCAATATGCCTATCGCGACCGCCGCGTGCGCAAGCGCAATTTCCGCGCCTTGTGGATTCAGCGGATTAATGCCGGAGCCCGCGAGCTCGGCATGACCTATGGCAAATTTATTCATGGCCTCGATAAAGCCGGGATTGAGATTGACCGTAAAGTGCTCGCCGATTTGGCGGTGCGCGAACCAGAAGCGTTTAAAGCGCTGGTCGAAAAAGCCCAAGCTGCCCTTGCTTAATGTGGCGCACGGCGCGGGCTAAATTTGCGTAAACGCCAGCACCGCATTTTGTCCGCCAAAGGCAAACGAATTGGAGACCGCCAGATCAATCTGGCGGTCGACTGCGTTTAGGGGCGCATAATTGAGATCGCATTCGGGATCTGGCTCGTCCAGTCCCAGCGTTGGCGGCGCGATATTGTTTTGCAACGCCAAGATAGACGCAATCGCCTCAATGCCGCCCGCCGCCCCCAGCAGATGGCCGTGCATCGACTTGGTGGACGAGACAATCAGGCGGTCGGCATCTGCGCCAAATACCGAGCGGATGGCTTTTGTTTCCGTTGGGTCGTTCAGCAAAGTGCCCGTGCCGTGGGCGTTGATGTAAATATTGTCCGCAGACGGCATATCAATATTGGCGAGCGCCATTTCCATCGCCGCGCTCGCGCCTTCCGCCGATGGATTGATCATGTCGTTTCCGTCTGCGTTCATCCCGACGCCAGCAAGCTCGGCAAGAATATTGGCACCGCGCGCCTTGGCATGCTCGAACTCTTCAAGCATCAAAATGCCAGCGCCCTCGCCAATCACCAAGCCGTTGCGGTTCTTGGAAAATGGCCGGCACGTCTCGGAGGCCAAAATGTGCATCGCCTTCCAGGCTTCGAGCGCACCATAGGTCAAACATTTCTCGCTGGCCCCCGCAAGGCCAGCATCCGCCATGCCGCTGCGGATTAACTGTGCGCAAACCCCAATCGAATGCGCCGCCGATGAACACGCACTGGCAATCGCAAAAGACGGCCCCGTCAAGCCGTGACGAATGGAAACATGACTGGCCGCTGCATTGGGAATGGTGCGCAATATTGTTAGCGGGTGCGGGCGGCGCCCCTTACATAACATCGTGTACTGAGCATCTTCGCTCGCCTGCTGCCCGCCAATGCCCGATCCGATTATTGTTGCCGTGCGCGCAGCAACGCTTTCCAGATCGAGGCCAGACTGCGCAATCGCTTGATCTGCCGCTGCGACCGCAAAATTTGCATACGGATCAGCGCGTGCCAAATCGCGGCCAAGGCCCGCCAGAATTTCATCGCCATCGTCAATGGCGGCAGCAGGAAGCGTCAATGAAAAATCTTCACCGCGCGTATAAACGGTCGGCTTAATCGCACATTTGCCAGCAAAAAGATTGCGCTGAAACATCTCGATCGACAGCCCTAGAGGAGAAAAAATCCCCATCCCCGTTACAACGACACGCCGGTCCATAGTCTCTCCGCAATCATCTGTTTTAAGGCGCGCTGGCCTGTTTGTGGTTATTTTGCTTGCGCAAGCGCCTCGAGGGCGTCGACCATATCGCCGACCGTCTTCATATCACCAAATGGGTTTTCATTGGCATTAAACGGCACTTCAACATTCAGCCGCTCTTCAACCTCATAAATGATTTCCACAACCGAGAAGCTGTCGATCCCAAGATCTGTTATCAGCGTCTCTCGCGTCGGGGTCGTTGTCAGACCCACCGCGTGATTGCTCACAATATCAAGCAAAGCAGATTCCATTTCACTCATAACAAATTCTCTCTTTAACAATGCATTCGGCTGATATTTTAATCGCGAAAATTCTTATACTGAAGGGGTTGTTCTAGTCCCATCGCCTTAACAAAAGCGATTGTTTCTTGCAGGTCATCGCGTTTTTTACCGGTTACGCGCAATTCTTCACCCTGAATCGCAACTTGAACCTTTAGCTTTTCGCCTTTGATTGCTTTCGTGATTTTCTTGGCCAACTCTCTCTCAATTCCCTCGCGCAGCAAGACATTCTGGCGCACGGACTGACCCGCGGCAGGTTCCACCTTCTGATAATCGAGCGATCCGGCTTCTATCCCGCGCTTTTGCAGTTGTCCTTGCAATATCTCGTGGAGTTGGCGCAATTTCAGATCATCATCAGCATGGATTGTGATAATCGCCCCGGTCATTTCGACTTTTGACTGCGACCCCTTAAAATCATAGCGCGTTTCGACTTCGCGCATGACATTCGCGATGCCGTTTTCCGCTTCTGCCAAATCAACTTCAGAGACAATATCAAATGATGGCATCAAAAATACTCCTGCTCGTAAAGATCGTTACCCATGTTATGAAATTGACACCGCGTGCGGTCAACCATCTTCATGAATGCACAGCACGCCCTTCGATCACGTCTCGTTTTTAACCAGCCGGCGCATAGGCTTGCGCGCATTCTTTGGGCATGCGCACTGGCCGCCCACTGGCCATTTCAATCCAGATAAACAATGTTTCTCCGCGAAATACGCATATATCGGTGCCGCGCAAGCGCATCTCATAAGCCCGCGTCATGCGCAAACGGCCATCATTTTTAGCCACCCAGGTTGCAACCTCAATTTGATCGCCCAGCTTAACCGCCGCAACATAATCAAATTTATGCTGCCATACGACGGGCCCAAACCCGGTCTCAACAAATCGCGTATAGGGAAATCCAATCGCGCTCGAATGATGCCACGCCGCCTCAACCGCCCATTGTGGGTAGACGAGATTATTGACGTGGCCAAACTCGTCCTGATGCTCCTCGCCAGCTGTCAGCACACCAACATAGGCAGGTTTCACCGGCCAAGAAAGCGATGAATTCTCAACATGGGTGAGTTGGGACGGCGGCACAATTGCCTTTCCGACTGGAATTACCGGGCTATTTTGGGTCGCCACCTGACTCTATTCCTGTTCTGCACATGTCAGACAGGCTGGACATGGCTCAATTCACTAAACTGCGCACGTATTATTCGGGTCGCCCCAAAAATCGCCCGATCCATAATCCCTAGCCTCGAGATTAGGATATCATTGCCAAACTTGATCTTTTGTAAATCCAATATATGCCATTTTGCTCAACTGCAAAATGCTGCCCACACTATTCCCAAGAATCAAGGCGAATCGCCTATAATAGGTGTTCCCATAATCAATTCGGTGCATATGCCCTCTAACAACTCATATACTGACGGGCCCGGTGCCGATCGCCTGGCGAGCCGCGATGATTTTTCCCGCAATGTCTGGTGCTTGATGGGCTTACCCATTGATGCCGTCACCATGGATGACGCGGTGCGCGCTGTCGCAACTTCAGTTGAAGATCGCCAGCGCTTATCGCTGGTGACGCCCAATGTGAATTGGTTGGTGAGCGCGCTCGCGAACCCGGAAATGCGCCGCATGGTTATTGATGCTGACCTGAGTGTCGCCGATGGCATGCCCCTTGTGGCAATGGCCAAACAATTGGGCATGCCAATAACAGAGCGTGTCGCCGGGTCTGATTTGTTCGAAAGGTTGCACGACCAGCCAACCCCAATCCGGGTCTTCTTCTTCGGTGGCCGCGACGGTGCAGCGGAAAAAGCTTTCGAGACCCTGCGTGCTGCGCAAAACAGTGCCCTGAAAGCGGCCGGATGGTTAAATCCCGGCTTTGGCGATGTCGCCACCATGAGCACACCGCAAATCCGCAAAACCATTAATGATTCCAATCCTGATTTCGTCGTCGTCGCGCTGGGCGCGCAAAAGGGGCAGGCTTGGATCGATTACAACCAATCCCATCTTGAC
>CAYQXV010000001.1:4566-144364 GCA_964421675.1 uncultured Caulobacterales bacterium
GAATTGGAAGATCGCACACGGATTACTTTGTCAGGAGAAATTACCGCCGCAACGATTGATATGGCAATTGATCCTTTTCGCGATGCAGCAAAAGCAGATTGTGATGTCGTGCTTTCTTTGGCAAATGCAGACAAGATTGATCAGCGCTTTTTAGGTTTATGCCTGATGCTGGAAAAACACAAAACCCGGCAAGGCAAAGAAATTTTTCTTGATCGCCCAAGCGCGAAAATTAAATCCCTTTTCGAGAACAACGCAATGGCGTATGCCAGTGTTTAATGACCCCCAATGTGATATGAGACCTAATGGCAAAATCTCCCGCTAAAAAAACCACTAAAAAATCTTCAAAAAGCAAAGCAAATGCTACACAGGATTTATTTGGCAGCGACTACACCGCTAAAGATATCGAAGTGCTTGAAGGGCTTGAGCCAGTGCGCAAGCGCCCGGGCATGTATATTGGCGGCACAGATGAAAAAGCGTTGCACCATTTATTTGCCGAAGTCCTGGACAATTCCATGGATGAAGCGGTTGCGGGATTTGCAACCCGGATTGAAGTTGAGCTATTGGCCGATGGCAGCCTTTGCGTGATTGATAATGGCCGGGGAATTCCGATTGATCCGCATCCTAAATTTAAACCTAAAACAGCATTAGAAGTCATTTTAACAACCCTGCACTCCGGCGGTAAGTTTGAAGGGAAAGCTTATCAAACGTCTGGCGGCTTGCACGGTGTTGGCGTTTCCGTTGTGAACGCACTTTCTGATGACCTAACCGTCGAGGTTGCCCGTGGACGCACCCTCTACCGGCAGAAATATTCACGTGGCCTGCCAAAGGGCAAGTTGAAAAAAGTCGGCGATGCGCCCAACCGCCGAGGTACGTCCATCACATTTCATCCTGACCCGGAGATATTTGGTCAAAAAGCTGCCTTCAAGCCGGCACGCTTATTTCGCATGGCGCGCTCCAAGGCCTACCTTTTTGGCGGCGTAGAAATTCGCTGGAAATGCGCGCCAGAGCTGATCAAGGATAAAACACCGTCCGAAGAATCGTTCCATTTCAAAAACGGCCTTGCAGATTATCTCGCCTCACTCGTTGCAGAACGACCAACCGTAACGGACGAGTTGTTCACTGGTAAAATTGAACGCAAGGAAGATGGCGGGCACGGCGCTGTTGAATGGGCAATCACCTGGGGGGCAGCTGGGTTTGGCGTGCGAGGCGACATGGCCGATGGCTTTTGCCATTCTTATTGTAACACGGTTCCAACGCCTGAAGGCGGCACCCATGAAGCTGGACTGCGCGGGGCTCTGTCAAAAGGGTTAAAGGCGTATGCGGAGCTTTCCGGAAACAAGAAAGCGGCCAATGTTACGCAGGAAGATATTATGGGCACCTCCGGTGCGCTATTATCTGTTTTTGTACGCAATCCAGAGTTTCAGGGGCAAACCAAAGACAAGCTCGCCACTGCCGAAGCAACCAAACTAACCGAAAGCGCAATCAGGCCCGCTTTTGATCATTGGCTGGCCTCTCATCCAAAACAAGCTGACGCCTTGTTAAGCTGGGTGATAGAGCGCGCCGATGAACGCCAGCGCAGACGCAAAGAAAAAGAAGTTTCGCGTGCATCGGCAATGAAGAAATTGCGCTTGCCGGGAAAATTGTCAGACTGCACCGATCAATCAGCAATGGGCACCGAAATTTTTCTGGTTGAAGGCGATAGCGCGGGCGGCTCTGCCAAACAGGCGCGCGACCGACGAACCCAGGCCATCCTTCCCTTACGAGGAAAGATTTTGAACGTTGCCAGCGCAACACGCGACAAGATCCTCGCCAATCAAGAGGTCAGTAATATTACATTGGCGCTCGGGGCAGGGCTCGGTCATAAATTTGATGTCGAAGATTTGCGCTATGAAAAAGTCATTATCATGTGTGATGCCGATGTGGATGGCGCTCATATTGCTGCACTATTGATCACCTTTTTCTATCAAGAAATGTTTGACCTGATTCAACAAGGGCGCCTTTACCTTGCGCAGCCTCCCCTCTATCGACTGTCTGCGGGCGGAAAAACCGTCTACGCTATGGATGATGAGGAACGCGATACAAAACTGGCTGCAGAATTTCGAGCCAATCAAAAGGTTGATGTTGGCCGATTTAAGGGCCTTGGCGAGATGAATCCTGGTCAGCTAAAAGAAACCACAATGAACCGTGAAACCCGTGCCCTTGCGCGTGTTGTCTTACCCCAAGACCGGCTACCGGACATCGCGTCGCTTATCGATCAGCTCATGGGCAAAAAAGCAGAAGCGCGATATGATTATATTCAGGCCAATGCCGCCTTTGTTGGTGAGCAGCTGGACGTATAATGTGTAAATATTTAGCGAAATTCTAACGCTTATCGGGCAGGATGAAAAAAATGACGCAAATCGCAGGATTTTCCATGACACGCCTTACACATTTATTAATCGGCATTTCCGCAACATCCTTACTATTGGCATGCTCGAAGACCGACCAATCAACCGCAAATGACACCGTAACCGGTGCTGAGTTAACGTCATCAGACACTCTGGCCGATGCCACCATCACCCCTGAAGATTATGGTGACGGCGTTGTCGGGAAATGGGCATGCAGTGGTGAGTCCGCATCAGATGGCGTCGTGCAACAGTCCGACTTTGATGTAACCTATTTCGCAGACGGAAAAATCTCACAAACCAGCAAAGGAAATTTGCGGTTTGAGCGTAACAAAATCGTCTATGAAAACGCGTCATCAGGGCGCTGGGCATTTGAAGATGGAAAACTCTGGGAAGAGCAAAAGATTGATAGTCTGAACGTTTTAAGTTTATCGGGTCCGATCCGAGATGAATTCACAACCGAACAGGTCAGCACCATGTTGGTTGAGGGAGAGGATGGCGAAACCATTGAACGTGAATATTTTATCATCAAGTCTATGACCGCCGACCGTGTGGATATGAAATCCGAGGATGATACATCAAAGTTCCAATGCAATCGTCGTTCATAATCACGCTCGCGCACAATAACCGGCATTGAAAGCCTCTCTTAAAAGCTCATGCGCACCATATCCGCCGAGATAAAATCATATCGAACGCTCAAACCATTTGTCATCGCCAGGGGGCAAAAAACATCTGCTGAGCAAATAGAAGTTACAATCCGCGAAGGGTCACATTGTGGCCGCGGCGCATGCGTTCCCTACAAACGATATGGCGAGACGTTAGACTCTGTCATGTCTGAAATTACAGATATCAAGCAAGCCCTTGCTGCGGGCCTTGATAGAGATGAATTACAAGAAAAAATGCCCGCTGGGGCCGCGCGAAATGCCGTCGATTGTGCTCTTTGGGATTTAGAGTCTGCACAAACAGGTAAAAGCGTTTGCGAACTTGCTGACTTACTATCACCCGCACCCAAAGTAACCGCGATCACGGTGTCGGTTGGCACCCCTAATGAGGTTTTATCCGCCGCGCGCGCGGTTGCAACGGCACCTTTGATCAAGCTTAAACTTGGCGGAGACGGGGCTGACAATCAACGCTTTGACGCAGCCCTTCGCGGGGCGCCAAATTCGAAATTCATTCTTGATGGCAATGAAGCCCTGACGATAGAGCAGCTGGATAGTTTATTAGCGCAAAGCCCTATCGAAAAAATCGCTCTTATTGAGCAGCCCTTAGCCGCCGATCATGATAAGCCACTGGATAATCATGCCTATCACAATATTCTTTGTGCCGATGAAAGCTTTCATACAATAGAGACAATAGACACGGTTGCTAAGCGCTATGGTGTGATCAATATCAAACTTGATAAGACCGGCGGCCTAACCGAGGCTATCGCCATACAGCGGCACGCAAAACAGCGCGGCCTAAAAACAATGATCGGCTGCATGCTTGGCTCATCCCTTGCAATGGCACCAGCATTTTTGCTCGCAGCTGATGCTCATTGGATTGATCTTGATGGTCCACTTTTGCTGGCCGAAGATGATGAACCCGCATTTCAGTATGAAAATTACGCAATGCACCCATCGCCGTTATGGGGCGCTGGCAAAAAATAATCGCTGTCACTGCAACGCTTGCAGCGTGTTGCCATCCCAAATTCGCTTAAGAAGCAAGGCAAGCATGGCACCAATACCGCCCATAACTGCCATCATCATATAGGCCGGAAACGCACCGCCATGGTCAAAAATTATACCCGCGCCAAGCGCCGCCATACCCGTAAAGGCGCCCACACCGCTGGTTGAAAACAAAACCATGCCGGTATTTACAAGCCGCTTGGGAATGGCATGGTCAATAAATTCTATCGTGCCCAAATATGTTGCAGCGAATGTAAAAGCATGCAGAGTCTGGATAATAAACAATATTGGCAATGCTGGTTCCAGAGCGGTTAACAACCAACGCACCAGCGAGGCAAGGCCGCCAAGCATGAGCAAATTTTGCGGCGCCAATCGCCCGACAATTCCGCGTGCTTTTGTCAGTAAAAAAATCTCTGTAATTACACCGATAGCCCATAAATATCCGATAATTGTTGTCGAATATCCCAGCCCGGTCCAATGCAAAATCGAGTAGGTATAGTAAACCGCATGGGCAGCCTGGATCAGCCCTGCTGCGATAATCGCAACGATAAAGACAGGGTGTTTTAGCAAGCGAATTATATCGCCCCACTGTGCATGCGCATCGAGCCCTGTATGGGGCGCAGGTTTTTCGGGCTGTGATGGTTCAGAAATGCGCGGCAGGGTAAACGCCATCACCAATGCAAGCACGCAACTCAACGCTAACGCAGGGCCAAGGGCCGTCAGCCCTGATTTTTCCAGCGCATAGCCCCCCAATATTGTCGTAACCAAAAAGGCAAGCGAGCCAATAGCGCGAACCGGACCATAAGCCAGTAAACCTTCGCGGTCAGCACGCAAAACCATGCTGTCGGACAAGGGCACCAACAAACCAAAACACCAAATTATCATCGCTGCGCTGATAGCAATGATTATCGGCGCGGAACTGACAACCATCAATATCCCGCTCACACTAAATAGGAGCGAGACAAGAATAAGCGGCAATCGTTTATCCGCACTCTTATCGGCAACGATGGCAACGATAGGGCCCACCAGCAATCGGCAGATCAATGCCACGCCATTGATCCAGCCAATTTCAGATGCAGAAAAACCCCGCAACGCCAACCAGCCCGAAAAGAACGGTAAAAGCATTCCAAGAAACAGAAAGTGCGACGTATAAAGACCCGAAAAAATCAGGGCAGGCTTTAAAGAGCCGCCGCCCGGCACAACAATGTCGCGAAGAATGACAGCTGGGTTTCTAGCCCGCAAAACCAAATCCCCCGCTAGCCATAAGCGCCATAGAAATGAGAAATGGCAACACCGGTTTCCAATATGATTGTATGGATGTGCTGCAGCGGATCGATGATTTCGTGATGGACTTCCGGGTACCCAGTTTGCCCCGACAAGTCGACGCTTGTCGGTTCCTTAACGCCGCTCATCGCCGCGATCTCTGGACGCTGCACGGGAAAAATATCCTTCAAAAGACTGATCAGCTCATCGAAGTCGAGATGTAAAACCAAGTCAATCAAGTCAGCTTGCGTCACCTCATGGCGGCCGGAAAAAGCGGGCAGTCGCGCAACGAGAACCAGTGCATGCATGATAACTGATTGGCGTAATGCATGTAGTGTATGCAATCCCAAACGCTCTTCATGACGCACTGGCTTGGGGCTTTCGCCGTGAATAATCTCTAAGCATTCATCGAACGCGGCCAAATCAACGGCGAGACTATTTCCCAATCGCCCAAGCGCTGTAAACACGGTTTGGTCCCGCAATTGTTGCGCAATCTGCAAATAGCATCCCGCGCATGCTGGGTTAGGGGATGCCGTCGCGCGGCGCGTCCAATAGCTCGCATTATAAATATTGGCATAGCCGAGAAATGACGGGAGGCTCGTTAAATTACGAGCGCGCTCAGCAAGGCCAATCAATTGCTTCATCCGCCCAGAGCCGCGCACATAATCAGCAAACCGATCTTTCTCACGAGAAATCGCCGTTCCGGTTCCACAGGCAACATTGGCGGGGATCGCCATTTGTTGCAAAATTGCATTATGAGGAATAGCTCTTAAAGCGCGCGGGCTAAAATCAATAGCACCTTTTCGCTGCCTTCGGGTTTTGCGAGACCCGGTTGTAAATAGAAATTTTTGCCCAAACGATGAAAATGCACTTGTATAATCAGGGTTATCAAACAAGGCTTCCTGCCACGCCTTAACGCCGCGATAGTAATCCCAGGAAAAATTTATGTCCTTATAAAACATGTCTTCTTTATCAAGGGAGGCAGGGCTATAGGCGACCGTAAAAATCTCCTGGGCAGTACGGTCTGCAATTTGCGGCGTGAGAAAATGTAAAAACCCTTCTCCGCCCTGGAACGCACTTTCCATATTCAGGGTCTGGCCAGCATCCGCAAAAACGCCCCGTGTCCAGGGGGTAATCAGATGGTTCATCCGCTGCTCTATGGATCCAGGATAACCGCCGCGCCCCATACTGTCGCCATTGGTGTTAAAGATAAGCGCTTCAATATCGTTTAATCCGCTAGCCGTCATGGCGCGTGATAACAGGATATGCAATCGCTCGATTGCGATATTAGCGGCCACTTGGCCCATAAATCTTCCGCTATCGGAATATCCAAGTTGAATTGATAAGCGCCCACGCCTGCGAACATAGTCGCAATATTCATCTTCCTGTACGAGACGGTCCAGAAAACGCCCTCCCCGTTCAAGCGCCTCAGGCGTTTCAAATAAGGGAGAAATATCCAGCATATGATCAACGCCGTAAGCGCGAGCAAGATAGACCGCGCCCATAATCGTTGCGGGTGCTTCACATTCTGCAATCAAAAACCGTAACGGCGTGTCGCCATCAATATGCTTCAATATTTGCGCGCACAACATTAATTGACGCCGGGCCGTCATCTGCTCCAAAAATACAGAGGCGAAATTGACTTTCAGTTGGTTTGCTTGAGAGGCCTCGCGCGCAGCAATATCCAGAGCGCCCCGGCCCATGAAGTCTGCATCTGAATTTACCCCAAGATCATGGCGCAATGCCGATCGCACCTGCGCAGCGTTCACGCGCAAATGGATACGAGAAAGGCCGAGACCGCACGTCTTCATCCGTGCCCGCAAAAGACATAGATCAATCCGAACGTCGCGGCTGATATCCCCCTCAATCATAGCAGTTAATTCATCCGAAATCGCGCCGAGGCTAACCAGTCGATCAGGGTGATCTTCAGACAGTGCATTTGATGCCTTCACCACAATATCGGGATCATCAAGATCACCCGAAAATAGCGCCGCTTGCTGTCTGGTTAAACTTGCTGTTCGTTTTAATCGTCCAGCAATATCAAGACAGGCACTTGAGGCTCCCTCTAATTTTGCAATACGCTCTAGGTCGGAAACATATTTTTCTAATTGCTCCGCCTTTTCATTCAACCGAATGGTGAGCGTCTGTGCCCAATGAATATCTGTGCGCCCATCAAGATCATAACCTACCCAGGTTGCGACACTTAATGGCTGGGGAACCATCTTAAACCAGTGTTCAGGAAATGCCTGCTCAGCGCTTTCAAAAATGGAGCGATTAATCGCATCAACCGCGCTAACAGCGTTTTCGATCGCGTTTTTCACTTCATCATGCTCGGAATCGAGCGTTATCGGCTCATCTGGCCTATGACGATTGTCGGTCAGTTGATCACGCGCTTTTTGCCGTGACGCCTCACCACTCTCAATGTAAGATATAAAGTCTTCGCGCAATTTTTTAGAAATCGCGAATGTTGGGTGGCCGGTAAAAACGATTCCGGCACGCGTTTGCTCCAATGTCTTTTGGATCGATGAAAATTTTTCAGTTTCGCGATCTTTAAAAAATTGAGTGACGCAATTTTCGTCGCCCGGATGGCGTTCGGCAAACAAATCGGCGCGCCGCAATAATGCCTCATCCCCAAGGTTACTCATCATTGCACGGATCTCTTCGAGGGATATCGCATCCCCCTCAAGGTCCATGGCCAAATCATGGGCAAGACGTTGAACCGAATTTGTCATCGGATTCACAACAATCTCTCCGGCATATCCGGTTAATTTATCGCGGCACCAGGCGAGCCTTTCATTAATATCATTATCGTTAGATTGAATTTTGGTGTCAGTCATGAGGCGTCCGATTTACAGAAGTTACAGTGGGAGGTGAATCAATATAGGCATGTCTTGCCAGAGAATGAGCGCGAGCGCATGAAAAAACCGCCGGTGCAATGCACTCGGCGGCTTAATTAGTCGAAGTCACTAAGCTTGGCCAATTCCGCCGCTAAAGGGCGGACGGCGCAGCCTGGGACTTAATCAACTTTCAGTTCGGAAGCCGCAGTTTTACCGCGATCCGTAGACAGTTCATATGTGATCCGTTGACCGTCATTTAGTCCACGAAGGCCAGCCGCTTGAACAGCTGTGATATGTACGAAAACATCTTTTCCGCCTTCGTCAGGCTCGATGAACCCATAACCTTTAGTGGCGTTAAACCATTTCACTGTACCTGTTGCCATGATGTAGTCTCCTTAAAGCGCAACCAAATACCCGCACATTGCGGGCTGGAAAACCGGTTGTCCGGCGATCCATTCAATTTGTTTGCTCACATCTGGAAAAGCGACAAGAGAATACAGCCTGAAGACTTTAGACAGAAAACCCTGCCCTCAGTGCTACCAATGCTGGTCCTTCCGCATCCCGAACGTGACCAAACGGTTTGGCGGCCTGTCTTGGAATCTCATCATGTCTGGCCGTAGGCAAAAGAATTAGAGGTGGCCAAAACAAAGTCGCTACCCCCATAGACGGAAATGAGGCTCGCCCGTCAAGGGAAATCATGGGAAAAACTGCAGGATTGAAACAATCGGCTAAAGGCGTCTCCATTAAGCCGCACTTATAACGCGAGTAGCTGTGTTTTCTGTCAGTAATGTGAAGATATAACAGTAGCTTGCAGACAAGCTAACAACGGCAAGATCGCGTACGGACCATAGGAAATTGGACCGCATTCGCCTTCATTGCCGGTCCAATCGTCCGCCATTTTCATTGCTGATAATGTTCTTTTGTAACAATGGTTCGATCGGCGTCTGGTTGAAGACCAAACGCCCCTTTGGGTGACGGTTCACAAAATGGTTCCCCGTAACAGTCAATGACCCAGGTTCACCGCCTCGCTCAGTACTATAATGGACGATTGAATAGTTTGAGACACTATCGCGTTGAACAATAAAGTTATTACGGATAATCGCCGCGCCCCCTTTATTGAGATCAATTGAATAGCTGGTGCGTTTATCCACATCATCAAAATATGAACCTGAGATAGTATTTGTTGGCGCGAGACTTTTGACGTGGTGACCAACGTTGGTCCCGATAAAACGCGATTGTGTGATTGTTAGCTGCGCACCCGCGCTCACATAAATGCCATGGGAATAGCCATCGCCATATCCACTATTGAGAAAAGTGGAATTGTGTAACTCAATCTTTCCTTTTTGAGAGCCAGTGGAAAGAATGCCATTTTCATTATTTTCAAAAATGCAGTCAATAACCGTCAGATCACGTCCTTCATGGCGAATACCTGCACCATTATTGTCGCCTGAATTTGCGGCCTTTGCGCCACGAAACGTTATATTTTCAACTTGCAAAGAAACGCCAATGCCTGGCACGAAAAGTCCCTTTTGCACTTTGTTGGCCGATTGAATAATAACATCCCCGTCGCCAACCAGCGTAATCGATTTATTGATGCGCAGATCACTAACCGCATAATAACCCTCGGCTATGAGTACGACCGCGCCGCGTTTTGCTTTTGAAATTTGCCGCCGTAATGCGCGCCCATTTTTGACCTGTTCACTAATCGAAGGTTCAATGGCAATGCCGGGCTTGCCCTCGCGTAATGCAGAAATCTCTGTTGCATGGGCAATCTGCGGTAAAGGCCCGATCAATACGCAGCATGAGAGTAAAAAGGGGACACAAAGCCTCACCGCCCGATCAAGCCAGCCAGCTTGATGATGTCTCATTTTGAAACAAACCAAAGGTTCCGCCTCCGCTCTACTACCTAAATTCCAGCATAAACGCTGCAAAGAAGATAGAGAGCTGCAAGGAGCGGACCATCAATTGTCAGTGAGGGAAAGTCCTTCTTTCCTAATTCGCCAAATTAGCACTGATATCCATGATCGCTGGACCCAAGATCACCGCAAACAAGACCGGCAGGAAGAATAGGATCATGGGGACTGTGAGCTTTGGCGGCAATGCAGCCGCCTTTTTCTCTGCTTCCTGCATGCGAATTTCGCGGTTTTCAGACGCCATAACCCGCAAAGATTGTCCCAGAGGTGTACCATATTTCTCAGACTGGATAAGTGCTGTCATCACAGCTTTTACCCCATCAAGGCCGGTACGTTCAGAAAGATTGGCATACGCTGTTTTGCGTTCCTGCAAATATGACAATTCCGCCGTGGTCAGACCAAGTTCTTCGGCAAGCTCGGGAGAGCTTGCGCCAACTTCAATACCCACTTTTTGCAGAGCTGCCTCAATCGACATCCCCGATTCCACACAGATCAACAAAAGATCAAGCGCGTCAGGCCAGGCCAATTGGATTTTCTGTTGACGCTTTGTAACAAGATTTGTCACCCATAGGTTAGGCATGTAAAACCCAACGAAGAATGATCCGCAAACAACAATAAGCTTGACGAAATTACCAGCCTCAAGAACGCCAAGAACATAAATATAAATTCCAGTAAAAATAGCCATCACAAATGGCAAACCAAGGCGCGCTGCCATGAATGCAAACACAGGGCGTTGACCGCGAAGGCCAGCCATCATCAGTTTTTTTCGTGCCGTTTCCGCATCAAATACTTCTAACAGTCGCAGATTTTCAACAACAGATTTAACCGTACCCGATGCTTCTTTCGACCGAATTGAGTTGGATGATTTTTTCGACAGGGCTTCTCGTTGCTGCGCGCGCAACTGTTCGCGATAATCGCCAACCGACTTCATCCGCTCTTTTAGCTTGTCCTTGCTAAACAACGGTTCCAGTAATGTATAAACAGCTGCAATAGACGCAGCAGATACAAGTAACGCTATCTGAACCTGCCGGTCAGTAGCAAAGATGATAAACTGTTCCATGTAAGAACCCGATTTCTATCTGGATCGATTAAACCTTGATCGCGATCATTTTTTTCATAACGGTGATGCCCATGAACATCCAAAAACCTGCCCCGAGCAAAATCATATTGCCATCACGCGTTGTGAATAGCGGCGCAAGATAATCTGGCGCCGTCAAATGCACCGCTCCTCCAACAAGAAACGGCAACACGCCAATAATCATCGCTGATGCTTTTGCTTCAGCAGAGAGCGCCTTGACCTTGCCCTCCATCATTTTACGTGAGCGCAACACGGTCGACAGATTGCCTAACGCTTCGGCAAGATTACCACCCGTCTTAGCCTGGATCATCAAAACGATTGCAAAGAAATTTACTTCCTGAACCGGCATGCGTTCATACATACGCATCAACGCTTGATCTAAAGACAAGCCAACGCGAATACTCTCCGTCAGCATATGAAACTCTTCACTTACGGGCATTGGGGCTTCTCGAGAAATAATCTTCAAACACTCATTAACCGGCAAGCCAGATTTAACACCGCGTACAATTACATCAATTGAGTTTGAAAATTCATTGATGAATTTTTTCTGGCGGCGTTTGCGCGCCATATTGACAAACCAACGTGGCAGACCAACACCGCCAACGAAAAACATTAATCCCGTAACCCAAAGCTTCTGCCCAGAAATTAATCCCACCACACCCAACACGACTGCAGCGATAATCGATCCAATGTAAAATTGTTGAATCGTGATATTCATCCCCGATTGCTCTATCATTTGCTGAAGAGTAACCCGCTGCTTTTTCTTATTCTCATTTTTCTCGGAATCAATACGGTCCAAACTTTCAGCAAGCTTTTTGCGTCGTTCTTTAGTCTGCGCTTCTGCTTGCGCCGCTGTCTGTCCAGTCCCACGTGACGCACGTCGCGTGCTCGCCCCCATGCCGGCAACACGTTTTTTAGTTTTGGATTTTTCGGGATCGAAAAATACCAAAAAGATTACCGCAGCAACCGATGCCACAATCAATCCCGCAATAATGAGTGTTTTTTGATCCACGAGACCATACATCCTTAAAGATTAAGCAGCAGCCGCATCCAATGCTTCAGCTAACTCTGCTTCTTTTCCGTAATATTTCGCTCTGTCCCAAAACGCAGGACGTGCAATGCCTGTTGACTGATGAACGCCAACAATATTGCCGTGCTCATCTTCGCCGCTCATGTCATAAACGAACAGATCTTGTGTGATGATCGTATCACCCTCAGTACCAAGCACTTCGGTAATATGGGTAATACGCCGAGAACCATCGCGCAGACGTGCGGCCTGTACAATAATATCAACAGAACCAACAATCATTTCACGGATTGTTTTTGACGGCAAACCATATCCACCCATTGTGATCATAGATTCAAGTCTTTGCAGTGCCTCGCGCGGCGAGTTGGCGTGCAATGTACCCATTGAACCGTCGTGGCCTGTGTTCATGGCCTGCAACAAGTCAAATGCTTCAGGGCCACGAACCTCACCAACGATGATACGTTCTGGACGCATCCGCAGACAGTTTTTAACGAGATCACGCATCGAAATCTCACCTTGCCCCTCAAGGTTTGGTGGACGCGTTTCCAGTCGCACAACATGGGGCTGCTGGAGTTGAAGTTCGGCGGCATCTTCGCATGTAATAACGCGCTCATCCAATTCGATGAAACCCGTCATACAATTGAGAAGAGTCGTTTTTCCAGAACCCGTACCGCCAGAGATCAATGTATTGATGCGGCATGCCCCGATAATTTCAAGAACACGTGCGCCTTCCTCTGAAATTGAATCAAACGAAACAAGATCTGAAATTCGTAATTTGTCTTTCTTAAACTTACGAATGGTGAGAGCAGCGCCATCAATCGACAATGGCGGGGCGATAACGTTTACACGAGAACCGTCGAGAAGACGCGCATCACAAATCGGGCTTGCTTCATCAACACGCCGACCAACCTGGCTCACAATGCGTTGGCATATATTCATAAGCTGCGCATTATCGCGGAAGCGAATATTGGTCAGCTCAATCTTACCGTTCACCTCGATGAAAACCCGGTTAGCACCATTGACCATAATATCAGCGATATCATCCCTGGCGAGCAAAGGCTCAAGCGGTCCATAACCAAGAACATCGTTACAGATGTCCTGTAGCAATGCTTCTTGTTCAGATATCGACATCTGAACACTCTTGATAGAGATGATTTCGTTGACAATATCACGAATTTCTTCCGACGCAGCTTCCGCATCAAGTTGCGCAAGCTGAGACAGATCAATCGTATCAATCAAGGCATTGAAAATCAGCGTTTTGGTCTGGAAATAGCTATCAGACCGATTGCCAACTTCCACAACCGCAGTGCCTTCACCTTCTGTCTTCTTGGTAGGGGTCGCCACACGCGGCGGCGCCGCCGGCTCACTGCTCTCAGCCTCCTTAGCCGGCTTGGGCTTAGGTTCTGGCTTTGGAGGAGCCTTTTGCTGCGGAGGTGCTACGTTTTCTGCTTCTGCAGTTTTACGTCCAAACATTGACTCTACTTCCGTTTAAACAGGCTGGTCAGACTAAAACGACTAGGCAACGCCAATGTCTCATTACGTCCGAGAATTTTCGCTGATAATTCATTAAGACCTTGAGCCACTTTTGATTTCGGACTCATTTGAACAACCGGCGACGCGGTTGTGGCTGCTGCGTTGAAAAGCTGAGGCTCCCACCCAAGCACAAGCGTTGGTTCAATTTCAACATTCTCCACAAAATACTCAACAGGAACTGCGGAGGTTTTAGGATCGAATTGATTATAGATAAAATATGGTTTGGAATCGTTGGGTCTTGCACTGCCAATAACTTCCAGAAGATATTTCATGTTACGAAATGACGCGAAATCAGGCGTCGCCGTAATCACAATTTCATCTGCAGTCTGCAATATTTTCTTAGACCATCCTGTCCAATTATGCGGTACATCAATAACAACGGTTGGGGCTGTGCCACGTACAACATCAATCACTGTATCGAAGGCCTCATCATCGATATCATAATCGCGGTCCAGCATATTGGGTGCCGTGAAAAGACTCAAATGGTCTGAGTGTTTCTGAAGCAAACGCTCGAGTAAAACATCATCTAATCGTTCAGGTGATGTAAGCGCTTCGATCAAACCGGAGGTAGGCTCATGATCAAAATCGAGCGCGGCTGTACCAAATGGTAAATCAAGGTCCAGAATGACGGTATCACTCTTGAACTCTTCAGCAAAAACATAACCAACATTATGAGCCAGCGTTGAAGAGCCAACACCGCCGCGTGCGCCTACAAATGCAACCGTTTTACCAATTGGTGGTGCAGACGGATCAACATAAAGCTCAGAAATGGCTTTAATAATTTGCAATGGTGATTTTGGACGAACAATATATTCGCTAATGCCTTGACGGATCAGTTCTCTATACAAACGAATATCATTGACACGGCCAATAATGACAACTTTCGTCGAAGGATCACAAACCTCAGCGAGATGACCAAGTTGTTGGATTAACTCACCGCCACCCGACGTCGTCTCAAGAATAATCAAATTGGGTGTTGACGTTGTCTGATAAAGTTCAATCGCCTTTTCGAGACCGCCCAATTGCATAGTAAAATGCGCTTTAGACAGGCGCCGATCAACCGCGGCTTTTTCTAAAATCGCACTATTGCGCGATGTTTCACAAAATGCGTGAATTTGAATGCGTGGAACCGGACGATGGAATGTACCGTCATCATCTGCATCAGCAAATTCGCTATCATCCTCATCAATATCATCATCACCATAGTCCATATCCGTGGCGTTAGAGACTTCATCGTCTGCAGCTACTACACCGCCAGACTTTTGCTCTCGCAACTCATTACCACTTCTATCAACCCGAACGACTGCGGTTGGACCCTTAACTTCAGGGTTTGCTTCTTCGGACAAATCATCATCGATAGAAAACTCTGCATTTTCTTCAAAGCTTAGTGTTTCCTCGTCCCCATAATCGTCAAGACGGTCATCCGAAAAATCACTTTCATAATTTTCCTGTTGAGGCGCTTGCGGCTCAGCAAGTTCTTCCCCGAATTCCTCCCCGTATTCGGGCTCAGGTGCACCCGCTCCTGCCGTTACGACGGGTTCGCTATCAGCAATTTCGAATAGATCATCGCCAAATTCACCGCTGACCTCATCATTTTCAGGAAATGAAGGCGCTGCTTCCAACATTTTGGGAGCCTCGTCGTCGTCATCCATTAGCTCAAAATCATCAAGATCATCCAGATCGCCAAGATCGCCATCGGCGAGTCCGGCATCATCGAGCTCATCAGAGAATGCAGCTTCGAAATCATCTTCGCCTAAGGCAGCGAGTTCTTCGTCGGTCAACTCTTCATCGAGCCACTCATCATCAAAGTCACCTTCGAAAATTGACAAGTCCGTGCCAGTAGCAGCGCTTGCAGATCCACCATCTGCGCCTAGAACATCGGCCAGCTCAGCAGATACCTCTTCGTCATTAAGCTCATATGACGGTTTCGTTGCTTGTTTCATTATACGCTCCCTATGCGGATATTCTACCCGATAGCATTAACTAATTTCTAATTGGCGACCGATGCATCCACTGCATTATCAGTATCACTCGATGTCACTTCACCTTCACGGAATACCGTTACACCGCGAACCCGCTGAATGGCATCAGGTGCAGTGCTGTCTTGTGGTTGAACGAGATCACGAGGATCTGCGATCATGGCTGCTAAATTGTTTTGATCCGCACAGCCAAAATTTGCCGGCGCGATATTTTTAAAAGCGTGTTCAAATTCGCCTTCCCAAATGCCGCATGGGCTGGCACTCGCAACATAGTGTGAGTAAGAAAGTAGAACCTGACGTTCATTTCCTTGGCCACCTGCACGATAACTTGCACCGGTCATCGCTTCCCACGGCACACCAATATCATTAAGGTGTTGGCGAACATCTGCTGATGTTTCCTGACCGACACGATCATCAATGCCGCCGGTAGGTGCAGTCACGGTCAATGGACCGTGCCCGTTTTGCAAATACCGAAGAGCAAAAGCTTTGATACGTGCTTTATCAAGTTGCGATAACTCATTTGATGATGGGTCAACATCTAACGTCAATGTTGTCACTTGACTATCAACCGAAATTGGATGGCGTTCTGCAACTGTCAAATTATCTCCCGCACCATTCCAAATAGACGAACAGCCTGATAAAGCGATTGCAGAAAACGTAGAAAGAAGAAGAGTCTTGGAAATATTTTTCATGATACCGCTCTTTACTAATCAAGAATGAAACCGAGAGGACCTTGCAAGCTTCGGTCTTTTGAAGCTGCGCCAGATAGGCCATACGTTGCTGTTACTTTGCCCAAAAGCAGACTCTGAAGATCACTGGCAGGAACAAATCCGCGCGCTGGATCAGTCAGGTTTGACTCATGGGTACTTTCAACCAGATATGGTGTGACAATCACAACAAGTTCAGTCTGGTTATTTTCAAACTCACGGCTACGGAAGAGTGCGCCAAGTACGGCAACATCTTTGATGCCGGGCACGCCTTCAATTGTTGAGCGTAAATCTTCTTGCAACAAACCAGCCATCATCAAGCTGCCACCACTAGGAAGTTCAACCGTCGTGTTTGCACGCCGAATATTCAAGCCTGGAATTTCTAGTGCAGTTCCAGGGACAAGTCCGCCATTGCCATCGGGAATAAATGGACCCGGAAGTGTAATCGAGTTGTCACTGGTTAGGTCAGAAACCTCAGTTGAAATTTTCATATTGATACGGCCTTTAGACAAGACAACTGGCGTGAAACCAAGACCGACACCAAATTCACGAAATTCGATCGACAAAACACCATTGTCCTGACCAACAGGAACCGGGAATTCACCGCCTGCAAGGAAGTTTGCAGATTCACCAGAAATCGCAGTTAAATTTGGTTGGGCCAAAATGCGAACGAGACCAGTCGATTCAAGTGCTTGAAACGAAGCATCGAGATCCGTTAGATCCCCAATACCGCCAGGTACGACCGTCGATCCCGCAAAGGACGCTCCTGGTCCAAGAGCATTTTGAGCCGCAAAACCGAGTGTCACATCATCCAATGTGACAGTTCCATTTGTATCGACACCGAGTTGCTTCATCAGCTGATGTTGCATTTCCACGATACGAACACGCAGCATAACCTGGTCGCGGTCGCGGATAGAGACCATATTAATGACCTGATCAGGCTCGCCAATAAAGCGCCCAACGACCTCTTGCACATTGGCAGCCGCAGAGTTGGAAGCAACCGAACCACGAATGATAACATTGTCATTGATGGCTTCCAATGTAAGCCTGCTGTCAGGCATTAATCGTTTTAACAAATCTGATAGAGCATCAAGATCACGCTCTACCGAAATCTCTAAATTCAGAATTTGACGTCCGCGTGAGTCAAAGAAAAACGCATTTGTCTCGCCGACAGCCAAACCAAGAAGATAAACCCGTCTTGGTGAACGCACCACAGCGTCAACAATTGATGGTTGTGAAACCAACACATCGGCTGCGGCGGTTGGCAAATCAATCACGGCTGCTTTGTTAAGCGGCAATGTGATGGATCGCGAGTATTCACTCTCACCACCTAGATCAATCGAGACCCTGCCTGCATTTTGCGCCTGTGCTGAATTTGCTAACATACCAGTCGCCGCAATCAAACTAATGCTTGCACCAACAATTCGGCGTAGAAGTTTAAACTTTAACATTGTCATATTCTTTTCTTGTTTCGTCATGACATACCCCTGCTCAAAGGCGCTCATCTTATGTCCGCCCTATGCGGATAATTTTGACTTTTGTTTGCTGAACATCGTTCGCATCACGACTTCTGTCAGCAGGTTGATCATCGTGAATACTACGCAGTGCCAGACTTAATTCGCCTGATGCCCGTGCGAAAATGAACTCTTCTGCCTCTACAGGCGTAACCTCTAAAGTGACATTGTCGCCGTTTATGGTCGCTTCTTCAGTGTTTTCAGCAAATTGCGTATCCACTGCAAGAACACGAACATCACGCAACAAAGTTGTGATTATGCGTTTTTTCGTTTTACGCTCTTCGGCTGTAAAAATGATATCAACATGGTCACCAGGGAGAATAAACCCACCGGCTGATGTTTCTGGCGTTACGCGCACGGAAACCGCACGCATACCCGGCGTCATGATCGCAGCCATTAAGCCATTGCTATCAGCGCGGACAATTTTATCTTCAATAATCGGTTCGCCAGGAACCATCGTTGTTTTGAAAATAGCGCCATCTAATTCTTCAAGAATATCAGTATCTTTACCGGTAAAAAATACTTCAGATTTTTTTACGGTTTTCTCCGGCCATTCGACCCATTGTGTATTGTCAACTGTCAACCGATCGCCACGCGCCACTTCAGATTTGGCAACCAAGACGTCGACAGTATTTTCTTTTTCAGCCTTTACAATCGTGACTGGTGCGGGCGCATTTGAATCTTGGCCGCTTAATGTCAGAAAAAACGCAGCCCCCCCTGCAACTAACGCAAATACAACAACTGCAATTTTTTTGATATTCATGATACGTCCGCCTTCACCTGGAACGAAAAACAATAGTCAGTACGAATTCAGCACCCAGTATCCATCAAAGATGATAAAACTCGGTTAACCGAAAAATTTTACCCGCCAAAGACTCCAAGAAACATCGGCGCCTCCGGAATAACCGCCAAACCGCCAATGGCAATCGCGACCCCGTAAGGCATTCCCTTATTGGTTTGGTATAACTCCATTAACCAATCAAACCGGGCATAGATCGGTAACATTGGAAATCCGCGAAACATCAAAATGAGAAGTGCGAAAAATCCACCTGCAAATGCTGTCCAGGTTAAAAAGGGAAGTAAAGCGTCAAGCCCAAACCAAGGGGCTGCCGCAGCGAGCAATTTAGCATCGCCGCCGCCGGCAATCTTGAGGGCAAAAAGCGCAAACCCAAAGATAAAGGTCGCCGCCGCTATGGCGGCCCCCTCAACCAAAAAACTAAGCGGCATGCCAATACTAAGCGCGGCCACGGGAAACCCGGAAATTAAAATCAAGGATACCCAATTTGGAATTTTAAATTCGAAAAGATCATTTGCTGCAGCGACTATTAATGCTGCTGGTAATATTGCCAAAAAAAGATAAGCCATTCAAAATCTCCTCAACCCGACCTTACTTATTGTAGCCGTCCTACGAAGAGACTTACGCGTTTCAATTTAACACAAGGTTAGAAAGATAATAAAAAAGGAGGCTTTCGCCCCCTTTTTTTGAAGTCATCAACATACCGCGAAACATTCGCGATACATTTTCCGCAACACTTAACCAGTTGCAGTTTTAATTTTACTAAATGTAGTATTCAGGTTTGTACCAACAGTAGTAACTGTACCGATGATAACAACAGAAATCAGAGCTGCGATCAGGCCATACTCAATAGCTGTAGCACCAGACTCGTCGCTCATGAATGATTTAAATAGTTTTGTCATGTTAACTCCTACTTACTCGTGACTTTCGATCTATTTCTAAGATCAAATGGATAATCGCTCATAGTCGTAAAAAAAAAATAAAATTATATGGTTAAAAAAAATAAATCTTTTCAAACTGAAAATTATGGTTAACCAATCCTTACCGCGCTAACTTATTGAGGCGTTGCATATCCTCAATGACCAGTCCTGGATATTGCCTCTTTGCAATTCCGTTTTGAATAAGAACAGCGACAGCATTGGCTGCATCTTCTTCCGCGACAAGGGACATATCTGCTAAATTGCGATGCTTTGGCATATTTGGAATATGCCACAAACCGGATAATTCATCTCGCTCTATCATATCGAGAAGCGTTTTATATATTTTCTGCTCTGGCGCACCGCTAAATTCAATTGATGAAAATTGCCGGTCCACAACTTTTTCGGCAAGATAAAATAGAACGGATTTCGCTAGAGATGGCCTATTACTAATAATATCGCGAAATTCCTGACTATCAATAATATACACCTTGCCATCTGTCTTAGCGGATATTGTCATATTGAGTGAAATCTCATTTCCGTCTTCACACAAAGCAATAGACAGCCCGATTGTGTCACCAGCCTCCGCTTGATCTACAATCATAGCACCCGATTGCGGATTCATTTTTGTGGTATTGAACTGCCCGGACGCAACAACAAAAAAAACCTCTCCCTCATATTGACCCTGAGAAACCAGGGTTTCACCTTTTTTGTAGTCTCGCAAGTCTGCCATACTTTCAATCGCGCTCAACACTGGAGCCGATAAATCCTGAAATGGCTGGAAGCCAGCGAGGCTATCGAGGTTTGAAGAAACAAGGTGCGCAACGGGCGTTGATAAAACAGTGGAATTCATCAAAATCCTCATGGGTCAATTTATATCTTGGATTAGATGTGCCTTAAAAAATTTAAGATGCTGTAAAATATCCCGTGATAAGTGATCGCGTTCTATAGAGTATATAAATAACTATCGAAATCTTATCCCACCGCTCAAATTCGCAGATGAATCCAGACAATTCGTCGAACCTATTAAGCCTTCTTTGACTAATACTGCGTATTGTAGAGGAAATTTACCACGTAGAAGGAAGAACCCATGCGTTCTGTAGCTTTAGGTCTGGCCGCACTCATTGCGACACTCTCATCACCGATTAATGCCCAACAATTATGGGTAACAATGGATCAGGTACGTTCATACTCTGTAGATAAACCTGCGGACAGTATCATCGTCGGCAATCCAGGAATTGCAGATATTGCGGTTCAGGACGAAAACAGGTTTTTGCTGTTTGGAAAAGCCCCAGGCCTGACAAATATTATCGTTCTCGACAATAGTGGAGAAACGATTGAAAATCTCACGGTCCGGGTTAATCCGCCAAGCTCTAGCATGCTAGTATACCACCGCGGCCCGCAGCGCACGACGTATAATTGCACGAGCCATTGCGAAGCCACACTGACTATTGGTGATAACAATACCGACTTTGTTGCTATCAACCAACAAATTCAAACCAAACTTGGTCAACAAGCTTCCGGCTCTGCGCCGCAAGATTTACAAGATAGTGATGATGGCGGCCTTTAAGTAAAACTGCTTCATCATCTTCACGAAAAAAAGCCAACGGATACGTTGGCTTTTTTTGTATCTAATTCACTGTTTCATTGGGCTTGCGGAATTCGACATTTTCCGAGACATAAAGATTGATAATATGGGGACGCTCATGAATAGCGAGATGAGTCCGGGCCCAATTATCAACCTCGCGGGCAACCGTTTCGTCCGGTAATTTCCGGCTAAGCAATATCACGTCAGCGATTAATCGTTTTGTCCCCAGCTCCGTTGCCGAAATACGGACATTACAATCTTCAACGGCCTCATGTTGTTTCAGGGTCGCCGCAATATTATCAGGAAATATATTGACGCTACCGATCTGCATCGCCCCATCAATGCGCCCGCCCAATGTAAATGTTCTATCAGTTTTCCAGGACAATCGATCCATTGACGGAACCGCGATATTGTCCCCATTACTGCAGTGGCGAACAATTTGTGTTTCAAGCGATTCCGGGCCCGATCCTCGGTGCCAATGCTCAAACAAAACAAAATCATCACTTGGCGTGTCACGCCATGCAACCAGTCCGGATTGTGTAGAGCCGTATAACTCACGCAAGACACCAATTCCATTACGCCGCATATCAGAGGCGAGCTGCACCGACATTGGCTCTCCGAAACTAACACCCATGGTATTATCTGGCGCTGTAATCGATTCTCTTATCAGGTAAGCCCATAGTGACGGGGTTGCGACAATAACATCACCAAAAGCAAGGGCCTTTTGCAAAAGATCAGGTGAAAGACGCCTTGCATCGATAGTCTCTATATCCATTAAGGCAGGGGTAAGCACGCCAATCACAAATCCAATTAAACTATGGGGCGAAATCATTGACACAAGTCGGCGCCGGCCATGCAGCAAGCTCGCCGCTGCTGCCGCTGCTTGATACAGGCTATCGGTGGAATGGGCGCAAAGAGCTGTATCGTCGCCATGACTTGCTGGCCGAAAATTCAGCGTTAAGAACGAATTTTCTATATGCAGTTGCACCTTTTCAGCGCAATTTTGTAACGCATTGGATGATGACAGTCCGTCAAGAGACCCCGGCACCATATTAAAAAACTCTTCAACACGTTGCCCAACCGCGCTGAGGGTCTCATCATCACCGCCTACACCAACCTCTCCAAGGGTCATTTCCAGCGACCAGACCACATCACGCATCTGATCTGTGACCAAAGAGCGGCGCGCAGGATCTTGCGCGGTCAGCAGACCCTCGATTATTTGCAAGATATTTGCGTGGCTAAGCGTAAATGCTTTCACTGAAGGCGCTCCAAATTTTTGCATCAAAGAGGCGAATAATCATGCTTGTTATTCATGCCCGCAATTGAGGCCAGTTGGCAATATACATTTAGAGCCTGCCGATTGCCCCCGCAAATGCCCCACGGTCATTTTCACGGTTGGTGTTCGCGGGCAAATCATATTAGAGGGGAATTATCCCATATAACAGGAATCATACCCTATGTCGTCTCAACATGCTTCCTCCCCAACACATAACCCAATGGCCGTCAGTTCTGCGCAGCCATTTTTTAGTGTAGCGCTTGCAGTCCTAATTGGCGTGATCGCCTATGTTGGAAGAAGCGTATTGATCCCATTTGTTATTGCGGCGTTTATTTGTTTTTTAATCTTTTCACTACGCGAGAGCGTTAGCCGCATCCCTGCTATTGGAAAGCATTTGCCAGGCTGGCTTTCCTACCTTCTGGCATTTGCAATCATCATTATGGCGTTCGTGATTTTCATTGCGATCATTCGCAGCAATGTGGGTGAGCTGTTACGGGTTTGGCCAGAATATGAAACAAGGCTCAAAGATATTGCCGGTCAGGGCTTAAATTGGTTTCGATCTCTTGACTTTCTGCCCCCCGAATTAGTTGGCAGTATGACAGAGATTAAAGATGCTGCCTTCAGTATGGTAACCCCTGCCCTACGCCAAGCGGTTGGATCTCTTGGCGGACTAACGTCTAATATGCTGACCCTTGGCACCGTTCTTTTTTATATGGCCTTTATGCTCATCGAACGTGGCCGAATTTTCCGAAAGATTGGGCTCATCAGTGCCGTGAGAAACCAGGAGCATGCGGTTAACGAGACCATCAACGATATTGCGATTTTGGTTCGGCAATATATTTCCGTAAAGACAATTACAAACCTGGTTACCGCCGTGACCATGTATATCATCATGCGCATAGCGGGCGTTAATTTTGCCGGGTTTTGGGCGTTGTTAATTTTCGTCTTTAATTTTATTCCCATTTTTGGAGCGGCTTTAGCGATACTATTGCCAGTCTCCCTCATGATTGTTCAACCGGGCGGCGGATTAGTCAATGCTCTCATCCTGCTTGGATTTATGATCGGCGCAGAGCAGACCATGAGTTCTGTTATCGAACCAAGATTAATAGGACGCACACTGAATCTCAGCCCGCTCGTCATTTTGTTCTCTCTTGCTGTATGGGGAAGCCTGTGGGGCTTTACCGGTATCTTATTGGCGATACCGATGACTATCACAGTCATGATTATTATGACCCAATTTCATGTAACCCGGCCAGTTGCTATATTACTGTCAGATAATGGTGATATTGCTGAAATGAAACACGCCGATTCTACTCGAACGGCGATGGCTCTTGAATCAACACAAAAAAATAAACAAGAGCCACCCCAGCAAAGCCCGGCTTAATTTCAGGCGCTCATTGCGGATAATAGTTCACCGAGCGCATCCTGAAGGCCCAATATGCCTTCACGGATAACGCTAATCGCTTCTCCGGTTTCAGCGGTTTCATCAGGGCCAAGACGGTCAGCTTCTTCAAAAAGCTTGTTCTCCGCATCGTCAAGGCGTGACTCTACTCCGTCAAACGCCGATTGCGTTGCCGCTAACGATGCGCTGCCAGCAGTTCGGAAAACTGCGCGCACAAAAATACCGATGAAAGGAACAGACCTAATTTCTTCGCGGGCTTCATGAACCTCATCGATCGCATCAAGAATTTCATATCGAGCGTCTTCAAAATCGCCTTGTAAGGTTGCAATATCATTCGCGTTAAGCGCGACCAGCTCTTCAAATAAATCTTCACTATCGAAGTCGAAATCGAAATCGCTAATCTCTACATCAACACTCGCCGCGTGCGCGCTTACCGGCGCGAACGCCATGAATGCAGCTGCAGATGCAGCAATGAGGAGGCCCTGTTTATTTTTGATCATAGCCATAGCAGCGATCCTTTCGTGACTAGGAATGTGTGCTGCAATCAAACGCAACTGTCTCTATGAGCAAGCCCTAATGGATAGGCCCTGAGATGTTGCAGCAAAATCTGGGTTCTGAATAATCATTACCAAAGGCTAAATTAAGGCAAGGGCTGGGTCGATGAGACGATCCCAAAAATCGATCAGATGTTAAATGACGGCAGTATTTGCGCGGATAAAATCACAAGCGCTGGCCCCTTTCCCCAGGTTGAGATATGACATGCCAAATCACACCAAACCGGACCGCCTTTATTTTGAGCCTCACGCATCCAAAAGATTTTCTGATCGACCGCATTCTCTATCGCGACGGGCTGATCCTGGTGATCAATAAACCGGCGGGACTGGCTGTGCATGGGCAACCGGGCAACCATCATCAGACCCATGACCATCTTGAACGATATTTTGATGCCATCCGTTTTGGCTTGCCGCGCCTACCGGCCCTCGCCCACCGCCTGGACCGGGACACGAGCGGCTGCCTTGTCCTCAGCCGTCACCCAAAAGCGGCCCGTAAGGTTGGCAAACTCTTTCAAGAGGGGCGCGTTCGCAAAACCTATTGGGCCTTGTGTAAAGGGACCCCTGAAAAACGGTCCGGAACGATTGATTTTCCGTTGATCAAGAAAAACAGCCCCAAAGGGTGGTCGATAGAAGTTGCGGTCCCCGCCACCGGTAGCGAAGACACTAATGACGAAAAGGCCCAACAGGCCATCACGGTATGGCGCACCCTAAAGCGTGAAGGCGATTTAAACTGGATTGAATGCCGGCCAAAAACTGGGCGAACCCATCAACTACGCGTGCATCTTGCCGCGATAGGATTACCGATAATCGGGGATAGTAAATATGGGGTGGCGCTTGATAAAACCCCGATGATGCTACACGCCCACCATCTGTCGATCCCTCTATCCAGCAACAAACCGCCTATCGACGTCACCGCGCCGCCGCCTACAATCATGGCTGAAATGCTGGAGACCTTACCCTAACCTCAAGATGGGGTCGCTGCCCGGCTTTCGAGGGCATCCATAACCGAGAAAATATCTTTGTCGCCGCGCCCACACATGTTCAGCAATAAAATCTGGTCCCGGTCCATGTCACCGGCTTTATCGATCGCCCGTGCCAGCGCATGAGAGGGTTCGAGCGCCGGAATAATCCCTTCCAATCGTGCACAAAGCTGAAAACAGGCAAGCGCTTCTTCATCGGTTGCCGACAGATAGGTCACCCGGCCGCTCTCATGGAGCCAGGCATGTTCCGGCCCAATGCCGGGATAGTCGAGCCCAGCGGAAATAGAGTGCGCATCAATGATTTGCCCATCATCATCCTGCAATAAATAGGTGCGATTGCCATGCAAAACGCCCGGCCTACCGCCCGTTAATGATGCAGCATGCTCATTGGTCTCTACGCCTCGTCCCGCAGCTTCTACGCCTATTATTTCGGTTCCGATATCATCTAGAAAAGGGTGAAATAACCCAATTGCATTCGATCCACCGCCAATACAGGCCATAATGCAATCGGGGAGACGCCCCTCCATCTCCTGCATCTGAACCTTGGCCTCCTCGCCAATAACTGACTGGAAATCACGAACCATTGCCGGATAAGGGTGGGGACCGGCTGCGGTGCCGATAATGTAGAAGGTATCATCAACATTGGTGACCCAATCGCGTAGGGCCTCGTTCATGGCATCTTTAAGCGTGCCGGTGCCGGATGTGACGGGTATGACCTCAGCGCCCAACAGCTTCATGCGGAAGACATTCGGCTTTTGCCGCTCAACATCGGTCGCGCCCATATAGACCACGCAAGGCAGGTTAAACCTGGCGCAAACGGTGGCCGTTGCGACCCCGTGCTGACCCGCACCGGTCTCGGCGATAATCCGGGTTTTACCCATGCGCTTTGCCAACAATATCTGGCCAAGGCAGTTATTGATTTTATGGGCACCAGTATGATTCAACTCATCGCGCTTGAGGTAAATCTTCGCGCCCTTATTGCTCGCCATACCCGGTTGCTCACGGACATACTCGGTCAATCGCTCAGCAAAATAGAGGGGCGAGGGTCTGCCCACATAATGCTTCAGAAAATAATCCATATCCGCTTGAAATGATTTATCTTTTCTGGCCAGGCCATACTCTTTTTCGAGCGCCAGAATGAGCGGCATCAAGGTTTCGGCAACAAACCGTCCGCCAAAATTACCGAACCGTCCATCCCGATCGGGACCCTCGCGAAAACTGTTTTGTAAAGACATGCATCAACCATCAAAAAGGAGTCATTTTAGAAGCAAACCGCTTGGCACTACCCAGCACTTGCGGCGCGCATTTCAGCCATAGCCGCTTTAGCCGATCCGATAAAGTCGCTGATCAAAGCAGGGTCTTTTTGTCCCGGTTTCCCCTCAACACCGGAACTGACATCAACCCCGGTAAAACCAGGATATTGTCCGACTTGTTGAATAGCATTGGCGACATTTTCCGGCGTCAGTCCCCCGGCAAGAATCCAGGGCACGCGCGCGGTCATACCGCCAAGAATTGACCAATCAAACACATTGCCATGCCCCCCGCCACGGTCAGACTTTGCCGGCGGCTTTGCATCGCATAAAATTAAATCGGTATGACGTTCAAACAATTGCACATCATCAAGATCACTTGGCCCCGCAATTCCAATTGCCTTCCACAGGCCAATCTCAGGAAACCGGGCTTTAACAGCCTGCAAAAATGCCGGGGTCTCATCCCCATGGAATTGTAATGCGTCTGGCGACCAGTTCGAGACCACTTCGTCAATATGAGAAAGTTCAGGGTTAGATAAAAGCGCGACACGCGATAGCGCGGGCGGACATTGCTTTGCGAGCGCTTGCCCATCAACCATGTTTAAATATCTCGGTGATTTTGCGACAGAAACGAATCCAACATGGCTCGCTTTTGCATCGGCCACAGCGTCAAGCGTCGCCTTTGTTGTAATCCCGCATATTTTTACAAGGTCGCACAATGTACCCTGCTGGTTATTCACTTTTGAGGACAGGCAGCGTTTCACCATCAGTGCTGGCTTCATTGCGGACGGCTAATTGCTGTCGCAATGTCTTGAGCTCTTGGCGCATCTCACGATGGCGCTGGCGTTTGGTGGCGCCTTGAGACCACATGCCAAGCATGCCCAGCACCATACCGATAGCGACCATGATCATAAACCAACCCCAAAGCGGGAGGGGAATGCTGGTCAGAAAGCCCGACCCATCATTGAAAGGGTTGAAACTAACCGCAACGCTTTCGCGATTTGCGATCATGAACACGACCGCGATCAAACCGAGCGGCACCATAATGAGCAATTCAAGAATTTTTTTCATCGCAATGAAATGCCACAACCCGTCGCGGGTTCGCAAGCCACCTTTTGTGTTCGAGAGTAGGTTTACGCAAATAAAGCCGTCTAAGCGTCTTTATCACCCGGATTAAGGCGCTGGCGCATCTCTTTGCCCGCTTTAAAAGAGGGCGACCATTTTTCCTCAATCGCCACAGATTCACCCGATCGCGGGTTGCGCCCGACCCGTGCTGGTCTGTTTTTGACGGAAAACGCACCAAAACCACGCAGTTCGACCCGATCTCCGCGGGCAAGCGCCTCGGTAATTTCATCAAAAACAATAGACACAATGCGTTCTATATCGCGGTGATAGAGATTGGGATTATCATCCGCCAAACGCTGAATGAGTTCAGATTTTATCATAGCGCACCTAACTCCTCCCAATAGACTATCTTGATGCACAAAATTGGGATTTCATAGAATGAACCAGATATTGCATCGGCAATTATGCTGTTAGAAAACATTTGGGTTCGCTCGAAAAATCACGCATATTTCATGCACTTAGGCGATAGCAACAATGTCAAAACATAGCTGCGTCGTCAAGCCGCTTCTCATCAGCTCTCGCTGCGCCTATGTCAGTATGAGCGACAATCACAATAAAAGGCCATCGCATAGTGTCCCACAGTGAAAACCATCATGACGATGAGGCTAAAATCGATTTTGGCTTCAAGACCGTTAACCGCGACGAGAAGGTCGGTCTGGTTCGCGATGTCTTCGATTCTGTCGCCGATAATTACGACCTAATGAATGATGCCATGTCCCTTGGGATTCATCGTTTATGGAAATCGGTCTTACTCGACCGCCTAAGCCCCCAACCTGGCCAGGTGCTGATCGATGTTGCTGGCGGCACTGGTGATATCGCCAATGGATTTTTAAGCAGAGCGCAAACAAGAGATGCGCGCGCTTCGCGCCAATCTACCGAGAGTTCGCCTGCCCGCGCAATTGTTTGCGACATTAACCATGCAATGTTAGCCGCAGGTCAAACGCGCGCGCAGGATGCCTCTCATTCAGATTATCCCTATAATGATCAAATCTCCCGGGTTTGCGGAAATGCTGAGCGCTTACCATTCCCCGACCGATATGCTGATGCATATACAATCGGGTTTGGGATACGCAACGTGACCGATAGAGATGCGGCCCTGCGCGAAGCATACCGCGTGCTAAAACCGGGAGGGCGATTTATTTGCCTGGAGTTTTCGCGTCCTATCCTTGCCAGTCTTGAAAAAATTTATGACCAATATTCATTTTCAGTCATTCCATGGCTCGGCGAGAAAATCGTCGATGACCGAGAGTCATATGAATATCTGGTGGAATCAATCAGAAAATTTCCCACACAAGATGCATTTGCCCAGCAAATTTCTCAGGCAGGATTTTCACGCGTAACCATTGAAAATCTGTCCGGCGGGATTGCTGCCTTACATCTGGCATGGCGGTTATAATGCCCATCATGACTCAATCTTTCCTTAGACGAGAACGGCGCCAATCTCGGCCGCAAGCACCGCGCGTACTAAGGTAGAGGCCGCCATAATGATCAGCTATATCACCGATTTTTTTCGGCTATGCGGTGCCGGTTGGGCATTGACCCGACGTGATGCATTACTGCCGGTTGAGTACGATCAGGTCTATCCCTTGCCATTGCGGGTCTTTGGAGCTGCCAGCCGCATCGGGGCAAAAACAACAGATGATGGCCGCGCCATGCGCCCCGGCGAACGGTTGGCCAGCGCCCTTGAAGGGCTTGGCCCTTTCTATGTCAAAACGGGGCAGTTTATGGCAACGCGCCCGGATATTATCGGCTTTGAAATGGCCGATGATTTGTGCCGCCTGCAAGATCGCATGCCGCCCTTTGAGCGCGACATTGCCGTAGCGGAAGCAGAGCGCGCGCTCGGAAAGCCGTTAAATGATCTGTTTGCAGATTTTTCAGAACCGATTGCAGCCGCATCCATTGCCCAAGCCCATCGCGCCACCCTTCATGATGGCCGCGATGTTGCGGTAAAGGTTTTACGCCCTGGCGTTGAGAAAAAAACCGCGTCTGATTTTCGCGCGCTGCACAGATTTGCACGGTTTGTCGAAAAAGTTTCAAAACGCATTAGACGCCTTGAGCCGGTTAAGCTCATTGAGACTTTGCAGGAAGCAGCCCGGCTAGAACTCGATTTGCGTCTGGAAGCGGGGGCTGCATCCCAGATGCAAGATAATCTTGTCAAAGATGATCATATTCGCATTCCCGAAGTTGTTTGGTCTCATTCTTCGCGCCGCGTTTTAACAATTGAATGGATTGACGGCACACCAATTTCAGATGTGCAAACTCTGGACGCGCGAGGCATCGATAGACCCAAACTTGCCGTCCAAGTCATGCAATCCTTTCTCCATCAGGCATTGCACCAAGGGTATTTTCACGCCGATATGCATCAGGGCAATATGATCATTGATCATCAAGGCCGACTTGGCCTCATCGATTTTGGTATTATGGGACGCCTCGATGAAGAAGCGCGGCGGACATTTGCAACCATTATCTATGGCTTCATTAATCGCGATTATTTAAAAACAGCCCAAGCCCATTTTGATGCAGGCTATATTGCCCCGCACTATAGCGTAGAGTCATTTGCTCAGGCGCTTCGCGCCGTTGGCGAACCTTTATATGGTCAGGATGCAGACCAGATGGATATGTCGCGAGTCCTGCAACAATTATTCGATGTTACAGACATGTTTGACATGCATCTTCGCCCTGAACTTGTCTTGCTCCAACGCACAATGGTGACCGTCGAGGGCGTTGCGCGGCTGTTAAATCCGAAAATCAATATGTGGGAAACGGCAACGCCGGTCATAAGCTCCTACATCAATAGCGAGATCGGCCCCACATATCAGCTCAAGCGTTTGCAAGACGCGACCATAAAAATGATCGATATCGCGCCGCGCTTGCCGGACTATATTTCAACCATCGCGCATGCCGCCGAGCAGGTTTCTGACGAAAAGCTGGGCCTGTCCCAGCAAACAACAAATCAACTCGCAAAGGCGCTATCAGCGAACGATAAAAAAACACGTCTCGCCCTGTGGTTTGCGGGGCTGAGCGCCTTAATCTTATCGTTAACCCTGATTTTCACGCGCTAAAAGCAATGGCATAACCGTGAAAACACATGAACGTGTGCTTTTGCGATATAGAAGCCGCCAGCAACCCGTTTATTCGTCCCCGTTCCAGTGCTATAGGGAGTGTGAAAAGGAGCTATTCCATTGACCCAACCCCGTTCCATCCTGCTGATTATTGGCGGCGGTATTGCCGCTTATAAAAGCCTTGAACTGATCCGCGAATGTGCACGGCGTCATATCCAGGTCAGAGCAATCCTGACAAAAGCTGGATGTGAATTCGTCACCCCGCTTAGCGTTTCATCACTCAGCGGAGAGAAAGCCTTTATTGAGCTGTTTGACCTCACGGACGAAGCCGAGATGGGTCATATTCAATTATCGCGCTCAGCCGATCTGGTTGTTGTCGCGCCCGCAACCGCAGACTTAATGGCAAAGGCAGCAAATGGGTTTGCAAATGACCTCGCATCAACTGCGCTGCTCGCAACTGATAAACCGGTGATGATGGCCCCGGCCATGAATGTTCGCATGTGGGACCACGCAGCAACACAGCGCAATGTCGAGCAATTGATCGCCGACGGCGTTACAATGGTTGGGCCCGATGAAGGCGATATGGCATGCGGCGAATTTGGTCCGGGCCGGATGGCAGAACCCCATAATATTGCCGATGCTATTGAAACGTTCTTCATCAATAATAGCAATTCGGTATTGCGCGATGTACCGGCGCTGGTAACAGCAGGGCCGACGCACGAACCGCTGGATCCAGTTCGCTACCTTGCCAACCGATCATCAGGAAAACAAGGATATGCAATTGCATGCGCGTTACGCGATCTTGGCGCGAAGGTAACTTTAGTCTCAGGGCCTACAAATATACCTTCGCCTATCGGCATTGAGACAATCCGTGTAGAGACAGCACGCCAGATGATGGAAGCAAGCGAAGCCGCCCTACCGGCGACAATTGCTGTATGTTGCGCCGCCGTTGCCGATTATCGGCCTGAAATTGAAACCGAGCACAAAATTAAAAAAGAGCGCGGCGGTCTGTCCGCAATATCCTTGGCGGAGAACCCCGATATTCTAAAGGCTCTTTCACGTCACAAAACGAAAAGGCCAGATCTTGTTGTGGGATTTGCCGCAGAGACAGACGATGTCCTTGCCCATGCAGATGCAAAACGCGAACGAAAAGGGTGCGATTGGATTGTCGCCAACGATGTACGCCCCGGCACAGGAACCATGGGCGGCGATCGCAATACAGTTACAATATTATCTGATGAGGGTGACGAAACTTGGCCTGACATGCCAAAAGATGATGTTGCCCGCAAATTGGCCAACAAGATTGCAGACGTGATTGCAAAACCTCGTCCTGTACGCGCCGCAGAATAGAATTACGAAGTTAAAATCGTCAGGACTATGATGACAACTCAACCAATCGTCCAGATTAAGCGCCTTGAAAATGCTGTTGATCTGAAACTACCCCAATATGAAACCACTATGGCGGCGGGAGCAGACGTCAGAGCTGCAAATGCTGCCGATGCCCCGATTATATTGCGCCCGGGCGAGCGCTTCATGGTTCCCACTGGCATTGCCATTGCACTGCCTGAAGGGTGGGAGGCGCAGATGCGTCCTCGCTCTGGATTGGCGGCAAAGCACGGCATTTCCTGCGTCAACTCACCGGGTACTATTGATGCCGATTACCGAGGCGAGCTGAAAGTTATTTTGATCAATCATGGTACAGAAGATTTCACCATCCATCGCGGCGAACGTATTGGCCAGATGGTAATTGCACCAGCTTATCAGGCACAGTTTGAAGAGGTTGATAGCCTTGACGAAACCGAACGCGGCGCAGGTGGATTTGGCTCCACCGGTGTATGACCCCAAAACCACATGACCCCAGAACAGATCGAACGCTATAGCCGCCACATCCTCCTCAAAGAGGTTGGTGGACAAGGGCAACAAAAATTACTCGCCGCGCGTGTTCTGGTCGTCGGCGCAGGCGGACTGGGCAGTCCAATCTTAATGTATCTTGCTGCCGCCGGTGTGGGCACAATCGGCATTGCCGACAATGACCATGTTGATCGGTCAAATCTGCAGCGACAAACCATCTATTCCAATTCAGATATTGGGTTACAAAAAACCGCGCGCGCACAGCAATTTATCGCTGAATTAAACCCCGACATCAATGTCATTGAGCATCAATTTCATCTTGATAAGGATAATATTGGCAAAACCATTGCCGACTATGATTTGATTGTTGAAGGCGTTGATAATTTTGAAACGCGCTTTGCCCTAAACAAAGCCTGCATCAAAGCCGGAAAACCATGGATATCTTCCGCGGTTGGTCGCTTTGAAGGCCAAATAACAACATTCAAACCGTCAGACCCCGCCTCACCGTGCTATCGATGTCTGGTGCCGGAAATTCCGCCGCTCGATGATCAAGTGAATTGTGCCCAGGAAGGCATATTAGGCGCTGTAACCGGTGTTATCGGCACGCTGACAGCAATGGAAGCTTTGAAAGAAATTTTGCAAATCGGCGACGGGCTGTGTCAACGATTATTGATATATGATGCATTGACGGCAACCAGCCGCACACTGAGCTTTCCTAAAGACCCAGACTGCCCTGCCTGTTCAAAATAACAAAAATCACAATTCTGTTTAGGGCGTCTTATTCAGGTTGCCCTACTCAGGTTGGGCGGGCATATCACCAGCAAGCAATTGCGGATCAACCAACCGGTTTAAGGCTAACCAGCGCACACTCCAGTGCAAATGCGGCCCGGTTACCCGTCCTGTTGCGCCCACCTCGCCAATGATCTGGCCTTTTTCAACGCGCTCACCAACTTCAACATCAAGTTTGGACATGTGCAAAAATGCACTTTCAATCCAATGACCATGATCCAGCAATACGGTTCCCCCGCCAAAATACATATCAGGCTCGGCCAAGGTCACGACACCGCCAGCAGGAGCGATAATGGGTGTGCCTGTCGGGCGCGCAACATCAACCCCAGAGTGAGGGCGTTTGGGTTCACCATTTAAAATACGCCTTGACCCGAACACGCCGGAAATGCGGCCCGTTACCGGCCAGTCAAAACCATCAACCCAGTCGGCACCGCTTTGGGTTTGCGAACGCGCGGCCTTGAACAATGCTTGATCTGCACGAATTTTCACCAATTGCGCCTCGGTAAAACCGGAGACTTTCGATTGATCCAACCCGTCAATGCGCTGTTCTGGAAATGATTTATCGGCAAGCTCTATTGTTTCCGTTTTTATCGTTCCATCAGGGAGCGTTACTTGCAGTTGCGCGCTAAGCGCACTATCGCGGCCAAAACCAAGGACAAAACGTCCGCCATCATCGACCATGATCTTACTATTATCGAGTCTGACGATTGCGCCCGGTATTGTCTGCCCAAAGAGCATACCTGCCTGAGAATAGGTACCCGACAAGATAAAGCCATTATTTTGCAGATCGACGCCCGCTCCATTGCTCTTTTCTTCCGGCAAGTCCGATAGAGCTCCTTGCTCAGCCCCATCATTGACGGGATCAATCAGTACTGCGTTCGATTCAAGGCTTACTGGTGTCGGCTGAACAAGTGCTTCAGGGGCGGTCGCGGGTTTCGCCGCAACTTGTTGATCTGTTGCAACAGCGGCAACAACTTCAGCGGCCTCAACGGTTGGCTCAACCGGCGCTGGATTAATACAGCCCTGCACCATAACTGCAGCTGCAATCGCGATAGGCATGATTTTTTGAGAACTGCGCATCGTTCAGTTTCCTTTGCTGACCAACCCAAAACCCACCGATGCATTCGCCGCATCCGCATAGGCTTCCTGTTTTTCGATATTCCAGTACCGCAACGCCGCTAACGGAATGCGCACACCGCTTATTGCACATTTTACAAAAGCGCCGGGCACCAAAACTTCATAGTCGGCATCTGTATAAAGAAGCTTTGCTTCACCGCCAGCACCATCAAACAGGTTCATCGATCAAATCTCTCATATTCACTCAATAAGGCTTTATAGCCTGTTGCGCAGGGAAGAATAAAGGGGGTAACGCGGTCTCGTGGCCATAGGGAAAAATGAAGCATTGATTTCGCCAATCTATTTTTCTTGCTTTGGCTCAATCAGCGTTCTACCAGTACGCCCGTAATGGTGCCAACGCCCGCTAAGGGCTGCGGAGAATAGGGAAAACGGTGAAATTCCGTTGCTGTGCCCGCAACTGTAAGCAGGAAAGATGCCCCGCCAACGCCACTGAACCGCCGGTTAAATCGGCATTCGGGAAGGCAAGGGAACATCTGTCAGACCTCGCAAAGTCAGGAGACCTGCCATTACTATCGTCCATTCCCGGGCCGGGACCAGCCTGAGGATACTAATTTGCGCACGGGCTTTTTGGGTCAGGCGGAAATTGGCGCGGCGACGTTTACTTTATCGCTCGCTATGGAGATTTTCTTGCGCAATTCACAAAACTCAGCCTTCCGTCTTAATGCCCTCTTTTTAGGGATTTTACCGCTTCTTCACTATCCCGCCGCTAGCGCAGAAGACACGATTGAGCCGACTTCATGTTCCGACCAATGTTCGTCAGACCCTGATAGTTTCCGCGATGACATTGTCGTGGTTGCCAATCGCCGCGCCATCAGTAGAGACGAAGTTGGCTCTGCAATCAGCGTAATTGAAGCGGCGCAAATTCAGGCGCGCCAATTTCAAACTGTTGCCGATGCGCTATCGCTTAGTCCCGGCGTTACATTGGCAAGAAACAGTGCGTTTGGCGGTGTATCCTCTGTCAGCATTAGGGGGGCATCCAGCCGGCAAACCCTTGTTCTTTTAGACGGCATTGTTGTGAATGATCCCTCTTCACCAGGCGGCAGTTTCAACTTTGCCAATCTCGACGTCGCCGATATTGATCGTATCGAGGTATTACGCGGCCCGCAAAGTATTCTGTATGGGTCCGAAGCCATAGGCGGTGTCATTTCAATCACCACGACACGTGCCGACAAATCCGCCAATAGCGATACTCTCAACAGCACAGGGTTTGTCGAAGCAGGCTCGTTTGCAACTATCCGCGCCGGCCTTGGTTTATCTGGCTATCACAACAAATTTGATTATCGCGTTTCGGTTTTTGGCACACGCACCGATGGTATTTCGCGCGCCGATGAAGATGATGGAAACACGGAGGAGGATGGGTTTGAGTCAATCGCTGCCTCTCTAAATGTTGGGTATGAGTTCAACGATATCATTCGCGCTGAATCCTTTGCACGCTATGGCACCAGCAGTACCGAGTTTGACGGCTTTCCCCCGCCCGACTTTGCTCTGGCCGATAGCAATGATGATGATAGCGTCGAAGAATTTAACATTGGCGCCCGTTTAATTGGTGATTTTGTGGATGATCGCTTCCACAATGAAGTGACACTTGGATATAGCCGCATTGAGCGGACAAATTTTTCCGGCGACGCCGTCACTTTCGATGCAACAGGCGACCGGCTATCAATCGAATATCTTGGCCAGTTTGAACTCACCGACAATTTTACCCTAACCGGAGGCGGAGAGAGCGAACGAACATCAATAGAAACCGATGCGATAACCGATGATGTACGGATTAATAGTGTATTTGGTCTTGCGGAGTGGCGCGTATTTGAGCGCACCGACCAGTTGCCATTTGACGCTGATCTAACGGTAACAGGCGGCATACGCCACGATGACCACTCCACCTTTGGCGGCATAACAACCACGCGCTTTACCGGTGCATTAGGGCTCACCGATGCAGGTATTATTCTGCGCGGTTCATGGGGGGAAGCCTTTTCGGCCCCGTCCCTTTTTCAGTTAAACTTTGTTTTTGGCCCAGGCGAGCCCAATCGCGACCTATTACCAGAATCCAGCACTGGATTTGACATCGGGCTTGAAAAGCAATTCTTCTCCGGCAACCGCGATATTGCGCGCATTAGCGTTACCTATTTCGATCAACAAACAGACAATCTCATTGATTTTAATTTCGCAACCGGCGCGTTTTTCAATATCAACGAAACGCGCCAGCAAGGCATTGAAGTCGAGTCGGTCATTCGCCCGCTGAGCTTTCTTTCTATAAATGCGGCCTACACCTATGCTGATGCCGTTGATGTCGCCACCAATTTACAAGCATTGCGCCAGCCCGAACATCGCTTCTTTGGCGACATTACCCTCAAGGCAAGCGAACGCTTAACCCTCTCCCTTGGCGCAACCTTTAACGGCGAAGAACGCGACTTTGGGGGCACAATCGACGCCTTCACTCGCTTTGATCTGCGCGCGCAATATGGTTTGATGAGAAACCGCGCCGATGATAGTAATATTCTCGAGATATTTGCTCGTATCGAGAACTTTACCGATTCAAACTATCAAGATGTTCTCGGCTTTGGAGAACCAGGCATTTCTGCGTTCGGGGGCATTCGGGTGCGCTTGTGATTTTTGACCAAATTTTCATTGGTATCAGAATTTTTCTTGTCGCTCAGCTGTTGCACCTGGCGAGCCTGGATGTAAGTGCGCAAGAACCACAAATCGCTTCGCTTGATTTTTGCGCAGATCATTATGTGCTAACGCTCGCAGAGTCTGACTGGATTGCCGGTCTTTCGGTGGATAGTCGGGGTGTTTACGCTTTGCCAAACGGCGAAGCGAGAACACTCCCACAACTCCCCGCAAAACCCGAACCCCTTATTATGAGCGATATCAATCATGTGGTACGCCTATGGGGAGGGAGCCAAAAACTTGTTGATCAGCTAAGCACACAAAATATCAAAGTCACACAGCTCGGCTTTTCAACCAATTTTGACCATGTCTGGAACAATATTGCTCTGCTTGCAGAACATTTGGCTATTGGGCCCACAAAACTAACCGCCATCAAACAAAACCATGATGACAAACGAACCCGCCTTGCCGAACAACGATCCCGGCTTGATGCCATCTCTGCCCTTTACATCACGCCCGGCGGCGTCACCGCAGGGCACGGAACCATGATCGATACGATCATCACCCAAGCTGGTCTAAAGAACAAAGCCGCACAGAATGGGCATTCGGGATGGGTGCCCATGTCATTAGAAATGGTAGTGATGGACCCTCCAGACATTATCATTTCTGGTTTTTTTGATAGCCCGCTGGAACAGGCAAATCATTGGTCAGCAGCCCATCACCCAGTGTTTGCGGATTTATTTGACCGTATACCCACTATTTCTCTACCCTTGCATCAGATCGGGTGCGCTGGCCCCGCATCGCTTGATGCAGCTCTGACGCTGCAAAAACACCTACAATCATGGTCGCCATCATGAAATATCTCCTGCAAGATATAAGATTGATCGCCCTGCTCACAACTGTGGGCATAGCCATAATTGTACTTTCCCTATTCTTTGGATCAGCGCCCATAATGGCCGGTGACACCTTCGCTGCATTTTTTGCATCGGGAGATGCACGGGTCTCAATAATCGTCAACGAAATTCGCCTACCGCGCTCTCTCGCCGCATGGTTCACAGGCTTTGCCCTTGGCGCGAGCGGGGCCGCCTTGCAAGGGTTATTGCGAAACCCACTCTCCGACCCCGGCGTTCTTGGTGTATCCGCAAGCGGCGCGTTGGGCGCAACGATTGCAATCTATTTTAATTTTGTGGCGTTGGGGTTTTGGGTTTTGCCTGTATTCGCAATTCTTGGCGCTTTGATGGCAACGCTCGCACTCGCCCTTTTTAGTATGCGAAATGTCAGCACAACAAGATTGATCCTTGTGGGCATTGGCATCTCATCATTTGCCGGCGCATTGATTTCGCTGGTAATGAATTTAGCGCCAACCCCGTTTGCGTTGGCCGATCTTGTAAACTGGCTGTTTGGAACAGTATCCAATCGCAGCATGAATGATTTGGGGCTTGCCTTACCCTTTATGCTTATTGGGTTGATCATTTTGCTTCCAACCGCACGCTATTTATCTGCCCTTACGTTGGGCGAGGAAACAGCGACCACGCTTGGCGTCGATATACGAAAAACCCAATTGTTGATTATTGTCGGTACAGCATTACTAACAGGCGCGAGCGTTGCCCTTGCGGGAACTATTGGGTTTGTCGGCATTGTCGCCCCGCACCTTGCGCGCCCTTGGGTGCACCATGACCCCGCGCGCTTGATATTACCGTCCGCTCTTCTAGCCGCCGCCATGTTAACCGCCTCTGATTTGATCATTCGCATACTGCCATTTAATCAGGAATTGCGGTTGGGTGTTGTCGCCGCCTTAATCGGGGCACCGGCATTTGCGATCATCGCAGCGCGTCATGCAAATCTTGGTGACTCATGACATCGCTCATTGTCAAAAATCTGAACGTCGTCAAAGATAGCGCTCCAATTCTCAGCGATGTTTCATTTTCCGCAAATGCTGGCGAATTTATCGGCATTTTAGGCGCGAACGGTGCCGGAAAATCCACATTACTGTCTGCAATAGCTGGGACCCTACAATCCGGTGGACAAGTGGAGCTCAATGGACGCGCGCTTGAAGCCATATCATTGCATCAACGTGCATCTTTTATGTCATACCTGCCGCAGCATCGTCCGGTTCATTGGTCAATGACATTAGAACAAGTTGTAAAGCTTGGTCGCTTTGCCAGTCGCGACAATAGTGACAGCGCTAAGGAACTGCGCGCCGTGGATGATGCCATAAAAACCATGCATCTAAGCCATCTGTCGGGGCGCCATGCCCACACCTTATCAGGCGGCGAGCGAGCCCGCATGCATCTGGCCCGTGTGCTCGCAAGCCAGGTGAAAATGCTACTGCTTGACGAGCCAATAGATGCGCTAGACCCACAGCATCAACATGACATTATGAATATTTTGGCCAATCAAGCGAAAGCAGGCAGTCTTGTGATTGCAAGCTTTCATGATATCGATTTGGCCATGCGCTATTGTTCGCGGTTGATTGTTTTACACGAGGGAACACTTTATGCGGACGATACTCCCGATAGGGTCGTCACCGCCAAAACGATAAAAGATGTGTTTAACCTGTCGCTCAACCTTCTGGATGTTGGCGAGGATAAATATCCCCTTCTCTCGCCAGAAATGTAAGCCGCGAGCAACTTACCTAAAGGGGCTTTTCATAAATTCGATATGTTTTATCGACAACGCCGCCAATATCTTCAAGCATCGTGATCATCGCTTTATTGCTTTCCAAAATCCACGACAATTCAGCATGAGTTATACCATTTTCAATACTTGAATCATTGACCATCTCGATAATCTTATAGGCAAAGGCCGCGCCCAGTGGCTTCCCCTGATATTTCCGACGTATACCCATTAATGGCATTCGGGCCGTCTTTACTTTCTGAACCTTAAGCCGCCAGAGAAATTTCGCCCATCCCAATGGCAGGAGCTTTCCATTCAAATCGTGAATAATTTCATTGATGTTCGGCAAAACAAGACCAAAGGCCGCCGGTTCGCCGTCAACCGTACACATAACCGTATTGTGTTTTTCTATGATGGGACGCAAATCTGACGCCATGTGCCGGGCCTCAGCATCGCTTAAGGGAACAAATCCCCAATTATTCACCCATGCATCATTAAAGACATCAACGGCCGTCACAAGTTCATCAGTAAATTTTGAAAAATCAAAATTGCGCACCTCTATGTGCGGTTTATCAATCAATTTTGCGACAAATTTCTTTCGCCGCTCAGGCATAAACCCGTAGCGGGCGGGATACCACAAGGCAAACATATCGCTAGCTTTTTCAAATCCATGGGACTCGATGCACGATTTATAAAATGGTTTCCCATGCGGCATCATCACCGCAGGCGAGCGATCAAAACCATCAACCAACAAACCACATTCCTCATTTACCGAAAAATTATAGGGCCCGGCAATTGCAACCATCCCGCGATCTTTAAGCCAATTTTGCGCGGTCGTTAACAATGCTGTTGCGACATCTTCATTTTCTATGGTTTCGAAAAATCCAAAATGCCCAGTTTTTTGATCATAATGCTGGATATAGGTTTTGTTTACGATGGCCCCAATGCGCCCGACACATACGCCATCGCGTTCAGCCAGCCATAATTGATGGTCATTATTCTTTAGTAGCGGATTTGCCTCCGGGTTCAGGCGCGCCAGCAATTCAAAATCCAGGGGCTGCACAAAGGCAGGGTCATCCTTGTAAAGATCGATTGTCATTCGCGCAAATTGTCGGCGCTCCGCTTTGCTGTTAACGGGCGTAATCGTAATTATATCGGATGATATCGCCGATTGTGTCTCGGCTGTGTTCGTATTCATCGCATCACCCCTGATTAATTGCTGCTCGACACTTAAATCGCTTTGTTCGCCAATAAGACGAACAATAGCGGTTTACAAGCCACAATTTCAATGGGAGCCTCAAGCAGGGCAGAGCATCCACCAGAGGGTGGAAAAAAAAGGAGAGTTAGGCACCCGCTATGCCGGCAGGAGATAAGCGGGAGTTCCGCGTATCAATTTCGAAGCTTGATGGTAATATCGACACCCTCTTCGGGAACCGCGAAAAGGGTCTTTTCAATCGGCGGCGCACTGAAGCGAAGCTTTGGGTTACGCGACAATCCGAACGACTCTACCGGAATTCCAAACGCGCCCTTATCAAACTTTTTATTCGCATTCTTATCGTGATAAACTGATACTGCATAATCACCGGCTTCTGGCGCATAAACGCAAAATTGTGTTTCTGGCGCTTTGGCAGCAAATCTCACTTTTGACAGGCTGCTCACCGATCTCAAAAACTTCTCAGCATCATCCGGGTAAAGGTCCGCGGTCATTAACCCGACGCCCTTTTTAACTCTATGAACCGTAACCCTGATCTCAAACGGCTCCCCCCGACAGCTGACATGGGAGAATGGCTCAGTTGGTTCAACGTCCTGCGCCATAGCCATTGCACATAGCCCCGCACCAACAGTTGCAGTTGCAAAGCCAGCTAGGCCTGAGAAAATGTTGCGACCCTTAGAGGCGCGATTGAGGGAAGCTAAAGGCTTCATGGGTATCTCCAATTACTAGACACTCAACAATAACAAGAGGTCCAGACGATTTCGCGGGCAAAAATGTGCTGATTTCAAGGCATGCATTCACAAAACCGACAGTAATTTAGTGGGTTAACAAATTTTTAGAAGCCCAGCACAGGGTGAAACGTCATCTATACGAACGGTATCCTTACACTTCAATCATGCTTGCATTGGCTCTCTAACATCAGCAACTGCGTCAACCATCGCTGTATAAGCGCTAACAATTTTGTCGATGTCATCGGGTGTGTGCGCTGCAGAAACGGCAAGACGAATAAGCGATTGCGTGCCTGGTGTGCCCGGCGGGATTGCTAAATTCACGTAGACGCCATTTTCCAACAAGAAATTCCAGGCTGCAAAGGCGATTTCTTTCGTCGGGAACAATACCGAGATGACCGGGGCCGCATCGGCGGCAACCGTCAAACCAAGCTGAACCATCGCCGCATGAAGACGGTTCGCATTACTCCAGAGCTGTTCGCGCAAGGAGGAATCTTTTGCAATGGTTTTTAAGGCAACGTTCGCCGACACAATACTGGCCGGAGAAGACGAAGCGGTAAATTGATAAGGCCGCGATGAGAACCGTAAGGCCTCTAATTCCTTGTGGCGCGAGGCTACAAAACCGCCAATGGCGGCAAGGCTTTTTGAAAATGTCCCGGTGTAGAAATCAACCACATCCATGACGCCTTCATCTTCGCATATGCCGCGACCGGTTTTGCCATAGGTACCAAAAGAATGCGCCTCATCGACGAGTAAATGCCCACCATATTTATGAGTAACCTCAGCAAATTCTTTTACCGGAGCAACATCCCCATACATGGAATACATGCCTTCAATGCAAACCAGCTTGCCCTTCTTGGCAGGATCAATCCGTGCAAGGCGCTTTTCAAGGCTCTCGGGAGAATTATGTTTGAACCGAATTGTCTCAGCGCCGCTTAACTGACACCCATCATAGATACAGGCATGACAGTCAGCATCGATCAAAATGACATCTTCGCCGGGTTTCGCCAGCGCGGAAATCGCACCAAGGTTTGCCGTATAGCCGGTAGAAAATACAATGCAATGTTCAAGGCCAAGAAATTCTGCAAGGTCATGTTCAAGCTGTTTGTGGCTGGAAAAGGTTCCATTCGCAAAACGTGATCCGGTCGTACCCGTTCCTTGTTCCGCAAGAGCTTGTTGTGCTGCTTTGATCGCTTCTTCCTGGAAAGTTAGGCCGAGATAATTGTGGGTACCTGCAAGCACTGTTTCCTTACCGCGAATATGCGCGCGAGTCGGACCGACAATGTGTTCCATAACAACCGTAAACGGATTTTTACCGACCTCCGACAGATGGTTATACACCGCTGCCGTTTTTTCGAATTTTTCAAAGAGGCTCACAAATCTCTCTCCCGTTCGGGAAGTGGGGGTGCATCATAACTGGACATGCCAGTTTAAGTGCCCTGCTTCTTAATTTCATGAATGGCGTCGACAAGTTCGCCCACAGTTCTAATTTCTGAAATAATATTCACTGGTATCGAAATATCATAGCTGTCCTCAATCTCCATCACCACATCCAGGACAGCGACACTTTCAGCCTCAAGGTCTGCGATAAAATCGGTTTCCCGGGTTAATTTGATGCCCTTCTCATTGATTGGCTCAATGAGGGTACAAATTTTCCGGAATACAAGATCATCATCTTCTTGAATGGTGCTCATAGGATATTCTCACTCTCAGACAGCATGTCAGGGTTTCAATATAGAGACGGCGACGGCGTTTGTCCGCCATTTTTTAAAATTTTTGCGATCAATGCTGCTATGGGCAGTTATTGGCCTAAAGCCAACCTGCCTGCTGATACCATTTTGCGGTTTTCGCAAAGCCTTCCTCAATTGAGGTGCGCGGTGTCCATGCGGTTGATTGACTGAATAGATTTTCCCGTGCGGCCCAGTCCGGATAGAAAAATTCCTCTATTTTTTGCGGGGTCACCATCGGCGCGCGCCCTGCCAACCGGATCGCGCTGCTGCTCAGGGCTGCATAGCCTGATAAAACTGGTTTTGGCAGCGGCAAAGCTCTGGCCCGCACGCCCAATCCCGTCGCGCAGGCTGTCACAATTTCTCGCCAGCTATGGCCACCGGGTTTGCTGTCTCCGATCTCATAAAGCCCCGGCGGTGTATCAGCCGATAACGCAACCTCGATAGCATCAACAAAATCATCCACACAAATGATTGAGACACGCCCCTCAACCTTACCCCCCGGAATAGGAGCGAGGCCCGCTTTGACCGCCTTGAAAAATGGCAGGGTCGCATGATCTCTTGGCCCAAACAGCGCCGGCGCGCGCATCGTCACAAGGGATTGCTCACGCCCGCCCTCCATCACAGCTTGCACGGCCCCCTCACTGTCAAACTTGGACCCAGCGTAAGCGGAGATTGCCGGTCGGCGTGCCGCCAGAGAGGAGATGTGAACCATTCGCCCGCTCTGGGCCCCATTCTGGCAAAAGGCGTGTGCAACATTTGCCGCGCCTGTCACATTTGTTCGAGCAAATTCAGCATCATTTCGGGCGTGTGTTAGCCCTGCACAATGTACAATCCAGTCTGCACCCTCGCATAGTTTGCCAAGCGCGTGCTCATCGGCAAGATCACCAGCAACCGACTCAAAAATATGGTTTTCGTCGAGATTTTCGGGGGTTCTTGCCAGCGCGCGCACCTTTACCCCAGCGGTTGTAAAGCGCTCAGCAATGGCCGCGCCGACAAAGCCGGTGGCACCGGTCAGGGCAAGTATTTTCCCGGTCATAGCAGGACCCGACGACATCATGATTGGCGTGAGCGTTTAGCCAAGACTATTGGCAAGCGCAGGTTCAGGTGCTGCATCAAACGCACCTTGCAAATATTTTTCACGCACTTTTGCTCGTGAAAGTTTTCCCGACGATGTCATCACCATGGAGTGCGGGCGAACCAGCTTCACCTCAGCAGGTGAACCGGCTGTGGTTTGAATAACCTGCATCACATTTCGGCGTAATTCTTCGCGCGCAGTATCGGTAAGACCGCCGCGGCATTCGACGATCGCAACAATGCGCTCACCCGATCCATTATCAATAGAGAATGCAGCAACGCCCCCCTGACGCACATGGTCAACTTCTTCAACCGCCCACTCAATATCTTGCGGCCAAATATTACGACCATTGATAATGATGAGATCTTTAGCACGCCCGGTGATGAAAATATCGCCGTTTAGCGTATATCCCATATCACCCGTATCCAGCCACTCGCCATCAAACATGGCCCGTGAGGTCTCTTCATCAGAGAAATATCCAGGCGTGAGGCTTGGCCCTTTGATAAAGATCCGGCCAACTTCGCGATCGCGTATACACGTCCCATCTTCATTACGCACTTCGAGATTATGACCCGGAAGAACCTGGCCACATTTTACAAAGCTGCGCTTATGTTCCTCGGAGGTCACCGCGGATACAGGCTGGGCAATTCCCGATCGGTTGTAATGGCGCATATCGACGTGATCGACGCAAAAGGCTTCCTCTGTATCGGTGAACGCAATTGCAAGGGTTGCTTCGGCCATTCCATAGCTTGGCGTGAAAGCATTGGGGTTAAAGCCTGAAGAGATAAATCGGTCACGGAAGGCGTTTAAGGCTTCGGGACGTACCATATCGCCGCCAATACCGGCGACCCGCAATGATGTCAGATCAATATCTGCTGAATCCGCACGACGCGCGCGTTTTGACGCAAGTTCATAACCAAACGAGGGGCTGTAGGTAATCGTACAGCGATTTTTGGCGATTAGGGATAGCCATAAAAGAGGCCTGCGAACAAAATCAGATGTCGCGATCATATCAACACTGGTCTGGGAGGTCATGGGTGTCAGCACGAAGCCTATCAGCCCCATATCGTGATAGAGGGGCAGCCAGCTCGCCGCCCGGTCGCCCGGATTAAGCTTGAGGCCATCACGCACAATACTGGTAAGGTTGTTGTTTACCGAAGCCTGCGTTCCGATCACCCCTTTTGGCGCGCTCGTGGACCCAGATGAATATTGGATGTAACACAGCTCATCTGGCCCGAAGGGAACGGGCGTTTCATCGCCGCTCGACAAGGCAAAAAGTTCTGAATAGGTAAAAACATCAACTAGCTTGCCATCACTTGAATTCGCCGCCTGGGTAACAAAATCCTCAAGTGATGCCGGGCAGATCGCGACACTCGCATCCGCGCTCACCATCATTTGCCGAATTTGGGTAATGTAGCCGTTCTTCCCACCAAGATTAACCGGCATCGGCATGGGCGCGGGAACAATGCCCGCATATTGGCATGCAAAAAAGGTTGTAACAAAATCGACGCTGGTTTCTGCAACCAGGCAAAGCCGGGAGCCCCGCTCAAACCGGCTTGCAAGCCGCTGTGCCAAATCCAAGGCGCGCTCGCGTAATTTGCTATAGGGCAGGGTCTGGGAAAGTTCACCGCGCAGCGAATAAAAATTGAATCCGGTTTCGCCCAAGGCCGCATAATCCAACGCTTCTGCCAGCGTAGAAAAGCCCGCAAGGCGTTGTTGCAAGGTGTCGTTCAGTGACGGCGTCGCGACACGCTGGATATCAATGGCTGCCACGGCGTTATCCACTCTGGAAGTCGGACCGATCGAGCCCTCGGTTTCAAATGTCATTACCCACTCACTTCAAACCCGAATTTCATATTCAAACGGCAGTCGCACGAATGCTGACCACCATCCTATTGCGGGTACTAATCTTATTTTATTGTCAAACCCGTAGCCCAAAACCACTGTGACCTGCGTACTCTACCCATAATTCCTGCCACCAGCCACCTTTGACGACAAAGAGACAGAAACGTGCCCTAATTCCTCATCGCTCGATACTGTTACCACAAACCACGATTTGCGGCATTGCGGTATAAAACATGACGACTCTTGTCCCTATCATGACAATTGCGCTTCGACAACCAGAGGTATTGATACAAGGATGGGCTCATAGCCCCTTCAGGGTCAATGAACAACGCATCCAAGGGCGGGTCAAACATCAAGATTTGCGCACAGTTGTTTCATTCATGCCACGCCTACGCGTTATCAGGCGATTTTTGCGTGTTTTTTCGCTAAGCTGGTGATTTCGGATGGCTTTTGCGGCGAGATCACCCAATATCAGCCTTTTTACGGCTTTGCTGGGCCTTTTACCATTTTGCTGCGTATGATAGGCGAATACACAATAGACCATGCGAACCCCAATAATTGCCATCTGCTTAGGCGCCGGACACGCATTTAACCCCAATTGGTAGTCAAGCGCTGCCGTATGAACAGAGTATCAGCCATGAATATTTTTATCGGATACAAGGCTTGGAAAGAGGAAGAATATCTCCTCAACAAAATGTCGTTGAGAGATTTGCAACGCGCCTACATCACCTATCCTGGTATTCAGGTCTATTTTGTGCTGCTGGTGGTTTCACTGATTGGCGCCCTCGCGACCATGACATCCCCTGTGCGCCTACTCATTGCGATGGCTGCCAGCGTCATACTCTATCCAGCAATCTGGTACAGCTTGCATCGCTGGGTGCTGCATGGGGCATGGATGTATAAATCGCCCATGACTGCGAAGGTTTGGAAACGCGTCCATTTCGACCACCACAGATTCCCCAATGACCTGTCGGTTCTATTTGGCGGTCTGCACACAACCCTGCCAACCATTGTATTTTTGACCGGACCCGTAGGCTGGATCATTGGCGGTCTGCCGGGCGCCCTTGCAGCAATCGCTGCTGCCCTTGGGACCACCTGTGTCTATGAGTTTTGGCATTGCGGACAACATCTTGCGTTCGAGCCTAAATCGGCTTTTTGGCAGCGGATCAAGAAATTGCACCTCGCCCACCATTATCACAACGAAAATGGCAATTACGGAATAACCAACTTTATTGTCGATGAACTCATGGGCACCCACTATGAAGAGGTGGAGGAAATGCCGCGCAGCGCGACTGCACGCAATCTAGGGTATACAGATGAAGTTGCCGAAACCTATCCATGGGTCAAGGAACTGACCGAGGCTGAGGGGAAAGCCCAAAGAGGGCTGCGTGCCGATCCCGCCTAGGGGGAATATTTGAATTTTAAGCGATAATATTTCTCAGCGCCCGGAAATAGCAGCACAGCAAGCCAAGCTGGCCATATAACTACTTGATTTTCGAAGCGGTCTTTGCGACGTTCCGCGACGAAATTAGGCTGGGTTATATGATTTTTATGCCCGGGTTGGGCGCGTTGATAAAATCACGAACACCTCATTCAGCCGATACTGTCTTAAACATACGGGGCATTCGCCCCGGTATTTATTCGCTTTAGCGGGGTATCCCCCGAAAATATTTTCCAAGAAGGAAGGTTTGTCATGGGCTTAGGTCTTTGGTTGGTCATTGCGGCCGGCTTGCTTGCGATTGTGTATGGAGTTCTCACCGCACGATCCATCATGTCATTGCCGACAGGTAATGCGCGTATGGAAGAGATCGCCGGCGCTATTCAAGAAGGCGCTCGCGCGTATCTCAACAAACAATACACAACAATTGCAATTGTCGGCGGGGTCGTCTTCGTCGCCCTGTTAATTGTATTTGGCATGAACCCTATCCCTGCAATCGGCTTTTTACTCGGTGCTGTTTTATCCGGGGCCGCAGGATATGTTGGCATGATTATTTCAGTGCGTGCCAATGTTCGCACAACACAAGCATCCAGTGAAAGCCTTGGCAAAGGTCTTTCCGTGGCATTCCGCTCAGGCGCGGTGACAGGGATGTTGGTTGCCGGTTTGGCCCTGCTCGGTATTGCTGGCTATTACGCAATTTTAGTCTTTGGGCTCGGCAATGCGCCAGAAAGCCGGACCGTTGTAAATGGTCTGATTGCTCTTTCTCTCGGCGCTTCCCTAATTTCCGTGTTTGCCCGTCTTGGCGGCGGTATCTTCACCAAAGGTGCTGATGTTGGCGGCGATATGGTGGGTAAGGTTGAGGCCGGAATTCCCGAAGATGATCCCCGCAACCCAGCAACGATCGCTGACAATGTTGGCGATAATGTTGGCGATTGCGCCGGTATGGCCGCCGACCTTTTTGAAACCTATGTGGTGACGGTTGCTGCGACCATGGTGCTGGGCTCGATCCTGTACCCGGCCGCTGCATCTGCGCTAATGTTCTATCCACTGGCGATTGGCGGGGTTTGTATCCTCACATCAATCGCGGGAACATTTGCTGTTAGCCTTGGTGAAGGGTCCAAAAACGTTATGGGCGCTCTTTACAAGGGCCTGATCGCAACGGGCGTTCTGTCGTTAATTGCGATTGCCATCGTAACCAGCACAATGTTTGGTTTTAGCGGTGAAATCCCCGGCACAGAATTTAGCGGACTTGATCTGCTACTGTGCGGCGTTGTTGGCCTTGCGATTACCGGCCTGATCGTTGTGATCACTGAATATTACACCAGTACCGAATATCGTCCGGTAAAATCAGTGGCGCTGGCTTCTGAATCCGGACACGGTACCAATGTTATTCAGGGACTTGCGGTTTCTCTTGAAGCCACCGCAGCACCTGCGCTGGTTATCGTTATCGGCATCATCATGACCTACAACCTTGGTGGATTGTACGGGATTGCAACGGCGGTGACGACAATGCTTGCTCTTGCAGGAATGATTGTTGCGCTGGATGCATTTGGCCCGGTGACCGACAATGCAGGCGGTATCGCCGAAATGGCCGGCCTTGAAGGCTCAGTTCGTGAAACCACGGATGCACTGGACGCGGTTGGCAACACCACCAAAGCGGTAACCAAAGGATATGCGATTGGGTCTGCGGGCCTTGGCGCGTTGGTTCTGTTTGCAGCCTATACCGAGGATATCAACCACTTTGTGAAACATAGCGATGAGTTTCCGTGGTTTGCGGATGTTTCCGTAAACTTCTCACTGTCAAACCCTTATGTCATTTGTGGCTTGTTTGTTGGTGGATTGCTTCCGTTCCTGTTTGGCGGCATCGCCATGCAATCGGTTGGCCGCGCAGCGGGCGCCATCGTGGAAGAAGTTCGTCGTCAGTTCAAAGCCGACCCCGGCATTATGGCAGGCACCTCTCGCCCTGATTATGCCAGAGCCGTTGACATGTTGACGGGTGCGGCGATCAAAGAAATGGTTGTTCCATCCCTTCTGCCAATCTTCTCACCAATTGTGCTGTATTTTGGTATCGGCATGGTTGCTGGTAAATCCGCAGCGCTCTCAGCGCTCGGTGCTATGTTGATTGGTGTTATCATCACCGGGCTTTTTGTCGCTATCTCCATGACCGCCGGCGGCGGCGCATGGGATAATGCGAAAAAATATATCGAGGATGGCAATCATGGCGGCAAAGGCTCAGAAGCCCACAAAGCTGCTGTAACAGGCGACACTGTTGGTGATCCTTACAAGGATACTGCCGGTCCTGCCGTGAACCCAATGATCAAAATCACAAACATTGTTGCGCTTTTGATGTTGGCCGTTTTCGCAAATATAGGCTAGCCCATCGGTCAAACGACCAGATATGATCTAAAAACCCGGCAGATTACTGCCGGGTTTTTTATTGGCCATAAATTTAGCACTGCCGTGCTCTGCTTTGTCAAAATCGGTCAGTTTTCGCCCATCAGGGCTTTGCTTTTGCGAGCGTGGGGGCAATAAGGCTGAGATGAGCATCTCCCCGCATATTAAGGCGGTCATTTTTGACTGCGACGGCGTCCTCGTTGACAGCGAAATCCTTGGCTTGGAAGAAAGCGTCGCTTTTCTTAAATCGCAAGGCCTGCCGTGGGAAGCCGAGGAAGTCATTTCACGATTTACCGGGTACCGCGATGATGTCTTTCGCCAGCTCTTAAATGAAGCCTATCAAGAAATTCATGGCACGCTGCCCGATGACAGTCTGTTTACAGAGCTGGTCGCAGCAAGACGGCGCAATAAACACAAACTCAAACCCATTGAAGGGGCCCGCCGCGCCATTGAAGCCACCGCTGCCAGCGGTTTTGCGGTTGCCGTAGCTTCCTCCTCGCGCACGCAATATCTGGAATCCAAATTACAGCGCACAAATCTGTGGGACGTTCTCGCCCCCCATGTCTATTCTGCTGAACTGGTAGCCCATGGAAAACCAGCGCCAGACATATTTCTTCATGCCGCAAACGCGATCAATATCGCTCCAGAAAACTGCCTTGTCCTCGAAGACAGCGTGCAAGGGGTACGCGCGGGGATTGCCGCTTCCATGAGCGTTTGGGGATTTACCGGCGGCGGGCATTGTTTTGCCGGACACGGTGAACGATTAAGCGAGGCGGGGGCGACAACAATTGTGCCTGACTTTGCCAGCCTATCCCCATTGTTACAGGGGCTTCATCGTGAGTGAAACGAACGGTGAAGCCCGTGTGATGACGCCCGGAAAACGCCGATCAATATCAATATTGGTGCTCGCAGAGATTTTGGCGATGAGCGTGTGGTTCACATCATCAGCCGTTCTGGGCGATATGAATCAAGAAGTGCAGATTGATCCGTGGCGCCAAGCCTTACTTGCCAGCGGTGTCCAACTTGGCTTTGCCGCCGGGGCGCTGGGCTATGCTATTTTCGGCCTTGCCGACAAATATGACCCCCGCCATGTCTTCGCTATGAGCGGCTTGATTGCAGCGCTTGCAAATCTGGGTTTAATTTTTGCGCCCATTGGCAGCCTCTTTGCTATTAGCCTGAGACTCCTTACCGGTATTTTTCTTGCGGGCGTCTATCCGGTTGGCATGAAGATCGCCGTCAGTTGGGGGCAGCAAGATCGCGGCTTGCTGGTTGGATTACTTGTCGGTGCCCTCACCCTTGGCTCTGCTGCCCCGCATCTCCTCGCATTTTTTGGCGGGGCGGATTGGCGAGCCGCCGTGTGTTTTGCCAGCCTGTTTGCCCTCATTGGGGCCGGTCTTGTCCTGTTTTCAGCGCTGGGCCCATTTTATTCTCGCGCAACCCACTTTTCGGCGAAAACATTGAAAATGGCGTGGCAGCACCCCTCCATGCGCCGGGTATTTATTGGCTATCTAGGGCATATGTGGGAACTTTATGCATTCTGGGCATGGATCGGTATTGCCCTCGGCGCTGCATTTAGCGTTCAAGATCCCGGTTCCACCCATCAGGATATGGCAAAATTAATTGCATTTGGCGCGGTCGCCATTGGCGCCATTGCCTGCGTTATCGCCGGTCATTTTGCTGACCGTATCGGGAAAGCAAAAATTACCATCCTTGCAATGTCAGGCTCTGCAATCAGCGCCTTGCTGGCTGCTTTGGTCTTTTCCGGCCCGCCAGCGCTTCTTATCATTGTGGTGCTGTTTTGGGGGGCAACCATCATTGCTGACTCAGCCCAATTTTCCGCTCTCATCGCCGATATTGCCCCCGCGCAGCACGTGGGAAGCCTCATGACGTTGCAAACAGCGCTCGGTTTTGGCCTGACCGTGGTCACCGTCCAATTAACCCCGTGGTTAGCCGAGATGGCGGGCTGGCCAGCTGTTTTCATTGTCTTGGCAATCGGACCATTAATCGGCATTGTTGCGATGCGCAGCCTACTCGGTGCAGGCGTGCACACTCAGGAGATATGAGCACCATGCATTTCGCATCCGACAATTGGACAGGTGCCCATCCAGCAATTTTGGACGCCCTGTCTCAAGCCAATGACGCAATCGAGCCAGCCTATGGCGGCGACACCTTCACAAATGCGGCCATTGAGAAAATCAGGTCAGTGTTTGAATGCGACGCTGACGTTTTTTTCGTCGCAACGGGCGGGGCCGCAAACGGGTTAGCTTTGTCATGTCTGACGCCGCCATGGGGCACCATCCTTTGCCATCAAGATAGCCATATCGAGATGGATGAATGCGCAGGCCCGGAATTTTTTACAGGCGGCGCGAGACTTATGCCGCTTGCCGGTGAACACGGAAAACTCACCCCCAATATTATTGAGACAGCCTTGAACAGCTATCCCGAGCGCGTCCCCCATGGCAGCCCGGCACATGCTATTTCACTGACCCACCTTAGTGAAAGTGGCACCGCCTATACGCTCCGCGAGATCAAAGCTCTTTGTGATAGCGCAAAGGCACGTAATCTCCGTATACATATGGATGGCGCGCGCTTTGCCAACGCGCTTATCCATACCGGAGCAACACCCGCCGAAATGAGCTGGAAAGCCGGTATTGATGTCTTATGCCTGGGGGCAACAAAAAATGGCGCCATGGCCGCAGAGGCCGTTCTGTTTTTCGATAAAGCCCTGGCAAAAGAATTTGCCCATCGTCGCAAACGCGCCGGGCACCTTCTTTCCAAGCAACGCTTTATCAGTGCCCAATTTCTTGCTTGGCTAGACCAGGACCGCTGGCTTGAATGGGCACGTCACGCCAACCAAATGGCGAGCCAATTATCGCAAGCTTTATGCACTCTTGATGGGGTCAGTCTGGCATGGCCAGTTCAAGGCAATGAAGTTTTTGCAATTATGCCGCCAGCGCTTGCAGAGAGGCTTCGCGGCGGCGGGGCACAATTTTATCCCTGGATCACACCGGGTGATGTTTCCAGCGGCAATACGTGGCGGCTGATCTGTTCATGGAAAACAAGCCCCGACGATATTGACGCGCTAATCAAACTTGCCCGGTAACGTAAATAAACCCGCATCTTATAGATCGCGGCTGAATGGAACTGCGCTTATCACTGTTCAATCAACAAACACGCTGATATTTAATCATGTAATTTCAATTCTGGAGCGACCTCAATGAGTTTTGCGACACCGACCCGTGACATGCAATATGCCCTAAACCATATGGCCGATTTTTCGCGCCTTGAAGCAAGCGGGCATTATGAAGATCTTTCCGATGATCTAACCTCAGCGATTTTTGAGGAAATCGCCAAATTTTGCGACAATGAGATTGCCCCCATGAATTGGGAAAGCGATCAGAACGGCGCGGTCTTGGAAAATGGCGTTGTGCGAACCAGCCCCGGCTTTAAAGAGGCCTATCAGCAATATGTTGAGTCCGGTTGGGGCGCATTGGCGTTTCCTGCTGAGATCGGCGGCCAAAACCTGCCATCCACACTTTCTGTCGCGCTTGTCGATGCATTGAATGCTGCGTGCATGTCATTTGCTATCGGTACAACACTGACAACGGGTGCGGTAAAAGCTGTTCTTCATGCGGGCACGGATGAGCAAAAGAAACTATATCTGGAAAAACTAGCCACAGGTGAGTGGACCGGCACGATGAACCTAACCGAGCCGCAAGCAGGTTCAGATTTAAGCGCTATTCGCACAAAGGCAGAACCCGCTGGTAACGGTCAATATAAAATCAGTGGGCAGAAAATATACATCACCTATGGTGACCATGATATTGCCGAAAATATTGTGCACTTGGTGCTTGCACGCCTGCCCGATGCTCCAGAAGGAACAGCTGGCATTTCCATGTTTCTGGTTCCCAAATTTCATATCAATGAAGACGGAAGCCTTGGCGAGCGTAATGATGCCCATTGTGTTGGCTTGGAAGAAAAAATGGGGCTGCATGGCAGTCCAACATGCGTCATGGCATTTGGTGAACGCGGCGAATGTTATGGAACCTTGCTTGGCGAAGAAAATCGCGGCCTCAAAAATATGTTTGTTATGATGAACTCCGCCCGGTTGGATGTTGGGGTCCAGGGCGTAGGCGTTGCTGAACGCGCCTTTCAACGCGCTCTGGCTTACGCACAAGATCGCCGGCAAGGACGCGCTTCAGGCGTGCGCGACGGAGAGCAAACGCCAATCATCAATCACCCCGATATTCGGCGCACATTATATCTGATGAAAGCCATGGTCGAAGCTTCACGCGGCATTTGTTATGCCAATGGCGTTGCCTATGATCTGGCGCACACCGCCGCCGATGAACAAACTCGCAAATGGGCAAGTGTCCGCGAAGGCTTGCTAACACCGATCTCAAAAGCCTGGTCAACAGACCGCGCTAACGAGGTTACCTCGATGGGCGTGCAAATTCATGGCGGCATGGGCTATGTGGAAGAAACCGGTGCGGCCCAACATATGCGCGATGCCCGTATCGCCGCCATTTATGAGGGTACCAATGGCATTCAGGCGATTGATCTGGTCGGGCGCAAACTGCAAAGCGATGGCGGCGCGGGCGCACGCGACTTTATCAATGATGTACGCGAGCTGATCACACAATTGGCGGGGCACACGGATGAACAGTTAAGCGTTCTTGCAACACCATTTGAGGATGCAATTGATGCGCTTAGCGCATCGACAGATTGGTTATTAGAACATGCCAAAAATGATCCCGAAGAAGCGCTTGCAGGCGCAAGCGCCTACCTCAAACAATTTGGCAATATAGCGGGCGGATATTACATGGCACGCGGGGTGATGAGCCTTGCAGCCGCGGGCGACGCAGATCCTGCATGGCTTGCTAGCAAAAAAACACTGCTTAATATCTATGCGGATAATTTTCTAAGCGAAGCTGTTAGCCTCACCAGCGCGGTTATGGGCGGCATTGATAGCCTTCCGCCGATAGACGCAGCGGTACTCGCAAGCTAACCCTGTTAACCAGCAATATTGGCACGTACACGCGCGACATCGTCAGGCGTAATCACTGGAGCTGTCACAAATTGTGTGCGCATCCAGCTCAGTAGCGTTGCAAGTTCTTCATCGCTCAACCCATCAAACTGCGCCATAACACCAAGCCAAGTGCCCGGCGGGGTTGCAACGGACCGCTCACCGGTCAGCATAAATTTGATGAGGCTGTCCGGGTCCCCGGCAAGCAAAGGCGAGCCCACTAAACCTGGCTGCATATTGGGTACGCCGCCGCCATTGCTTTGATGACATGAAAGACAAAATTGTCCGTACAGAACCCAGCCAGGATCCTCGCTTACCTGATCTGCAGATGCGTCTTGCTCTACCTCGTCGACGGTGGGGGGCGAAGAATCGTGTGATTGTGTTTTACCGCACGCACCAAGCAGTGCGAAAATAACTAGAAAAAAAATCTGCCTCACAAAATTCTCTTTACTGATTATCTGCCGTTACACGAAAGATGGTTCCCTGCCGACTGTCAGAAATATAGATTGCCCCGTCGGGACCGGTCGCCAATCCCATCGGACGATGTATTGCATCGCCTGGGCTATCAACCGGGTCAACCATGGCAAAGCCAAGCGCAAAATCGACGGGATCACCAACGATCCGCCCTTCATCCATCGGCACAAACACAACCCGGTAGCCCGCCTGTGGTTGCGGTGCCCGATTCCATGATCCATGAAAAGCAATCAAAGCCCCTTTGGTGAAAGGCGCAGTAAGTGCCGCATTTTCAATCAAGATAAGATCGTTCGGTGCCCAATGAGCGGGAAACGCATGGATTGGTTCTTGGTAGGTTTCGTCAGGTAAATTTTCACCATCACCGCCATATTCAGGGGCGAGACGGCGTACCGAATGTGCCGGATCATAATAGGTATACGGCCAGCCAATATCTGCGCCCTCAGTCGCAAAATGAAATTCTTCTGCAGGCAATAGAGCACTTTGTTCGTCGGTAAACAGGTCTGGAAACAAGGACGACAATTGATCGCGCCCATGATTGGCAAGCAATAGGCCGCCGCGTCCGCTATGCCACTTCATCGCAATGGCATTACGAGTGCCAGTCACAAAACGATATCCATCTTCTGGTGTCTGCCCTGAAACGGATCCATTAAATTTCCAAATACCGGCATAGTTTTCCAGCAACCCGCACGGGACTTGGCCAGGCGATCCAGGCGTGCGCATTTCAACCTGGCAAGCATTGGCCGGTGCGCCAATATTTACATAAATATTTCCATTCTCATCAAAGGCAAAATTCTTGTCAGCATGTTGGCGCTCTTCCGGGAAACCGCCAATCACGGTTTCAAATTCCCCATCAGGCAACAGGGTATCGCTCAACTGAATGCGCGACACAGATACCCGGTCAGAAATATATAACCAACCGTCTCGTATTTCGACATCGGTGCTAATGGGCGCGGCGCGTTCGCGCTTTTCATCGGCGACGCCATCACCGTTCGTATCGCGCAAGGCAATCAACGTTCCATCCAGTCTGGCAACAAAAAGATCACCATTATCGCGCACAGCAATGTGCCGCGCGCGCTCACCAACACCCTCATGGAACACTGAAATTTGAAATCCGGCCGGAACCGTGATTTCCCCTACACGATATACAGCGCCAGTTGGCGCGCTGCCTGCGTCTCCCGCCAATTGCGGTATTGCCTCAACACTTGTTGCAACCTCAGTTGTGGCTTCAACATTTTGAGGATCACTGGCGCCGCATGCACTCAGCGCCGCAAGGCTTACCGAAAGAGCGGAAATTACAGATAGTTTAGGAAAGAAGGGTACAGCAAGAAAACGCATCACGATGGATCCTTTTGCAACGGCATTTCAGCATCAACGCTAAACTTATGGACTATTTTTGCGTCGGTGCCTAAAGGTTATTCCGCAGCTTGGGGCCTTTGGTCAATATCAGAGCTTTGAGGCCCGCTTTCCCTGCTCTTGGCCCCGCTCTTCGCGCGATTGGTCTTGGCGTTGCCAGGTTTGCGTTTGAAAAACGCATTGAGCCGGCGCCCATAAACCGTCGGTGCCGCCAGCATGACGGGCGTCAAAACCAATGTCAGCACGGTTGCAAAGGCAAGGCCATAAACGATCGCCGATGACAAAAGCACCCACCAATCTGAAGATGTGCTGCCGCGGGTAATTTCGCCTGCCGCGAAGTTAAAGTTCAGCTCAAACACCATGGGTAGCAAGCCGAGTATGGTGGTAATGGTTGTCAACAAAACAGGCCGCAAGCGTTGCGCGGCGGTACGAACCACACTTTCTTCAATCCCTAATCCTGTGCGTCTTAATTGTTGGTATGTATCAATCAAAACAATATTATTGTTCACCACAATCCCGGCAAGCGCCACGACCCCCACCCCGGTCATGATCACGCTCACATACTGACCAGTAATTGCGATTCCGAGCATGACACCAAAAACCGATAAGATGACCGCTGATAAGGTCAGGATTGAATGATAGATTGAATTGAATTCTAACAATAAGATAAGAGCAATCATGAACATTGCTGCCGACATTGCCGCGGCAAAAAACGTCGCTGCCTCTGCGGTATCTTCATTAGCGCCGCGCATAATCCACGTCACTTCATCACCCAAAACACCAGAGTCCAACCACGCTTTTGCATGATCAATCGCGACGTTCTGGCTAATCTCATGGCCGCCTACAGATGTGTTACCGTTCGCCTTAACTTCCAAAATTCGCTGACCGTCTCGCCGGGTAATTCGGTCAACCTGAACCTTTGCTTCTCGCGTCATGAAATTAGAGAGCGGCACTGAACCGCCTGGTGTCTGTATACGAATAGTATCCAACGCAAAAATATCACGCTTGCTTTCGGGGTATCGTGCACGAATATCTATTTCTTCATCAGCATCGTCTGGACGAAACTTGCCAACAAGCAATCCATTGGTCACGAACTGCACGACGCCGCCAGATTGTGCGACGCTAACGCCGTAGCGCCCCGCCAGCGCACGATCTACAGCGATATTCCATTCAATGCCAGGCAAGGGAAGGCTGTCTTCAATGTCCATAAATGCTGGCACGTCTCGGCCATTCACATTGATCGTCGTGCTATCGGCCCACTCTCTGACCTTTGTCGCCGCATCCTTCATCGCTTGATAGCTTGGTGAGGAAATTTCTATTTGAACATCTTTTCCTACTGGCGGACCACTTTCGCGCTGCCTGACCTCAACAATCATTCCGGGGACATCGCCAACAAGTTCACGCAACTCATCAAGAATAATATTGGAATGCGCCCGCTGCGAATATGGAATCAAATCAATGCCTACCTGGCCAATGGTTTCCGGCGGATAGGTATTGTTGCGGCTTAGCGCCGGGCCGGTCTGCAAATAAAGCGATTCAATCGCTTTATGGTTTTCAACCCGCTCAGCAACTTCTTGAGTAAGGGCAATTTTTGTTTCCTCAGACAGATTGCCCCGCGCCAAAACCAGTAAGCTGACTTCTTCATTATCGGAGCGGATGAAAAATTCACGCTCTGGCGCGGCAAATTTAAATGCAAAAAAGCAGACAGCAACCAATGCAAATACTGATATGATTGAAACTGTCGGGCGTTCTAATGCTGATTTTATAAACCGCGCATAGCTTCCAAGCGGCGTTTGCAACGTTGTTGGATCAATATCTTCTATGCGAACATCGCTCGGGCCATCGGTTTTACCCTGAATGCCAAAGCGCTCCTTAACCCAGCGCGGCGTCGCAATAACGGACCCGAATACTGGCAGAAAAATCAACGCCACAACGAGTGATGAAAGCAGAACATAGATCAGCGTGAGCGGCAAAAATTTCATAAATTGCCCAGGAATACTGCTCCAAAACATAAACGGCACAAACGCCGCAAGGGTTGTCGCTGTCGAGGTTATGACCGGCCAAAACATGCGCTTGGATGCTTCAAGATAAGCGATGCGCCGGCTCGCCCCTTCGCTCATGCGCCGGTCGGCATATTCAACAATAACAATTGCACCATCGACCAGCATGCCCACCGCAAGCACCATGCCGAACATCACCATCATATTGAGCGTATACCCAAACAGATATAGCCACAAAAATGCGATCAAAAATGATGTGGGGATTGCAACGCCAACCATAATGGCTGAACGCAGTCCGAGCGCGGCAACAATAACAACCATCACCAACAATATCGCCGTGAGAACCGATGATGTCAGGCCGCCCAATGCATCATTTACAAAAATTGATCGGTCGCCCAATACATCATACTCAATTGCAGCGGGCCAGCTTCGGGATGCTTGCTCGGCGAGTCGTTTGGCTTCGTCAATTGTATCAACAATATTAGCCCCGGCGCGTTTGCTAATCTCAATGCCGATTGCTTTTTCACCATTGAATAGTGCGTATCCGGGAGCATCCACAAAGGTGCGCCGAACACTGGCCACATCACCAATAGTCACAACATTATCGCCGTTTGCACGTACCGGGATTACGGCAAGGTCTTGTGCGGTCCGTACCAGTCCGGGAACCTTTACGGAATACCGCCCATCCTCAAGATCAAGCGTACCCGCAGTCACCAGCTGATTGTTGGCTGTTACCGCATTGATAACGTCATTCTCAGTAATCTGATAGGATTCAAGAATCTCCGGATTAATAATAATCTCAAGCAATTCGGGACGTGCGCCTGTTAACCGTGCATCCAACACGCCGGAATTGGTCTCCATCAAATCACGCAGCTTGAGCGCCTGCTGATATAAGACGCGCTCTGGCACCGGGCCATGGATAATGATCGACAATATGGGAAACTGGTTTTGGATACTAAATTCAGTAACAACCGGTTCTTCCGCATTGTTGGGATATTCAGCCTTCGCCCGATCAACAGCTTCGCGAACCTCCGAAACAGCATCGTCTATAATGACGGATGGTTCAAACTCCAATGTGATTTGCGCCGCGCCATCATAGGCTAACGAGTCCATTTGCCTCAGGCCTTCAATAGATTGAAGCTCTAACTCTGTGGGGCGAACCAATAATCTCTCACCATCTTCAGGAGAAACACCTGGCAGTGGCAGCGTCACCATAACAAAAGGTGCGGGAATATCAGGCTCGGCTTCCCGCGAGATATTATTGAAAGCAAAAAGGCCAAAAAAGATCATGGCCGCAAAACCAATAAGGATTACGCGAACGCGCGAAAATGCGGCATCAATCAATCCGGTCATTGCACACCCTCATTTACTGTTGAGGGGGCTTGTTCATCGCGGGCAACCTTAACACGTTGGCCTGCTTTGACATATTCCTGACCGCGCGTAATCAGTTCGACGGCGTCACTTAGTCCGTCTACGAATATACCGGTTCGACTTTCACCCAGTAGATTGACGGGAATAAATTGCACAAGGGAATTCTCATCAACAACACGCACACCGATTCTCTCATTCGCATCGAGAACCAGTGCAGACCGCTTGACCAAATGCGCGTTGCGTCGTTGCGCCGTGATTTGAAACTCCGCGGTCACCCCGTCCCTCAATGTGCCTTCGCTATTGGGAACCTCTAATTCCACATCAAATGTCCGCGTTGATGGGTCAGCGGAGGAGGCAACAAATTTGACTTTGCCTTCGACAATCTCCCCGGTCGCAAGCGTAGCAACGCCGCGATCGCCCGGGGCAATCTTACCGACTTCACGCTCGGATATGGCTCCAACAATCAAAAATGGATCGCGTTGAATGAGAACGCCGCATGGATCGCCGACTTTAACATAGTCACCCGCTTCAACCATGCGTTGATCAAAGGTACCGTCAAATGGAGCGCTAACAATTGTCTGCTGCACGGCGATTTGTGCTTGCAACACACCCGCCTGAGAAAGATCGCGTGCAGCCTTAGCAGCCGCCACCGCATTTTCAGATCCCAACCCCTCTTTCATCAGTTCACTGGCAGCATTGTAATCCAATTTTGCTTTGGCAAGGGAGGCGCGCGCCTGATCCAATTGAGATTGGCGTGCATCAATGCGCAGTCGGCACAAAGTATCCCCCTTATTAACCTTGGACCCTATTGATGTTGGTGTTTCAGAAACGGTTCCTGCGGTCTCGGTACGAACTGTGACTTTACGAAAAGCTTTTGTTCGCCCCCGCACGCTCACCGATTCCTGCCACTCTCGCGAGGCCGTCCGGCTGGTCATGACCGTAAATACACCGTCATCATCGGCTACCTGGTCGGGATTATCGCGGTCAACGCCCGTGACACCCTTCACCAGCATATTTCCGCCAAACCAGACAACCGCCAGAATGACCATGCCCCCAGCGATCTTGTAGGGTGTTGATAATGCCATCGGGACCATTTTTGCCGATACCTTCTAAATGCGTGAACCGTGTTGAAATTAGTGTATTGCCCGGCTCGTCGATAAAATGGCCGAAAACTCTCAATACTTCCATAATGATTATACTGGGTAGTTTACCAGCTGGATCAAGGATTGGAACGGAAATTTACATACAAATACGCCTAAGGCTGATGACGTAGCCAAGAGACATTTTGGATTGGGGCCATCTATTCGATGATCAAGGCTTATATCCATACCCCATGAATTCGGTGTAAGGAAAAGCCTCTAGCCAGAAACAAGGCTGCATTCGCCATTAAATCGGCAGATCTAACAGGCAGGTCAAATAAGCGGGCCTGCCTTCACCATCCTATCAATAGTAATAATAGCCTGACTTTACGGACGATGAGGGGGCCATGTTCAAGACGGTGCCAACAATATTTGTATTGCGTAACAAACGCTTGGCTTCTTTTATGTCCGCCGCCTTGGTTCCACCACTGGCTGCAACCAACAAGACGCAATCGACCTGCGGCAGAAGCGCCAATGTGTCGTCACAACCAAGGATTGGGGATGTGTCCATCACAACAATCCGCGACCCCAGACCGCGCACGGCTGTATCGATCAGACCTTCAACGGCGGTAGACGATAAAAATTCCGCACCGCGCCGGCTCACACGCTCATTGGCAAGCACGGTAAAATTCGGCAAGTCAGTGCGCCGGGCGATCTCAGTAAATTCCTTTTCGTTCTCGAAATAATCCAGCACAGAGCCGGGGTTTTCAAGCCCTAAATATCGCGCGACGCTGGGGCGATAAAAATCGAAATCTAACAGAGTTGAGCGTGAGGTTTCACTGGAGCTGACAGCGATCGCAAGATTGATAGCCGTAACGGTTTTCCCTGCGCTCGGAGCAGGCGACACAATCGCCACACTTTTCCAGCCCTCAGATTCCATGCGCTGCAAAACCCGTGTGCGAAGCACGCGATAGGCGTTCAATACAGGATCATGCTCGTTCGAGATGATGCGGTTCTCCGCGAAAGCCTCAAAGTTACATGCAGATTTTACAAGGCTGTTAAAATCAATGCTTCCACGGTGGACCGGCGCTGCTGATCCGCTCTGCGGCCGTGAGTTCGCCCCGATCCGCCGGTCGCGGGCTTTTGTCACCGCTTGTCTAATATGATCCATATCTATGTCCCCTATTTCGAAATAGGCTTTTGCGAGGCCCAAGGTTCAGTATTTCAAGCGTTTTGGAGCATTGCTCGTTACGCGTTCATGGGCGTTTTGCCAAGGTGCACGTTAAGTTGAATGTTTCAGATGCGATTACTCGGCCGGCAAAGCGCCAAGTTCTTCGCTGGCAATATCACCATCCTCATTGTGGCGCCGTTTCTTCCCTCCAAACGGGGAGAGACGCAGACCGCCGCCTTCGCCAGCAATAAAGGGAATGGTCGCCAAAGGCGGCTCATCGAGCAGCGATGTGAGGTGGTTGCGCCCGCGTACTGTGGCGGACAAGAACTCTGTTCCCAAGGCAATCAATCCGCCAATCATCAGCGAAAACAGGACAGATACCGCAAAAAGAGCCGGTCTGTTTGGGCTGGAAGGGCGTTCCGGGAGGACCGCTGGTGAAATTTGGATAATCCGTTCGGCGCGGTCTTCTGCCTGCAGGTTTTCCGCCTGCTCCGCGAGTGACTGGCGGCGTCGATTAAATTCAAGCTGTTCTTCGTGGAAGTTCTGATCGCGCTCCAGATCCTTCAACATGCTTTCAACAGCAGGCGTTCTGGTAATGCGATTTTCAAGATCATCAATTCGCTCTTGTAGCGTATTGCGCCGATCTTCTACCGCGCGTCCCCGGCGGGTTAAGGAGACAAGACTTTGGCGCAGAAGGAAAATTTGCGCACTCGAAGACAGCCCTGCACCGGAAGACGCTTTCCTGATAAATTGATCCGATAGCTGGTTTGTTGTCCGGGTAAGTGCTTCAATCTCTTCATCATCTGCATTGCGGGCCTGGGCAGAGATTAAGGCTTCTTCAGCGTCATCAAGACGTTCCTGCAAGCGCTGCAATTCGCGCCCTGGTGATAATTGCCGCTCTAGCGAGCGGATTTCCGCCCTTACAGCCAGTACCTCAGGGTGGGATTCAGTATATATTGCACGCAACTCTTCCAATCGTCCCTTAAGGCCAAGAACGCGGGCCTCAGGACTATTTTCAGATCCCCCGCCTGCCGCATTACTGGCAATCTGGGTTTCAATTGTACGCTTGTTTTCTTCCAGCGAGCGGATCTGGGTATCCAGATCTGTTGACTGGGAAATAAGCCGCTCCAGTTGACGTTCATGCAATGGCAATTGTTCAGGCAAGGAGCCATTATTCTGGCTTTTAAACTCCGCAATTTCTTGCTGTTTCGTCCGCAATAGTCCCGTAAGCCGTTCGGTTTCGTTTTGAAAAAACTCACTGGTATCAGAGGCATCCTTCACTGTTTGCTGACGATCCTGATTTTCAAGACGATTGATAAACTCATTCGCAACGATCACCGCCTTTTGGGCGGAAGGGTCGGTATACCCGACCTCAAAAGCCACCGCATCTTGCCCCGTTGCGGCATTGGCAAATTCATTGCGGCGCGGCGAAATTTTGAACCGGCGCTCCATAAGCCGCACTTTTTTGGATTCGGAATAGCCGAGCCAATCGGGGAACAGCTCGGTTTTGGCGGCAATCTCCAGCAATTCCGCGCGGGCAACGAGGCGCTGTCGATTCACCTCTATTCGCTCCAGAGCGGTGGCTGAAGACGTCTTTTTGACCAATTCTTCGGAAATTTGCGGCGATTGAATCAGCATAACCCCTTCTGAGGTGTATTTTGCTGGTAGCAACATCACCCCTATGAGGAGGAAGGGAAGCAGCAATAGCGCTGGAATCGCGAACGCCTTAATGCGCCGCTGAAAAATAATCAGAATATCTTCTAGGGAGAAATCACCGCCCATAATCAATAACCACTCTTTTGCTGCATCAATTGAGCAAAAACCCTGCTTTTAGTACAGAATTTAATGCCCGGGGACCCATCCACGGCCGATCCAAGGCCTATTAGCCCGTCATTCAGCCTTTTTTAGGGCGCGGATCAAGCCCTTAACGTAAATTTGGCAGTAAAGATGAAACCAAACCCACCACCCAAAGACGGAATATAGGGGCGGCGGCACCGCAAAAACTGTGTCTGAGATGTTAATTTTCAAAATTAACTGCATTCGCGGTATTTTTGGCCTTTGAAATTTACACGCCATTCGATTATTTCTCCCTTGTTAATAGCATCATTCAAAAAGCGTGGTATGCAATTATCTTACTGGGACGAAACAGACGGCCCCTCCGGTTAACGAAATACTAACGCTGAAGAGGCCATGACATTGAACCACCCTCAAACTTGCCCTGCAAGAGCACATTGCTTTGCAGCAGACATTGATAAGGACTAATCCGAAAATGATACGCAGACAGACCCGATCCCGTTTGATTGCCGCTCTTTTCATGTCAACCGCATTGATTGCGTGTTCATCACCCGAGCAGCGCATGGAACGCTATACCGCTGAAGGCAACGAATTTTTTGAGGAAGGCGATTTCCTGCGCGCGAATATTCAATATCGCAACGCGCTGAAGATTGACGAAACCCACACGCCTGCCCTTAAGGGCCTGGTTTCCATTGCAGAACAAAATCGCGAATATGAAACCATGTTCAGCCTGCTTCAGCGCCTTGCGCGCCTAGAGCCTGAAAATACCGATGCGATTGTCAAACTTGGCAATATCTATCTGATTGCAAGCGATGAGGCCGAAGCCCAACAAAAAGCTGATGAAGCTCTTGCGATTGACCCCAATTTTGCCCCGGCGCGCGCATTGAAAGCAAGCGTGCTCTACAAGCTTGGAGACACCGCGACCGCGGTAAACCTCGCCAAAGACATTATTAGGAGAGATCCGGGAAACCAGGATGCAGTCACACTGATTGCTGCTGATCGTGCCCGTCAAAACGATATTGAAGGCGCATTAGCGGAAGTTGAGAAAGGCCTTGCCCAAAGTGAGAGCCATATTCTTTTGCAGCTCATGCGTATCGAACTGTTGGGTAAGCTTGGCCGTCAAGATGATGTGGATAAAGCGTTCCGAGATCTAATTGCCGTAAACCCGGAAGATCCGTCATTCCGGCAGACCTATGCACAAAGTCTGATCAATTTGGGCCGGCTTGCCGATGCGCGGGACGTTCTTGCAGAAGTGGTAAGTATTGCACCCGACGTTCTCGACAATCACAGAAATCTCATTCGCGTAGACTATCAGTTGAGCGGCCCTGAAAAAGCGCTTGCAACCTTCACGGCAGCGGCAAATGCCAGGCCTGATGATGAAGAATTACAATTTGCATTTGCTGAGTTTTTGATCAGTCAGGATCGCAGTGGCCAGGCCGAAACAATATATCAGCAATATGCTGGCTTGCGTGATGATGCCGCCTTGCGAAACCGGGGAAAGGTAGAACTTGCCGGTCTGTATATACGCGGCGAACGCAATGACGAGGCTTCGGCTTTACTCGCAGAAGTCCTGGAAGAAGACGAGGGCAATACGGGTGCGAAAACCAAACTTGCAGCACTAAAACTGAAAAATGATGATGTTGATTCTGCTATCATCGATCTGCGATCGGTTATTAATGGTGATCCCGATAATTTACAGGCACGCTTGTTAATGGGCGCTGCCCATGAACAGCAAGGCAATTTAGAACTGGCCGAGGTGCAATTCACACGCGCATTAGAACGCGGTGAGTCAGCGCCCTCTGTGGCGAACCCCTATGCGACGTTTCTTATTCGCAATAACAATCCCGGGCGTGCGGAACAAATTCTTGAGCAATCACTCGCCGTTTTTAACGATAATATTCCCGGCTTACGTCTTCTCGCTTCGGCACGCCTGACATTACAGGACTGGACCGGCGCTGAAGAAGCCGGTCGACTGATTGAACATCGATCCGGCATTAAAGATCCTTCCGTTAATCGTATTCTTGGTACCGCCTCTCTGGGGCAGCAAAATTATGCAGAAGCGATCTCACGCCTTGAGGCTGCAAATTCCGAGCAACCATTGAGTTCTCAACCGCTTGCAACACTGGTCAGCGCCTATCTCGCAGAAGGCCGTGCTGATGATGCCGACGCACTCCTCGCGCGCATTATCGATGGCAATCCCCGCAAAGAGGAAACCTATGATGCGCAAATTTTACGCTCGCGCGTTGCCTTTACGCAAAACCGCCGGGACGATGCGGAACGAATTTTGAATGAAGCGGTTACAATCGCCCCAGAACGAATTGAGGCCTACGATCTTCTCTATAGATATTATCTTCGTACCGATCGCCGTCCCGATGCTTTTGCGCTGATTTATCAGGGGCTTGAGCAGTTCAAAGAAAATTATGGCTTGAAGGTTTTTGAAGCTGACATTTTGATGAATGAGCGCCGATTTGATGATGCAATCGCGGTGTATGAGACACTGCACAGACGCCGTCCTGATGATCGGTATGTCGCCAATAACTATGCCAGCCTTTTATCTGAGCATCATGATGATCCACAGAGCCGGCAACGCGCGCTTGATGTTGCCAAAACCGTCGCAGACGTGGAAAATCCCTATTTTCAGGATACGTTGGGATGGGCGTATTTTAAGGTTGGTAACCTTCAGGATGCTCGCCTCATCCTCAAGCGTGCAGCCGAGGACTACCCGAATATTGCCGTGTTGCATTACCATTTGGGCGCGGTGTATTCAGCGCTTGAAAACAAAGACGATGCCCGCACCGCCCTGGAAAGAGCCCAGGAGCTCGGCGGTGCAAATTTCCGTTATAGCGATGAGGTTCAAGCTCTGTTAGAAGACGGTTAGTTCCTATTGGGTGCCCGTTCAGTTGCCTCTGAACGGTCTGCCCTGTTACCGCCACAAAGAGTATCAATAACATAGCGGATAATAAGGCAGCCCACCGCGCAACATTGAACCGACATGTACGAAGAGTTTTACCAACTTAACGAGAAACCATTCTCGATTCAGCCCGACCCCAGCTTTATGTTCTGGGGCCGCAACCATAGGCTTGCCTATGCGATGCTCGAATATGGTGTATTGAACAATGCCGGTATCTCTGTGATCACGGGCGGCGTTGGTTGCGGGAAAACAACGCTGCTGCATCGCCTGTTAGAGCAGCTTGAAGAAACTCACACAGTAGCGCTGTTATCGAATATTCAACCTGATCGTGGCTCCCTATTGAGTTGGGTGTTGATGGGATTCAACCAATCCTTTTCAGGCAAAAATCACGTCGAAATGTTTCAGGCCCTTCAAGGCTTTTTCATTGAAGAATATGCCGCGGGTCGGCGATGCGTCCTTATCATCGATGAGGCGCAAAATTTGACTCAGGACATGCTTGAAGAAATTCGCATGTTATCAAACATTAATGCAGGCCGCGACCAGCTTCTACAGTTGATTATGGTCGGTCAACCGCAACTCAAAACAATTCTCAATCATCCCGATATGTTGCAATTGACCCAAAGGATCGGGTCCGATTTTCATCTGACTCCTCTCAATCCCGATGAAGTCAGCGCCTATATCGATACACGGATGCGTGTTGCTGGTGCGCAAAAGCCTGTTTTCGAAGAAGAGGCAAAAGCAATTATTGCTGAACATTCGCGCGGCGTACCGCGTGTGATCAATATTCTTTCTGATACCGCATTGGTCTATGGATTTTCTTCGCAAAAAGAAACCTTGGACGGCGATCTTGTCCGTGCCCTGATTGATGACAAGAAAAATTTTGGTGTTTTCGGTCTCCCCCGCCACGATGAAGGGGCCGGTGCGCCAGCTGCTAAATATGATGTCAAAAGCGAGCTGGCCGATGAGGAAAAATCAAATCAACCACCAGCCGATGGTGGGCAAGTCGCCCAACCACAAGTAACCGGCCAAATGGCGTTTTTGAAAGAAGTCTCGGACGGCGCCGGTGGCTGAAAGGGTCCCGTCCCTGACGTAAAATCGACAGCTAAAAATGTAACGCCGCCCAAAGCGAATGGGCACGCACCCCATGACGGTGATACGGATGATCTTTCTTTGTCGGCACTCGAGCCTGCGCCCGAGGCACTCTCCCAATCGGACGAAGAACAAGAACCGCAACAAACCACTCAAGAAGCTCTGATCGAAACACGTAGCAATCGAGCTGCGCTCGGCTCCACCTCTCCCAAGGGCGTGAAAGGCGACCCTTTTCAGGCCATGGGTAAAGTTGGATTTGTTGTTCTCGAACAGATTGGCGCACCGCCCCCTGATGAAGCAATTGCCGAATTGGTCGCCCACCATCCTGTAGTTTTTGTCAGCTATTCTGGTTCATTAGACCATGCGGAAGCAGCACGCAGTGCCGGTGCAATCGTGGTGAAAATGCGCGGCGAAAACGAAACATCACCGGCACGTGCGCGCAATGCCGGATTTCGTCAACTACGTAAAACCGTAAAAGATATCGAGTTCGTTCAATTTCTCGATGGCGGAAATGTAATTTCACCAAGCTGGCTAATGATGGCAACCGCATTTTTGAAACGTCGCCCAGAGGTTACCGCTGTTGAAGGAATAACATCACGCCGAGCCAGTGATGCGACGGAAGAATCTGGTTTGTCCGCACTGCCCATTTCAAACCAGGAAGTGCGCATCACCGGAAACAATGTTTTGGTGCGCGTTAAAAGTTTTGTCGATATTGGCGGCTTTCGCGGTGATTTAATCCTCGCCGATATTCATGACTTTTGCCTGCGCAGTCGCGGGCGCGGACGTCATATATGGCGTTTGGAAACTCCAATGATTACCGGGGGCAAAACCGCAGCTTCGGCGAAAGGCATTGCCCGCGCGCGCGCCAACGGCTTTGAATATGCATATAGCGCATCCCTGCACGGCGCTTCGCCGGAGAATTTTCGCGTGCCAGAAGTAAAACGAGCGGTTTTCTGGGGCGGCATATTACCTATCATTACACTGATCATATCCACCATCGTTACAACATTAGTGTATTACATATTCCCTTTCACGACGCCGATTTATGCAGGGTTAATGGTTATCCTCTTTGCGCTTTTGCTTTATGGTGTAAAAATCATCTGGTGGACGGGGCGGGACGATAACGGGCGCAAACGCTCGTTTTTGGAAAGCGCCAAGGATACGGTTTCACACATCCCAGAATTTTTTGGTGTTGCGAACTATTATCTCTGGTCACGACGCCAGCGTGCTAAGGCGTAAGGGCGATATGCCCATGATGCTCGCGCAATTCGTATTTACAGCCCTAACCATCGTCGCATTAATTCCCGTTGCTATGGTTTGTATCGAAATCATCGCATCCTTTATGCCAGCAAAAACGCCGCTCGCCGCCCAAGAGTTGGTGCGATCCACGCTGATTATCCCCGCTCACAATGAGGGAAAATCATTATTACCAACCCTCAATAAGATTGCTGAACAAAATCCGGGCAATTGGTCGGTTCTGGTAGTTGCCGATAACTGCACGGATGAAACAGCCAACCTAGCGCGCACTTGCCTTGCACAACATGCCACCAATAGTGAAACACAATGGTCGCGCGTTGTGGAACGCCATAATCCTGATGAACGCGGCAAGGCCTATGCCTTAGCGTTCGGCCTCGACGAAATCGCTGATGATCCGTGCGACATTGTTGTTTTTATTGATGCAGATTGCTTGGCAAGAGATGGCGCGATTGCCCAAATCATTGCGACCGCTCACCATCATCAACGCCCGGCCCAAGCCCTCTATCTTATGGATGCTCCAGAGAATGCGCGCGCCTCTGAACGCGTTTCCGCCTTCGCGTGGTTGTTAATCAACAAAGTCCGAATGGCAGGGCTCGCCCGCCTGTTTGATGTGACCCGGCTAACCGGCAGCGGCATGGCCTTTCCCCGGCAAATCCTGCGGGATCATTTTTCCGGTAGCGGGGAAATTGTCGAAGATTTAGGTCTGACGCTCAAATTGGTCGAAGCCGGACATCCCCCCCTTTTGGTACCCTCTGCGATTGTCACAAGCACCCTTGCCCCCAGTGACAGCGCCGCCTCAACAGTGCAGCGCGCACGGTGGGAGCGCGGCTCCCTTGCCATGGCAAAGCGCGCAGGATTCGGTTTGTTTAAAAGGTCGCTGCTCAACGGACATTTGCGGGGCATGGCTCTTGCCCTTGATCTGGCAATTCCGCCCCTCACCCTGCTCATTGGCGGGCTCGCAGCCCTGATGACCGTCACCACTATCATTGGCTTGGTTGGAATAGCAGGGCCTTTCTTCTTAAGCCTTTGGGCAAGCTTTATCTTTGGGATTGCGTTAGTGGCAGCCTGGTGGCGCAATGGCCGCGCTGTTCTGCCCCTATCCAGCCTGTCCGGGATCGGTAGCTTTATTGCGCAAAAAGGCCGCATCTATGGTAAAGAGGGGCGCGATTCAACCCGGTCCTGGACGCGCACCGACCGCGAATAAGTACAGCATCGACAGAAAGGCTTCGTGCGTGGCATATTTAACGATGAGTAATACAGACTTCGGCGTTTTCGATGTCGAAACGCTGAAAGATAAAGGCACTGAGTTGCATGACCAATATGCAAATGCAGCGCCCTTCCCCCATATCGCCATTGATGATTTTTTGCCGGCCGCTACGCTGGATAAATGCCTGCAGGCCTTTCCCAATCAGCGCGACCCGGACAGCATGGCGTTCGACCGCGATCAGGAGCGCTTTAAAACCAGCTATAATCCTGACTATCTGTCTGCGGAAATTCGCGCGCTTTTCTACAGTTTTAACTCACGTCCCTTTATTCGCTTCCTGGAAAATCTAACCGGCATTCAAAAACTGGTGCCTGATCCTTTTTTCCTCGGCGGTGGTTTTCATGAAATTCGCCAAGGGGGTCACCTTAGCGTTCATGCTGATTTCAACTTTCATAAACAACTGCACCTGGAACGCAGGTTAAACGTTCTCATCTATCTCAATCATGACTGGCAGCCCGAATATGGCGGGGCGTTGGAATTGTGGGATCAGGATATGACCGGCGCCGTGCAATCGATAAATCCATCGTTTAACCGCTGCGTCGTCTTCACAACCACGGGCGATAGTTTTCACGGAAACCCGCAACCTGTGAACCATCCGAACCGACAGCCACGCCGCTCGATTGCTCTGTATTATTACACAGCGACATGGGATGAACGCGCCAAATCTTATACCACGCAGTTCAAACCGCGCCCCGGCTCACAAGATCGCCCCGATTGGCGGGTTAAAACGGGGGAAGTTGTCAATGATGTCTTGCCGCCTATCGCCTCGCGCGCTATTGCCCGCATACGACATAAAATAACGAAGTAACGTCCCACCCCACGAACCAAAATTGGGCGATAAAATTGAGGCTATGATGAGCGAAACTTACGATGTTGTTATTATTGGCGGCGGCCCAGCAGGATATAATGCGGCCATTCGCGCCGGACAGCTCGGCCTGAAGGCTGCATGCGTAGAGATGCGCGATAGTGGTAAGTTTGGGGGCACCTGTCTCAACGTTGGCTGTATACCGTCCAAAGCGCTGCTCCATGCCTCAGAACTCTATGAAATGGCACAGACGGATTTCTCATCATTGGGAATTAAAACCGGAAAACTGTCTTTAGATCTGCCCGCAATGCTCGCGCAAAAAGATGCCGCCGTAGAGGGGTTAACCCAGGGCGTTGCGTATCTATTGAAGAAAAACAAAGCCGACTCCTTTGTCGGTACAGGAACAATTACCGCACGCGATACAGTGAAGGTCACTGGCCATGATGGAAAAACCAAAACCCTAAAAACACGCAATATTATCATTGCCACCGGGTCAGAGGTGATGCCCCTAAAAGGTGTCGATATTGATGAAGACCGGATCGTTTCATCGACTGGTGCGCTGTCTCTACCAGCTGTTCCCAAACATATGGTTGTTATTGGCGGCGGTGTGATTGGCCTAGAATTGGGATCTGTGTGGCGTCGTCTGGGCGCGAAAGTGACAGTCGTTGAGTTCCTTGATCGCATCCTGCCGCCAATGGACGGTGAGGTTTCAAAACAGTTCCAACGCATTTTGAAAAAACAAGGAATGGAGTTTCAGCTATCAACAATGGTCACCGGCGTTGAAAAGTTGAAAACAAAACTCAAGGTCAAAACACAGCCTGCCAATGGCGGCGAGGAAAGCACCATAGAGTGCGACAATGTGTTGGTCGCAATTGGACGTCGCCCTTTCACCGATGCGCTGGGTCTGGATAGCGTCGGCGTTAAAATGGACAAACGCGGATTTATTGAGACCGAGCATTTTAAAACCAATATTGAAAACATTTTTGCAGTCGGCGATTGCATTACCGGACCAATGCTTGCCCATAAAGCCGAAGACGATGCGGTTGCCTGTGTTGAGCATATTGCTGGCGGGATCGGTCATGTAAATTACGATCTTGTTCCCAATGTCGTTTATACATATCCAGAGGTTGCCAGTGTCGGTCAAACCGAAGAACAATTAAAAGCGGCAGGCATTCAATACAAAGTTGGAAAATTCCCGTTCGCCGCCAATAGCCGCGCGAAAACCAATCATGAAACGGACGGTTTTGTTAAAGTGCTCGCCGACGAAACCACAGACCGTGTTTTAGGTGCGCACATTATCGGTGTCGGCGCAGGCGAGTTGATTGCCGAAATCGTACTGGCCATGGAGTTTGGCGGCTCTTCAGAAGATATTGCACGCACTTGCCACGCCCATCCGACCCGTTCGGAAGCTGTTAGGCAAGCCGCCATGGGCGTTGAAGGCTGGACGATGCAGGCTTAGAGCGTTGCTTTTATTTATCGCAGCGCCAAACAGTCTGCATCAGGCAGATACAGATTTGGATTTTTCCCAATAGATTTCCGGCTTACCCAATCGCAATGCCTCAACCCGCGCGGCGATGAATAAGACATCAGACAATCTGTTGAGATAGGCCAAGCCATGACCCGATACGCCGTCTTGCTCGCATAAAAGGGCAAGGTTTCGCTCTGCGCGCCGGGCAACCGTTCGCGCCAAATGCAACCATGACAATAAGGGAGCACCGCCGGGAAGAATAAATTCTTTCAAGGGGGCCAGATCTTTATTCATCTCATCCACAGCCTTATCGAGCCGCAACAAATGCGCTGGCGTCAATAATGGCATTTCGGGGAAGCATAAATTTCCACCAAGATCGAAGAGGTCATGTTGAACGCCCTCCAATAATAGTCGAAGCGGCTCTCCAGGCTCATGCGAAAGAATAACCCCAATCCAACTATTGAGTTCGTCAATTTCGCCAAGCGCAGCCACGCGAAGATCTGTTTTAGCAACCCGCGATCCATCGCCAAGGCTGGTTTGCCCTTTATCACCGCCGCGCGTTGTAATCTTCGTCAATCGATCAGCCATTATTCAAGACCTTTCGTGTCATCTTGCTCATTACACGCACAAGAAAACAGATTGATAGAGAATACAATATCAAACTTTAAAGACTTCAGGCTGATTGAGACAGGATACGGGCCCGCGGCAAGGTAATATCAAGAACATTGCCCTTGTTTTGATCCACAGCCGCAATCTCTAGCGAAAGATTTTGCGACGTTAACAGTGCCGACGCAAGAACGAGCGAGAATTGATCATCACTGGTTTGGGCGGAAAAATCGAGGGCATTGTCTATCTGTGATCCCTGAAGTTTTTTGGTGAGATCATGATCGATAGTTTGCGCCTCATCCACGATACGGATTGTCGGTTGATCTGACGCCATCTCCACAGAAACTCGAACGACAGACCCCTTTTCGGCGCGAAGAATGGTTGAGCGAATAAGCTCGTTCAAGGCATGGCGTAATTTTGTGCTATCGGCGAAAACCTGAACACCGCACAAAGATGACAAAATGATCCGGACATCGTGACGCTCAGCGAGCTGTGATGCCTGATGTATCATTTCTTCAAGCAATGTATCGATACAAATAACGGAAAACCCGTCAATGGATTGGGTATCGTGAGAGCGAATATCGGGCGACTTATCATTAATTAAGCTAACCAATACGGGCAATTCATCAACATAACGCTGAAGATGATGAAGGCGTTGATGCATCTTTGCTTGCGGTTCAGGAGCAAATTCAGATGATTCAACAACATCTTTGGCCGCCTCGGTAACACGGCGACAAATGCGCCGACTCATTTGTTGGCTTTGCTGCAATTTACGGGTCATGCGCGCATTCGTCATTCGCAGTTTTTCAATTTCTGCATCAAGAATGTGGGTGCGATGGTGAACCTTTTGTTCCAAGACATTTTGAAATGTACGCTGCTTTTCGCGCGCCGAGATGACCGGGCTTATATCCCCGGCCCAACCTTCATATCCTTCAAAAATACCTGTCTTGGAAAAAATCGGCTTTGCGGAAATACTGAACCAATAATCCTGATTGCTATTTGCAATACGAACATCAAAACGATCAAATTTAGCTTGTTGATCGAGTAAATTCACCAAGTCGGCAGTTTGACCATTCGAAAAAATTTCTGGAAAAAATAGGTCAGACTTAAAGTCAAAAATTTCACCCGCATTAGGGCTCGCCGCAACCAGTCGGTAACGATCATCAATTCTCCACGTCCAATGACGAGCGCGGTGCAATGCCTCGTTTCTGGCATGAATGGCATCGGCACAGTTTTGCTCTAACACAATGAGTTTGGCTTGATAAACAGATTGAATTTGCTGCAAACGCGCAAAAACAAGAAATGGAAACGCCGTCAATCCGACCAGCAATCCTGCAACCGCAAGCAAGTTCATCGCCGAGGTAGAAATCAGCATCAAGACGATTGGCAATATCAGCGCAAGGAAGATGAGAATTCGCCGCGAGGTTTGCGCTGTGGACGACAATATCGAGATCACAACGGATAATAGTCCCAACCATGACACCAAGGCAGGAAGGATCGACACCCCGACAATTTCTAGTAACAAAGCGCTGGTTGCGCCGATAAACAGCGCTAGTGGCAAGGAAAGCCGGGACCACAAATCAATCAGATGGGTCGAAAAACGATCGCGCGCAAATAGCTGGAAGCACGCCATAATCCCGACGGGTGCAATGATGAGAAAACCAGTGAATTGCGAAATCGGGATCGCCATGGCCAGACAAATGGCGGCCCCCAGCACCAAAGCTGATAGCCACCGAATAATCATGTTACTATTTTTAGTATCCGCAAACACTGTGATTCCGCATCCTCATCTTAGCCCGCGCGCCTAAATTCCGTAAAAAAAAGCACCATATAAGAATGCAAGGCGAGTGCCAAATTGAATCAGACCCTTAACGGGTTCACGAGGAGTGGGGTAAAAATAGGTCGTTTAGGCTAATTTTCTTCGTGTTAGCCGGTTTGCCCCGATCACCCCAATAATTGTGACGGTCACTGAATTAACCATCATCCAAATGGGGTGCGGTATCGTCATCATGGTAAAAACCATCATCGCAAAAAGAATGCCGCCAACGGCCCAACCGGCAGCTCTGTGGCGCGCGCCAACAAGTCTGGCAACGATGGCGCCGCAAAAAACACCCAAGCCCCATGCGAGAAGCACGGCAAGCTTTGCCTCTAACGATACGGTTTTGAAGGCCGTTTTCAAAAATTCCGGATCTGTCCAATCCCCTTGGGGCGGCGGCCAAATCATATGGCTCACGCCCTCAATAAGGAAAACTATGAGACCGCCGAGCACCGTCCCCAGGACAATGCCGAGAACGAGACGCACGAGACCGGTCACAGATCAGCTCCCGATACCGTTTGCAATCAGCAATATCAAACCGAGGATTATACCGGCCGGCAAGACATATTTGAACAAGACGCGGGATAGACGGATGAACATCGTTTCTGCAAAATCTTTTTGCTGAGCAACCAAGGCTTCTTTCCACCAACGACGTTGTTTTTGCTTCGGCAGTTGCGGTTCATCATAAGGCATGGCCGCTAACACCAAGACACCGCGGTTCTTCCACCGCTGGAATGCTTTTTTCAAGGCCCCATTCGCGACAGACCCGCGCAAGCGTCTGGTAAAGGGACGCCAATTGAAATCATCATTCTCATTGGAAAATTCAATATCGAGAAGAACCGCAGCAGGTTTAGAGCTTCCGCTATCCTCATCGAGGCGAACCACATTGTAAGACACACCGTAATTGCGCAGATAATCCTCAACATCGCCAAGGCTTGCTGCAGTCTCGGAACGCAAGAACCGTAACATTACCCGAACACCGCCAGTTTTCGGATTACTCTGCCACGCTACATTGCGTAATCTGGTTTCCCAGTAACGGGTTTTTGCATCAGTGGTGCGATAGGCATCTTCAAAAAGACTCTTGTCAGGGTTTTGGTGAACAACAAAAAAGCGCGTCTTCAATGTTTCGCTATCATCCATATCCGGATCAATAATCACATAATCGGAAGACATCATCGCAACTTGGAATGGCAGTACCACACCAAACAAACGCGTTTGTTGCTGCGCCTCACCGTTCATTGAGCTGACATAATGCGCATCGCCCGAACGGGGGTCGAAAAATGTATTCACTTGACGGTTGGTGTTCAACGAAGAGCGCGCACGGCGTGCAAGTTCGCGGTGCGGCTCAACCGCTTGCGGGGTTTCCGCTAATTCGATTCCTGTTGCGCGCAAACCGTCTAACTTAGATTTACATCGGCGCGCAGCTTCTGGTCCCGCAAAAACCATATCAAGACGGTCGCGAAGCATCATTTGCGCAGATTGATCAATCGCCAAGCCCGCACGGAAGCTCTCATGTTGTCCGTTCACATCCGGGTTGCGTTCACCGCGAATGCGTTCTGCGGTGCCCCAGTTTTTACGTTCATGTTTTAGAAGAGACGAAAGTCCAGAACCTGGATGTGCAGACTGTGCAAGTTCGAGCACCTGACTTTCATGTACCGCAAGACACATATTGTCGGAGGCTTCATATTGCTCAACCGCCATAATACTGGATAGGGTTTGCAGCGCGCGTAACGCTTCGTAATCATATCCAAAATACGGATTATAAAACGGCACGACCGCATAATCGGCAGTGCCACTCTTCACCGCCATCAACGCTTGCTCTTTAGTTCTTAGCGGTTGGCGCTGTTCGAGATTAAAGTTGAATTTATCAAAGGCATGACGGTCACGAAATTCCTGATCGAGGCTTTGGCTAACCGCCTTAACGCCCCCATCATAAACACCGTGCTCACGAGCCTTGGCAATGAAGCGGCTTACCGCCTGATAGCCAAATCCATATTCTTCACCTGTAAACGCAACACGCGCCCGAGGACGTTTATCGTTCTCTTTGGGTGTTTCATTAAACGGTCGGTAATTTCCACCATCAGCCATGGATCAAGGTCCCACTTTCCCTGTTTACCAAGATAGATTAACCCGTGGGTCGAGATTAGGAAAGGGCGGAATCACGGACAAGTTGTTGCTCAATTACAACGTGAAATTCCGCCTTTTTTTGCCAATTTCCAGCTTTTTGCTGTGCAAAGTGACGATTTCAGCCCAAAAAGGGGGATAACCGGTAAGGAACCCTTTTGTGTCCGATCAAAATAAGAGCGAAAAACTCGCCAATACCAGCCATGTCATTATTGACCCGGGAACCGCCGCACCCGCCCCTTCAAGCCGCCCCCTCTCCTCTATCTGGCGCTTTATCTGCACCAATTGGCTAAAATTGGGGGGCTGGAAAATTGAAGGGTCGTGGCCGGATCACAAAAAAATGGTGGTTATCGCCGCCCCGCACACCTCTAATTGGGACGGGATCAATATGCTGGCCGCTGCTGGCCACTACCGCATCAAATTAAACTGGATGGGAAAGAAAAGCCTCGTTGAGGGCCCCTTTGGCGGGTTTGTACGGTGGCTTGGATGCGTTCCTGTTGACCGTTCAGCCAATAATGATCTTGTCCAGCAAATGACCGATGCATTTGCCCAGCGCGATGAGATGGTGCTGGCAATCCCGCCAGAAGGGACACGGTCGAAAACAAAAGGCTGGAAAACCGGCTATTATTATATTGCCCATCAAGCGCGCGTTCCGATCTTGATGACGGTTCTTGATTATGGCTCAAAAACTATCCGGGTCAGCGGAACGTTAATGCCCAGCGGCGAATATGATACCGACCTGCCGATTATTTTGACCCACTATGACGGGGCCAAAGGAAAGTTCTCAGACCGGTAGGCTACTATAATACAAATTTGGACAGATCAGCGTTGCGGGCAACATCGCCGAGACGGGCCTCAACATATGCCCGGTCAATACTCATTTCTTGTCCATTGCGATCAGCTGCGTCAAACGAGACTTCTTCCAAAACTTTTTCCATGATCGTTGCGAGACGACGCGCGCCAATGTTTTCGATCGTTGCATTCACTTCCGTTGCAGCATCGGCAATTGCATCGACACCATCATCGGTAAAAGAAAGCTTTAAGCCTTCCGTTGCCATCAGTGCTTCATATTGACGGACAAGGCTTGCTTCTGTTTCTGTCAGGATACGGCGCATATCATCACGGCTTAGCGCCTCTAACTCAACACGGATAGGCAACCGCCCCTGTAACTCGGGCAAAAGATCTGACGGTTTTGAAAGATGAAACGCTCCCGATGCGATAAACAACATATGGTCGGTTTTCACCGGACCATATTTTGTACTCACCGTGGCCCCCTCTATCAGCGGTAATAAATCACGCTGCACACCTTCTCGCGAAACATCAGCCGATCCCCCAGCACGATCAGCATTTCGCGCAATCTTATCAACCTCATCCAAAAAAACGATGCCGTCATTTTCCGCCAGATCAATTGCTTCTTTTGCGAGATTATCTTCATCCAGCAGATTATCGGATTCCTCTGCGATTAACGGCTCATACGCCTCTTTAACCTTCAGGGTACGGCGCTTTACAGGGCCGCCAAATCCTTTACCGAGCAAATCGCTCAGATTAAGCATGCCCATCTGCGCGCCCGGCATGCCGGGAATGTCAAAGCTTGGCATGGAGGCGGGCCCCTCCTTTAGGTCGAGATCGATCTCGCTGTCATCAAGCTCACCATCGCGTAATTGCTGGCGGAATTTAGCGCGCGTTGCATCACCGGCTTTATCACCAACCAATGCATCCAGCACTCGCTCTTCTGCGGCGGCATGAGCGCGCGTTCGCACCTCTTCGCGTTTTTTCTCGCGCAACAACCCTATAGAAATTTCAATAAGGTCGCGCACGATGGAATCCACATCGCGGCCAACATAACCAACCTCAGTAAACTTGGTGGCCTCAACCTTGATAAAAGGCGAGCCCGCCAGTTTGGCCAGGCGGCGCGAGATTTCAGTTTTCCCGACACCGGTGGGCCCGATCATCAAAATATTTTTCGGCGTAATTTCCTCGCGCATATTCCCCTCAACCTGGCGACGGCGCCAGCGATTGCGCAAAGCAACCGCAACAGCGCGCTTTGCAGCTGCCTGACCGATGATAAAGCGATCAAGTTCAGAGACGATTTCACGAGGGGAAAAACTGGTCATACGGGTTAGTCCTGCGCTGCCATAGGGGCATAATGAAACGGGTATAATGGAAGAACGCCAGAGGTAAGCGGCGATGGTCTTGAAAGCAAGATGCTAAGATGTCGAAATCATCGTCTATCGCGAACGAGGCTTGATAAAGACGTAGAATGCCCCCTCACCGCCATCACTGGGGCGCGCCTTTGCGACCCGCGTGACGAGGTCACGAAGCGGGGGTTGCTCGACCCATTCTTGAAATCTTTGCCGTAATATACCGCGCGGTGCGCGGTACATCTCAAAAGCGGGTGGGCGTTGCGGCTCTGGCGAGCCCTTGCCCGTTACAACCAATACACATCGTGCATCCTGCACTTGCGCCAAAGTAATAAATCGGCGCAACCGCTCCTCCGCCGCAATTTGCGTCAACCCATGAAGGTCGAGCACCGCATCGATGGCGATACGCCCCCGGCGCACACGCTTTTCCATGGCCGGATCACCAGATTGAAACCGGCTAACCGATTGTGGTGCGCGTTTGGCAGCGCCAAGCGGCAACGGCGTTGGCTTTGTGATGGTTGGCGTTTTTTTGCCAGAATTCTTGTTTTTAAGCTTGTCTTTTGTGGCTGGGAGGCCTGACCCTTTTTCGCGCACAGGTGATGAACGCTCATGAATTGGCTCACCAAAATCCTTTGGGATCGCTTTATACTGATTAATATTGCGAGTAACCTCATGCCATAATTGTTTCTCGGCCTCATTAAGCGTTCTTTTTCGGCGCGGTGTTCGGCTGGTTTTATCATTCATTGCGCTTGCGCTCGCAATCGCTCAACAACAGGTCTTGGCAATAAGACCGTAAGCTCGCCTTTTACGTTCATCGGGCTCGCAATATTTTTTGCCGCCACGCCGCGGCCCCAAAATACATCACCGCGCACAGGCCCCCGAATGGCACCGCCCGTATCTTGAATAATCATCAAGCGGGCAAACGCCTCATCGCCGCGGCCCCTGTCCAATGCGTCAATGCTTACAAAAGCCGGTGTTCCCATGGCGTGATATCGCCGATCTGCGGCAAGACTTCTACCCGCTGTCAATTGCACGCTTTGCGCCCCAAGGGGGCCTAAATTTTCTTCAGGAAGATTGCTAAGCGTTGTGAAAAATACAAATGATGCATTCTCTTCGCGCAAGGCCTGCGCAGCCTCAGGCGTCGCTTGTTCCAACCATGCGCGAATAGCATCAAGGCTCATGTCCTCGCGCGCAATTTCCCCGCGCTCAATTAATGGCTTGCCAATCGCCGTATACGGATGACCATTTTGCCCTGCATAGCCAACGCGCATCACGCTATTGTCGGGAAATGTTAAAACACCCGAACCTTGAATTTGCAAAAAGAACGCGTCATCGGGATGCAGCCATGCAAGGACATCAACTTTTCCCGCAATTGCACCATCATTTATCTGCGCGCGATCTTCGAAAGGAACAAGCCGTCCCGCTTTAACGCGCCCGGCCAATCTTGTGCCGGCCAGATCCTCGCGAAAGGCCCCAAGGTCAAGATCGATAAGGTCCTTTGGCCGCGCATAAAGCGGGCTGCTGAGAGCAGAAGTACGCACCCTTGATGCTGGATAAACCGGCTCAAAATATCCTGTGAACGTTCCCTCACTCTTGTGCTGCACCAATCCGTCGCCCTCAAGCCTATTGATAATCTGCACAGGGACAAAATAGGATTGAAAAAACTCACGCACAGCGCCTTGCCGGAAACGTTCATTGCCCGCATAGGGAACCGAATTGAGCACATTCGCCGCCGCGCTGCAGGCCGGTCTCCAGTCAGCAATCTTTCCGGAAATTGACTCAACGGGAAATGCCTCGCCCAATGCTTCGAGTGGATTTGCCGGGGCGTCATCGCGCTTTTTATTCATTGCCGCGCATGAGCGCAAAAATACCGGCAATGCGTCACCTAATGCATCATCGCCCCAGCCTGCCAGACGATCAAATCCGATAATTTCAATCGCCAATTGGGGCGTGCCGCGTAAATCTGCACGCACACTTTCTGCTCCCCCCGCATGCTTTGGTAATCCGAAAAAAAGAGTCATCCCAAGAAGGATGAATCCGGAAAACAATAGGCTGATAAGAATGCGCCGCTCACGCAATACGGCACTAAAGGGGGAGGTGAAATGATCGCGCTGCGCTATCGTCTTTGACATGAAACACACCGCACCCGGAAACTATTAATGTCACCGATTATTCGCTCACCTATGCATTCAACTTAAGTTGATGCGCCGGTTGCTACAAGCACCCAGTTTGGATCATTGGTGCCGCGCTTGCGTGAAAAGGTCCAACGGTCTTTGACCAGATCAATTCGATTGGGATCGCCGTCAATGACATTTCCATCGCCGTCGCGCGTGACACGCACCTGGTTTGAAGAAAAATCAGTAACAGCGGTCAGCGCATCATCGCTTACATTGGCCGCAAACAAGGCAGCGTTTTCAATCCCAACAAATTTCAGATCAACAGATTGCTGCGCCTCATCGCGGCTCTCCACCGCACTGCTAAAGGCGTTAAAAACGCTGTCGCCTAAAAATCTTCGCACACTGTTGAGGTCCCCTCGTGCAAAGGCCTCCACAATAAGCTCATAGGCTGACTTTGCACCATCAAGGAATGCGGCTTCATCGAATGCGGGATCAGCATCTTGCAGTTTTTGCCCGCTCGCACTCAGCGCTTTGGCCGGTGTATCCAGAACTTCCGGGGTTTGGTCCGGCTGAGGGACATCCTCACGGGCATTGTCAGCATATTTTTTCAACCCGTTAGACAGGGCTTTGCGCAATGACTCAGCATCATTGCTGGCATCAGCACGCCCATCTTGTTCGCCGCCGGTTTCCCCGAGGGTCGAAACCAGCTTGAAAATCAAAAAGGCCGCCAGGCCACCAAAAACAAGAATGACGGGATCCATAGCTCAACAATGCGCTTTCTCGGTCAGATTCAACAAAATTCAGTCGGCCAGCAGTTTTTAAGGGGTATTCCCTTATCATGTAGGATTGAGTCTTTATATAGGATGTACAACACAGAAATCACCACCTTAATTTTATGCTCTTCATCCTCATTGCCCTATTTGTGATCGCTCCCTTTGTAGAAATTTATGTTCTCATCAAAGCGGGGCAGGTTTTTGGCGCCCCAATGGTCATTTTCGGCACCATCGCAACGGCAATTATTGGGGGGATCTTACTCAGAATTCAGGGCTTATCGGCCCTGAATAAGGCACAGCGCGCCATTAGAGACGGAAAAGTGCCCGTGGAATCGGCGGTTGACGGGGTTTTATTGCTGGTCGCAGCCCCGTTTTTGATGACTCCCGGCTTTTTGACCGATGGTTTGGGGTTTTTGCTTTTGGTCCCGGCCATTCGGCGATTAATAGGGCGAATGGCGCTACGCCGCCTCAAACGGCAAGTTGATGAGGGCAAAGCAAGCATTCATATCTCGCGCCCACCGCGCTAAATTCAAGATTGGTTTCATCACCCGGCAAGGCGTATTGGGGCGTATTGGGGCGCGTTGGGTATTGCTGCATTTCAGGGCGCAGTGTATGACCCGCCATTATCAAAGATAACGACCAAAACCATCGCCCTAGATAAGCCCTTGCGGGCCCCAATCGGGCTCTCGACCAATAACCCAAGAATGACGAAAGTTTTCCATGTCTGATACCCCTTTAAACGGCGAATCCGAGAATACACCTCAAGATGGCACCCCTATTGAGGCATCGATGCATGTGGTTGCACAATATTTGAAAGATCTCTCTTTTGAAAATCCCAACGCACCGGGCATTTATGGTGAGATGACGACCCAACCGCAATTTGAGGTCAATGTTGATGTCAGCGCGCAAGGGCTCGGCCAAAATCATTATGAAGTCGAACTTTCAGTTTCGGCCAATGCTAGCTTTAAAGACAAGCCAGTCTTCGTCGTTGAATCCACCTATGCAGGGGTTTTTCAGATTGAAGGCGTTCCCCAGGAACATCTAGAAGCGGTAATGGTGGTGGAATGCCCACGCCTTCTCTTCCCGTTTCTTCGCCAGGTTATCGCTGACGCAACGCGCAATGGTAATTTCCCGCCCCTGATGCTCGATCCAATCGATTTTCTGCGCATGTATGAACAGCGCCGGGCCAAGGAAATGCAGGATAAAGAAAACGGGAATACGGGCACAGCCTAGTCAGAATCCAATCAAGAGATGGCGCAATTGTACCCAGAGCCAAATAGTCGCGCCCCTTCACCAAAAAGAACGCCTGACAAGAATTGCCAGCAGCACAGCCGCACGCTAGAAGCTGGCAAGACGACCCATGATTTTGAGGTAGACCAATGAAAGATCCACTCTTTGGCAACAAGGTTGCTTTTGCCGTCCTATTCGCAATTTTGCTTATTGTTGGTTTGCCATTGCTTGCCGACAGCGTCTTTGGCGAAGGGGGCCACCATGGCGGCGGACACGGGGATGATGCTCATGCACAAGCATTCCCGCAATATCCTATAGAAGTGTCTTTCGCATCGTCTGGCGAAAAAGCCGAAGAGAAAATTTTTGATTTGGGTGCGACAATGGCCGAAATGACGCCGACGCAAGGCGAGCGCGCGGCACTGGCTTGTACGTCCTGTCACACATTCGAGAAAGGCGGCGCGGCGCGCCAAGGCCCGAATTTGTGGAATGTTGTCGGACGCCCTGTCGGCTCCGTACCCGGCTTTGATTATACCGACGCCTTGAAAGCCTATGGCGGTGAATGGACCTATGACCGGCTTGATTGTTTTTTGAAAAATTCACAAGCCTGTGTTGCAGGCTCAGCCATGGTGCAAAAAATCAGAAAAGACAAAACGCGCAGCTCAATTCTGGTGTTTCTTTCCACCCTGTCTGACGACCCTGTCCCATTTCCTGCACCGTTAGAAGAGCATGCAGAGCCGCACGGCGAAGAGGGCGAAACGTCAGAATAAATTTTCTGATTTTCAAAACAGCCAATATCCTCAAAGCCAGCTATCTACTGGGAAACATTGACTCTGTGCAAACGTGTTCAGCACGCAATTTGCTAATCTTGAAATAACGCAAGCACATTTTCAAGCGGGCGTCCAATGACCGCTTTTTTATCACCGCATGCGATAATCGGGCGCGTAAGTAAGATTGGGTTTTCAACAATTTCTGCCCGCAAATCTTCATCGCTCAAATGATCCGCACCCAGATTACGCTCTTTATAGACCGCTTCGCCCGTTCGCATCATGTCACGAACGCCGCACCCGATAAGGTTTTGAAGGTGGGTAAGAGTTTGGATCGTAGGCGGCTCATCAAGATAGCGAATAACCTCAAAAGACTGACCGCGATCTTCCAACATCGCAACCACAGCCCTCGATTTTGAACATCGAGGATTGTGATAAACAGTAAATTTTTGTGTCATTGGCAATGAAACCCTCCCGCTGCAAAACGCTAAGATTGCGGAGCGCTTGCGTTGCAGAGCGTCTCCACCATCGCGCCTTAACTACAGAGCCAACCGGTAGCCACCGCTTTCGGTCACCAAAATTGTCGCATTGGACGGTTCAGGCTCAATCTTCTGGCGCAAGCGATAAACATGGGTTTCAAGCGTATGGGTCGTCACGCCTGAATTGTAGCCCCACACTTCATCCAGCAGGATGTCGCGGCCAACCGCCTTGCCGCCCGCACGATAGAGAAACTTCAAGATTGATGTTTCTTTTTCTGTCAGGCGGATTTTTTTGTCATCTTCCGTAACCATCATCTTCACAGCCGGACGGAATTCATAGGGTCCAACTTTGAATACCGCGTCTTCGCTTTGCTCATGTGAGCGCAAATGCGCGCGAACCCTTGCTAACAAGACGACAAATTTAAATGGCTTTGTGACATAGTCATTGGCGCCTGCATCGAGACCGAGAATGGTATCGGCTTCGCTATCGGCACCTGTCAGCATAATGATAGGAGACTTGAAGCCATTTTTTCTCATGATACGGCAGGCTTCGCGGCCATCCATATCAGGCAGGCCAACATCAAGCAGCATCAAGTCTGTATGCGCTTCCTGTTTGACCTTCTCAATTGCATCCTGGCCATTGATTGCCGTTTCAATATCGAACTCATCGTTCAGGTTAAATTGCTCAATTAGCGTTTCTCGCAGCAACTCATCATCATCTACGAGTAAAATCCGTTTAGCTCTGGCCATTACAGCTTCTCCGCTCCCACGGTTAAAAATTCCCGTGTCTCTACTAGCTTCCATTTGCATTGAAGATCAAGCTACTCGAAATTTTTGAGAGCCCTTCACTGCTGTTCAACTGTTGGCTATGTAAGTCGCCATGGTGAATTCACAATCAAACGGTCGATCACATTGGCTTGAAACAATTCGTGAGTTTTCGTTTGTTAGTTTAAAAACAATAGCTTATGGATATTTTTTTACAAGATAAACAGCTGATTATCCGGGGTTTTGACCCAATTGCGTGTGCAATTGGCCCGTCCGGCGTGTGCCGAGACAAAAAAGAAGGGGACGGAACAACCCCGACCGGGCGGTTTGCGTTTCGGCGTGTCCTGTACCGCGCGGACCGAGAACAACGCCCCTTTACATATTTGCCCTGCCAACCAATCCGTCCAGACGATGGTTGGTGTGATGATGTAAACCACCCTGCCTATAATAGGCCGGTGCAATGGAGCGGTGCACTGTTGAAAGCAAAGTCCGGTGCTGAACGGATGTGGCGAGACGATCATTTATATGATCTATGCGTGATCTTAGGTCACAATGATCACCCCCCTGTTCCGGGATCGGGAAGTGCTGTGTTTTTCCATCTTGCGAAAAATGACTATTCACCGACACAAGGATGTGTCGCGATCGCGCGCCACCACATGCTCGAATTATTAGCAAATTTGGATGCGCGCTCGCATATTGAAATTCAATAATTCCCAGATGGCGCCTAGCTTTCCGGGCGTTGTCCAAAAATTCCAGACCCAATGCGCACATGGGTTGCCCCCAATTTAACCGCATCAAGATAATCGGCACTCATGCCCATACTGAGCGATTTTAACCCATGACGCTCAGCCATGGTTTTTACCATCATAAAATGGGGTGCGACGACCGCCCCTGCTGGCGGAATACACATCAGCCCCGCAATTGGCAGGCCATACTCCGTGCGGCACTGCTCGATAAAGGCGTCTGCTTGCTGAGGCAAAATGCCGGATTTTTGCTCCTCTTCTCCGGTATTGATTTGAATCAATAATTCAGGGGATCGCCCTTGCTTTGAAATCTCATCGGCAATGATGCGGGCAATTTTGGGTCGGTCGATGGTCTCAATCGCATCAAAAAACCCGACAGCTTCACTCGCTTTATTAGATTGTAACGGGCCAATGAGCCGGATCTGGCAATCAGGATAGCGTAATTTTAAATCTGGCCATTTGCCCATTGCCTCCTGCACCCGGTTTTCCCCAAAAATACGGTGGCCAGCGGCAAGGGCTCCTAGAATATGCTCAGCGCTGTGTTTTTTGCTGACCGCAGTAATATGCACGGGCAAAGGATCAGCTTCACGGCTGGCTGTCCGGCACGCCTGAACAATCTCCGCCGTGATCGCCGGGAGGGTTAGTGCTGGATCAAGCAGTGGCGGCATAATTTCTGGCAGTTCAATCTCTCCTATGGTCTAAAACCGGAAATGATGAAAATGAACAACCATAGCCCCCTGGGAAGATCAACACCTGCCCGCGCTGATATTCCCGCATCCCAGCCAGACATATCTAACCTCTCTCGAAGAGCGCGTTCATATGCCGGGCAAGCAGGTCTGGGCACTCGGTCCGGCATCCTCATCTATATGACGAATGATAGCGAAATCTGCGATATTCCAGCGCTCACCCGCCGCCTTGAACAGCTGGAAACGGGGACATTGGTCATATTTCGCTATTATAACGCTTCCGAAAGGAGGCTTATATCAAAAAGGGTTTGCGATATTTGCAAGCGTTTAGGGCTGCCCTTTTTACTTGCTGGTGACCCCAAGCTCGCCCTTGCCATAAAGGCGGACGGTTTGCATGTCCCGCGCTGGCTTTTACCCCGTCAGGGCCTGTGGCAGGGGTTTGACGGCATCCTGACGGCCTCCTGCCATAATCCATCAGAAATTCGCCAGGCCCGTCTTGGCGGGGCGGATTTTGGCTTGATATCCCCGGTGTGGAAAACCCCTTCGCACCCTGATACCGAGCCCCTCTTGGTGCGCGGACTACACGGCCTTGCCAAAGTAGCGCGCGCGCCTATGGGGCCGCCCCTGCCGATTGTCGCCCTTGGGGGTCTAAGTGCAACCAATACACAGCGGCTCATGGTCAAACCCCTCATCGGATTTGCTGGCATTTCGGTGTTTCATAACCCTGCCTGATCCGCGTGATTGACCAGCAGAATATGCGCGCTGTTTGCTTTTGGTTAACCACATTCCGCTTAAGAAAGGATTCATGTGTGCGTGGGCACACCTATTAAAATTCAGGGATGTGTTGGCTATGCGCCGAACGGAATTTAAACGCCCGGTATTGGGACGCTTGATTTGGGGTTGGGTTGCCTTTGGCGCTCTGATCGCCGCCAGCATCTTCTTTTTAATCCTTGCACAGGTTCAAAAGCCAAAAATTGGCCGGTTATCCTTAAATATTGACGAGGAAGTTGAGCGCCTAACCCCCGCGCCAGCGGCTCTCCATTTAAATGTCCCCGAAAATGCCGTTAACGTAACACGGTCCGTGCCCGCAAGAGGCGCGACCCCGGCCACCACCGCCAGTGCAGATAGTAATGCCGCATCAGAGAACGCACCCTCCTTGCGATATGCCGAAGCCGACCATACGGGCGGGCCGAAAACATATTCGATAGCGCGCTCAGCGTCTCCATCAACGCCGGTAAATGAACCCGCACCAATCAATAACCCAATCAATGACATTGATGACGCACCGCCCGGTGAATTAAAAATCACGATAGATGGCCGCGACATTGATGATTACAATGCCAGTGTGCAGCGCGCCCGTGACAGCAAAGGCGCTGCCTCTTTTCGGGTTAACACACCGAGCACCGACCTCACAAAACCATCCGCCTACGGTTCAATTCCAGCAATCTCATCAGATGGACGCCGTTCTGCGCAATATTATGCCGCGCAGTCAAATACGCGTAATTTTAGAAAACCCGGTACCGACCATCAGGTTGTCAGCATTATCATGACTGGCTTGGGGTTAAATGAAGACCTCACCGAACAAGCCATCATAGAACTGCCTTCACAAGTTAGCCTTGCCTTTGCCCCATATGGGAAAAACCTTGACCATTGGGCAAGCCTTGCGCGCGAATATGGACACGAAATTCTGCTTGAAGTGCCAATGGAAGCCTATGGCAACACCAACAATATTGGCCCGGCAGGATTATCGACAGCTCATGATCCAGCGGCCAACCTGAAACGAATGGATTGGATCTTGTCACGCATGCAAGGATATTTTGGTGTCACAAATTATCAGGGTGCAAAATTTTCTGCGAACCAAGCCGCCATGCAACCAATCATGGTAAGACTTTCCAGCCTCGGCATTGCCTATATTGATGATACGGGCGCAGCACCCAAATTGCCGCGCGACAATGCCGGCGATGTCGCCCGCCTTTTGACCGGCATCGATACCACATCATTGCGGGCTTCCTTTCAAGGATTAAGCGCGCGCGCAGAAGCAACAAACTTTGCCCTTGGTAAGATTGTTGCCACACAGAAAAATATCGAAGAAATTTTGCATTACTCAGAATCCCTGGAAGAAACCGAGCTTACGCTTGTCCCGGCATCAACCGTCCTTTATGTGGGCAATCAATATTAATTCTTCCCGCTGTCGGTGATTGGTAACCCCTCACAACCGGCTTTTTTGAGTGCTGCTAAATGTCCTTAATTGAAACCGATGTGTTGGTGCGTGACTATCGGCCCAATGTTGGAATTCTCGTCTTTAATCCCGCTGGCGAGGTTTGGCTTGGCAGGCGCGTGTTCGGCTTTGACGATCTTGATCCCGAAACCTATGTCGACGGATATCGCTGGCAAATGCCGCAAGGCGGGATTGATAAGGGCGAAACCATCGAACAAGCTGCCTTCCGCGAATTGCGCGAGGAAACCGGTATCAAAAAAGCATCCCTTTTGATGACCACACCGGGCTGGCTCGCCTATGATTTCCCCCCCGAATATAAAAAGAAGAAATGGCGCGGCCAACGGCAAAAATGGGCCGTCATGTTGTTTGAGGGCTCCGACGATGAAGTGGATATTGCCGCCGATGACCATCAGGAGTTCGATGACTGGCGCTGGAATAATCTTGATGAGGTCCTGCGTTTGATTGTGCCCTTCAAGAAAGAGGTCTATTCTGAGCTGGTGCAAGCGGTATTACCGCTAAGAGATTGGATTTGCAAAACAAATTCGGGCCATGACTGACCCAAAGAGCAAAGACTCCATGACCGAGACTCCCAAGCCACAGGACACAGCGCCCAGCCTGCTTGATGCAACAGGGTTATTGTGCCCAATGCCGGTCATACGCATGGAGGCCCTACTGAGACGGGCCCAACCCGGCGACCAGATACGCATTTTGACAGATGACCCCATCGCCACCATTGATATCCCGCATTTTTGTGCTGAGGGCGGCCATACCGCCGTCAGACAGCCCGATCTTCACGGTGCGTGCGTTTTTCTTGTCACAGCAGGCGGTAAATCGGGACCCAAACCACCGGAAAACTCCTGAATCCGGGCTCGCCGTCTCGTTTCGGTACGGGGGTTTGTGCTACTACTCATCTATGGTAACGTTTTGACACAAAAGAGCAGTTGGGCCTTTATTTTGGTCCTGATTCTTTTAAATTAACGTGCCGGAGCCTGAAATATGGCTGGTATGACCCAAATCGAAACACGGGTAGTACCGGTTAATGTTGTCGGGGAAGGTTAAATTGGGGTGGCCATACCGGGCTAATCGGCCTGGATTTGTGTAGTGTGCCGCCGAGAATGGGATGATGGGGTTATGAAAAAGCTTGATGGCCTGACAATGTTAAATGCTATTGGAATGCCGACTGCAGGCAGCGTCCGCACAAAAGGCATGGCAATCGCCGCGGCCTTAATGCTCGGGACAAGTCTGACAGCCGGGGTTGCGCACGCTGACTTCAATGAAGGCATGCGCGCTTATGTGCAGGGGCAATACCAAAAATCTCTGGATACGTGGACACGCTATGCCTTGGCTGGCGATATCCGCTCCAAAAAAGTGCTCGGTGATGTCTATTCAGGCAAACCGCTTGAGGGTGTGCGTTCAGCAACCTCTCCGCTTGAGGAAATTCCGGTCGATAATGTCAGCGCGCTGACATGGTACACCCTCGCGGCCTACCATAATTTCTCATCCTATCAGGCACCATCATCATCGGAAATGAATGACAAAATCATTGCCGAACAACGCCTGCCGGAAATTCGCGAGCGCATGAGTTCAGCGGATGTGGGCAAGGCTCAAAAACGGGTCGCCCAAAAGTTTGAATCAGGCTCAGGATTTGACCTTTATAATCTTGGCCGCATGTATCAACGCGGTGCGGGCCTGCCCAAAGATAATGTGCGCGCCCTACAAATGTTCGCGCTGGCCAAAGCACGCGGCGCTGGTGAAGCGAGTGCGGCTTACGAAAAACTCGAAAAGTTGATGACCAGCATCGAGAAAAAACGCGCCAATGAATTGGTCGCGACGTGGCAACCACCATTGCCGCTCGAATATACTGGCACAACAGCGCAACAAGACGCTCTGGACAAAGCCCGTAAAGAACTCAATGAGATCAAACGCGCTCAAGCTCTTGAGCGGGTATCCGATATCGATGTTGAGCTTATTCAACGTGCCCTTAACGCACTTGGCTTCCGGGCCGGAACTGTTGACAATGAGCTTGGTCAAGGCACACGTGCCGCCATCCGCCGCTTCCAATATTCTACGGTAGCGCGCGATAAAGACATGACCGAAGATCAAAAACGCGAAATCGTGACCGGGTCGTTGACGGCGCTGCAAACGGTTGAATTGTTTAATGATGCCGCCCAAAGCGGTCACCCCATGTCCCAATATGTTTACGGCGTTATGCATGTAAGTGGTATTGGTGTGGAGCGTAACGGCGCTATTGCCGTTGACTGGCTCACAAAAGCCGCCGACCAAAATCTTGCCATCTCACATAACGCTCTTGGCGTTATCTTCCGGGACGGGACAACTGGTCTCAATGAAATCCAACCAGAACAATCTCGTTCTGCGTTCCACTTCGCTAAGGCCGCTGCCCTTGGGTATAAGCCTGCTAACAAGTCGCTTGAGAAGCTTAGCTTCGAATCGCCGCGTGATAATCTGTAAAGGGGATTGTGATGACACGAGTAAAATCTCTTAAGACTAAGACATTTGTTGCTGTTGCCAGCTCCGCGACACTGCTTTTCGCAGGTGTTGCGCAAGCTCAATCACTTGGCGGCTTCCCCATTCGCGAACCTGGTGGCGGTAAATCTTCGTCCGGTGGTTCTTCGGAACAGGCGACAAAGAAAAAAGACAAAGGACCGCTCCAGATTATTGTGGATGCAAATGGTCCGGGTCCGTACAAAACCATCAATGCAGCCGTTGAAGATGTCGCCGAGGGCGGTGTCGTTTATGTGCTTCATGGGGTTTATAATGAAAGCATTGAGCTGGATAAATCAGTCTTTATCCAGGGCGACCGAGGCCCCGGTCCAGGTGTTGAAATCAACGCACCGATGAATGCGACCTGCCTTAACTTCTCCCCCAAGGACTCCGTGTCCCATGCGGTGGTGGCGAACGTTAAGTTCTCTGCAAAAATCAATTCCGGGGCGCAGGCCTGCGTCAATGTTGAGCGCGGTGTTTTCACGCTGAAAGAAAGCGACGTTCTTGGAAGCGGTGTACGACCAGCGGTTAAAATTTCTGGCGGTACTGTAATGCTCGAAAAGAACAGCATCACTGCCGGATCAGAAGGCATCTTTGTTGACCAAGGTCACAGCCTGTCGCAGAGCTTTATCATCGATAATCACATCAACCGTAATACTGTCGGTGTGGATATCGCATCGGGCAGCCGCGCAGATGTTGTCATTGCTGGCAATGAGATCTTCGATAATCTCGATAGCGGTGTGAAATCGTCAGGCTATGGCGGTGCCAAACTGATCGGCAACAAAATCCGCAACAATAAAGGCGCCGGCGTCATCTTGGATAAATATTCCAAGCTTTCTTTGATCCGTCACAATGACATTGTTCAAAATGAAGGCGATGGCGTGGCTATTCCATTCGGTGCGAAATCAATCATTGAAGACAATGATATTGTCGGCAATAGCGGTCTTGCCATCTTCGTTCGCGAAGGCTTGAAACCAAAAGTGACAAATAACTTTATTGAAAATAACTTTGGCGACAAAAAGCGCAAGAAGCGTCGCAAAAGAAATCGCGACAATAGTCGCTACTAAATTCCCCGCCTAACAAACCGACTAAAAAACCCCGCATCATCATGCGGGGTTTTTTATTGTTTGAAAAAATTCGGTAAACCAGATCTATCTGGGCGCGATCACCATCATCATTTGGCGACCTTCAAGCTTTGGCATTTGCTCAACCTTGGCAATCTCATCAAAGTCATCCTGAACACGGTGCAATAACTCCATACCGCGTTCCTGGTGTGCCATTTCCCGGCCGCGAAAACGCAAAGTCACTTTGACCTTGTCGCCATCTTCTAAGAACCGTTTCATCGACCGGCTTTTGACCTCATAATCATGCTGGTCAATGTTGGGGCGCATTTTGATTTCTTTGATATCAACAACTTTCTGTTTCTTCTTGGCTTCCGCCTTCTTCTTTTGTTGTTGATATTTGTATTTTCCGTAATCCAGAATTTTACACACAGGAGGTTGTGTGTTCGGGGAGACTTCCACGAGGTCCAGACCAGCTTGAACGGCAATTTGCATCGCCTCATCCGTATTGACCACACCGCGTTTTTCGCCAGTATGATCGATCAATAAAACCTGAGGCACAGCAATATCTTCATTCATGCGTGGGCCGTCATTTTTAGGGGGCGGGGCATTAAGCGGTCTGCGGACGATGGACGTCTCTCCTATAGCAACTTCTGGACAAATGGATGGGCGTGAAGAATTTCATAAATACGCATACCCAATGGGCATTAATATCGATACTCCACACTAATGATATATAGGCCAAGCGTTAATGTAATCAACATCGACAAGGCATGGATGGCAAAAATTGCCGCAATTTAGCAACAATATGTGGCAAAAGGGCCATTATTCGAGGCGGCACGCCTCATCAAAATCCAATTTTGGCGATCGCGGAAACATATCCTTTTGCGTGCCATGGCCAATATTGCACAGGAAATTTGCCTTTATATTTGTACCCGGAAAAAAGGCCGCCTCGACTTTCTCTGCGTCAAACCCTGACATCGGGCCACAATTAAACCCCAGAGATCTCGCTGCCATCATCAAATAGGCCCCCTGTAACGTGCCATTTCGCATGGCAGCTTCGCGGATTAATGGATCATTTCCGATGAACCAACTCTTGGCATCTGCATGAGGGAACAATGTTGGCAGGTGCTCAGGAAAATTCAGATCATTGCCGATAACCACAGTCAGCGGGGCACTCATGGTTTTCTCAATATTGCCCTCATCAAGGCATGGTTTGAGTTTTTCGCGTCCCGCATCACTGGCAATAAAGACAAACCGCGCCGGAGAACAATTGGCAGAGGTCGGACCAAATTTCAAAAGTTCATAAATTGCGCGAATATGGGTCTCAGAGACTTTTTGATCCGTCCAGCCATTATGGGTACGCGCTTCGCGAAACAATAAATCCAGCCCTGCATCAGAGATCGTATAGGTCATGAAAATAGCAACCTTTTGAGAGGATAAAACGTTACGCTAATGCGCGCATTACTTCTTATCGTAACGAAACCCGATTTCCAATGAGACTTGGTAATAGGCAACTTTACCATCTTCAATATAGCCGCGTGTCTCAACCACCTCAAACCAGTCTAGATTGCTCAGAGATTTTGACGCCGTTGCAATAGCGGTCTCAACCGCATCCTCAATCGACTTTTTCGAGGTCCCTACTATTTTTGATACAGAATAAACATTCGCCATGGTCTCATTCCTTTATTTAGGATTTATACGGATTGGTTTTAAAATAAACACCCTATAAAACAGGCTCAACTTTCGCGACTTCGGGCACATAATGCTTCAACATATTCTCAATGCCCGCCTTTAACGTATAGGTCGAAGATGGACACCCGGCACACGCCCCTTGCATGGAAAGAAAGACCACGCCCGTACGCGGTTCATAATGATGAAAAACAATATCACCGCCATCAGCAGCAACAGCGGGGCGAACGCGTGTGTCGATTAGTTCAACAATTTGCTCGACCACCTCGCGGTCTTCTCCCTCATAATCTTCAATTGGCGTGCCAGCCGGTTTTCGCTCAGCCGCACCCTCTTTCACGAGGGGCAATCCGGCGGTTAGCATATCTGCAATAATTCCCAGAAGGTCGGGCTTGATATTGAGCCACTCAACTGAGGCGTCTTTGGTCACCGTCACAAAATCAGCGCCCAGATAAATACCCATGACACCGTCAACACTGAACAGGGACTCTGCCAGCGGTGAGATTGCCGCGCTTTCAATCGTGGGGAAATCCATCCCAAGCGCACCCTCGCCAAGCACCGCCTGCCCGGGAAGAAATTTCATGGATTGCGGGTTTGGTGTGTCTTCGGTCTGTATAAACATGGAAACCTATCCTTGCGGTCGTTCAAAAGTGGGCGTTTGTTACTTACTATATAGGTGAATTAGCGCCGATCTAAAGGATATTCGTATCACCTTTGGGCTGCGGGCATCTCACAAAAAGCACCCCACAAGTTTGGCCAGATTGGCGGTTGATGGTGCTGAATTAGCCTGTTACTTGTCATAGCTCCTAGAAAATAAATATAATCGTGTGAGGCCTCCAGCAATGGACGATAATTCCACCAAGTTTACCGACGAAGAAGCCCTACTCTTTCACAGCCGTGGAAAACCTGGAAAACTGGAAATTCGGTCCACAAAGCCGATGGCGACCCAACGCGATTTATCCCTGGCCTATTCTCCCGGTGTTGCGGTGCCAGTGAAAAAAATCGCTGAAAATCCAGATTGCGCCTATGACTACACCTCCAAAGGCAACATGGTTGCCGTTATTTCCAACGGTACAGCCATACTCGGCCTTGGCGATCTTGGCCCGCTAGCCTCCAAACCGGTGATGGAAGGCAAGTCCGTCCTTTTCAAACGATTTGCTGATATCGACAGTGTCGACCTGGAGGTTGATACGTCGGACCCGGAAGCTTTTATCAATTGTGTGAAATATTTAGGGCCTGCCTTTGGCGGGATTAATCTGGAAGACATTGCCGCGCCCAACAGCTTCATCATTGAGCAGCGCTTGAAAGAGGAAATGGATATCCCTGTCTTCCATGATGACCAGCATGGAACAGCGATCATCGCAGCGGCCGGACTTCTGAACGCCCTCGATATTACGGGCAAATCAATCAAAGACGTTAAAGTTGCTGTTAGCGGTGCCGGGTCTTCTGCCCTTTCTGTAATTGGCTTGATCAAGGCCATGGGACTGCCTCATGACAATGCGTTGGTATGTGATTCAAAAGGGGTACTTTATAAAGGTCGCCCCGGCCTGGATCAGTGGCGCTCAGCCCATGCGGTGGACACTGACAAACGCACGCTGGCTCAGGCCGCAGATGGTGCAGATGTTTTAATCGGCCTTTCAATTGCCGGTGCCGTCAGTCAGGACATTATCAAGTCCATGGCCAAAAACCCGATCATCTTCGTCATGGCCAATCCTGATCCAGAAATTCTTCCCGAACAGATCGAAGCCGTGCGTAGTGATGCCATTATCGCAACCGGGCGCTCAGACTACCCCAACCAAGTCAATAATGTTCTCGGCTTTCCCTATATTTTCAGAGGCGCTCTTGATGCCCGTGCACGGACAATCAATGAAGAGATGAAAATTGCCTGCGCGCGCGCGCTGGCCGACATTGCCCGCAAGGATGTTCCCGACGAAGTTGCCGCTGCCTATGGAAAGCAATTGCGGTATGGGCCCGGCTACATCATTCCCACCCCATTTGACCCGCGCCTAATCTCAGAAGTACCCCCAGCCGTTGCTAAAGCGGCGGCAGATACGGGCGTCGCGCGCAAACCCGTCGAAAATATGAGCGCTTATACCAACACGCTCGCTGCGCGGCTCGATCCATCTGCTTCCTTTCTACAACAGACCTATGCCACCTTGCGTGGGCGCGATAACCCGCCGCGAATAGTCTTTGCGGAAGGCGAGCATCAGTCCGTTATCAGAGCCGCCTACGCCTTCCAGCAAGGTGGATACGGAAAGGCCGTCCTTATTGGCCGCGAAGACGAGGTTAAACAAGGATTGATTGACGCCGGATTGCCCGCAGATGCAGATCTGGAAATTCATAATGCCCGCCTGTCAAACGATAATCCAACTTATACTGATTATATTTACAATAGACTACAACGAAAAGGATATCTGTTTCGCGATGCCCAGCGAATGGTAAATACGGACCGTAACGTTTTTGGCTCGTGTATGCTTGCATGTGGCCATGCTGATGGCATGGTTACGGGTGTGACCCGTAACTTTGACGTTGCCCTCAATAATGTGCAAATGGCTTTGGACCCTCGCGAGGGAGAACGGCTTGCTGGCATGTCAATTATTCTGGCAAAAGGGCGAACCTTATTTATTGCCGACACGACCATTAATGAGCTTCCAAACTCCGAAGATCTTGCAGAGATAGCCGTGCAAACGGCCCATGCCGCGCGCCGACTAGGCTCAGAGCCGCGCGTTGCATTTGTGAGTTATTCAAATTTCGGCAACCCGAACACCGCCCACTCCAGACGTGTTTCAGGGGCGGTAAAGATTCTCGACGAACGCACAGATGTTGATTTTAATTATGAAGGGGAAATGACCCCGCGCATGGCCTTGAACGAGAATTACCGTGAAGCCTTTCCGTTCTCTCGTTTAGAAGGTGAGGCGAACGTGCTCGTTGTTCCGGGGATTCATTCCGGATCAATTTCAACGAAATTGCTCGGCGCCATTGGCGAGGCAACCGTTATTGGGCCTCTTCTTATTGGTCTTGAAAAACCGGTTCAAATTGCACAAATCGGCGCGCGGGTGACCGATATTGTAACGCTGGCGGTCATGGCCGCGGCCGGGTTGGATGAGACCCATAGAAGCTGGGCAAAGAAGAGTAGCTAGCGGTTTGAGACAATCTATGTTGAATTCAATTTAATCAGCACTGCGCCGAATCTTCTTTGAGTTTTGACGCATTAATGCCGCAGCCCATGGACGAGGCAGCAATCGCGACAATGTAACGATTGCCTTATTGACGGTGCCGGGTACATAAACGACATGTTTTTTCTCAACAGCGTTTAAAGCGCCTTCAATCACAGGATCGGCGGGCATCATCATAAAACTGGGAAGTTTTGAAACCAGATTTCTGGTGCCATTCGCATCGTGAAATTCGGTCATGGTAAAGCCCGGACAAAGGGCTGTCACATGCACGCCATTGCGTTCATTTTCCGCAGCTAGCGATTGGGCAAAACTGACCAGATAGGCCTTTGCGGCTCCATATTGAGTATGGCCCTGCCCGCCCGGAACAAGACCGGCGACGGAGGACACTTGAATGATCCGGCCATATTTTCGAGCAACCATTCCGTCAAGAAAAAGCCGTGTCAGGGCGGCATAACTTGTTATCATCAGTTCAATAAAATCTTTATGCTCTGACCACGGACGTTCACTATATTCACCGGTTAATCCAAAACCCGCATTATTTATGAGGATATCAATCGCAAGCCCGTCATTTTTAACGCTATCAAATATAGCTTCGGGGGCATCGCGCTGGGCAAGATCTGCAACAATGACCTTGGTTTGAACAGCAAATTCTTCGGACAGGCTTGTCGCTAGCTCCTGCAATCTATCTTCGCGCCTGGCCACCAGCACAAGGTTTGCCCCGCGGCGGGCAAGCAGTGTTGCAAAGCCTTTTCCCAATCCAGCGGATGCGCCGGTAACCAGCGCCCAGCGCCCTTTATAAGCCGTCATGTGAACCTCACGCTTTTATCATCCCCTCAACCCTAGTCATCATTTGATGAAATGGCCTGGATCTGGCAAGGATAGCAGTGTTCCTGTCCTCGACAATGGTGAGATGAACCCTAAAAATGCTGGATTTACTCAGTTTCTTCTCAATTCTCGGCTTCGGTGCCCTTGTGTTTTTTTGGTACATTTCCAATGAAGCAAAGGGTGCTAATGGCCATCTTGGTATCATCGGGTTAAGGGAACCGGATGAGCAAACGCACGATGGCAGCAATTCCGAAAAAGCATACCGCCAACGTGATGCCATTGTGCCAAATGCACAGGCGCAACAAAAAGCTTTTGCAAAACGCGGCGAACGACACACCCAAAATAGTGCCGATAAAGATGTTCATGCGGTTCGGCGGGTTAAATTAAAAGCACACCATGCTTCAGACACACCCGGCGCAAAATCTCAGCCTGCAGACAGACCCGTGCGGAAATCGCGGTATAAATCGAGTGCCGATAAGGCTGGAAAAAGGTTCCGCAAGCGCAGTCGATAGACGCCGCGAAACCCCGCCTCTAATTTAATTGACAGAAACCAAATTGTTTTCGGCATCCCGGTCAATTAATTTAATGTAGGGGTCAATACCAGCAAAACCCGGACGTTCATCAACCGTGATTGTCACAACAGGATTGTCTGGGGTGATGACATGTTTCTCAAGATAGAGAACATCAGATTCACCAAAATCACTATCCGCAGGGCTTTTGTCAAAAATTCCAATATCGATTGGGATTAGGATTGGTGCAGGCGTTTCCCGCCCCTCACCATCAGCGTGAAATTTTTCAGCCGTATAGGTAAAGGTTACGTCAAACTTCCCATCATCGCGCTCAGTGACTTCTGCGTCTTGTGCCTCGAGATCGAAAATCGTGATTTTCTCGAACAGATCTGTGATTAGATTATCGAATTCGGGGCCAGCTTCTTCGCGCAATATTGTCAAAAAGTCAGTACTGATCGCATAAGGGTCGGATTTGAAACCGCGCAACTTTATCAACCGTTGCAAAGAACGATTGACGACGGCCTCGCCAACATAATCCTTGAGTGCATACATGACCAGCGAGCCTTTGCGGTAATGAATATAGCCTTGTCCTTCATCGCGATATAACGGCAACTCTCCGACACGTTCTGTACCGCGTGACTCCAAATATGACTCAAGTTCTCTTTGCAGGAATTTGCGGACATGTTCTTCGCCAAACTCTTTTTCCACCGTCATAAACGCTGAATATTGCGCGAAGGTCTCCACAAGCATGGTGCCGCCCTGCACATCTGCCCCCATCACCTGATGCGCCCACCATTGATGCGCAACCTCATGAGAGGTGACATAAAATGTTGAATCTACATCATCAGGGTCGGAGTTATCTGCGATAAAGCCAATATTTTCTGAGAACGGTACCGTGTTCGGAAATGATTGTGCAAAGCCGCGATAGGGAAACTCTAAAATGCGTAACTGGCGATATTGAAACGGGCTAAAATTCTCCGTAAAATAGGAAAGCGATTTCTTGGTTGAATCAATCATCCGGTCCACATTGTAATCGTGGGGCTTGTGATAAAAGATCTGAATATCAACATCATTCCATTTATCTTCGCGCACAGTATAGCGCGCAGACTGGAAGGAAAAGAAATTGAGAATAGGCGTATCCATTTTATAATGGAAATATCGCCGGTCATTTTCCGTCCATTCACGGGTAAGATAGCCCGGCGCGATCGCTATTTGATCCGGCGATGTTGAAACGGTTGCCTCAAAGGATACAAAATCGGAGTCACCGCGAAGATAATTGGTTGTGTACTGACTTTCATCCTCGAGTTTCGCCTGCCGATCTACGGGCTCTAAATCATATCTACGGCGCAACGAGCGATCTTGCAAAATCCTCGCTCGAAAATACCCAAGGCCGGGCATAATATCGAGATTATTCAAGAAGGTACCATTCTCAATCACGGTAACACCGTTGCGGCCATTACGAAAACCGACATAGTCAATCTCCGTATTAAAGCTCAGCGTTAACGCCTCACCCGGCATTAACGGCGTTTGCGTTTTGAAAAAATACACATTGTGCACGTCATCGGACATTTCAATATCCGCGCCTTCAAGAGATTGCGACTTGATGGTTAGATCATCGCTATATTCTACGTGCACCAATGAGAGAGGCTCTGACGTTTTGTTTTGAATTTCATAAGTACCGCGCACATCCACACGCCTGTCAGCAGGAAATATATCTACATTTACGCTGACATCAGTAATTTTTGGCTGAAGGCGGCCTTCATATTGACTATATTTTTCTTCGTAATCTACCGCGATTTTCTCGATACTTTTGCTCGTTACATACTCATTGAGAATATTGGTGTTGTAAAAAATATAGCCACCAGTTGCGATAGCCCCGACCAATCCGACGCTAAGCAATCCCCAAGAAGCGCTGTTCAGGGTTTTCGGTAGATCAGCGACTCTGCGGAAGAATGGGGTTAAGGCACCGCGCGTCCATAGTCCATAAGACAGAACCAACAAAACAAGAGCTACGAAGGTCCAGTACAGATTAAACCAACTCCTTATGCCAAGGAAATGGCCGTACCCATTCATATCAGAATAAGCACCGTTCGGCGTTTGCGCATATTGGTAAAGATTATGCTCAAAACCAATATTGGAGAGCGAGATGACGCCGATGTAGAATACCAACATAGCGAGAAGACCAAGATAGCGGTTGTTCAACACAATCTGGAAGAACATCGCCAGGACACCGATCAGGATTAATGGCCAGGCGGTGATGTACAGCATACGGATAACATACTGGCTTAATTCAATAGTATTGTACCCGCTCATGATCTGGAACAATATGCCGGTCACGATTGCAAAAGCGAATAACGCAATCACCACCAGTGAAATGGCTAGCAGTTTTGGCAGAAGAAACGCCCATCCCGGTGCGGGCGATGCATCGATAATCTCGTGCATCTTTGCGCCTCTGTCGCGCCACAACAAATCCGCTGCGTAAAATATGACGACGACAAAGGGCACAAACCCAAACCCGCCAACCAGCAAGTCAACCATTGTTCGTGTCACGGGAAGAATTGGCGTGCCAAAAATCTCGCCGATATTAAACAGATTTAACAGCGCCAATGCGATGCCTAGGACGAGTAGAACCCAAAAGGTAATTGAGAAGAAAATTGAGCGCACTTCAAACGCGGTACGAGCAAAAAATTGGCGGCGCGATGTATGCGCTGTAAATTCACGGGTAACCGCAGGAAGTGTGATTTCCGTCGGAATAAATCGTTGTTGCGGCGGCGTTTTTTCAGTTTTTTTCCGGCCTGAGATGCTGGCCCCCGTGCGCCGAAATGAAAATGTAACAAAATTCAAAACCATCAAGCCGATTGAAACTCCAATCCACAAAAGACGGTTCTTCAAAATATCGCCGCTAATGGGCGGCAATTGCGCGTTGCGCTCAAATGCCGTCCAGTTTCGGGTCATATTATCGAAGGCTGTTGCGCCGACCGGGTCTGTCAGCGCGGCAATTGATCGAAACTCCGGTTGATCCAAAAAGCTTTGAGAAACAAGGTAAAATACAAAAAAGCCGACCAAGGCGATATAGGTCGCCATATTTGACCGGGTAAGATTGGCAACCACAAACATCAACATGCCGACAAGCAACATATTCGGAATACCGAACAACCCGATGACATAAAGATAGTCTAACGGGCGCAAGGGCCCGACAAGCTCTGGATCGAGCCAGGGCATTAATGTGCCAACGAAAAACCCTAGCGGAATGCTTAAATAGGCGAGGATAACGATCGCAAAACCACCAAGAAAACGGCCAACCAAATAGTCCGTTTTCGTGACCGGCGTTGAAAATAAAATCCCGTCCATTTTATTGGCACTATCACGCAGGACAACATTAGAAAGGAACACTGTGGGAATTATAATCGCAAACAGGCCCATGATTAAGATTGTTAAAATCAACCCATAGGGAGAGTTTACATTCACATTTCCCCCAGTCCCTATCTGAACTTGAGGCAAGGCAACGCCTGCAAATGTGAATAAAAAGAACAGCAGGAAGATTATAAAAAACGCCGGAGAAGTCAGTTGATACCGAAACTCAAAATTTGCAATTTTACCTAACATCAATCTTACCTGCTTGCGCGAACGGCTTAAATAACGGCACTCGCATCAATTTTTGTTTTTACTTTAAGCGGCTGCTACCGAAGAAGTTTCGCCAGAAAAAACTTTCCGGAAGTAAACATCTTCAAGGTCTGCTGCTACGCCAAAAAATCCATCGCCGGGATCGTTTTCTGCATAGATACGAATGACAGTTTTGCCAGTAATCAATCGCGCGGAGAGAAGATTATATTTTGCTTGGTAGCTCGTAATATCACTCTTCTCGATTGTCTTTTGCCAGACCTTCCCGTCCAATTCAGCAATCAGTTCGGATGGCGCGCCTTTACTGACAATCTCACCGCTCGCAATAATTGCCATTTGCGGGCAAAGATCGGCAACATCAGAAACAATATGTGTCGACAGCAAGACGACAACATTTTCGCCAATCTCGGAAAGCAAGTTGTGAAACCGATTTCGCTCCTGAGGGTCCAGACCAGCGGTTGGTTCGTCAACAATGACAAGCTCTGGATTACCGATAAGCGCCTGCGCAACGCCGAAACGTTGCCGCATCCCGCCCGAAAATCCGGCAAGTGATTTTTTACGCACATCAAACAAATTTACCTGGCGCAACAATTCTGTGACCAGCTCTTTTCGCTCGCGATTATTGGTAACCCCTTTAAGAAGCGCCAAATGGTCAAGCATAGCGAGCGCAGAGATGCGCGGATAAACGCCAAAGTCCTGCGGGAGATATCCAAGTTTTTGGCGTAATAGATCGGGCTCGTTCAAGACATTGATCTCGCCGAATTGAATGTCACCCTGCGATGGTTTTTGCAGCGCTGCCAAACTACGCATCAATGTAGATTTACCAGCCCCATTAGGCCCAAGTAACCCAAACATTCCTTTGGGGACATCCAATGAAACATTATTGAGGGCACGTACGCCATTGCCGTAAACGTGGGAAAGATTAGAAATTTTCAACATGATCGACCCCTATCCTTGTTTAACAATAATTCAGACGCAGGAGCGCTGTGTCAATCGAACCAGTTGATTGATATGGATAAATTAGGTGTTCGGTAGGTTTTTTGCGATGAAGCGTTGTGCGCACCCATGGCGAGGGCTTAGCGATCCGCCTTTTGGGCATAGTACCAACCCAGTTGGGCAAGCGATGGAATTTGTGAGCGCATGCCCGCAGCGGCCTCTGAAGACGCATTGCCGTCCAGACCGCGCTTATAAACACCCTGGATGATCGAACCGAGGCGGAACATATTATAGGCGAGGCAAAAATCCAGCTCATCGGCAACACCGTCAAAGCCAGTTCGCTGCCCATATCGCGCCACCATGTCATCGAGACTGGGAATGCCGAGGGCATCGAGATCTTGCCCCGCAAGGCCGCCGCGCACTTCCGCCGGGAAATGCCAGGCCATCAGAAAATAGGTAAAATCTGCCATTGGGTGGCCGAGCGTTGAAAGCTCCCAGTCGAGAGTCGCCATCACGGTGGGCTGTGTTGGATGTAGGATCAGATTATCGAGCCGATAATCGCCATGGACAATGCTAAGCCGGTCGCCGCTCGGCACATGGTTTGGCAACCAGTCAATGAGTGCATCCATTGCTTCAATCTTATCAGTCTCGCTGTCGCGATATTGCCGGGACCACCGGGCAATTTGCCGGGAAAAATATCCTTCCCGTTTGCCGAAATCTCCGAGCCCGACCTCATCGGGATCAATCAAATGCAAATCGGCAATGGTGTCGACCATTGTTTCATAAATCGCAGCGCGCTCGCTTTTCGTGCAATCTGGCAGGCGCCCATCCCATAAAATGCGACCCTGTACGAAATCCATAACGAAAAAGGCCGTACCAATCACATCAGCATCTTCGCACAGCAGGTAAGTTTTCGGCACGGGAAATCCTTTGCTCCCGAGCGCTGTCATGATCCGATATTCACGCTCCACCGCATGGGCAGATTTCAAAAGTTTTCCCGGCGGCTTGCGGCGCAATACATATTGGCGATCCGGCGTCGTTAAAAGATATGTCGGATTAGATTGGCCGCCTTTAAACTTCTCAACAGTCAAAGGGCCTTTATAGCCATCAATATGGTCGGTGAGATAAGCTTCCAGCGCCGCTTCATCAAATTTTAGATGGTCTGGTGTTTGTCCGGTTCCGGTAAACACAGTGTCGGCGCTCTCGCTCATAAGGCTCTCCATTAGGGCGTTAGAGCGCACTATGCCAATTTTACACCGCGAGGCAAAGCATCCATGTCAGTCACTACGCTCAGCAAAGGACAACAATCGCGCAGCCATTCGCTGCCCTAACGCGGGGCGCGTTTTGCCAAAATGCGCTGCAATGTTCGCCGGTGCATGCCAAGACGGCGCGCGGTTTCAGAAACATTATGTCCGCATAGCTCATATACGCGTTGGATATGCTCCCACCGCACGCGGTCCGCAGACATTGGGTTTTCCGGCGGCGGCGGGCGTTCCCCGGGCGGGGCCAGAAGGGCCTTTTCAATATCATTCGCGTCGGCAGGTTTGGGCAGATAGTCGAGGGCACCGGCCTTAACCGCAGCAACAGCAGTTGCGATGTTTCCGTAGCCGGTGAGAATTACCACGCGGCAGTCTTCACGCGTGGCATGAATTTTCTGCACAACCTCAAGCCCGTCGCCATCTTCTAACCGCAGATCAACAACCGCAAAGGCGGGCGGGTTTGTGTGCGCAATGGCAGCGGCTTCTTTCACGCCGGAGGCGAGATGCGGCGTGAATCCGCGTTTTTCCATCGCCCGTCCTAATCGTTGGCGCAGCGGTTCATCGTCATCGACAATCAACAGGCTCATATCATCTGGCCTCGCATCGTCCTTGGCATCATCAAGGAAGCGATCGCCGGGATAGGGTTGGTGTCCTTGGGTCATGGGAACTTCCTTATCTTCACACCATAATACTCAACAGGCATGTTGGTTAAATGAGGGCAGATGGCCGAAACTTCAATGTGCCGCATTCGCAAATCCAACTCAGCTACCCATTTATATCCCGGATCGGCCGCCAAACAGGCCTTGTTCAGCAGTGACGCCTTTCCCGAGTTCGGGTCCAAGCTCCGGCAGCGACCACACCGCGCTCACAAAAGCCCCTGCTGGTGGGGCACTAAAGCCGCTCTCTAGATTATCAAACTCAATCGTCGCCCCAGTATGTTCCAACAGGGTTTTCGCGATGAAAAATCCCAACCCCATCCCCTGATGGCCAGCGGGGTCCAGGCTGATGTTCTTATAGAATCTACGTGTGGTGCTCGCATTTGGATTAATATAGGGCTCGCCCAGCCGGGCCATAATATCTTGCGAAAAGCCGGGCCCGTCATCGCGGATGGTGACACTCATCTCATCTTCCTCCCAGCGAGCGGTTATCAAAACCTGGCTGCGGGCATAGCGCACGGCATTTTCGATGAAATTTCGCAAGCCATATATAATTTCCGGCTTTCGCAGCAATGTCGGGGGGGCGCTCAGTTTCGTGTCATAGCCAACATCAAAAACAATTTCCGGCCTGCTGGTTTGCGCCAGAAAGGGCGCCGCTGCTTCCTTTAGGAGCGCATCTAGGCGAATATGATCATGGCCAGCATCACCGGGCTCATCAAGGCGCGACAGGCGGCCAAGAATATCGCGGCACCGCAGCGCCTGTGTCACCAGCAATTGGGCATCGTCGCGCAACAGCGAATGATCGGTGGGCACGCCCTCTTTGAGCTCATCGGCCATTTCTTGCGCCGTCAATTGAATGGTGGAAAGGGGCGTACCCAATTCATGGGCCGCCGCTGCTGCAAGACCCCCGAGCGCCGATAGTCGCTCCTCGCGCGATAGCACCAATTGCGTCGCCGCAAGCGCGCTGCGCATGCGCGCGGATTCAGCAGCAATTCTGTGGGCATAGCTGCCAAAAAACACCACCGAAAAGGAGAGCGCCGCCCAGACGCCCGCATTATAAACCGCTGGGATAGCGATCCGCTCCCCCGATCTCCACGGCAAGGGGTGATGGACAAGCGCGAGAACCAAAATTCCAGCGATGGCAACACCGCCAATGATCAATGTTTGGCGGAGTGGCAACACGCTTGCTGCAATTGTGACCGGGGCGAGAACCAGAACCGCGAACGGGTTTTGCAGCCCGCCGGTGAGAAACAACAAGACACAAAGCTGCGCAATATCAAACGTCGTATAGAGCGCGGTTTCATCTTCCCCCAAAATTCGCTGCGGTGAGAATTTCAGCTGAGCATAGAGGTTTAGCCAGACACTGCTGGCGATAACCGCCAAGCAAAACCCAAGCGGCACCTCAAAGCCAAGGCCAAACTGCACAAGCAAGATCGCCACCGTTTGCCCGGCCGCCGCTAGCCATCGCAAGGTCGTTAAGGTCCTTAATCGGATCGGACCACGCAGCCGGTCTGGCAGAAGGGGTTCGGGCATTCGCTGGCGGTTTGACGCTGTCTGAGACGCTTTGACTGTCATGGTCAGATCTCCATGGTGGACCGAGGGCATTTCGCCACTGGTGTAACACAGCTTGGTCAGATAGAACCCTTTGCGATAAGGAGCGACACCGTGACCACAACAACTGCACCCCTATTGACCCTCAAGACCGCCCGCATCGCGATAGCGCTAATGGTCGCAATGGGGCTGACCGCCTGTTTGCCAAAAACACCCAGCCTACCGCCGGGGACCCTTATCGAGCTAACACCTGTATTCACTGGAAAATATTCTCTTACCGACGCCAATGGCACGGTCAGGTCCCCTGCCGATTTTACAGGAAAGCTCTCCTTAATCTATTTTGGCTTCACAAGCTGTCCGGATGTGTGCCCCACCGCCCTGAATGTGATGGTTGCCGGGCTGAATGAACTCGCAGACGATACCGATCAGATTCAACCGCTATTTATCACCGTTGACCCGGAGCACGATACGCAAACCGTACTGCACGATTATCTGAGCTTTGATAAGCGTATTTTAGGGCTGACAGGCTCCGTTGCGGCAATCGATCAGGCAAAGTCAGCGTTCAAAATATATGCAGAGCGCCAAAATCTGCCGGACTCTGCACTCGGCTATACAATGGACCATTCCAGTCTTTTCTATCTGGTAAATCGGCAAGGCGTCCCGGTCTATGCGATCAAGGACACGATCACCCCGCAGCAGCTGGCCGGGTTTATTCGCTATTATCTCAGGACGTCTTCTTAAGAGGATCGCCTGATAGCTAGGCCCCCAAACTTATCGGTTTTGTAACAATAAGTTTGCATTTTCTCGCAAATGCGTAATGATAAAGGCTGTTCTCTTGAATTTATGTTGCGCTGCAGCATATATGATGGCGGGCGGGCGTTTAGTAACCGGAGTAATCCCTATCTAATGTTGTATTCTGCTTATGAGTTAGGCGTGTCTGCATTCTCTCCAGCAAGGATAGCCGCTGGCTTTGGGGCCCGGATGTGGCGCTCTCCTTTAAACCCAATGGCAGAGTCATGGTTTGGACGATCGACGGCTGCGGCACTCGATCTGTTTGAAAACGCCATGCGGCGTTATCCAAAGCCTGAATGGGGCTTTGACTCCATTTCTATCAATTCAGTTGATGTGCCGGTCGAGATTGAAGTCGCCAAAAGACGCGATTTTTGCACATTACTCCACTTCAAACGCGACCCCGCAGCGCTGAAAAAGGCGCGCGGAGCCTCGATAAGCAAAAAGCCCGATCCCGTGGTGATGATTGTTGCGCCCCTGTCGGGGCACTACGCAACCTTGCTGCGCGGTACCGTATTGGCAATGTTGCAAGAGCATGATGTGTACATCACAGATTGGGCTGATGCGCGCGACATTCCGGTACATGCAGGCCGTTTTGATCTCAATAGTTACATTGATTATCTGATTGATTTTATTCGCGAGCTGGCGCCCCTGTCGCCCGGTGGCCGCGCGCACACCATGGCGGTGTGCCAGCCAGGCCCCGCCCTATTATCGGCAGCGGCCATCATGGCAGAAGATAAAGATCCCGCCCGGCCTGCATCAATGACAATTATGGGCAGCCCGATTGATACACGGCGCTCACCAACCGCGCCGAACATTCTTTCTGGTGAACGGTCCTATGAATGGTTCGAAAGCAATATGATCTCCACGGTGCCGGCCCCCTATCCCGGTGTCATGCGAAGAGTATATCCTGGGTTTATTCAGCTTTATTCTTTTGTATCGATGAATTCAGATCGTCACCTCAATGCCCATTATGACTATTTCCAGCATCTGGTTGAAGGCGATGGCGACAGCGCCGACAAACACCGGACATTCTATGATGAATATTTAGCGGTGCTTGACCTGACCGAAGAATTTTATCTGCAAACCATTCGCGATGTTTTTCAGGAGCATTCTCTGCCAGACGGGAAATTCATGCATAATGGCAGGTTGGTCGACCCGTCGGCCATTACCGATATTGCCCTGATGACGGTCGAGGGCGAAAAAGACGACATTTCCGGGATCGGACAAACACAAGCGGCGCACGACCTGTGCACCAACATACCCGCAAAAAAGAAAATCGATTATATCCAGCCCGGCGTTGGCCATTATGGCGTGTTTAACGGCTCGCGCTGGCGCAGCGAAATCCAGCCAAGAGTGCGTGACTTTATCCGCTCATGAGGCAATGCAGGTCGCCTCAAAATGCCCGAAAAGTAACGACAGCACGTCGCGGTGCCCGTTCTGGCACTTTGCAATTTTCCTTCTGTTCGGTTACGACCCTGTCCCATGGTTAAACTAGACATATCGCAAGGCCAGACGCGACCAAAAGCGCCCCGGCCAGCCTCTGACACACGATCAGAGATTGACGACACAGCGGCGCGCTCTGTGTTTGTTAAAACCTATGGCTGTCAGATGAATGTCTATGATTCAGAGCGCATGACTGGCCTGTTAAAGCCGCTCGGCTACAAAACCGTTGCTGCGCCCGATGACGCCGATCTCATTATTTTGAATACCTGCCACATTCGGGAAAAAGCGGCAGAAAAAGTATATTCAGAACTGGGACGATTAAAAAAACTCAAAACCAAGCGCGACATGAAGATTGCTGTTGCAGGCTGTGTGGCCCAAGCGGAAGGCGCGGAAATTCGCGCACGCGCGCCGCAGGTTGATTTGGTCTTCGGCCCTCAAGCCTATCACCGTCTTCCCGAAATGCTCGCAAAAGCTGCGCGCCAACATGGTGAAATTCTTGAGACTGATTTTGATGTCGAAGAAAAGTTTGATGCGCTGGCCCATGACAGAATTGCCGAAGGCGTTACCGCTTTTGTCACCATTCAAGAAGGTTGCGATAAGTTCTGCACATTTTGTGTTGTCCCTTATACGCGCGGCGCAGAAGTTTCACGCACCGTTGATACGATTACCGCTGAGGTGCGCGCGCTCGCAAGCCAAGGGGTGCGCGAGATAACGCTCCTTGGACAGAATGTTAATGCATGGCACAGCCCGCCGCCCGCTGGCATGGGGGATGACGGTTGGGGATTGGGAGCATTGTGCCGCCATCTTGCGAAGATCGATGGCATTGAACGCATTCGTTTTACAACATCGCATCCACGCGACATGGACGACGACCTTATTGACGCGCTCGCCAATGAGCCAAAATTAATGCCTTATCTTCATCTCCCCGTACAAGCGGGCTCAGATGGCGTGTTGAAAGCGATGAACCGCGGACATACCGGTGAGCATTATATTGGCTTGATCGACCGCATTCGAAGCGCACGCCCTGACATTGCCCTGTCCGGGGATTTCATCGTCGGGTTCCCCGGTGAAACCGCGGCAGACTTTGAAGAAACGCTAAAGCTCGTTGAGCAAATAACCTATGCATCGGCATATTCATTTAAATATTCGCGCCGCCCAGGCACACCGGGTGCGGCAATGCCGGGACAAGTTAGCGAGCCCGAAAAAGATGAGCGCCTTGCACGGCTTCAAGCCCTGTTAGAAAGTCAAAAACAGACGTTCAACACTGCACAAATTGGTAAGACACTGCCTATTCTTTTTGAAAAAACAGGCCGCCACCAAGGCCAGCTAATAGGCCGATCACCATATTTGCAAAGTGTTCATGTAAATGTGCCATCATCTTACATTGGCAAAATTTCTCCGGTTAAGATTACAGGCAAAACACCCAACGCTCTGGCCGGGGAATTAGTAATTCAACCATCTGGCAATTCGGCCGGAACCTGAAAGACAAACGAGGGACAGTTGAACTCATCGTTCAGCACAAAGCGCAAAACAAAATCCAAAGGGACCGGTGCGGTAAAAAAAGCTGGCACAACCGACCATATAGATTTTGACAATAATGATTTGGTCAAGGACCTTGCCGGGGCCCATGACGCCAATCTTGCGCTAATAGAAAAAACATTCAAAGTACGGATTGATCCGCGCGGAAACAGATTTGCTATTTCCGGGCCCAAGAGCAGCCGTGCAAGCGCCGCAAAAGCACTTACTGTTCTTTATGAGCAATTGGTCGCCGGCGTACCAATCGCAACAGGCGATGTAAGGGCAGCCACAAGAGCGGCGCAGCCAGACAGCATCCTTGCGCGCGAGAACGCCAATATCACCATCAAAACACCAAAACGCCTGATCATGGCGCGCACAGAAAACCAAGCGCGATATCTTGAAATGCTATCGACCCACGATCTTGTTTTTGGCACCGGTCCTGCGGGTACTGGCAAAACATATCTGGCGGTTGCAAATGCTGTGCATCAACTTTTGTCCGGGCAAGTGGAGCGCGTGATTTTGACGAGACCGGCTTTAGAGGCCGGAGAGCGCATTGGCTTTTTGCCCGGAGACATGAAAGAAAAAGTCGATCCCTATCTGCGCCCCCTTTACGATGCGTTGCATGATATGATGGATACAGACTTTGTTGAACGCAGGCTGGCCGCTGGCGATATTGAGATTGCCCCGCTCGGATTTATGCGCGGGCGCACCTTGGCACGGGCCGCGGTCATTCTTGATGAAGGGCAAAACGCAACTGCGACGCAAATGAAAATGTTCCTGACGCGGTTGGGTGAAGGCGCTCAAATGGTTGTCACGGGCGATCCGGGTCAAAGCGATCTGCCCGCTCATGAGCGCTCCGGTCTTATGGATGCACTTGAGATTTTGAACTCGGTAAAAGGTGTCGCACACACGAAATTTATCGCGAAAGATGTCGTGCGCCATCCTCTGGTCTCGCGGATTATCAAAGCCTATGACCGCCGCGATCAACGCCAAAAACCGCCAGCCGCTGGCACCGCCAAACAATGAACGAGACTGCGCTTAATCCAGACATTGTAATTACCGTTGAACGCTGGAATGAAGCATGTCCTGATCTCGCCGCGCTGGTTGCGCGCTGTAGTCAAGCGGTGGCCAAGCGCGAAGCTGTTCAGGGAGATGTATGTTTCCTGTTTACCGATGATGCTTATATGCAGCAGTTAAATCGCGATTTTCGCGGCAAGGACAAACCGACAAATGTACTTTCATTTCCAGGGCCCCCAGATGACGCGCAATTAGGCGATATTGCGCTTGGGTTGGAGACCTGCGACACTGAATCAACGAATACTGGGATCTCGATGCAAGATCATACCGCACATCTTCTTGTTCATGGCCTTTTACATCTAATCGGGTATGATCATATGGATGATTCAGATGCCAGTATAATGGAGACGCGGGAGAGCGAAATTCTGGCTTCCCTAGGCATTGCCGATCCCTATCACGACGAGGAGATATCCTAATGGCCGAAAGCGGCCCGATTACCGACGCAAAAGCGCTTCCCACTAAATCAGATCAGACCGATAGCGTTTCTGATCATACCGCCGCACCCGCAAAGAATGGACATGCAGGCGATGAGATTGCGAAGAATGGGATTATCGCCAGAATTTTCTCCCGTGTTGGCAATGGAGCTGCATCCCAGACGCCAGAAAACCCGCAATCAGAAGCACGCGCGCACGCTCCGAGAGCCCGGCGAGAAATGATTGAGCGCGTCATGGCGTTTGACGGAAAGCGGGTTTTTGATGTGATGCTCCCGCGCGCCGATATTGCGGCTGTGGATATGACCACCAGCCTGCCTGAATTAATCCAGATTTTTTCAGAAGCGGGCCATTCGCGCATGCCGGTCTATCGCGGGGATCTCGATGATCCCGTAGGCATGGTTCATATTAAAGATCTGATTGGATCGATCGCAAAGAATGGATCTTCAGCAAAAAACAACAACCAACATCCATCGTTAAAGGAATTGGTTCGCAAGGTGCTCTATGTGCCGCCCTCTATGCGAGTGGTTGATCTGTTCTTACGCATGCAAGCCTCGCGCATCCATATGGCCCTCGTTATCGATGAATATGGCGGCACTGATGGGCTAGTCACTATTGAAGACCTTATCGAAGAAATTGTCGGCGAAATTAATGACGAGCATGATGAGGTTGATGGTCCGATGATTAAGGAGCGCCGTGTTGGGGGCTGGGAAGCGGATGCACGTACCGACCTCGAAGAACTCACCGCGACAATCGGCATTAATTTAACCGATGTTGAAGATGATGTAGACACGTTGGGCGGCTTACTCGTCACGCTTGCGGGACGGGTTCCCCTACGCGGCGAAGTGATTACACACGCCTCTGGCCTAGAATTCGAAATCGCTGAGGGGGATGCGCGAAGAGTCAGAAAAGTACGCATACGCCCCATCAGCGCAAGCGATCTAACAAAATCGACTGGATCGGGCACGCGTGTGTCAGCAAACGCAGCCGAATAATGCTCCAGAAAAATAGCGCAAACCCGTCGCAGTTTCTCCCAATAATCGACCGTATCAGTTCCGCTATAGACGCCGCCGCTAACCGTACCGGCTGGCAACGCTATGCAATCGCCATGGTCATGGGAATTTTTGCAACATTGGCAATGGCGCCCTTTTATATCTTACCGCTTCTTATCATTGGCTATTCGATTTTTGCACGCCAGCTTAGCGCCGAAAAAATCACCGTTTGGCAATCCTTCCTGATAGGCTGGGCATTTGGTTTTGGGTATTTTATCACCGGTATTTACTGGATGGCTTTTGCGTTTCTAGTGCGCGCCGAAGAATTTGCCTGGATGGTTCCGATCGCCATCCCCTCCTTTGCGGGATTTTTGGGGCTCTTCTTTGCAATGCCCGCCGCTTTGTTCAATGTCATTCGTACACGGCTAAAGGTAAAATATTGGGCGCAACTTCTTTTGCTGGCAGGGCTTGTTTCCATATTTGAATATGGACGCGGGCATATATTGACCGGCTTGCCATGGAATTTAACCGGGCAAGCCATGACCGGGATGATAGCGGGCGCTCAGTCCGCAAGTTTATACGGCGTTTATGGACTAAGCCTTGTTACGCTTTTACTTGCGATGGCCCCTGCGATGGCGCGTTCGCACAACTCTTTTATCGGGATAATTGTTAGCATTTCAGGCTTTTTGGTTTTGTTCGGTATCGGCGCCATTCAACTCGTGGCGTCACCGCCCTCTTATCGCGACGATGTTCGTGTCTCTATCATCCAGCCAAACATTCGGCAGAAGGATAAAATCAATCCAGCCTTAGCGACGCAAAATTTTCAATCGCTCCTGTCCCTTTCAGCATTGAGTTCAGCAGGGAGCACGAACAAACAGCCTGCGACCTTTCTTATCTGGCCAGAAAATGCGGTTCCCTGGATTGCTGAGCAGCCCATTGTTCTCGACTTAATCGGCGACCAGGTATCACCCCAAACAACAATCATAACCGGCTCCATCCGCCGCGAAAGCCGCAACGATGGTAGCGCAGCTTATTTTAACACGGTCGCAATCTTGCCACCTGTTCCGCCGAATGATGGCCAAAGCGCTCGCAATATTGGTCAGTATTACGACAAACACCATCTAGTGCCGTTTGGTGAATATCTGCCGTTAAAGGGCCTGTTGCAGGCCATAGGGTTGTCGCAGCTCGCACCGGTAGTCGATGGTTTTGCCAAGGGCGCAGGGCCGCAGACAATTTCCCATTCGACTGCCTCCTTTTCTCCTCTAATCTGTTATGAGACTATTTTTCCTGGTGCGATGCATCCGCATACTGAACGCCCTGACTGGTTAGTCACTGTTACCAATGATGCATGGTTCGGTGATGGTTCAGGCCCGAGACAACATTTAGATCAAGCGCGATTACGCTCTATAGAAACGGGCCTACCCATGGCGCGGGCGGCGAATACGGGCATCTCTTCAATGATCGATCCTCATGGCCGTGTGCTAGAGCGCGTTAAGCTTTATGAAACTGGATTTATCGACACAGCCCTGCCGAACAAAAAATCGCCAACCCTATATAGCCGTATCGGAGATACGCTTTATGGACTCATGGTAATGATGTTGGGACTGATTATTTTCGTACGCGGACGCATCGTAACATCCTAGTGACTAGCTTGTGAATTGCTCCCCTCAAGAAAGGTGTGCTATTATTTCCCTATTATGTGCGTAGAGCACATATGAAGGGCATGGGTAGTATGGGATCTGATGGAGCAAACCGCCATCCGATAGACGGGCATGTGGGCGCGCAATTACGCGCGCGACGCATTGTAATGGGGTTAAGTCAAAACGAACTTGGCCATGCGCTGGGTGTAACGTTTCAACAAATTCAAAAATATGAAAAAGGCACCAATCGAATTGGCGCCAGTCGCCTGTTTGAATTGGCTTCCATATTAAAAGTCGACGTGCAGTATTTTTTCGATGGCCTATCTCCAGACTCAACCGGAGACATAGCAGGTAGCTTTTTGCAACATGATGGGAGCCCTTCAGATCCGGACCTCAAGAATGAACCAACCCAAAGAAGTCAAACGGGTCAATTGGCTGCGAGTGCGGGGCCAGAGCGAGTGGAATCCGAACGCGCAGGCGCAGAGCGCGCGCAACTATGCGAACATTATGATCGCATCAACAATCCGTCGGTCAAAAAACGCTTACTTGATTTGGTAAAATCGCTTTCGGCTGATCGAACAAATACAGGTCGATCTACCCATAACGACATATAGAAGTAATCTACACACGGCGAGCAGGTTCAAATAGCATTGCTATTTAACAAGAGTTGAGACTTCAAAAAAAATGAGATTTAAAATTTAATGCCGGCTTCAATAACAGCTGTAACTGAATCTTCCGGGCCGCCAATTTCGTCGGACTTGGTTGAGTCGATATATTGAGCAGCCGCGCCCACTGTTATTCCGCGCCCAAGAAAATATGTAACGCCGGCCTGTGCCGCCTGCGTGTCCCGCACGAGGGTGGTTTCATTTAAGGATGGGCCAACAACGTTCGATGCCGATTGTCCGTATCCCAGCATAAAACCCCAATCGCCGGTTTTATAGGTGACACCAGCATCAAATGCCAAATAATCGTCTTCATCTTCATTTGGGACGTTAATGCCAGCATTCGTGGTTTTAACCGAGCCGCCTAAAGTCAGGCCCCGGAACGCAATGTTCAAGCCAAGCGAATAGGCCTGATAATCTTCAAAAACATTGAGAACTGCATTGGTTTCTTCGTCTGCGGTGATAACACTCGCGCCAAAGCCCAAGACAATATCGCGCGTACCATCTGACCCAAAATCGAGGCCCTTCTGGTAGAAAAAGGCGCCTTCGAGAACATTTTCCCAACGCGCACTTTCATTGAGAAGGCTGGTTTCTGGTAGCAATACACGCTCATCCTGCGGAGAACATAAATCCTCACCGCAATCACCCAATTTGGGAGAATAAGAAACGCCCAACTGCAAACCACCAATCACACCGCCAAACAGATTTGCAGGCGGAAGATAGCTAACCTTTGTGGCATAGCCGGAAAAATCGTTCAGCGTATGAATATCATTTAGCCCGCTAAGGTCTGTACGGAAATTATTGACGTTCACAGATTGGAAAATAGTCGGCGCCGTGACCGCAAGTTGGCGCGCAACACCGCGATCGCGCCCGACAATGACTTTGCCAAATCCACCGCGCGCATATCCGTATGCGCCCTGAACAAATGCGTCGCCGCCCAAAGGACCGACACCGCGCGGGCCGCCGGTTAATAAACCAGATTGACGACCACCACTAAAAAGTTGGCCGGGCTGATCTTCATCATAACGGCCTTCAACGACGGCACCAATCTCAAGTCCGCTTTCAAGAATGGTGGAACCAATAATCGAAATTTCGCCATCAACATCGCCGCGCAGATCGCCATCATCGTCAACACCAACAGCGCTCGAAGCGCGGCCAGAAACGGTCAAATCTATCGGGGAGTCGTCTTTATCCTGAAAGGCCATTGCGGGGGCAGCTTGTGAGCCAATCACAGCGCACGCCAAGAACAATGACCTAAATGCTTTTAAAGAGGGATTAGGTGATGGAAGAGCACGCAAAACACGATCATCACCGGCAGAAACTCTGCCAGTTTTACGGTCTCCCGAAAGAGCCGCGTGATGAGATGTCCCCGTCTTCATCATGCTAACAACCAAACGCTAAACGTTTTGCTCCTCTAAACCGGCCCAAATACCGGTAACTTCATTCATTAAGACGCCACTTTACGCTCAGATTGTGACATCTATTTGTGGCTAATCAGTTTAGTCATTTCTCACTTAAGACACGTCAATCATATAGGAACTCAACACCGGATGAACCCGATATAATCCTAGTTTTTACTCACATTTACGCGAATGCGCCTTTCCAGCCACACCAAATAGCGCAAATAGCCCCTGGTATGCCTGGCCAAGCTCCCACAGCCTGCCATTTACTCGTCTGAAACTCCCACCCCAAAAACCTCCGCTTGTCAGCCATACTTCCCCAAGCATAGCCATGCGGTATTACCGGTTTTCGTGCGGCCATCCCCATGGCCGTCATTGATCATCTCAGGCCGGTATGATCAGGTCAAGTTTTTTTCAGAAAATGGCGCGCAGGCCTAACCTTTAAATGGGGTTTGTGGTGTCAAAACAACGATCTCCAGCCCCATGGGCTAGCCATACCGGCAGCGCGCAATCTGCCATTGTGCCGCGCTGATACAAGGGGGGTGAAACTGTGCGGTATGGCCTGAAATTTTTGTCTCATTATGGGGCAGACCGAGGAATATCTGCGGAGCTCGCGTTTAATTGTGGAGGAATCCCGCGCAACAAGGGGCTACAAGGTAGAATTGCCGCATTCGCCCCATTGCGTAACGCTTCGGGTCAGGTATATGAAATATCATGCTCATCGTTTAAAAAAGGCCTTCTGATGAAAACATCCGCCCCCTTTATCCTTCGCTCTGACAGGAAACCGGCTGGGAAACTGACTAGCCTCTCAAATATTGCGCTTTTTGGGTTGCTAGCGAGCGCCCTAACACTCGGCGCATGCTCCAGCGGCGGCGGTACATCTGATCGGGATTTATCCATTCCAGGGCTTTCTGGCAGCTCAAAAAACGCTGGCCAGGCAACAACCGTTAATCGCTATCTGTGGGCCGCATCGCTGGAAACGGTCAATTTCCTGCCAATCTCGTCAGCCGACCCTATTTCTGGGCTAATTTTGACAGACTGGTACATCAACCCTGAAGCGACGCAGGAGCGCTTTAAGGTGAATGTCTATATTCTTGACTCTGCCCTACGCGCCGATGCGCTTAAAGTGACGGTGTTCAGACAGGTACGCGATGCGGGAACCGCATCATGGATTGATGCCAATGTGAACCCGGCCACGCCGCGGGAAATGGAAAATGCAATCCTAACGCGCGCGCGCCAATTACGGCTTAACAGCCTCGACAATTAGGCGCAGTGATCAAGGTTTATTAGGGCCAATGGGCCAGCCAAGTTAGGCTGGCCAGCTGACCTTTGTGAATAAACAATAGCTAGAAACGGGCGTACTTTTCACCGTTTTACTGTGCTTCCTATCAATTGATCGTCCACCCTTGGGTAACCCACGAGGCAGGAAAGCGATCCAATATCATCGGAGAACTGTCATGGCGGATAGCTTACCCCGTTACGACAAACATGAAGTTGAAACCCGTTGGCAACGGATTTGGGCTGAACAAGATACGTTTCGGACACGAAATGATAACGGGCGAAAAAATTATTACGTCCTCGAAATGTTCCCCTACCCATCAGGCAAAATCCACATGGGGCATGTGCGTAACTACGCCATGGGGGATGTCATTGCGCGGTTTAAAAAAGCGCGCGGATTTAATGTTCTCCACCCTATGGGCTGGGACGCGTTCGGAATGCCCGCAGAAAATGCCGCGATGCAGACCGGCAAGCATCCGCGTGACTTAACCTATTCCAATATCGAAACCATGCGCGGTCAATTGAAGGAAATTGGGCTCGCGATCGACTGGTCACGCGAATTGGCCACCTGCGATCCTGATTATTATGTCCATGAACAGCGAATGTTCCTTGAGTTTTGGGAAGCTGGCTTTGTTGAGCGCCGAGAGAGCATCGTAAATTGGGACCCGGTTGATCATACCGTCCTTGCCAATGAACAAGTGATTGACGGTAAGGGATGGCGATCAGGCGCACCCGTCGAACGGCGCAAATTATCACAATGGTTTCTCAAGATCACAGACGCTGCAGAAGACCTTTTGGCAGCCCTTGATGATGGCAGACTTGATGGCTGGCCTGAAAATGTCAAAACCATGCAGCGCAATTGGATTGGCAAGTCTAAGGGCTGTAAAATGGTGTTCAGTTTCGTAGGCGAAACGGGTTTACCAGCCGGCTTAAACACCGGGTTAGAGATCTATACCACCCGTCCTGATACCCTCTTTGGCGCATCCTTTGGCGCGGTCGCAATAGACCATCCAATCGCTAAACATTTTGCCAAGGACAACCCAGAATTACAGGCCTTCATCCGTGAATGTGAGGCCGCTGGCACCTCCGAAGAGGCCATCGAAAAAGCAGAAAAACGCGGCTTCGCCTTGCCGCTCACCATCGAGCATCCATTTATCCCTGGCAAGACGTTGCCCGTTTATGCAGCGAACTTCATTTTGATGGGATATGGAACAGGCGCGATATTTGGATGCCCGGCCCATGACCAACGAGATCTCGATTTTGCTAGAAAATACGGGCTGGAGGTCACCCCGGTGGTATGCCCGGACGGCACGGACCCAGCAGATTTTTCCGTTGATGCTGAAGCCTATGTCGGCCCAGGTTCAATCATCAATTCGGACTTCCTGAATGAACTTGGCATTGAAGAGGCCAAAGCAGCCGCCATTGCCAAACTGGAATCCATGAATATTGGCAGCGGTCATACAAATTACCGACTGCGCGATTGGGGCGTTTCCCGGCAACGCTATTGGGGCTGTCCGATACCGGCAATACATTGCGGAAAATGCGGTGTCGTTCCGGTACCGAAATCACAATTACCCGTGACATTGCCCGACGTGGACGCCGAAGAATTCAAAACCCCCGGCAACCCTCTCGATCGCGCTGAGAGCTGGAAATCAGTCCCCTGCCCCAAATGCGGGGGAGATGCGTCGCGCGAGACTGATACGTTTGACACCTTTATCGATAGTTCCTGGTATTTTGCCCGGTTTGCAGCGCCCCACCCCGATCAACCCACGGACCCGGACCTCGTAAATGAGTGGCTGCCGGTGGATCAATATATTGGAGGCATTGAGCATGCGATCTTGCATCTGCTCTATGCGCGCTATTTTACCCGGTGCATGAAGGCGACAGGACACACGCAAATTGATGAACCCTTCGCAAACTTGTTCACCCAGGGCATGGTCACCCATGCCACCTACCGCGATGGGCAAGGCAAGTGGTTATTGCCCGAAGAGGTGGTGATTCAAGACGGCAAGGCCCGCCATGTCTCATCGGATGTGGCGGTCACCATCGGCCCTATTGAGAAAATGTCCAAGTCCAAGAAAAATGTGGTGTCGCCGGAGATCATCGCCAGAGATTACGGCGCCGATGCTGCCCGCTGGTTCATGCTGTCGGACTCGCCCCCGGAGCGGGACGTAGAATGGACCATTGGCGGCATTGAAGGCGCATGGCGGCTATTGGGCCGGATATGGGATGCAATCGCCCCCCATAAGGGCTTATTGCAATCAGCTGGGGCCATACCAGCAAAATTGAGCGAGGCTGATCTGGTATTGCGGCGCGCAACCCATGGCACCATTGCTGGCGTGACCGACGACATTGAAAATTTCAGGTTTAACAAAGCCATTGCGCGCATTTATGAGTTTATGAACGCGCTCAAAAAGGCTGGAGACGTTGCTCCCGCTGTGCGCGGCGAGGCATTATCCGCACTGACTCGGCTGATCAGCCCGTTTATTCCCCATCTTGCGGAGGAATGCTGGCTGACGCTGGGCGCAGAGGGGCTTGTCTATGAAGCGGACTGGCCGCAGGCCGATGAGAGCTTGCTGTCATCCGATAAGGTCATCTTGCCGCTTCAGGTCAACGGCAAGAAACGAGGTGAGCTTGAAGTCGATGTTTCCGCAGATAAGGCCGCAATTGAAAAATTAGCCTTGTCCGATGAGCGCGTTATCCGCCATATTGAGGGAAAGACGATACGAAAAATTGTGGTGGTACCGGGTCGCATCGTCAATATTGTCGCGACGTGATGCGATCCTGGGTGCCGGGTGAAAAGGGTTTTAAGTGATGAGACATTTATTGGTATTTATACTGATTATATCCTCCATAGCTGTTTCGTCTTGCGGCTTTGAGCCAATTTACGCAACCCCGGAAAATGCAACGGCACATCCCTTTTTACGTAAAATTTCTGTAACCTCGATCATTTCCACGCGCGACGCCGGTGAAGGCAATCTCGCGGTTCAACCAATTTTGCGCCGCGCCTTGGACAGACGTTTGCTAACCAGTCAGCAAACTGAAGATGCATTTGATCTGATGGTGGAGGTAACACCCGTCGCCGTTCAGCTCGCCGTTCAAATCGATGCGTCTGTCACGCGCTTTAACTACCGGTTGGCTAGTCGCTATCGTCTTGTTCACCGCGAAACCGGTGTTGCTATTGAAGGCACCCCCAGAGCGATTGCTTCTTTTAATCAGGTGAACTCGCAATATTCATCGCTTTTTGCCGAACGCGAAGCTGTGGAAAAATCAGCAACACGCCTCGCAGAAGAAATCGAACGCGACATTTTAATTCAATCAACCGCAATGCAGGAAGACATCGCATTGGCGATTGAAAGAAAACAAAAACCCGCTGAAGATGCCAATGAGTTTGAGACCACACTGGATGAAACAGTGATTAATCCGCTATTGGCGCCTGATTTAATTCCGTAAGCTGACATTGAAATGGTTGCACTTAAAGGCAAAGCAATTTTAGCGGCACTTGGAAAACGCGACCCATCCTATAGCGCTTACCTTGTCTACGGGCCTGACCAAGGGTTGGTCAGAGAACGCACATCAAAATTATCACAAATGGTGATTGATGACCCTCACGACCCTTTCAGCTTCATGGAACTTTCTGACACCGATCTAAAAGCCGAACCCGGTCGCCTTTCGGATGAAATTACAGCGCTATCCTTTATCGGAGGCGAACGTGTAATTCGTGTGCGAATGAATAGTGAGGCGCAGGCCAGTGCGGTAACGAATTTCATCACTGCGCTCGACAATGATCACTTAAAACCCAATGGCATTGTTTTGGTCGAGGGCGGGGATCTTGGACCAAGATCAACATTGCGCAAAGCCTTCGAAAAGGCCAAACGCGCCGCAAGTCTTCCCTGTTACGAAGACGCACCGGCAGCAGTACGCAGCCTTGCGGCAGAAATGGCCCGCGACCATGGCCTGTCCATAGAGCCAGACGCCATGACATTTTTAACCAGCACATTGGGAGAAGATCGGGGAATAACCCGGTCAGAAATTGAAAAACTTTTATTTTTCAAAAGCGCCGGGACTAACAATCAAAATACCGGTGATAAATCTGGCAGTGTGATCAGTCTTGCCGATGCGCGTTTGTGCCTGGTTGATGCAGCCTCGGACACGTTGAACGATGTCGCCAGCCATTGTCAGGATGGACGCACAGGACCGCTAGCAGATGCGTTGCACCGGTCCGCAACAGCGGGAACAAGTTCGATTGCGCTGTTACGCGCTTTGCAGCGCGCGTTTGGACGGTTGATGGAGGCACAAGCCCATATTGCAAAAGGGGCGAATGCAAACGATGCCATGAAAAAATTGCGCCCCCCTGTTTTCTTTGCTGAACAGGACGCTTTTCGCACACGGCTTAACCAATGGTCACTTCCGCGCCTTACGCTGGCACGGCGATGGCTTATTGAAGCAGAATTAGAAGCAAAAACGACCGGCAATCCGCAACGCGAACTGGTTGAACGAGTTGCTTTAAGGCTTGCGCGCATTCCTAGAGCACGGCGCTAATCGGCGCGATCACTCCACTTCAGGGATGGGGTCTGAACTATCTCCGTCAAAGTCACTAAGCAAACGCACCATGCCATCGGCCTGTGTATCATCAACGACGAGGTCAAAAATATCCGGGCGCGAATAATGGCCCGCAATATCACAAGCCGCTTTTGCCGCGCGAATAACATCATGACGCCCTTCGGCAATCACCATATCTTCGCCTTCAATCGGCCCCGCTAAAATTTCCCCGCGCGGGTCAATAATTGCGCTATGGCCAGTGTGCTGCCATTCACCAAATACGCGGTATTTTTCCGGAATATGTTCAGGCAATCGCAAACCCGCTGAACACACCACATACGCTGCGGCCTGACTGGCAAAGGCGCGCGACAAAACAATTTGTCTTGCCCAGCAATATTCTTCCGGACGCGGTGTTTTCTCCCAACCGGGCCATAATGCAGCATGCACCTGTGTGCCCTGGGCGGCCAATGCATATCCTGGCAACATCATCTGATGTTCCCAACAATTTAACGCCGACAACCGGCCATAGTCGCGCGGAACCGGACGCAAGCCCGCCGCATCGCCATCACCCCAGATAATTCTCTCTGCATGGGTAGGTTTGAGTTTTCGATGTCGGTTAAGAATTTGCCCCTCGCGCCCAATCGTTAATGCGGTGCAATAGGCAGTTCCTTCTGTATATGGATCTTTCTCCGCAATCCCAATGACGACATCGGTTCCCGCTCGCGCCGCAGCGGCGCATAGTGCGTCTGTCTCCGGGCCGCCAATCAATATGGAATTGTCGAGATAGTCTGCGCTCGCCCACCAAGTATCATCGGTAATTCCGGCTTCTATCCAGAACGGATAGCCCGGCAACCAGGTTTCACCGAAAACCGCCAGATCAATGCCTTCTTTGCCCGCTTTTTCAATTAGCGTGCAGGCTTTTTGCGTCGATGCCTCTTTATCGAACAATATCGAAGATGCCTGAATTGCGGCAAGACGAAAACTCTTCTCAGTCATTGATTATGGTCCCAATTTTATTTGTGTTAGGCCTGTTATAGCTAGCCCGGCACAATAGCAAAACACAAGACTGCGATTTGGGCGTGCAAACGCACGATTACTTGCACTTGCATGGTTAAAACAGCTACGACCTCACTGTCGCACCTTCAAATTCACACGCAACGTCACTATTTTGTACCTCATGCCCGATGCACCCACCATTTTATGTATAGATACGAGCTTACGCCAATGTGCGATGGCGTTGGTTCGCAATGGCGAAACGCTCGCCAAGCGCAGCGAATATTTAGACAGGGGGCATGCGGAGCATATTGCCCCGATGATGCAATCCCTCTGCGAGGATGGGAGAACTTCGATCAATCAAATCGGTCATGTCGTCGTTACCATCGGGCCTGGCGGGTTTACGGGCATTCGCGTTGGGCTCGCTTTTGCTCGCGGGCTGTGCCTTGGAACGGATCGGCGCTGCACCGGCATTGATACGCTCAAAGCGCTCGCACTAACATGGCAGGCCGATAATCCAACATTTGCTGGCAAGCTAGGCGTTGCGATTGATGCGGGCCGCGGCGAAATTTATCACGCGCTCTATGATTGTGACACCAAGAGCCCGCCGACAGTCCTATCAGCACCCCAAGCCAATACGCCCCAACTGGTCATGGAAACGCTCGACCCGGACATGACCATTATTGGCTCAGGCACCAATATACTGGCGGGGCTAGCGCCAAATGGCTTACCCGGCATTGCAGAGTGCACAGCGATAGAGCCGAGTGTGCTGGCGCAGCTTGCCAATCTCGATCATAGTGAAGACAGCGCCATGCCCGCGCCGCTTTATTTAAGGGCGCCGGATGCCAAGCCGTCGGCGCGCTCCTTGTTCGCCCATCTTGCAGGCAGCCAGAACGGTGCTTGAAATTGTTTTCACCTTAGCAACACCCGCTGATAGCGCGTTGCTGATCGAATTAGAGGCAAGCGCGTTTGGCGATAGACGCTGGCCGGGCCAGTCCATTGGGGAGGCCATGAACGCCCCCAATACTTATGTGCTGCTAGCCCATATCGATGGAGACGACGAGGCGGCACGAGCTTGTGCTGGCTTCCTCATCTGGCACCAACACACAGATGAGGTTGAGATTTTATCACTCGGCACCCAGCCTCACTGGCAGCGCCGGGGTATTGCGCAAAAACTATTAGCGGAGCTGGAAAATCAGATGAAAATCGCGTCAAAATCGAGAATAATTCTCGATGTTTCCACACTCAACAGCCCTGCGCTTGCGCTTTACCGAGGCGCTGGCTATCACGAAATAGGCCTGCGCAAAAAATACTATCGCGATACAAGTGACGCGGTGGTAATGGCTAAGGCGCTGACATGACAGGGAATGCAACCAAAATGGACAAAGATCCGAAACGACTTGAACGACTATGCGTCGAAAAAGGCATGCGCATGACCGAGCAGCGCCGCGTTATTGCCCAAGTGCTTTCCGTTGCCGAAGACCATCCCGATGTTGAAGAAATCCATCGCCGGTCTGTTGCAATTGATAGCGGCATTTCCATTGCAACCGTTTATCGCACCATGCGCCTGTTTGAAGATGCAAATGTTGTAGAGCGTCATGACTTTCAAGATGGCCGTTCACGATATGAAGAAGCCACCGACGATCACCATGATCATTTAATTGATATGCGCTCGGGCAATGTCATTGAATTTGTCAATGAAGAGATTGAACGCCTTCAACACAAGATCGCAGAACAACACGGATATAAGCTGCTCTCACACCGTCTGGAATTATATGGTGTGCCGATTGAAAAGTCGGAAGACTAGCAAAAGCAGCAGCCTCCAATGTAAGCCAAGGCTCTAACCGCCAGCAAACTGCGCCGTGAGGGTTTGTGCCAATAGCGGCAAGAAGACTGCCAACGCCACACTAATCACAAGACCAATCAGCGCTTTAAATGCATCGCTGCTGATAATCTTGACGGTATCGCCCGCCGGGCGAATACGATCAATCGTTGCCATGGCAAATTCACGCCCCGCAATCAGTCCCAGAAATACCCATGTCGTCGACATGGGAATATCGTTTAGCTCTTTGAAGTAAAACAATAGAGACGCAAAGGTAAAATCGATAATCGTGGCCGAGCGTATATCTGTAACATTACTTTTTGTGCGTAAGATCCGCTGAACCGGGCCGCCTTTATTCCAAAATGTATAGGCCAACAGCAACATGATCGCGCCGATCGCAGCTGCCGCTTCTAGTGGATTAAGAGCGGGGGTTCCCGCTGCACTCACACCGCGCGGCAGGAATATGAAAATATTTGCAAAGTCCTGCATCAGCCAAACCGACCAAAGATAGCCCGTCGTCACCCACTGTAAAAATACCCAATGTGTGGCACGCTGATTTTCTGCGGTTTTTCGAAACCAGCGCTCAATAGTGGGGGTTACAATCGCATAGATTATTCCCCCAACCACAAAGGCAAGCCCATAACCGATCAATGATTTCGTCAACATGGAGTTGAGGCCATCACGGGTCGCGAAAATCGTTAGCACCATAAAGGTCGTAGAAACGGGGATGCCAAACCTTGTCAGCATTAACAGCGTTAAAGGCGGCAGGGCGTGATACCATTGTGGTTCGAAAATGGGATATTTTTCTGTATTATTAAGCCTGCCAAAAGAGGGGTCCCCCCACGAACCCTGCGCACATTGCAAGCTTCCCAGGTCGCAATTGATCCCGAAATATCCCCAGAAAAAGACCACCACCAAAATTGCAGACGCAAACAGGAATAAGAAAAACCAGTGCACGTGCCCATTGGAATTGATGAACGTTCCCAAGGTCTGAAGGGCATCATTTCCGACAACAGCATAAGCGGCCAGAAAAAAACCGACCGCCGCCCATAAGCCAATATCAAATTCCATCTTGGCAATTTCCTTACGCCGCACCAAAGTCCCTATCCTCTGTTTGGCGGATTTATGTGACACTGCGATGACAGCGGAAAAACAGCGTGATTAGAGCAGGATGTTTGGAACACGAGGCCGCAATAAGTGCGCAATGCTATCACTGACCGTGCGGAAAGAATGCGCGCTTAAGGCTTGCTCTGTTGGGGCGCTTGGTGAAAAAGAACATTAGATTTAGGACCCACCGAAAGAGCGCATCAATGACGCCGCATGCCACACCCACCGATCACCCTGTCATCCCAAAACAGAAAGTCGGAATATTGCTGGTCAATCTTGGCACCCCCGATGGGACGGATGCCGGTTCAGTTCGCCGATATTTGCGTGAATTCCTTTCGGATAAGCGTGTTGTTGACTATCCACGAGCCTTCTGGCTGCCGCTTTTACACGGCATCATTCTCAATACCCGGCCCGCAAAAACCGGGCGCGCTTATAAGAAGATCTGGCGCGAGCAGAGCGATGAATCGCCGTTGCGATATTACACCCGCCAACAGGCCGCCGGCGTGCATCGCCATCTCAACCATGATGATGACCCCCATGATGACGAGATCATTCTTGTCGATTGGGCGATGCGCTATGGGAGCCCATCAATCCGTGCCCAGATGACAGACTTGATGGAGCAAGGCTGCACGCGGCTCCTTATTGTACCGCTTTATCCACAATATTCTGCCACCACAACCGCCACCGTTGTTGATGAAGTCGCACGCGTCTTACAGTCAATGACGTGGCAGCCCAGCATCCGGGTTGCTCCGCCATTTTATGATCACCCCGGCTATATTGATGCATTGGCTCAGGTCACCGCTAATTATCTCGACACACTGGAAACGCCGCCGGACAGAGTCATTTTATCCTTTCACGGCATCCCAGAACGTTATTTCAAAAACGGTGATCCCTATCACTGTCATTGCGCAAAAACAGCAAGACTATTGCGCGAGACAATGGGCTGGTCGGACATTTATGCACCGCTCGCCTTTCAATCAAAATTTGGTCCCGAAAAATGGCTGGGCCCGGCAACAGACGATTTGATCGAGCAATTTGGCCGTGAGGGGCACAGTCATATTGCCGTAATAACGCCTGCCTTTGTTTCTGATTGTATTGAAACCCTGGAAGAAATCGCGATTGCCGGTAAAGAGCTTTTCGTTGAAGCGGGCGGCGCACAATTGAGCGCTGTGCCGTGTCTTAACGATAGTGAGCCGATGGCGGCGATGCTCGGTGCCATGATTGAACGCGAGCTTAAAGGTTGGGTGTAACGCTCACCGCTTGTGGCAGTAACCCTTACGAGGGAAGCTCAATTTCAGGGGAAGATCGGGGCCGCTAACTTTTCGCCAAAGCGATAAAGTTCAATGCAACAAATGGATAGGTCCGATATCGGCGGAACTCTGGCAATGTAAGAGCCGGGCGATCAAACTTTAAATCAATCGCGGCATACACATCATAGCCAAGCTCTTCTGTGACATAGTTGTAAAGATCATCGCCAGAAAAATCGCCCTTTTCTTCGTTTGCAACAGGGCCACATTCAAAAATCAAATCTGGTTTGTGGGCAGCGATTGTTTGAGCGGCACCTTTTAATGCTTGTAACTCAAACCCTTCAACATCGATTTTGATGATATTGGGCACCGGGCCATCTGCCAGTAAACTATCCAATGTTTGAATTTGAACAGTATACGCATTAATTTGCGGTGCAGCTGCGTCTTGTTCGGTAAGCGATGAATATCCGGGATCTTTTGTGTTTTCATAAAACACAGCTTCACCCGGCCCATCAGACACCGCACATTCATGTAATGTCACGCCGGGAAATTGCTCACGCAAAACTTGAGCTTTTGAAGGGGTCGGCTCAACGCCGACATGGCTGCCCCCTGGGCACACATCTACAAACAATTTCAATACCGAACCGATATGACACCCCACATCGACACAATTTGCATTGTAAGAAAGCCGGGCGCGTATAACATCTTCCAACCAACCATCGTCGCGGTAAAACAGATCGAGCTCAGGGGTTTTAATCGAACTGGCAAGGCGCTTAGCTTCACCGCTAACACGTTTTGCCGGGCCGCCCAGTGGAGAGGCCGCTAGCATTGCTTTTGCTTTAGTAAACATCAGGCCTCACCTATTTTTATAAACCCTGCAATACTGGCTTAGATCATGAGTTACAAGGCTGGTCTTATAGTGACGGACTAATCGTTGGTCACATCATCCCAGAACTTACGGGCTTTTTGAAAAAAGTTCGCAGACTGAGGACTATCGGAGCCACCGCTTTCTTCCTGAAACTCTCGCATGAGTTCTTTTTGACGGCTTGTTAGTTTGACCGGTGTTTCGACCTGAATTTCTACATAAAGATCGCCGCGGGTCTTGGATTGAAGCTGGGTCATGCCTTTATTGCGTAACCGGAATCGCTTTCCAGTTTGTGCGCCATCGGGAATCGAAATTTTTACCCGCCCGCCATCAATCGTAGGCGCTTCCAGATCACCGCCAAGAACAGCTGTGGTCATAGGAACGGGCAAGGCACAAAAAAGATCCGGGCCGTCGCGTTCAAACAAAGCATGCTCATCAACGCTCACAAAGATATAAAGATCGCCCTCAGGGCCGCCGCGCGGCCCCGCCTCACCTTCGCCGGACAAACGGATACGAGTGCCATTTTCAATGCCCGCAGGAACATCAACGGACAATGTGCGCTCGCGATTAACCCGTCCTTGACCGTTACACTGGGTGCACGGGTCGGCAATCATTTTACCTTCGCCCTGACAGGCCGGACATGTGCGCTCAAGGGTAAAAAAACCTTGCTGAACGCGCACGCGGCCAATCCCGCGGCAAGTCTGACAGCTGACAGGCTCTGTGCCCGGCTTTGCACCCGTGCCTGTACACGGCTCACACGCCACTGACCCTGGCACGGTGATCCGGGTTTTTTTACCTTTAAAGGCATCTTCTAGGCTTACATCGAGGGAATATTTAAGGTCTGCCCCGCGGCCCGGCCCACGCCGACCCCCGCGCTGACCACCGCCGCCCATAAAGTCGCCGAAAATATCTTCAAAAATGTCGGAAAAAGCACCAGCGCCAAACCCCTGCCCGGCCCCTTGTCCAAAACCGCCCTGGCCATTTTGGAAGGCTGCATGACCATAGCGATCATAGGCGGCACGCTTTTGCTCGTCGGACAAAATTTCATACGCCTCACCGAGGGTTTTGAACTTTTGTTCCGCTTCCGGGTTATCCGGGTTTCGATCGGGATGATATTTCATCGCGCTTTTTCGGAAAGCGGATTTAATATCCGCAGCCGAGGCATCGCGAGAGACACCAAGCGTTTCGTAATAATCCTGCGCCATGAGCGAACCTTGTGCTGGCTCGGATCACGTGAGTGCTATTGAAGTTCAAAGCGCAAAAACGCCCTTAACAACAAGCCAAGATCACGGGACCCGGTAGGGGTGATAAAGAGGATATAGGAGCCAGTTTGCAAAATTGCGAGCCGGCTCCTGATAAAATCCTCTTCTCCGTCAGCTATGTTGCTATTTAGCTGCGATCTGCGTCGTCGCCATCGACTTCTTCGAAGTCGGCATCAACAACATCATCCTCAGCATCGCCGCCGCTGGTTGGCTCATAGTCATCATCGCCGCCACTGCCCGATTGCTGACTTTGATACATAGCCTCACCAAGCTTCATAGAGGCTTGAGCAAGGACATTGGCATCTTCATTGATTTTCTCAATGGATGAATTTTCATCACCAAGGGTTTTGCGCAGCGCTGCCATTGCATCATCAATGGCGATTTTATCGTCATCGCTGAGTTTATCAGCATGCTCTTTGAGCGATTGCTCTGTGGTGTGAACAAGGGCTTCGGCTCGGTTACGCGCTTCAACACCTTCACGGCGGGATTTATCCACATCCGCATTGGCTTCCGCGTCCTTGACCATTTTGTCGATCTCACTGTCATCCAAGCCACCTGAGGCCTGAATTCGAATGGATTGTTCTTTGTTCGTCGCTTTGTCTTTCGCAGACACATGCACAATGCCGTTGGCATCAATATCGAACGTAACTTCAACTTGCGGAATACCCCGCGCTGCAGGCGGGATACCCACCAGATCAAACTGGCCAAGCATTTTATTGTCTGCGGCCATTTCGCGTTCACCCTGGAACACTCGGATGGTCACCGCAGACTGATTATCCTCTGCGGTCGAAAATACCTGACTTTTCTTGGTCGGGATTGTTGTGTTGCGATCAATTAGACGCGTGAACACGCCGCCCAATGTTTCGATACCAAGCGAGAGCGGAGTAACGTCGAGCAACAAAACATCTTTAACATCGCCCTGCAGAACACCGGCCTGAATGGCCGCACCAAGCGCAACCACTTCATCAGGGTTCACACCTTTATGAGGTTCACGCCCGAAAAATGCCTTCACAGTTTCCTGCACTTTTGGCATACGCGTCATACCGCCAACGAGAACAACTTCATCAATATCGCCAGATGTCAGACCGGCATCTTTCAATGCTGCCTTACACGGATCAACTGTTCGTTTGATAAGATCTTCAACGAGGCTTTCAAGCTTCGCACGTGTCAGCTTCATGGTCAGGTGTTTAGGACCAGATGCATCGGCCGTAATAAACGGTAGATTGACTTCATACTGTGCCGTTGAAGATAATTCTTTTTTGGCTTTTTCCGCCTCATCCTTCAGGCGTTGAAGCGCCATTTTGTCTGACTGCAGATCAATGCCGGATTCTTTTTTGAATTCCTTGGCAAGATATTCAACAATACGCATGTCGAAATCTTCACCGCCCAGAAAGGTGTCACCATTGGTTGCCAGCACCTCAAAGACGCCGTCGCCAATCTCAAGGATCGACATATCAAAGGTACCACCGCCAAGGTCGAAGACGGCAATCTTTTTACCTTCGGTTTTATCAAGACCATATGCCAGCGCCGCAGCAGTTGGCTCGTTGATAATCCGCAAAACTTCAAGACCGGCAATCTTACCGGCATCTTTTGTGGCCTGACGCTGTGCATCATTAAAGTAAGCCGGTACGGTAATAACCGCTTGGGTTACTGTATCGCCCAGAAAATCCTCAGCGGTTTCTTTCATCTTCTGAAGAATGAATGCCGAGATTTGAGACGGCGCATATTTTTCGCCGCGACTCTTAACCCATGCATCGCCATTGTCGGCTTTGATGATCTCAAACGGGACCATCTTGGCATCTTTCGCCACGGTCTCATCGTCATAGGGACGCCCGATCAAGCGTTTGATGGCAAACACTGTATTTTCAGGATTTGTCACTGCCTGACGTTTTGCGGGTTGGCCAATCAGACGTTCACCGTCCTCAGCAAACGCCACAACAGAAGGCGTGGTACGTGAACCCTCCGAGTTTTCAATAACCCGTGGTTCCTTACCTTCCATAACAGCTACACAGCTGTTCGTCGTTCCAAGGTCGATTCCAATGACCTTACCCATCGCATTTCTCCTCTAACGATGTCGCCAACAGCCCGCCTGGCGCCTCTTACCTGATTTGAGAGCTTTCCGCAGAAACCCCTATTGGTTCAGATCATAAAATTACGCTGGAAAACCGATACAGCGCTCAAAAATGGTCTGCCTCATCAAAGCAGGAGATGCACCCTCTATCGATCGGGCTCCTAGTCTTAATACATCCGTTCATAAGTTTCGGTTAACGCGGTTACCCTTTTGGGCCTTCCGATTGCGTTTCGTCTCGGGATATAGGGGGAGTGGAATTGCCCTTCAACAGGAACCTCAACTTCAAGGTAAACTTTTTTGCATAAACACCGCTTTTAGGGGCCTGCCCCCTCACTAGTTTTTTAAACTCGGTGCCCGGCCCTAATTTTGTTCTTTATTTGTTCGCGCAACCTGTTAGGGTGCTGACCATGTCATCGGGAGAGTTGTCATGGTCGCACAGGTTACAACATTTGCATTTCACGGGGTTGATGCCCGTTTGGTGAAAACTCAGGTGCAGCTAACCAGTGGTACCAATGCCTTCATCATTGTTGGGCTTCCCGACAAAGCCGTCTCTGAGGCCAGAGAGCGGGTCACCGCCGCGCTTTCTGCGGTAGGGCTGGGACTGCCGCCCAAAAGGATTACCGTTAATCTGGCCCCTGCCGATCTGCCCAAGGAAGGCAGTCATTTCGATCTACCCATCGCTTTGGCCCTGTTAATGGAAATTGGTGCGGTTCCCCGCGATGCAGCAGACGGGTTTGCGGTGATGGGCGAGTTGGGGCTTGATGGCTCAATTGCGCCGGTTCATGGAGCCCTACCCGCCGCTATAGCGGCAAATGGCGACAATATGGGCCTGATATGCCCAAAGGATTGTGGGCCGGAAGCCGCGTGGGCGGCAACGGATATGCCGGTGCTGGCCCCCGCGACCCTGATCCAATTGGTCAATCACTTTAAGGGCACCCAGGTGCTCGGCGCGCCTGAACCAGGCGGGCTTGAAGCGCTTCCGGCCATACCGGATATGGCGGAGGTTCGCGGCCAAGAAACCGCAAAACGCGCGCTAGAGGTTGCTGCTGCCGGGGGGCATAATTTATTGATGGTAGGGCCGCCAGGCTCGGGGAAATCTATGCTCGCTGCGCGCCTGCCCGGCTTGTTACCGCCCTTGAGTGCCCGCGAAATGCTGGAAGTCTCGATGGTCCAGTCGCTTGCTGGCATGTTAAAAAATGGCCGACTGACGCGGGTAAGACCGTTCCGCGCGCCCCATCATTCCGCCTCAATGGCGGCCATGGTTGGCGGCGGGATAAAAGCGCGGCCCGGCGAGGCCTCCCTCGCCCATCACGGTGTCCTGTTTCTCGATGAATTACCGGAATTTTCTGTCAATGTCCTCGACAGCCTGCGCCAACCGCTGGAAACCGGGGATGTGCTGATTGCGCGCGCCAATTTTCATGTGCGCTACCCGGCCCGCTTCCAGCTTATCGCGGCCATGAACCCCTGCCGGTGCGGGTATGGCCGGGCAAGCGGGCGCAATTGTGGGCGCGGCCCCAACTGTGAGCAGGCCTATCAATCGCGCATATCCGGCCCCTTTTTGGACCGCATGGATCTGGCCGTTAGCCTGCCTGCGGTCAGCCCCCATGATCTCACCGGCCCCGACACTGGGGAGGCCAGCCATACCATTGCAGAGCGGGTCAAACTTGCCCGGCAAATTCAGCGCGAGCGCAATCGCGAACTTATTCCTCCGGGCGCACGGCGGCAATCGTCGGCCAGCGAAGATTCGGCATTAGAGGGCGGCCATACCGGCGATGGAGGCGTCGAGACGGAAGGCGTTATCAATGCTGCCTTGAGTGATCGCCTATTGGCGAAAATAGCCATACCGGACAGTCAGGGGTCTGACTTGCTCGGCAGAGCGGTGGATGCGTTGGGATTATCGGCACGGGGCTATCACCGGATTTTGCGGGTCGCGCGCACCCTCGCCGACCTTGAACAAAGTGACGGGATAAAAAGACGCCATCTTGCCGAAGCAATTTCATTTCGTCTTTCAGGCAATCCCAACCAGTCAGGCCAGCCGGAAATCTCGGCGCAAATTGGATCTGGTTAAAGCCGGTGGACCGGGACCAACACAAGGTTGGCCATACCGCGTACGCGGGACCAACCCACCTTTTCACACGTCGACATTGCCAATTAACCTTGATTATTCAGCGTCATTTGTAATCGTTTCGAGTGTCAAATGGTCGTTGGTATAGACACAGATTGATGCCGCCACACCCATGGCCCGGCGCACGATCGCTTCGGGCCCAAGATCGGTCTCATCATAGAGTGCACGGGCCGCCGCACGGGCATAGTCCCCGCCCGACCCAATCCCGGTAATACCGCGCTCAGGCTCCAAAACATCGCCAACCCCAGAAAGGGTCAATGTCAGGTCTTTATCGGCAACGATCATCATCGCTTCGAGCTTGCGCAAATATCGGTCGGTGCGCCAGTCCTTCGCGAGTTCTACCGATGCACGCAAAAGTTGATTGGGATATTGCTCAAGCTTAGCCTCCAGCCGTTCCAACAATGTGAAAGCGTCTGCGGTAGCGCCAGCAAAACCGGCTAGTACGGGATGTTGCTCGGTGCCGATCCGCCGGACCTTGCGCGCATCCCCCTTGGAGACGGTATGGCCCATGCTCACCTGCCCGTCCCCGCCAATACAAACAATATTGCCGCGCCGTACCGCTAAAATTGTGGTTGCATGCATCTCCATGAGAACGCTCCTTTTGAGTAAGCTTTTGGCAAACCTTGGGATGGTAAAAAGACCTGACCCAATTCATTGTCAAAAAAATGATGATTTCTTCAGGCCTTGCGCCTATGACCAGCAGACCGGAAAGGAAACCCGATATGCGCGCGGCCACGATTGAACGCAAGACCAAGGAAACCGAGATTTTTGTTGCTGTCACCTTAGACGGCACCGGCGAGTATGACATTGATACCGGAATCGGCTTTTTCGATCATATGCTCGAAGGTTTTGCAAAACACTCCCTAATTGACCTCAAAGTGCGAGCTGAGGGCGATTTGCACATTGATATGCACCACACCGTTGAGGATGTTGGTATTGTCATGGGTCAGGCGGTTGCCAAGGCGCTCGGCGATTGCGTTGGCATTCGTCGTTTCGGCAATGCCTATATCCCGATGGATGAAACGCTGTCACGGGCCAGTCTGGATATCTCAAAGCGTCCTTATATGGTCTGGAAAGTGCGGTTTGAACGTCCAAAAGTCGGCGATATGGATACTGAGCTGTTCAAGGAATGGTTTCATGCCTTTGCCACCAATGCTGGGTTTTGCCTCCATGTTGAAAATATTTATGGCGAAAACACCCACCACATTATCGAAAGCTGCTTTAAGGCAACCGCCCGGGCGTTTCGCGATGCGTTGGAAATGGACCCTCGTGCTGGCGACGCAATGCCATCAACAAAGGGCATGCTTGGCAGCGTCCAGGAATAATGTGGACCCCCTATTGAGTTTGGGATTATGGGTATGAGCGCGAACACACCATATCAGGTTGTGATCATCGATCTTGGTGCGGGCAATTTACGATCTGTGGCCAAAGCGGTCGAGAAGGCAGCGTCTACGCTTGCAGATGTACCGCAGATCACCGTGTCCAATGACCCCAAAGATATTGAGGCCGCCGAGCGGATCATATTGCCGGGCGTCGGCGCATTTGCGTCTTGTATGGAGGGGTTAAACAAGCCGCCGGGCCTGCGCGATGCTCTTGAAAGTGCCGCCCGCGATGCGATGAAACCAGTCTTTGGGATTTGCGTCGGCATGCAAATGTTCGCCGATATCAGCATTGAATTTGGCGAGACAAAAGGCCTTGGATGGATACCGGGAAGCGTTCAAAAGCTCGAGCCGGCGCAGCGAAATGTACGCGTACCGCATATGGGATGGAATGCCATCAAAGGCCAACGTTTAAATGATATGTTTGATAACCGAAATGAATATGACGGCGAATTTTTCTATTTTCTCCATTCTTATCATTTCGTAGCCGAAATTAATCATAATATTGCTGCAACTTGCGACTATAACGGTCATATCATTGCCGCCATTGCAAAAGACAATCTGCTTGGTGTTCAATTCCACCCGGAAAAGAGCCAACAGGCCGGCATCGACCTCATCGCCAACTTCTTGTCATGGAGCCCTCAATGTCCGCGTTGACCCTATATCCGGCGATCGATTTAAAGGGCGGGCGATGTGTGCGCCTGCTTCATGGCGATATGGATAAAGCGACCGTCTATAATGACGACCCCGCAGCACAGGCCGGTTTTTTCGCTGATCAGGGCTTTGCCCATCTGCATATTGTTGATCTCGATGGCGCCTTTACCGGCCGCTCAGAGAACCGCGAGGCGGTGCGCGCAATCTTATCTGCGACCCAGGTTCCCGCACAATTAGGCGGCGGCATCCGCTCTATGGAGGCAGTGGAGGGATGGCTTGAAGCAGGCATCGCTCGTGTCATTCTCGGCACCGCAGCGGTAAATGATCCCGAATTTGTGCGCGCCGCAGCCCAGGCTTTTCCAGGGCAGGTCGCCATTGGCGTGGATGCCAGAGACGGGCTGGTTCGTACCGATGGATGGGCTGGCAAAACCGACCTCACAGCGGTTGATATTGCCCGGCGCTTTGAAGATTTCGGCATCTCGGCCCTGATTTACACCGATATCGGGCGCGATGGCGCGCTGACCGGCGTCAACATAGAGGCCACCGCAGCACTGGCAGCGGCGGTAAATATCCCGGTTATTGCCTCTGGCGGGGTCGCTGGTATTGACGATGTGATCAAGCTGAAAGCAGCCAATGCGCCAATTCAAGGCGTTATCATTGGCCGTGCGCTCTATGATGGGCGCATCGAGCCCGCAAAAGCCCTTGAAGAAGCGGGGCCGCAAAATGCTCGCTAGCCGGATCATTCCATGCCTCGACGTCAAAGATGGGCGGATCGTGAAGGGGGTCAACTTTGTTGGCCTGCGCGATGCGGGAAACCCGGTTGAGGCGGCGATTGCCTATGACCGGGCCGGTGCAGACGAGCTGTGCTTTTTAGATATTTCCGCCAGCCATGAGGGCAGGGGCATTTTGTTAGATCAAGTCGCGCAAGTCGCAGAACAATGTTTTATGCCGCTCACTGTGGGCGGAGGTGTGCGCAGTACGGATGATTTTCGGCGTTTATTGCTGGCCGGTGCTGACAAAATCTCAATCAATACCGCCGCCGTTAAACGCCCTGAACTGGTGCGCGAGGCCGCAGAAAAATTTGGCGCACAATGCGTTACCGTTGCCATCGATGCGCGCAAAACCGGGCCCGGCAGCTGGGAAATTTTCACCCATGGTGGGCGCGAGGCAACCGGCATTAATGCGGTAACATTTGCAAAACAGGTTACCTCATTGGGGGCAGGGGAGATTTTGCTAACCTCAATGGACCGCGACGGAGTGAAAACCGGATATGATCTTGGCCTGACGCGCGCCATTGCCCGCGCCGTGCATGTGCCGGTTATCGCCTCTGGCGGTGTTGGCTCCCTCGAACATCTGGTTGCGGGCATTAAAGAAGGCGAGGCAAGTGCGGTACTCGCTGCCTCGATTTTTCACTTTGGCGACTATACAATAGCCCAAGCGCGCGAGGCGTTAAGCGCTGCCGGCATTCCCGTTCGAACCGTGCGCAACCAAGAGCAATCCTCATGACACAGACAAATCCAGATAGCTTGACCGTTTTTGCGCGATTGTTTGATACAATAAGCGCGCGAAAAGACGCAGACCCGGCTTCTTCCTATACCGCTTCTTTATTGGCGAAGGGCCCCGCCCATTGCGCCCGTAAGTTTGGCGAGGAAGCTATCGAGACAGTTATTGCCGGTGCCAGTGAAGACAATCAGGCGCTGATTAATGAAAGTGCAGATGCGCTCTATCACTTATGTGTTTTGCTGGCATCGCGAGACTTAGGCCTAAACGATGTGGCCAAAGAACTGGAACGCCGAGAAGGTGTATCCGGTCATGAAGAAAAGGCGGGGCGTCGTTAAGTCGGCATGAAACCTGTTTTATAGAAGCGCTTAAAGCATTCCCTTTATCCATTGAACCGCTTCTGCGCCAAGAAAAACCAATAGGGCCACCCAGAGCAGCCCAATCATCAGTCCAAAGAGGGTTAAAAGCCCATCGCGTTCAATCAGGCCGACAGAAGCAATGGTGACACCGATACCTGGCAATGTATTTGTCGAGGGCAGGGGCAATAAAATAGAAGCACAAGGGATCAACAATAAAGCCCCTAAAACCCGTGACCCCGGCGCGCGCGTGACGAACGACAATCGTGGATGGGCAAACCGTTCAAACCAACCAATATATTTAGACGCCCGCTCTAAGACATTTTTGAAACTCACAACCGAGAACGACCGCTCTTCCAGTTTTTTAGGGAGCCACGGCGTGGCGCGGCCCATGGCCATCTGTCCGGCAATCGCCATCATCGGCAAGGCAACGATTTGCGGCAGTCCATAAACAAAGGGCAGACAGCAGGGCAGGGCGAGGAGCAATAGTAAAAACCCGTAGGCGCGCTGGTCGAGCTGGCCCATGACAGCGCCAAGAGTTGCGCGGGGGCCATCATCATCCGTGCCGGGCGTAGGCTCGGCATTCGGCGCGCCGTCCGCTTGGTAATCAGCGCTCGGGGAAGGATCAGCTTCTTGGGCCTCAACCAGCCGATCGAGCACATCCATCAGAAAAAAAATGGCACCCTTTTCGGAACCCCCATTGGAACCGGGTCGGTCTTGCTCATTTAACGTGGAATTTTTCATCTCTGCTCCGCCGGAAAGTGTATTCATCTGCAATTCAAGCTGTTATAAGGCCCATTCCGCTAAAGACCATTAAGGCTTTACCGTCTTTTTTGTGTGCCCCTGTGGCGGAATTGGTAGACGCGCTTGATTCAAAATCAAGTGTCTTAGGACGTGCCCGTTCGAGTCGGGCCAGGGGCACCATTTTTGTAGCTTATTTTGATGCCCCTGATTTGTCTGTTTTTCGAACTTCGTTCGAGCGGGGCACCAATTTAATAGCTTGTTTTGATGCCCCTGATTTGTCTGTTTTTCGAACTTCGTTCGAGCGGGGCACCAAT
>CAYQXV010000002.1:0-6489 GCA_964421675.1 uncultured Caulobacterales bacterium
TATATGGAACCTGGATTTATTCCCCAGGTCGTAAATCGCGGCAGTTTATGGCCCGTCACCCGCACCGAATGGAGTGCTGAGGATGAAGTCGGTTATGCCAATTTTGTGCAGGCCATAGGGCGGTCTGCGTGCGGGTCTATTGAGGATTGTCTGGGCGATGAAGCCAATCCGTACCGGGACACGGACAAACGATATTATACCGGCGATTGCGCAGATATGGTGTACACGCTGCGCGCTTATTATGCGTGGAAAAACGCGCTTCCCTTTTCGCATCAATCACGCATGGCCGCTAAAGATAAAAAGGCAACTGATCCGAGATTTTCACCAACGGGCAATAAAGTTGCGGCGCGGCGCGATGCCATTGCTGCCAAACCAATCCATGCCCCTTCCTATATTGCCGCGCTGCGTAACATCGTTTCGACCGCAATGTTTCGTACCGATCCGCGCGAAGGAGAGGGCGCACTTTTCGATGATTTTTATCCGATTGCGATTTCAAGACAAAGCGTTCGCCCAGGGGTGATTGCGTATGACATTTATGGTCATGTCGGCATGGTTTATGACGTTACGGATGATGGCAGGATTTTGATTGTCGCCTCCCATCCCGATAATAGTGTCACGCGCTCAGTGTTTGGCCATAATTTTCTGCGCGCAGCACCTGCACTCGGCGCAGGATTGAAAGCCTGGCGGCCCATCGCGTTAGAAGGTGCGCGCCGTGGGAGTGATGGTGTTTATCATGGTGGACGCATTCGCGGCGCTGCCAACGATGAAATAGAAGATTACTCTCTGGAACAGTTTTTTGGCACCCATCCTCACCCCGATGAAGACTGGCGCTATGGGGATTTCATTTTTGGCGATCGAACTTTGAGCTTTTACGATTTTGTGAGGCGCTCGCTCGCAGCGCCGGACTTTGAGTATAGCCCAGTTGATGAATTGCGCACTGGACTAGGGGAGATTTGCATTGCGCTTCATGATCGCCGGGTAAATGTGCAACATGCGATTGATGCCGGATTGCACAAGAAAAAACACCCCAGCAAGTTGCCGCCAAATATTTATGGCGCATACGGATCGTGGGAGTCCTATTCAACGCCGTCTCGCGATGCCCGCTTGAAGATTGCGTTTATAGAATTGCGCCGTGCGATTGAGCGCTATGTTCAATTAGTGCGATCGAGCGGCGACGGTGTGCGCTATGAAGGGCGCGCACTTGAGGCCGACCTACTAAAGGTTTGGCAGGAGGAGAATGAGAATTGCAGGCTTATCTATCGCAGGAGCGATGGCACAAGGGTGCGCTTAACAATAGATCATATTGCAAAGCGTCTTTTTGATTTATCATTTGATCCTTATCATTGCCCGGAACTGCGTTGGGGTGCGCGCGGGGTAGAGCTTGAGACCTGCGAAGATGGCCCGGTCAAACGGCGCTGGTATGATGCACAACGCTGGTTACGCAATCAGGCGCGGCGTACCTATGATATTCGTATGGATTTCACCTTGGAGGAGTTAAAGCCGCCCTCTATCGCATCGCCCCAAGAGGGCGGGCTGGGCGTGGAAGAGCCTGCGGATGCGGACCTGGGGGCGTATTTATTATCGATCCAGCCGAAATGATAAGCGCGTATTCCCGTGGAACTGTTTTTTAGGGGAGCTGTTTTTTAGGAAGGAATATAGTCATCCAACCGGCCATCCAGTTCAATTGCAATTTCTTGCAATCTGGCATCCGCCGCTTCAAGGGCTTCACCTCGAGCAACAGGGGTCATTAATCGTACAAGTGCGCCGTCAGCGCGTTTGCGCGTTAAGGTATCCGAGATCACGTTGAGCTTCATGATATATTCATTGGCAAAATGGCGACCGCGTTGATCATACCAGTAATAAACAATTTGTCGTTGACCTCGATGTTCGATCACCATGCGGTTATAAGGAAATGACACTAGACCTTTGTTATTTTCCCCATTATCAATCACTGAAATATCAATGACCTGCCAGCCACCGCCGGGAATACACTGGCGCGGAGAATGCCAGGATCGCCCATCGCGCCTCGCCGTCAGATAGGCCAGATAGATATTGTAAATATCACGGTCTTCATTTTGTAAATCAAACACAATGGAATCATCAGCGCCGAGCACTTCGGCGACTTCAGAATCGATGGGACGGATTTGATAATCAAAGTCTTCAAATTCCACGGGAAGATGCGCGAAATATTTACGGTCCGGTACGGTGAGGTTTTCAACAGTTACAAATAATGAGGCAACCCAGCTCAGCGAGAAGAGTGCCGCGATGATGACGAACATGGATGCACGCGACCATTTAAAAGTTTTTGCTGGGCTTGGAGAAATTGCCGAAAGCTCAGGTACGCCCATGGCGTCAAGCACATGTCGGCGCGGGGGCAGGGCTAAACAAAAAATGGCGATAACGCCGACTAAGGCCGCCAGACATAGCACAAAAACGACCCAACCTTCGAAAAGATGTAAAAACCCTTCAGTGTGGGCATTGCCGTATTTTTGAACAAGTGCACCGGTTAGCGCGATCCGAAAACTGTTCATAATGATGGTGATTGGAATGGTCGACAAAAACACGATCGCTCGCTGCCAGAGCGGGGCCTTGAACAAGTAAGCCGCGAGAATGCCAAGGCTTAGAAATGGAAATAAATAGCGCAGGCCACTACACGCTTCGGCAACTGCTAATTTCGTAACCCCAAGATCAATAATATTGCCGGATAAATGCACCGGGATATTCATCATCTCAATCATCCAAACGCCAAGCTCAGATGACATGCGCTGAAAATTCCAGGAGAGATTGGTGATCATCCAAAAAGGCGGGGGAACCGCAAAGAGAAGATAGACAATCGGTACGGCAGTGATGAGAAGTAATGAGCGCCCGCCAAACCCGGCAACAAGGGCCGCAATGGCAACAACAAGTCCTACTTGTTGTATAACAAAGGCATGGGTGAGTTGTCCTGCCAGCAGCAAGAGCGCGGCAAACGCCCCCAGCCAGATCCCCATCATTGATGGTGAACCAATGCTCTTTTTGACCGCGTCCCAGTTTGACCAAACCAGCCAGCCAGAAATTATCGGTATAAAATAGCTATGACTGAGCTCGTCTTGCGTTCCCCAACGCTCAAACAGGTTGGCGATCGCATCGCGAAACACAAACAACATCACCAGCGTAGAGATCGCGGCAATAACGGCAAGGCGGGTCGCCGCTTTATCGTTTTGCAAGCTTTCAAGGGTTGATTTGAGAGACATGCAGTATCCTTACGCAATCATCAGTTAAAGGCGAAATAATAGGCGGCAAATAGGTTGATTCGCTCTTTTGCCAGTTATCGCGGCGTGCTCAGCCAGATAGACATATAACATCTTTGCGCGAAGTCACTAGCAAGGAAGTTAACATTCGCATCAAAAAAGAGATATGCAAAAAGGAAGGATGGACGTTCGCGCTCATACGATTTACCTCACTACCACGATTTACCCCGCTCTAGTCCTCAATATTCTTAAAGTTAGCAAGTCACCTAATGTCGCAACAGGCCAACACCGACCCCAAAGATGAACTTATTCGCCCGCTGTCACACCTGCAGGGCAAAAAACCACCAGCCCCAGCATGGTTCGAAAATGCCCTCGCCATTACCCCGCAGACGGGCACAGTAGAAGTTCAGGGGGCATCTATCCATTTTTCAGTCTGGGGAGAGGAGAACCTACCCGGGATTTTATTGGTTCATGGGGGCCGGGCCCATCGAAAATGGTGGTATCCGTTTGCCCCATTTTTGATGGAACGATTTCGCGTTGCCGCGGTTGATCTTTCGGGGTTGGGGGATTCCGATTGGCGCGAGCGATATTCATTGAAATGCCACGCAGAGGAAATATTTGCAGTCACCAAGGCCGCCGGGCTCGACAGGGTAAACCGTCCCTTGGTGATTGGTCACAGCTTTGGCGGATGGGTGACCATGGGCGCTGTGGAGATGGCAGGCGAACGGCTCGGCGGGGCGGTTGTTATCGACTCACCATTTGGCGTTTCTGATCCCGATGAGGGATATTCGATCAAGATGAAAAAAGAGCGCAAAGATCAGCCTGTTACAAATCGTCTCTATGAAACAGCGGAGCAGCCAATTAGCAGATTTCGTTTATTACCGAGCCAGCCTGGCGAACAGCATTACTTACTCGATTATATTGCGAGAAATGGCTTGCAAGAGCATCATGATAAACAAAGCGGGGAAAAAGGGTGGCGCTGGAAATTTGATCCGGGCCATGGGACCAATTTCGATATCCAATTTGACCGCGACCTTTTTCTCGCGGCCCGTTGTCCATTAGCCTTTATTTACGGTGAAAAATCGATGTTTGCCCAAGGTGAGGGCGCAGAGCATGTGCGCAAACTGGCTCACGGGCGGGCTCCATTTATCATGATCCCGGAAGGCCACCATCATTTGATGATGGATCAACCGCTCGCATTTATTTCGGCCTTGCGCACGCTTTTGACGAGTTGGCCTATTCGGGTTGGTTTTTAGCCTGAGGTGAACGTGCCCGTTAATCGGCTCCAATTGCACAAAGAAATCACCTAGACACCTTGTCCTGACAGGGAAATTCGGCCAAAAGAAAAGTCAAATGATCTATAGGCATCGACGAAGATGCTATTAGTCGGATTAAAATCCCTTTTTGATGCTAATTTTGAATTCAGGACGGACTTTCATGAGCGGAAATCTCACCAATAATAATCGCAATGACGATCAGATGAATAAAGATACCTATGAAAGTGTGATGCAATTTTGCGTCCGTTTTGGGGTGCCTGCGGCCGCTGCCCTGACTGTATTTTTTACAAGCCTTGTTATGGCGAATGGCGTATTTGTTTCTATCTGTGCTGGTATTTTTGTCTTTGCGTTCGCGGCCTGGGTTTCGACCACGTTTTTTTCTCATTGACCAAATGGATTCAGGCTATGTGTATGGCCTGGACTGAGTTTAGGGCTGGGTAAAAAAAACTGGGCCAAAGACGGGCGCGATGTTGTGTACACGGATCGAATGATGTGCCGTCATTTGATTTAAACTGATTGTTGAAAATGTGTTGGCCTTTGGGTCATCCATAGGTGGAGCCTTCCATGAAAATTGCCGTCATCAAGGAGACCCGGCCCGATGAAGCCCGTGTGGCTGCAACTCCGGAGACAGTCAAAAAGCTTACCGCACTGGGCGGCGAGGTTGTGATTGAAAGCGGGGCTGGATTAAACGCCTCGATTAGTGACGATCAGTATGAAGAAGCTGGCGCACGGATGGTTGCGAAGGCCGAGACCGCGTTAAAAGGCGCGGATATTGTTTTGAAAGTCAGCCGCCCAACAGATAGCGAGCTGGAACATTTTGCCGAAGGGGCAAGCCTGATCTCTATCTTGTCGCCTCATAATGATCGCGACAATCTGCATCGCTATGTGAATGCGGGTATTGATACTTATGCGATGGATTTGATGCCTCGCATTACCCGGGCTCAATCCATGGACGTATTGTCCTCTCAATCAAATCTGGCCGGATATAAAGCCGTCATTGATTCCACGGCCTATTATGGGCGCGCAATGCCGATGATGATGACAGCGGCAGGCACAATTGCCCCCGCCAAAGTCTTTGTGATGGGGGCCGGTGTTGCCGGGCTCCAGGCGATTGCCACCGCGCGCCGTCTCGGCGCGGTTGTGAGTGCGACAGATGTGCGGTTTGCCGCGAAAGAACAGGTTGAGAGCCTGGGCGCAACTTTTGTCACGGTTGATGAAGAGGCGATGAAAAACGCTGAAACATCAGGCGGCTATGCCAAAGAAATGTCGGATGACTTCAAAACCCGGCAAGCCGATTATGTAACCGGCCATATCGCCAAGCAGGATATTGTGATCACAACCGCGCTCATTCCCGGCCGGCCTGCTCCCGAACTCGTCAATGATGCCATGATTGACGGCATGAAAGCGGGCTCGGTGATTGTTGACCTCGCAGTCGAGCAGGGCGGAAATGTTTCCGCCAGCCTTGCAGGCGAAATTGTTGACCGCAACGGTGTTGCGATTATTGGCTTTAATAATGTGCCCGGGCGTTTGGCGGCGGATGCGTCTGCGCTTTACGCGCGTAACCTGTTAAATTTTCTAACCGCGTTTCACGACAAAGAGGCGCAGAGTTTTGTGTTTGACCGGGAAGATGAAATTATTGCCGGGATTTCTATCACCCGCGATAAAGCCATCGTGCATCCCCAATTTGCCCCTGAAGTCCCTAATGTTAGCGCGGCACTCGCAGACTCTGTTGCGTCAGAAGTAACGCTTCCCGAAGAGACGGCCGACGAAGATACTGCAGAAAACTAGCTTTTACCGTCCGCTTTGCGCGGATATCCGTTTGACCCCCATTTGAGCCCTTAAATATGTAGCGTATTTGACTGGGCACAAGAGGACAAAAAAGAGCCCACTATGCAAGACAAGAAACCAACCCTAGAAGACATTCAGGAAGCGGTGCGCATCGCTGAGGAAGCGGCCTTTGCGGCAGAAAAAGCAAAAGCCGC
>CAYQXV010000002.1:6589-59304 GCA_964421675.1 uncultured Caulobacterales bacterium
AGATTTTCTGAACGGTACGGCAGCAGGGTTTAATGGGCCATCAGATTTTATCTATCTGCTTGCAATCTTCGCCCTGGCGATTTTCGTTGGATATTATGTCGTCTGGTCGGTGACCCCGGCGCTCCATACCCCGTTAATGGCGGTAACGAACGCAATCTCTTCGGTGGTCATTGTTGGGGCATTGATTGCGGTGGGCGCGAATATTGCGGGCTCTGAAGCGGGCACCCTGTCAAAGGCTTTAGGATTTATCGCGGTTATCTTAGCCAGCGTGAATATCTTTGGCGGGTTTATGGTGACGCAGCGAATGCTCGCCATGTACAAGAAAAAAGAGAAGTAGGAGCGCATCACAGTGTCACAAAACCTCACCGCCCTCCTTTATATTACCGCTGGTATCCTATTCATTCTGGCATTGCGCGGACTTTCCTCACCGGAAACCTCTCGGCGCGGCAATCAGCTTGGCATGGTCGGCATGGCGCTCGCCATCGTCACAACATTCTTTGCCCTTGAAGATAAGAGCTTTGGCACCTGGCTGATGATCATTGTTGGCATTGGCGTTGGCGCCGTTGTTGGCGGATTAATTGCGCGCCGTGTGGCCATGACTGCGATGCCGCAATTGGTTGCTGCATTTCACTCACTTGTGGGTTTGTCCGCCGTCTTGATTGCCTGGTCTGCGTTTTTGGCACCAAAGGCGTTCAACATTGGTGAGCCCGGCCATATTCATTTGCAATCGATTGTTGAAATGTCGCTTGGTGTAGCGATTGGCGCAATTACCTTTTCGGGGTCCGTTATTGCCGGATTAAAACTAAGCGGGCGAATGAGCGGTAAGCCGATTATTTTACCCATGCGCCATGGCATCAATCTGGGTCTTGGTCTGGTGACATTGCTCTTGATTGGCATGCTTTTAACGGGTGAGCAGCATTGGTCTGTGTTCCTCATTCTCACCCTCGTGGCGTTTGCGCTTGGCTTTTTATTGATCATCCCAATTGGCGGCGGCGATATGCCGGTGGTTGTGTCGATGCTCAATTCCTATTCGGGATGGGCCGCGGCCGGGATCGGGTTCACGCTGGAGAATATGGCGTTGATCATTACCGGGGCCTTGGTTGGATCGTCCGGCGCTATTCTCTCCTATATTATGTGTAAGGGGATGAACCGGAACTTCTTCTCGGTGATCCTTGGCGGATTTGGCGGCGAGGATGCCGCGGCGGGTCCAGGCGGCGGCGAGGATGATCGCCCGGTGAAGCAGGGGTCAGCGGAAGATGCGGCCTTTGTGATGAAAAATGCGGGCAAGGTTATCATCGTGCCGGGCTATGGTATGGCGGTGGCCCAAGCGCAGCATGCCTTACGCGAGATGGCTGACACCCTCAAAGAGGCAGATGTTGAGGTCAAATATGCGATCCACCCGGTTGCGGGCCGCATGCCCGGTCATATGAATGTGTTGCTGGCTGAGGCGAACGTGCCTTACGATGAGGTGTTCGAGCTTGAGGACATTAATTCGGAATTCAGAACTGCGGATGTGGCCTTCGTTATTGGTGCCAATGACGTTACCAACCCGGCAGCAAAAACCGATAAAACGTCGGCTATTTATGGCATGCCAATTTTAGACGTCGAAAATGCCGGGACGGTACTCTTCGTTAAGCGGTCTATGGCATCGGGGTATGCGGGCGTGCAAAATGAGCTGTTTTTCCGCGATAATACGATGATGCTTTTTGGCGATGCGAAGAAAATGTGCGAAGAAATCGTCAAAGCGATCGGCTAGCCAGGCGATTGGATAGCACGGTACTAGCACGAAATTTGCAAGGCCAATGAGGCGAGGGGACAATTAACGGAGAAACCATATGGTTGTTTCTAAGCTAGCGTTGCTTTTGCTCTCTTCGGCAAGTTTTGCCCCTGAAGTTACCGTTGACTCCATAAAAGGCCTTGAACGCGCCATTGATCGCGCTAAGGACGGCACCACCATCTATATTAAGGGCGGTGATTATGATCTGTCCAAGGACAAAACTTATTACCGCGGCACGCTGCGCTATGGCGGGTTTCATGTTGACAAAAATCTAAAATTTGTCGGCGTGGAGGGGCGTCCCAATTTTATTACACTGGATAACTCTCCCGTTTCTGACGAAACGGCAAAAGGGTTGTTTACGATCGACCCAACGGTTGATCATGTCAGCTTTGAAAATTTAACCTTTAGCGGCGCGCAAAATTCTAGCCGCAATGGCGCTGGCATTCGCCATCAGGGCGGTGATCTGACCGTTACCAATGTGCACTTTCTTGGCAATCAAAATGGCATATTGGGGATTGCTGATAAGGGGTTTGAGGGCACGGTGACAATTCGCGGCTCAGCGTTTGAAAATAATGGCGCAGAAGACGGACGCGCCCACGGTGTTTATATTCGCGCGGCGAGCTTAAATATTGAAGAGACAAGCTTTCGCGAGGGCAAAGTTGGCCATCACGTCAAGAGTGTCTCCATGCGTACAATTGTTCGCAATAGTAATTTTGATGACGCACAGACCGGCACCTCCAGCCGCATGATTGATATTACCGCGGGCGGTGATGTTGTAATTACCGGGAACGTGTTTCAAAAATCGGCAAGCGCCCCCAATGGCAATTTCATCTTTTATGATGAGGGTCGCTTTGACGGAGAGATTGGCAGTGAACTGACGATTGCGGAAAATAGCTTTGTCAATGCACACCAATATGGCAGCGCGCTTGATAATAAAACGCTATTAGAGGCGCATTTAACGAATAATAGTTTTGCGGGGTTTGAGCGCGAGCGCCTGTTCTCGGGTCTTTATTCTCAGTCGGGAAACCAGTTTGACGATGGGCCCCTAAAGGCCACCACCTACCGCGATGGTGCCGTTTCGCTGTCTGAGAATGCAGACCGCTATTTCTTTAAAAAAACCTACCAGGCTGACAAAATTGAATCCGGGCTCGGCGACGATATGATTCATGGCGGGAGCGGGGATGATACGATCTTCGGCGGCGAGGGGCACGACACCTTGCTCGGCAGTGAAGGCAATGACTCGCTGTTCGGCGAAGCGGGGGATGATTTATTGATCGGCGGCAATGAGACCACGGGCCTTTATGGCGGCGAGGGAAATGATGTGCTGGTCGATAATTTTCCCGGCCTTGAAGGGGAGGTCTATCGCGGCGTGCTGAATGGCGGTGCCGGTGATGATAGCTTGCATGTATTTTTCAATGCCGAGCGCGTGGTTGGCGGGGCCGGTAATGACGGCATTTATCTCGCAGACAGCGTTCAATATGGCCAATCAATTTACGGCGGGGCCGGGGCCGATACGCTGATCGGCAATGATAAGGAACAGGAAATTTTTGGCGGCGATGGGGACGACCTCATCTATCCCGGGAATTCTTACGACAAAGTCGATGCGGGCGATGGCATTGATACGGTTATCTTTGATGGCCCGTATAAAAATTTCAAAGTAACGCCCGGAAGCTGGCAGCATGAAAGCTATCGCCTGGTGGCCCCGGCGGACAATTGGCCAGAGGGAAAAGCGCAGCTTGGCGAATATGGCGAGGAAATCTGGTACGCTGAATTTCTACAGTTCGATAACGGTGTGTACGATATTGCGGCCAGCAAGTTCCGCAAAAATCAGCCGCGCGACCCCCATCTCACCATGATCCCGGATGTCCAGCCAATTCGGGACCACATTGAAACTGAATTGCCGGGATTGAAGGTCGTGAGGGGAAAGCGGCCACGCTAGGCATCCAATTCTACTGGATAGGCCTGCCTACTAGGTCGGCCATCCAATTTGCCGCCGCATCTCCGACATGGCGATTGCGGCGCTGACCACCACATTTAAAGATCTCGCCTCCGGTGCCATCGGTATGATGATGCGCGCATCGGCATCATTATGGACCTCGTCAGGGGCCCCGGCGCTCTCGCGCCCGGTTATGATCATATCTGTGGGCTGAAACACAAAATCATAGAGCGGTGTCGCCGCTTTGGTGGTCAGCAGCACGGTGCGGCCCTGTTTGCGCTCCTCAGAGCGCTCAAAAGCGGCCCAGTTTACATGGCGCACCGGCGGGTGAGAGGTGCGATAATCCATCGCCACGCGGGTGATCTCGCGGCTCGTCAGGGCAAAGCCGCACGGCTCGATAATATCCAGCCCCGCACCAAAACATGCGGCGGAACGAATCGCTGCCCCCACATTGGCGGCAATATCGGGTTGAAATAGACATAAACGCATAGGCTACCGTGTAGCGAAAACACCGCAAATGACAAACAATCCGTGCGATTGAGCGCCCTTTTTCATCTGTTCAGCCGCAAATTGTCGCGCAGTGATATTTTGATGAATTACGGCCTAGATTTAACAAGGGAGACGTGTCAAACACCACGAAATTTTATTGCGTTGCGAGCATGGGTCAATCCTATCTCATTGATAGCTTATTCAGCCCCCTTAGTAGCGCACCATTCTGGTAAGACTGAAAAAAAACGGCAGTTCTGATGACGACTGAAACTCTTTCTCCTGACGATGAGCCTACCCGGCGCGATATGATCCATTTGCTCGCAGGCTCTGTGGCCGCAGTGGGCGCAGCCGCGGTTGTGTGGCCACTGGTCTCACAAATGAACCCTGATGCTTCTGTGCTGGCTTTGTCCTCAACCGAAGTTGACCTGTCGGCGATCCCGGTTGGCGGCGCGATTAAAGTAATCTGGCAGAAAAAGCCGGTTTTCATTCGCCGCCGGACGGCTGAAGAGATTGCCAGCGCCGAAGCGACCAATCTTGCGCAGGTCGCCGATAGCAATGCAAGAAATGCAAACCTGCCCGGCAGTGCCGATGCGAGCGATGAAAATCGCCGCGAAAAAGCAGAGTGGATGATCGTAGTCGGCGTTTGTACCCATTTGGGCTGCATCCCGCTCGGCACGGATGATGGCGATGTGCGCGGCGATTTTAATGGCTGGTTCTGTCCTTGCCACGGATCGCACTATGATATTTCTGGCCGTATCCGAAAGGGCCCGGCGCCAGCGAACCTTGCCGTTCCACCCTATGAATTCCTTTCCGATACTCGCATTAAAATCGGATAAGAGGCCAAACCATGTCACATGAATCTACCTATGTTCCCAATACCGGCATTGAAAAATGGCTCGACAAGCGGTTGCCGATTGTCCGCCTTGGCTATGACAGCTTTGTTGATTTTCCAACGCCAAAAAACCTGAATTACTGGTACACATTTGGCGGCATTCTGGCGATCTGTCTGGTGATCCAGATTGTCACCGGCATTATTTTGGCGATGCATTATACCGCGCATGTGGACTATGCGTTTGATAGTGTCGAACACATTATGCGCGATGTGAATTATGGCTGGATGATCCGGTATATTCACGCGAACGGCGCGTCCATGTTCTTCATCGCCGTCTATCTGCACATGTTCCGGGGCCTTTATTATGGTTCATACAAAGAGCCTCGCGAAATCCTCTGGATTTTGGGCGTTGTCATCTTTCTGCTGATGATGGCGACCGCGTTTATGGGATATGTTCTGCCATGGGGACAAATGTCCTTTTGGGGAGCAACGGTGATTACCAGCCTGTTCGGCGCCATTCCGGTGGTTGGCGAAAGCTTGAAAACCCTTTTATGGGGCGGTTTTGCGGTTGATAATCCGACACTCAATCGTTTCTTCAGCCTGCATTATTTGCTGCCATTTGCGATTGCTGGTGTGGTTGTGCTGCACATTTGGGCGCTGCACATTCCCGGTAACAATAATCCGACGGGCGTTGAGGTGAAAACCAAGAAAGATACGGTGCCGTTCCATCCTTATTATACTGTCAAGGATGGCTTCGCGATGGCATTGTTCCTCACAATGTTTGCCGTGTTTGTGTTTTTCCTGCCAAACGCATTGGGGCACCCTGACAATTACATCAGAGCGGATCGCCTGGTGACGCCGACCCATATCGTTCCTGAATGGTACTTTTTGCCATTCTACGCGATGTTGCGGGCGATCACATTTGACATCCTGTTTGTCCCGGCAAAACTTTGCGGCGTGCTCGTCATGTTTGGCTCGATCATGATTTTGTTCGTGCTGCCATGGCTTGATACGTCAAAAATTCGCTCCATGCGCTACCGCCCGATGGCGCGCGCTTGGTTTGTGATTTTTGTGATTGATTGTGTGTTCCTTGGGTGGCTTGGCGGCCAACCGGCGGAGGGGACATATGTCTTGTTGGCGCAGTTTGCGACGCTCTATTATTTTGCGTTCTTCCTGCTCATTCTGCCGATCCTTGGGATTGTTGAAAAACCGACGCCAATGCCAAAATCAATTGCGGATTCGGTTCTGAAATCGAAACCAAAACCCCCATCAGAGCCTTTAACTGACGCGGGCAGTGCCGGAGCGACGGTACCCGCCGAATAGAGGTGAAGTAATGGGCGCAAAATTGGATTAGCTGATTTTCGCCCTTCGACCATTTATTGACGTTTATCATTAGAAGATAATGACCATGATCAGAACATTCATAGCCACAATCGCCGCCGCACTTGTTTTTGTTTTGTTGCCGCAAGACGCATTTGCGGAGAGCGGAAAAGCCAAAGAACTTAAGCATAATCATTGGCACTTTCAGGGCATAACCGGAAAATTTGATGACGATGCGTTGCAACGCGGATGGCAGGTCTACTCAGAAGTCTGTTCTAATTGTCACAGTGTAGAGCAACTTTCTTTTCGCAATCTCGGCCAGAAGGGCGGCCCGTTTTATCTCGCAGAATGCCCACCACAGGTGCCTGAATCGATTGATTGCTCAAACCCCAATGATAATCCGTATGTGAAGCAAATCGCGGCTGATTATAAATTTCAAATAACCGATGGTCCTGATGAAGCGGGCGACATGTTTCAAAGAGCGGCAAAGCCCTCTGACCGCATTCCTGGCCCTTATGCCAATGAAAATCAGGCGCGCGCGATTAATAATGGCGCCCTACCACCAGACCTATCCTTGATTGCTAAAGCGCGCCATCACGGTCCGGATTATGTCTTCAGCTTGCTGCAAGGATATAAGACCGCACCTGAAACGGTGAATGTTGCACCGGGTCAATATTACAATGAATATTATCCCGGCGATATGTCGCTTCTGATCAAAGAAGAATACCGCGACGACGAAGGGCACGTTCTAAAAGATGTCACCATTCCTTATGGCGGTGTTTTCGCAATGGCACCGCCCCTGCAAGACGGCATTGTCGATTATGCAGATGACACTATTCCCGAGACCGTTGAGCAATATTCAGCCGATGTCAGCGAATTTTTAATGTGGGCCGCAGAGCCAAAACTTGAGCAACGCAAATCGCTTGGCATGATGTCGGTGATTTATATGCTGATATTGAGCGGTCTGCTTTATTGGTCTTACCGTGAAATTTGGTCCGATCAACACTAAGTGGGCCAGCACTAAGTGCAATTAACCATAATCACCCTAGCGTTTTTAGACCCCGTCTTTGTTGGCGGGGTCTTTATGGTTAATCCATCATGCAACCGACCATTACAATTCTGGCCAGATGTCTTGTGAACTTTTAAGCGCCATAGCCTAGATTCCTATTGCTTAGCGGGGGCAGAAGGAATTGGTACCGGCGTGATTAATGTACTTATCGCAATGATGTTTTTCGGGGTCGGATATGGGCCGCCCACGGAGTATGATGTATTAACCGTTTTGCAAAAGCGGTTTTATGCTGGCTCAGACGTGTTTGTTGATTCCTATCTGATATCTGAAAATTACAATCTAAAATTCAATAATTTTCCCGTTACGGTCAGTGTACAGCATTGCGATCCATTCGAGACCGTGGGAAGAAAATACGGATTCAGATCACAAGGCTACGACCGAGGATATCGGTGCCTTGTTGAAGTTGTTCCCCACGCCGTACCGCCCTTCTATGTGTCGGGAAACTTTACATTTGATGGGTTGGATTGGCACTATTTTGGCGAAGATGTTCGTCGTCAATTTCGGCCACAGGAAATTATCAACCGCAAAAATGTGCAGAACGGTCGAACAGTCCTAAAGCCGGGGGCGTTGCCCTATGACGGCTTCCCAACTGATCCGTTCAATGACAAACCCTCGCCCTATGCCGATATTTTAGGCTTGGGCGCAGACTCGCCATTTTAACCATCAAATCCATTTTAAAAATCAAACAAGATCCACATCTGTCATCACTTCGACTAATGACGGACCGTTATGAGCGATGGCTTGCTCAATCGCTTGGGTGAGTTGATTAGAGTCGGAAACGCGGATGCCTTGGCCGCCGCACGAGTTGGCGAAGTCGGCAAAGTTCGGATTTGTCAAATCAGTTTGCCAAACGGGCCATTCACCGGCGCGTTGCTCCTTGGAGATTTTTCCAAGCTCACTATTGTTCATCAGAATGTGGGTGATATCCATGCCGTAATGGACCGCGGTTGTGAATTCCATAGCATATTGCCCAAACCCGCCATCGCCGGAAATGGAGACAACTTTGCGGCCTCTGAACTCTTCAAAATCTCTGGTTGCTGCCCACGCGCCCATGGCGGCGGGGAATGCAAATCCAATTGAGCCGAGATAGCCGGACATGAGAATCCGCTGACCGGTTGGTTCAAAATAGCGCCCGAATGAGTAGGCATTATTGCCGACATCAACCGGGATAATGGCATTATCGGGAACGCAGTGGGTAAGCGCACGGAATAAACGGGACGCACTAATGCCGTGGCCGCGATCATCGCCAATGCGGCTTTCTTTCTCGCGCCGCCAGATTGCCCAGCGTTCTGCAATTTCTGCACGCTGATTAACGGCGTTGACCCCGCCCAGTCCCTGAGCGGTAAGACCATTGCGGATGCGCGGAACGGTTTCGCCAATTTCCCCCCAAACAGCCATATCGACCGGATGGCCTTTACCCAGATGCATGCGATCAAAATCGATCTGCAATATGGGTTTGGACGGTTCAATCCCGGTATGGTGAGAGAAGGAAGCGCCAATCGCGATGATCAGATCGCATTCATTCATGAACCATGAGGCGATCGGTGTACCGGAGCGGCCAAGAACGCCGCCCGCGAGCGGGTGGCTGTCTGGAATTTGCCCTTTGGCTTTAAAGGTCGTGAGGACCGGGCAGTTGAGTTGTTCTGCCAGTTGAGTGACCTCGCCCATGGTATCGCGGGCGCCATAGCCTACAATGATCAAGGGGCGGCGGGCGCCATGAATTTTCGTCGCAGCTTCTGACAGGACCGAATCCGGGGGCACCATGGATATGCCGGTCATGCGGCCCTCTGGTGATCCGGCCTTAGTATCGGGGGCCGGCAGTGTCTGCACGTCATCGGGGAAAATCAATACCGAGACATCGCGCTCTACGAGTGCGGTCTTCATGGCGAGATTTGCGACTTCTGCGTAATTGGTTCCATTCAGCACGAGCTGATTAAACGCGGCAACCGGTTTGAATGCGCTGTGTAAATCGATATCCTGGAAGGCGAAGGGCGAGAAGACCTGCACCTGCACCTGGCCGGGACAGGCAATGACCGGCGCGCGGTCAACTTTGGCATCCCACAATCCGGTCATCATATTGGTGGCCCCAGGGCCTGCAATAGACAGACAGCCGGCCGGTTTGCCGGTTAGTTTGGCATAACCTGAGCAGGCAAATGAGGCCGCTCCCTCATGGCGAATGCCAAAATAGGAGAGGGCGCCAGCGTCTTCCTGACGACGGAATGCGTCGGCGAGGCCAAGATTTGAGTGGCCAACCATGCCAAATACCGATTTTAGGCCCCAATTGACCATGGTTTCGGCGATAACATCGGTACTGGTGCGGGTATGAGGCGGCTCTGGATGAACGCCGACATAAACGCCATCATCGCGCAGCTCGACGGGAAACATTTCCTGGCCGGTATCTTCATGACCGCCTGGCGGCTTACCGGTCAGCGGATCAAAGTCCCAGCCATGCCACGGGCAGCGTAGCCAGCATTGCCCGCCTTCGCCCTTTTCAATGGACCCTTCGCCCAATGGTCCCCCTTGGTGAGGACATCGATTGTCCATTGCGGCGTAATGGCCGTCAAAATGCACAAGGGCGAGCGTTTTGGTGCCAGCCGTTACGGTCATGACCCGGCCTTCTACTAAAGATCCATGTTCGGCGACTTTATGCCAAACCCAATTGGGTTGGCGCTGGGAAGCACCCTGATCATTATTTGCCATCGTTATGTTGAGCTCCTCATTGCGCCGCGTTGGGTCGTCCGAATTTGTCGTTTTATCTTTATTTGTCTCACGATTGCCACCGAAAAGGCGTGAGAAGATTGAGAATGATAAACTAGCTGGTATCATGGTAAACGGGTCACTTAGCTGTTAAAATAGGGATCATCAAATTTCGTGATTGGATCAGTTTGCCTAATACGGCGTAGGGTGCAAATCAAATTTTCCAAGATTCGACTTAAAGGGTGAGGAATATGGCATTTTCGCACGAGAGCGTGGGGCTCTCAGAGCAATTGGCGCGCGCCGATGCAATCGCGTCGGTGATGACCAATGGATTGGCGATTTATTTCGGCATAGGGATTATTTTCGCATTGCTGTTCGTCACATTTCTGGTTTCCCGGTTGGATGTTGCGGCGCAGGGCGCATCGATTTTATTTCGTCCGGTTATTTTCTTAGGCACAGTTGTTATTTGGCCGTTGGTCGTCTTGCGCGTTCTGACGTTTCGCCAGATCAACCAGCCAATTGAGAGTGAAGGCAAATCATCATGAAAAAGCTTCACCGACGCCTCCATCTTCTGATTTGGTTGATTCTTGCACCGGCCGTTGCGGTTGCTGGCGTATGGGCATTTAGTTTGCGCCCAGAACTTCCCGAACAGCCAATCACTGATGCATTAGATATTGCGACGCGAGGGGAATAAGCAATGGGCCATCAATATCAGGCGGTTCAATGGAACCGCAATAAGATCACCTATGATTTATTCGTCGTTGGCGCGATCATTTTGTTTTTGGGTATTTTTGTATTTATCGGTATGCAGCCTCATCCCAGTGGCAATACAGCAGATCCGATCGTTCTCGTCATAAGAGGACTGGGTGTTACCGCCTTTACAATGCTGACGATTATTTTGTTGATTGGCCCGCTGGCGCGCATCAGCCCCCGGTTTAATACAATGTTGTATAATCGCCGACATTTAGGGGTGATTACCTTCACTGTTTCAGCCGCCCATTTTGGTCTTGCGCTGTTATGGTATCATGGCGGCGGACCGCTTAACCCATTCGTTTCGCTTTTTACCAGCAATCCATTGTATGATCGGATCCCGGGATTTCCGTTCGAGCTATTCGGCCTGGCGGCCCTGTTCATCTTGATGATCATGGCGGTGACCAGTCATGATTTTTGGTTGAACAATCTTTCAGCGCCGATTTGGAAATTGCTCCACATGTTGGTCTATCCAGCCTATGGCTTTCTTGTCCTCCATATTGTGTTGGGTGCGCTGATGACGGAAAAAGCAGCGCTCTATCCTATTCTAACAGCTTCAACGTTCGGAATAGTCAGTCTGCTGCATATTTGCACCGGTATAAGAGAATGGGGATTGGATAAGGCAGCGCGCGCGGAAAATGGATGGGTGCGTATTGGCGATCCGATGGCCATTGAAGACCAACGCGCCGTTACAGTGGTATTACCGCGCGGGGACCGTGTTGCCGTGTTTCGCGACGGGGCAAGCGTTCATGCGGTTCAAAATGCCTGCCGTCACCAAAATGGTCCGCTGGGCGAGGGGCGCATTATTGACGGGTGTATTACCTGTCCCTGGCATGGTTGGCAGTATAATCCCAAGAACGGAGTCTCGCCGCCGCCCTTTACTGAAAAAATTGATACCTTTGATGTGCGCATGACAGATGGCAGTCTATATGTCAGCGCCAAAGGAAACGGTGCGGGAAATCCGGCGCGTTCGGTGACTTTAAACAATGTAGATAGTCATCAAGGTGCTGAAACATCCGCATCAAGCGATATGGCTGAACCTGCAAAACGTGATGGGGTATAGGATGAAAAAGCTTGCACCTGGAGTGACGTCTCATCCCAAACGCGGCACTGAGAATATGTATATTGGGTGGGCACCCATGCCCGCCATTGATCGGCGCTTTTTAATAGGGACATTGCCGTTCGCCTTGGCCGGAACGGCTGCGGTGAGTTATGGGGTGTCTTCAAATCTGTCAGATCCCGGTGCGGGGTCATGGCAAACCGGTGCCACCCATAATGTAACTGGCGCATGGTCGACCCATCCTTACCCCATGCTGCGGATGATTGATGAAACGGTGCCGGGCGGTGTGCGCACCGTTCTGGTCGTCGCAGAAGGTAAATGTTCCAGCGGATTGAAAAATGATGCTGCCCAATCGACGCCAGTTACAGCAAGCGGTGTACTGATTGAACGCAAAGACAGGCAAATGCTTGAAGTACCGCCATTGCTCGATAAATGGCAGACCCCCGCTGACCTTAGTGACGGCGACCTTGCTCGGTTGCGTGCGCCGCGGGTTGCCTCGCGCGGCATGGCAACCCTGAAAGGGGCGATCATGGATAGTAAATGCTTTTTTGGGGTGATGCGCCCGGCGCGCGGCATGACCCATAAAGCGTGTGCTTCACTTTGTATTCGCGGCGGCATTCCGCCAAGTTTCTGGGTCCGCGATGGCCAAGGGCGCGAAGCTGTTTTACTGTTAACTGATCGTGATGGCGGCCCGATGCCATTAGAGATTTTACCGCTCGTTGCTGACCCGGTAGAGGCACGCGGCGAAATCGTCGCTGTTGATGATATTTTGCAGTTCCGTGCAGATCTAAGTGCGTTTCACCGAATTTAAATCCAGAACCAATTCGCGGCGATTGATGAATTGGACGCAATAAAGATCAGCGCACCGGCAATTGCCAGCGCCGGTCCAAATCTGATTTCGCTCTCGCTATCAAATTCTCTCCCGCGCATGGTGCTGATTGCAATCAGGCACAGCGCGGCAAGAGAGGAAGTAAAAACAATCGGCGCCAACAATGTCCAACCGCTCCACGCGCCCAATGCGCCGAGCAATTTGGCATCTCCCATTCCTAATCCTTCTCTGTCTCGCAAATGGCGATAGGCCGTTGCGATGAGCCAGAAGCTGCTATAGCCCGCAAACGCACCGATAATGGCGGCGGGAAAACTGACAAACAGATTCATGATGGAGGCTAAAAGGCCGAGCGCAATCATGGGAAAGGTGATCGCATCGGGAAGATAGCCGGTTTCAAAGTCGATGAACCCGAGGGCAATGAGCATCCACATAAAAATCGCGGCGAACAATGCCGCCATGCTTATTCCGAACAATGAAATCGCGATTAGCGCTGAAAGTGCGCCCAATAGTTCCACCAACGGATAACGTGCGCCAATCGAGGCGTTACAATCTGCACAACGTCCTCGCAAAATTATGTAACTGACGACGGGAATATTGTGCCAGCTGCGGATTTGCTGCCTGCACGATGGACATTTTGATCGTGGCCCCCAAAAACTGCCCAATATTGTTTCTTCATCCGTAAGACCCCAAAGGGCAGGGCCTCTGGTGATGACCACATTTAAAAAGCTGCCGACAACAAGCCCAATAATGGCGGCAAGGAAAAAAATCGGGGGATCAAAATTCATGGTCCTGCCTTTAAGGGGCGCAAAAGTACCGAACAGTGTGAGGCGCAGGCGCTGGTTTTGGGGCGAATCGAAGGGGCGAATCTAATGCGATTTCCGGCCATCATGGGTGAGTCTTGTCATAAGAGATATCGCAAGTTTGTAAATTTTTGAAAAATGAGCGCATTGGGTACGCCAATGCGGTGTGTCTCTCATGCCATTGGGCAAACTTTTTTAAACAGCGCACCGTGAATGCCGAGACTTAACGGTAAGCCCGACTGTGCCAAACTATTACATTATTCCGTATTGTGAGCACATTTTGCGCATTATTGACGGGTTTTTCTTGTGCCGGTTTGTGCGGAAAACCGGTGAAAATCCTCATAATTTCCCCAAACGCACTTTGTCATAAAATTGAGATATGACTGTCAAAAATCTGTTTCGAGAATTCTGTATGGCGCGTCACAAGACGCCCAGTGGGGCGTTGGTGGTTTAATTGCGTTCTTAATTCTCCTGATGGGGCTCTCATGAAAATTCCTTCCCGGTTTCAGTCACTTTTATTGGCAACAAGCGCAGTGATGGCACTGAGTGCATGCTCTGGTTCTGATCCGTCGTCGCCTGGCGCGAGCAGTGTTATTGCTACACTACCGCCAGCTAATAATGCGCCCGATACGCCAACGGCCAATCCTGATGCAATTGATCTAACCTTTGGCGGATGTCCTATCGGGACGACGGCAGCAACACTGCCCAATTCTGCTGTAACCGCATGCCAAATCATTGTTGATGGTTTTGGCAATATCACCTCAGATCTCACCCTGACGGCGTCGGCCAGTCAGCCGCGGGCTTACTTCGTAGAGCAAGCGACATTTATTGGGACTGACGATGGACCAACGCCGGGAGCGTTAGGGGGCTCGACCGTAGACCTTACCATTCAGGGCGGCGCGACATTGGTCTTCTTAAACTCAACGGATTTTCTAACGGTCAATCGTGGATCGCGTTTGATTGCAACCGGATCAGCAGCAGCTCCTATCGCGCTGACTTCAGATGAAGACATTATCGATGACGGTGTTGCCAATGACAGTCAGGGTTCGGCGCGCGGACAATGGGGCGGCCTGATTTTAAATGGACGTGCACCGATTAATTCATGTGCAGACCCTTCAGTACCGGCAATGTGTGAGGCATCAGGCGAAGGTGGGACGGGCACCTATGGCGGGGACAATCCGGCCGATGATTCCGGTGTTCTCAATTATGTTCGTGTTCAATATGCCGGCTTTGCCATTACGCCAGGAAATGAGTTGAACGGTATTGCCTTCCAAGGAGTTGGTAGCGGCACGAATGTTGATTTCATTCAGGTCCACAATAATGACGATGACGGCGTTGAGTTTTTTGGCGGCACGGTAAATGTGCGCCATGTTGTCATTACCGGTGTCGATGACGACGCATTTGATTGGGTCGCCGGTTGGACCGGTTCGGCGCAGGATGTTTTGAATATCGGTTCAGGCGTTGGTGATAATGGGTTTGAGGGCGACAATAATTCTTCCCTGAACGACCAGACACCGCGTTCAAATCCAATGATTTCAAATTTCACCATGATTGGCGGGCCGTCTGAAGATCTCGGCATGCAAATCCGCGAAGGAACGGCGGGCGTGTTTATCAACGGTATTGTATCCGGTTGGGAAGATGGCTGTTTGGATATTGATGACAGCGCAACGTTTAATCAGGTCGATCCATCGGCAACAATCGATAGCGGCGCAACTGACCTTCAGTTCTCGTCATTATTTTTTAGCTGTGAAACACCGCTGGACGATTTTACTGACAGTGACGGGACCGTTGATGAGCCGTTTTCAGATATTGCATCCTTCCCCGGCATTTCGGTGGGTAACAGCACGCTTAGCGGCGTTCTTCCCGGTGCCAATGAAGCTGCCGTCGCATCAATTGATGCCAGCACAGTAGATCCAGCATTGGTCAATGAGGCATTCATTGGGGCGTTTGCTCCTGGCCTTGCGCCGGCAGATACATGGGCGTTTGGGTGGACAGTGCCTGGCTCAGTCTTCCCGCCGCAAGGATGCCCAGTCGGTACAACGGATATTACTGGCGGGCCAAGCGTTCCCGCCGCCCCGTCAGGGGGCGCGGTCTGCGAAATTCCAACCGCTGTGACACAAGATACAACCCTGACAACTGGCAATCTATATGCGTTAGCCGGGGCGGCCTTTGTGGGACAAGATGCAGGGCCGGACGTTAATAATCCGAACCCGGTAATTTCCGCAACATTGACCATTCAGGCCGGTGTTACAATTTACGGCACAAACTCAACAGATTTTCTGACCGTAAATCGTGGCTCACAAATCATTGCCGCAGGCACCCAGTCAGCACCGATTATCATGACCTCATTGGCCGATGTTAATGGTGAGAATTTGGGAAGCGAACGCGGACAGTGGGGCGGTTTGATTATTAATGGCCGCGCGCCAATTAATTCATGCGCCGATCCATCTGTTCCCGAGGCGTGTGAAGCATCCGGGGAGGGGGGCACGGGTAATTATGGCGGTAACGCGCCTAATGATAATTCCGGGCTGTTGAATTTCTTCCGGGTTCAGTTTGCTGGCTTCGCCATTACCCCCGGCAATGAATTGAACGGCATTGCCTTTCAAGGTGTTGGCGATGGCACAGAAATAGACTTTGTTCAGGTTCACAATAATGACGATGACGGCGTTGAGTTTTTCGGCGGCACTGTTGACGTAAGCCATCTGGTGATCACCGGTGTCGATGATGATGCGGTCGATTGGGTGGCCGGATGGAACGGCTCTGCGCAATATATTCTGATTGCCGGTTCTGGTGTTGGTGACAATGGCTTTGAAGGCGACAATAACTCTTCATTGAATGATCAAACACCGCGCTCAAATCCGACAATTGCGAACTGGACAGCGATTGGCGGTCCGTCAGAAGATCTTGGTATGCAGATCCGCGAAGGGACAGCGGGAACATTCCTGAACGGCGTTGTCACGGGCTGGGATGATGGCTGTCTTGATATTGATGATGGTGCGACTTTCAACCAGATCAATACATCGAGCACTCCGACGCCGGGCATTGTTGATCTTCAATTTATCTCGCTATTCTTTAGCTGCGAGACGCCGTTGGATGATTTCACAGATAGTGACGGGGCCGTGGACGAAGCGGTTTCTGACATTGCCGCATTTGAAGGCATTAGCGTTGGCACAAGTTCGCTGACATCTGCGCCGGGCTTCACGTCCGCTTTTCTAAATGGCGCGAATGAAGACAGCGTCATCCCAGTTGATCCGTCAACGGTTGATCCAGCTCTTGAAAATGTTTCTCAGATTGGCGCGCTCGCTAATGATGCGGACGACTGGTTTGTCGGCTGGACCGTTCCTGGCAGTCTTTAAGAATAAGGTGGTGATCGCAGCAAGGCGTTTCGATCACCAAATTGCAGTTAAATAGTTTGTTGTTGAATAATGGCTCATTGGAGCCAAAATCGTACAAGGTGTCGATATGGGGCGTTTAACCTCTCTTTCCCTTTCACTGCTTATGTCCAGTGTTGTGTTTCCGGTAACTGCTGTTGCGCAATTTGGTGCAGAAATTACCGATGAGATTGTTGTGCGCGGGGTCAATATTCCCGATGAGAAACGGGCAACCTCGCAAATTTCAAATGTTCTGAGTGATGTTAAAATTGAGCGCTCTGGCGACTCAGATGTTGCCGGTGCATTGCGCCGCGTGACTGGCCTGTCGTTAAGTCAGGGGAAATTCATCGTTGTTCGCGGTCTCAATGAGCGATATTCAAACCTGTCATTAAACGGCTCACCCTTACCCAGTCCCGAGCCATTACGCCGGGTGGCGCCGCTCGACCTTTTCCCAACCTCAGTTGTGAGCGGAATTTTGGTGCAAAAAACATTTTCACCTGAATTTTCCGGTGAATTTGGCGGCGGGTTAATCGAGCTTCGCTCTAAGTCATTGCCTGATGAACCATTTTTTGATTTCAAGATTTCTGGTTCGCTGGACTTGGTAACAACGGCCAGAGATGGGCTTACCTTTGATGGCGGCGATCGCGATTTTCTTGGCTTTGATGATGGTACACGAAATTTCCCTGACGCCCTTGAGGCCGCCTTTGCGGCGCAGCCGGGTGTTGCGGTAAACTCAAACAATTTTAGCGAGGCGGAAATTCGCGAAATTGGTGCGTCACTGCCCAATTCTGAATTGCGCGTTATTCAGGAGAAATCTGTTCCGGTAAATCATGGGTTTAACCTTGCGGGCGGAACCAGCCATGATCTGAATGACACAATACGTGTGGGGATTGTCGGCAATTTGGGGTATGGCCGGGATTTTCAAACTAAAATTGGCCGCCAAGGCGATGCCGGCGTTGATCCCAGCGGCGAAGTTGGTGTTCGCACGACCGAGTTTGATTTTGAAAGTTTGACGGAGACCATTCTACTCAACGCTCTTATTGGCGCTGGTGTGGAAATTGGTGATGATCACGAAGTAAACCTCACGGCAATCTATCTTCGCAAGACACAAAAAGAAGCGCGAGAACGCTTTGGCGTCGACTCCGCGACCTTTGGCGACAATAACGATATTATACGGTCAAATTTGGAGTTTTTCGAAAATCAGGTCTGGTCCGGTCAAATCAACACATCGCATTTCTTCCCATCCTTGGCCGATCTGGAAGTGACAACGCGGGTTGCCTATTCCGAAGCGTTTCGCGATGCGCCATTTGAAACGCAATTTACCTATTTTCGCGAGCAGGAAGACCCGGCAATTTTCATTACACCCAACAATGAAATTCTTGACTTCCGGTCTGCATTGGGCGGCCTTTCGAGCGGTAGCCCGTCACAGGATGGCCTTGGCATTCGCTTTTCTAAAGTTGAGGATTCCAGTTTCTCGGGTGGTTTAGATTTTGACCTTCCTTTCACCCTGTTTGATCAACCTCATAATATAAAGGTTGGATATTCCTACCTTGATAATGAGCGCGATTATATCCTGCGTGAGTTTGCCTTCCTTAATGAAACACCCGACGATTTTACTGATATTGAACCGATCTTTTTCCAGCGCATTGACGTTCTATTGTCGGATCAAAACATTGTTGAAAATGGCGGGTTTGAATTTGCCGAGAACCCGGATTCAATCCAGCCAAATGGATATGTCGGGACTCTGGAAGTGCACGGTGCCTATGTCGGGCTAGATCTTCAGCTAACAGATTTTGTCCGCGCTTCGGTTGGCGTTCGCTATGAAACATCAGAACAGATTGTTGACAATTTCCGGGTTGCTGCTGTTTCTGCCAATGCGGTTGCTGATAATAGCTTCGGAATTCCAGAGACGACGATTGATGAAGATTACTTCTTGCCTGCGGTTACGCTGACATGGAATGTCATCGATAATTTGCAAGCCAGAGCGGCATTCTCGCAAACCATTACGCGCCCTCAGTTCCAAGAGTTAGGAGCGTCACAATTTACCGATACAGATCGCGATATCACAGTCTTTGGTAATCCATTCCTGGAAAATACTGAGCTTACAAATTACGATTTGCGATTTGAATATTATTTTGGGCGCGAGCAGTTTTTAACGGTTGGCGGCTTTTATAAAGACCTTGAAAACCCAATTGAAGAAAGTTTTATCGCTGTGGGTGATGAGATTAATATTGCTTATATTAACGCACCGTCTGCAGAGCTTTACGGCGTTGAGTTTGAGTATGAGCAGCGCTTTTTCGTGAGCGATATATTGGGCAAAGATAGCCGGTTTGGTCAAAAAGACCTTGTCCTATCGGCCAACTATACCTGGTCGCAATCTGACGTTAGTTCTGATGGCACTGTTACCACGCCGATCTTTAACGGTGACAATATCAATGCCAGCGTAACCGATGCCTCTAATTTTGTAAGTGGCGGGCGTTCGCTACAGGGGCAATCAGAGCATATTGTTAACTTTCAACTTGGTATTGAAGATCAAGATGAACGTTCGCGCGCGTTCTTTTTGTTGAACTGGAATTCCGACCGCATTCGTCAGGTTGGCTTGATCCAGGGGGAAGGGGCGGTTCCCGATGTTGTCGAACGATTGCCGCTTACCATCGATTTTGTCTATGCCAAGCAATTTGACTGGAATGGCTGGAGGGACTTTGAGTTAGAATTTAAGGTTCAAAATATCCTGGGCGATGAATATTCTGCGACCTCTGACGGGGCCAATGGAACATCTGTTGATATTGATGTTTACGATCTAGGTCAGGTGTTTAGCGCCAGTCTTTCTAAAAGTTTCTAAGCGTTAATGAATTCCTACCGTGTTTGTTCTTGTCAGGTGACGGGTGTTTTGGTTTCGTGAAAATTGCGGGTCCTCCTTCATTTGCGGTAGGAAGTTCTGCGCTCTGAAAGGCATTTTGACCTTCTAATTGCGAATAGATCTTACTCTATGCTCGCCAGAGTGGGCTATTTTCACCGGGCCATGGCCGGTTCCAGGGGACGAAAGTCCCCAAAACACGGGGAAACAGGACGAGAATTGCCGATTTGGTAACGCTTTTGTCCTAAATCTGGACAGGAAAACCCTATTTTCCTTTGATGATATTTTCATAGGCGTTTAGGGACCATGTCCGGTGTAGGAGTATTTTATGTCCACCTTTCGGGGACATACAAAAATAGGCACGCTTTGGGCACCAGTATTGGTGAGCCCACTAATTTTTAGTGTTGCGAGTGCCGGGTTTTCGCGGCTTTCTGGACAGAACCTGTCGCGTGCGCGCTCCGTCATTTTGGTGTTGCTGATCGGCCTGGCGCTGATCGCGCTGGCGCGTCTGGTCTGGTTACTTTTTTCTCCTTTGTCGGCCCCTGCGCAATTGCCCGATATTCCAAGAACTGGCCAAATTGTCACCACACAGACGGTAGACAATGAGCCGGTTCGCAATCCGTTCTCACCGGCGGCGGTCGAATTTGAAGTGCCGGTCGCGACAACGGAAAATTTGCAAGAGACCTCACTGGATTTGAAGTTGCACGGTGTGCGAGTTGATGGGGAGCGTTCCTCTGCGATTATTGATGTAAACACTGGCGACAATAGCCGGCGCGGTCAGGGTGTGTTTGGCCTTGGTGATGAGCTGATCGACGGTGTTGAGCTCGTGGAGATACGTGCAGGCGAGGCGATTATATCGCGCGCCGGTGTCCGCGAAGTGTTACGCCTTGAAGGGGCGAGCGACGAAAGCCTTATTGATCAAAACCCCTCGCGCAGCGCACTTGGCTCGCAAACCTTGCAGCAAACCGCGTCAGCGCAACCAGCGCGACCTGTTCCCCCGTCTGCCTCTGATGGTCGGCGAAGGTCGCTTCAAGATATTGTTCAACCGAGGCGGCGCGCCCTGCCAAATGGTGAACGCGCTCTATTTTTGTTTCCGGGACGCGACCGAGAAGCCTTCACGCAAGCTGGCTTACAGGCGCGCGATCGACTGCTCAAAATCAATAATTTGCAACCGCCCACAGATATTCGCCAACTCTATCAATTACTGGAAGACGCATCCATTTCAGGAAGCGTTGAGATTGTTGTTGAGCGCGGCGGAACGCCGCAAACCATCCGTGTGCCATTGGATCAGTTACGAGACGGAAATGCGAACCAACTGCGTGATAGTGAAATTAATGCCAATGCCGATAAAGACGCCTTGAGGGATGAGGTAAAGCCGTGAGTAAAAACAAAACAATTAGGAATTTTGGAGTGCGCAACCCTATCGTTCAAGCCTTGAAGTCTGGAGCGGCGATGGCCGCAATGGCGATTGCCGGGACCAGCTATGCTCAAGAAGATTGCAACATCCGGATCGATTACCGCGATGCAGAGCTTACTGCCGTCATCAATGAAATGGCAATGAATACAGGCCGTGCAATCCTTGTTGACCGCGGGGTGAGTGGCCGCGTGACATTGCAAACACCGCCAGATTTTACCATTTGCCGTGATGAAGCCTGGACATTGTTTCAAGATTTGTTGCGCCAGAACGGATATGTTGCGACCCCGCAGGCCGATGGGCGGTACGCAATTGTTCCGTTAGCGATTGGACAGCGCACGGCCGGGCCGGTCGGCGATGTTGATGGGCAAGGGGGCCTCGTAACGCGTATCTTCCGTCTACAGCATATTGATGCGCAAGAAGCAGCTCGAAATATTGCTCAGATCAACTCAGAAGGGGCTGTGGCAACCGCTATTCGCTCCAATAATGCTCTGCTGGTGGTTGATGGTGCGCGCAATATTGAACGCATTGAAAAAGTACTCAAAGAGCTTGATCAAGATATTCGTTCGTTCCAGACAATATCACTGAAAAATGCCGCGGCGCGCGATGTTGCCAGTGTATTGCGCGATGTGGCGCAAGAGCTGACCGATGAGAATGGCAGTAGTCGCAGCCGGGTTTCTATCGTTCCGGTTGACGCCTCCAATACCTTATTAATCCGAGCAGAGCCGGTTATTATGGCAAAGCTTGCTGATGTGATCCGCGAACTTGACCGCCAAGGGGAAAGCGCAAGTGATGTTGCTGTCATTCCGCTAAAGCATGCTGATGCTGATGAGATCCTTCCGCTCTTGCAAAGTGTGGTGGGCCAATCGCGCGGCGGCGGTGCTGGAACCCCTGGGTCTCCTGGGGTATCTGCGGGCGGTGCCAATATTATCGCGGCCTATAGCGCGACAAATTCAATTATCGTCAATGGCGATGCAGTTTTGCGGCGCGAGGTTGAGAGCATTATTGAGCAGTTGGATGTGCGACGCGCGCAGGTTCTTGTCGAAGCGATCATTGTCGATGTTGCTGATTCAACCGCGCGCGAGCTTGGCGTTCAATATTTTCTATCCGGTAATGGCGGCAGTACTATTCCGTTTTCTACAAATGTTGCCGGTCAAAGCAATAATATTTTATCGGCTGCGGGCGCTGCGTTTACCGGGGCGCTAACACCGGCTGCGTCGACGCAATCGTCAGTGACAACGACTGCTCCTGACGGGACAGTGACGACCACCACCACCGGCGAAGACGGATTGCTAAGCGGTGATTTTACGTCATCGCTTACCGCAGCGGCTGTTAGTTCCTTATTGGGGATCAACGGATTTGGCTTGGGCGGCGCTGGAACATTTGGCGAGAACAATAATGTCTTCGGCGCTCTGGTAACCGCCCTGAAAACCGACATTTCGTCTCGTATCCTGTCGACTCCGTCAGTTGTTACGCTCGATAATCAAACCGCAAGTCTTTCCGATGGTCAGGAAATTCCGATCACAACCGGCGAGCAGATTGGTGATGATTTTTCTAATGCGTTCCGCACCGTTTCTCGCGAACAAGTCGGTGTTATTCTGGAAGTCACCCCGCAAATAACTGATGGCGGCACGGTGTCTCTTGAAATTCGCCAGGAAATTTCTTCAATTGCCGGGCCGATTATTGCATCGTCTACGGATCTTATCACCAATAATAGTGAAATCACCACGACCGCCTTGGTTGATGATGGCGATATTTTGGTGATTGGCGGCTTGATAAGTGACGATCAGGCCATTCAGGAGGATAAAGTCCCATTTCTTGGCGATCTTCCCGGTGTTGGTAATCTGTTTAAAACGACACAGCGATCGCGGGTAAAAAATAATCTGATGATTTTTATTCGGCCGACCATCATCCGGGATCAAGCAACGGCGCAGCGTGCAACGCGGCGTAAATTTGATTATATCCGCGCTCAAGAAGTATTAAACGATGCGCGCGCCCAGGAAGATTTTAACCGTCTATTGAATGATGTAACCGGCCTTGGCGAAGATGATGACAAAGATGATCGCGGATTTTAATCGCTTCCGTTTGTTCCCGGTCACGCTATGAAAAGATATCGTTGAAGTTCTGCATAAGGTTTAGAAAGACAAAATATGAGCGCCGCGTCGCCAGTACGACTGTCTTATGGCTTTGCTAAAGCCTATGGTCTGATAATTTTGGATGAGCAAACCTCACCCATTACGCTTGGTGCGCGCGCAAAACCAGATCCTTTTGCTGTCATTGAAGCGCGTCGATGTGTCGGCAATCCAGTGATTGTCGAGATTATGCCTGAGGAGGCATTTGAGCGCAGATTATCTGAGATTTACTCCGTTGAAGGAATATCAACTGATGAGCTGGACCTTGGCGATCAAGATGATTTAAGCGCCCTTGCGGAAGGCTTGCCAAAAACCGCCGACCTTCTCGATAGCCAGGATGATGCGCCGGTTATTCGCTTGATTAATGCGCTGATCGCAGAAGCGGTAAAGGTAAAAGCCTCCGATATTCACGTGGAGCCTTATGAGAGCAATTTATCGGTCCGATTGCGGATTGATGGGGTTTTACGTGAAGTTCTTTCGCTGCCCGCTAAAATGACGCCGGTTTTTACCTCGCGCTTAAAGGTGATGGCGCGCCTTGATATTGCTGAAAAACGCGTGCCGCAAGATGGCCGAATTTCTCTGGCCTTGGGCGGCAAGACGGTTGATGTCCGGGTTTCAACATTGCCTGCGCGGTTTGGCGAGCGTGTGGTGATGCGAATTCTCGATAAGGAAAGTGCAAAACTTGATCTTGATGCATTAGGCATGCCGCGTGATGCGCTTGATCGGTTTAAACTTTTACTGGCGCGCCCCAACGGCATCATCCTTGTTACCGGGCCCACAGGGTCGGGTAAGACGACAACCCTATATGGCGGGCTTAGCCTGTTAAATGATCCGGGGCGCAATATTTTAACCGTGGAAGACCCGGTTGAATATGCCATTGACGGGGTGGGGCAAACCCAGATCAATCCAAAAGTCGGGATGAGTTTTGCAACCGGATTGCGGGCAATCCTGCGCCAGGACCCTGATGTGGTTATGGTGGGTGAAATTCGCGATAGCGAGACGGCGGAAATCGCCGTGCAGGCATCCTTAACTGGCCATCTGGTTTTATCAACAGTCCACACCAACTCTGCGGTTGGAGCGGTTACCCGGCTGCGCGATATGGGCGTTGAACCATTTCTTTTATCATCGACCCTTGCTGGCGTTATGGCACAGCGTCTGGTGCGCCGATTATGCCCGAGCTGTAAAGAGGCCTATACGCCGGACCGGGCAGAAAAAGCACGCATCGGTGTGCCGGAGCATGAACAGATCACCTTGTACCGCGCGAAGGGGTGCGGGCGCTGTAATGATACAGGCTATGAGGGCCGGATTGGTGTCTACGAAATTCTCGTTATTGACGATCATCTCAAAGCGTTGATCCATGAGGATGCGAGCGAAACTGAGATGGCGGCCCACGCATTTCGCGACGTTGATACGCTGGCAATGTCTGGATTTTCTCATGTGCGGTCGGGCCTGACCTCGACCGAAGAGGTGATCCGCGTGATCCGCGCCGATGATAGTGGTGAGCGCTGATGGCGACCTTTGAATATGAGGCACTCGACCCGAGCGGGCGAAATAAGCGCGGTGTAATAACCGCAGATAGCCCGCGTGAGGCGCGCCAATCCCTGCGCCAGCAACAATTAACCCCGGTTCGCCTCTCTAATGCGCGAGATCGCAAAACCTCTGAACGGTCATTATCAAATTACCAATTGCGCGATCGCAGCGCTGGCCATTTAAGCAGTAAGGAATTGGTTCTGGTTACACGCCAAATTTCAACATTGGTTGAAACGGCTGTGCCATTGGAAGAGGCATTGGGCGCGGTTGCGGAACAAGCGGAAAACGACAAAGTGTGCCGGATTATTCTGGGTACGCGCGACCGCATTCTGGAAGGGTGGCGTTTTGCCGATGCGTTGGGCGAGAATGAAAAATCATTTCCCGCGCTATACCGCGCGGTGATTTCTGCAGGCGAGGCGTCTGGTGATCTAGGCGGTGTGATGGAACGCCTTGCAACGATGCTAGAGAAAAACCGCGCCATTCGTAATAAAGCGATTTCATCACTGATTTATCCGATTGTTTTGTTGCTCGTATCCCTAATCATTGTCGTTTTATTGATGCGGTTTGTGGTGCCGAAAATTGTGACGCAATTTGAAGATTTTAACGCGGAGCTGCCTTTTTTGACGCGCATGGTCATCGCGATTTCTGACGGCTTGCGTGATTATGGATTGGTCATTTTGGTTGCACTGGCCGCGATAATTGGCCTGTGTGTGTATTTATGGCGTCAAGCCGGGCCACGTCTTGGGATTGATCGATGGCTTTTAAGCATTCCCTTTATTGGTAAATTATTGCGCGGGCTCGATGGTGCCCGGTTTGCGCGCACGCTTGCCACCTTGTTTGCGGGCGGCGCACCTTTGATTGACGCACTCACCGGGGCACAGCGCACCATTATGAACAGCCATATTCGCGACCAACTCGATATCACCATCACAATGGTGCGTGAGGGGGCGGGACTATCGCGAGGATTAAAAAAGGCCAATGCCTTGCCGCCAATGATGACCCATATGGTTGCCGCGGGTGAAAAATCCGGGGAATTGCCGAAATTACTCGATAAAACCGCCGCCCATCTTGAAGATGAATTTGAGACCGCCACCAGCGTTGCGTTGCGCTTGTTAGAGCCTTTAATCGTTGTGTTTATGGGGATAATCGTGATGACCATTGTGTTGTCGATCCTGTTGCCAACGTTAAGGCTCAACACGCTGGCAGCAGGGGGATAAGGAAACTGGCTGATGGACAAACAACCCCATGGACGAATGCCCAATATGGCACTAGCAATAGAGCGAACTCTCAATCATCCCCATAAGACTATGGAGAAGGCTATGTCCAGCGATCACACTGTACCCCACAATCAGGTCAATAAGTCCAACATCAGACAACGCGGCGTCACCTTGGTGGAAATGCTTGTGGTTGTGTTTATCATTGGCCTTGTCGGTGCGATTGCTATTCAAAATCTCGCCCCGGAACAACAGCGCGCCTTAAAGCGCAAAGCGGGCGCGGATATTCGTATCATTGAGACCGCCCTTGAAGGCTATCATTTGGATATGCTGAGCTATCCGACAACCAATCAAGGACTTACTGCGCTGCAAACCGTTCCAGAAAATGCACTGCGTAAGGAGCAATATCGTCCGGGTGGGTATCTTCGTAACTTACCCGATGACCCATGGGGAAATCCCTATCAATATCGCTTCCCTGGGGAGCGCTCAATTTTTGATGTTTACTCTCTGGGAGCCGACGGTGAACCGGGCGGCGAGGGGCAAAACGCGGATATTGGAAATTGGCAGGATCGATAAGAACGTCTCAGCGCGGGGTTACCCTGGTCGAACTATTAGTGGCCATGGTAATCGTTGCGCTCGCCACCACGGTCGTTCTGGTTAATGCGCCAGCGGGCCGCGATGGCACGAAACGTGAGGCTGAACGATTTGCTGCAAGACTTGTTGCGGCCAGTCACCGCGCGGTGACAGCAGGCCATATTATCGGCCTTGAAGTTTTTCCCGATCGCTATCAATTTGTTCACCGCCGCGATGGTGAATGGCAGGCGATGAATGACCGGGTTTTCGGTGAGCGCGTTTTTGATGGGGCAATTTCGCTTGAAGTAACCCTGTCAGACACGGTGGATCTTTCTCAAAATGATCGCATCATTAGTCGGCGCACAACTGGTCGAAGTTTTGGGCAGGATGAGCGCGACAATCGCGATGAAGCTCGCTCAGCGCCGCAAATACAGTTTGACCCCTATGGGCAAGATACGCCCCATGTGGCGGTCCTGACCGGCAATGGTGAGGCCTGGTCTGTATCCTTCACAGATGATGGGGAGGTGCGCCTTGTTCAAGTTCAGTAATAAGAGCGCCGTCCGTCATGGCTCTCATATCAAGCGCCCATCGTCGCAAGCGGGATTTACCCTCGTTGAAACATTGATCGCGCTGCTCATTGTTGGGGTGACAACCGGCGCGCTGTTAACGCTGATTGGTCAAAACACCCGGTTTAACGCCGATGCTCAAGACCGTTTTATCGCCAGCATGGTTGGCGACACGATAATGGTGGAAGCGCTTGCTAATCCCGCAATACTTGATCGCGGTATTGAAGAATTTTCACAAAGCCTTGGCGGGCGAGACTGGATAGCGATACGCGAAATTGGTGAGACAAGCTTGCCCGGTATCATCACTGTAACCGTCAGTGTGCGCCGTGAAGGGCAAACCCAAATTCGAAGCACGATTTCAACCCTCAAATCAGAGGGGCAATCATGACCGCCGCGCGCGCCCATCGGCAATCAGGGTTCACCCTCGTTGAGGTTATTATTTCCCTGTTTATCTTCTCCCTTATCGCAACCTCAGCGCTCTATGCCACGCGCGTGGGGTTGAGTGCGGGCGAGCAGGTTGAGCGCGCCGATAGCCGTCTTGCGCAAATGCAACGCGCCAGATTGATCATCCGCGAAGATTTGTTACAGGCGCTTGCGCGCCCCGTTCGCGATGAATTTGGAACGCCTGCAACCGCGCCAATGTTAGGGGGAACGCGTGCGCGCGAGGGAACATTTAATGATGAAGAGCGGCTTTTATTGCGGTTCGTGCGCGGGGGCTGGGAAAATCCTGATTATGTTGATCCCCGCCCGGAGGTGCAGTTTGTAACCTATCTGGTGCGCGGTACTGAACTGATCCGGCGCACCGGGCCATTTTTGGATGCCGCCCGAAATGGGCGCGTTACGGAGCGCATATTGCTGGAAGATATTGAGGAGGCGGACCTCACTTTTCTTGCCGGATTTGCGCGCGGCGAACCACAATGGATTGGTACATGGCCCCTGACTGATATCGGCGTAGGCCTTTCGAGTAACGCTGCGGCCTTCTTACCAAGAGCGGTGCAACTGAGCTTTATCCATCCGGTCTATGGCGAGATCCGCCAATCCTTCTGGATTGGCCAGCAGGGGCCGCAATCATGACCCTAACGCCGAAAAAGGTCCAACCCTCTCTATCTTCGACGCGCCAACAAAAGGGGGCAGCACTGATTATTGTGCTGTTGCTGGTTGCAACAATTTCCATTGTCGCCATTGGCCTAACCGAGCGCACCGTGATCACCAGTACACGCATTGCCAATGAGCAGGCGCGCTCGACCCTTTTATGGCGCATGACGGGCGCGGAAATTCTTGCAGGCGAGCTGTTAGGAAATGCCATAAGTGCGCGCCCCGGCATTATGAGCAATGATGATCCTTGGGCAGTGCAGCCTTTTGATCTGGCAGCATTAGCGGTAACGGAATTTGAAAGCGGGGAGGCACGGTTTGCTGATGCAACCCGTTGTTTTAATCTCAATTCATTATTAATTACCCCGCCATCACAAGAAACTGGCGTGCAGAGCGCGCCATCCTCTGATGACCCGCTCACCTTAGAGCCGGGCGAGGCGGAGATTTTAGAATTTGTCGCTTTGTTAGATTTGCTTGGCATCGCCAATAATGATGCGCGCCAGCTTGCGATTATCATCCGTGACTGGATTGATGGGGATCAGGAAACCGGCATTGGCGGTGCAGAGGATAGCGCTTATTTGCGCTTGCCGGTGCCTTATCGAACCGGCGGAACATTGCTTTCTGACAAATCCGAGCTGCGCACAATGATAGGTGTTGACCAAGTGTTAATGCGCACCATCGCGCCATTTGTATGCGCATTGCCGGTGACGGACTCGGTTCCGGTAAATATTAACATGTTAAGACCCCAGGATGCGCCGATTTTGGTGTCCGTCTTTCGCGGGGAATTATCGCTCAGTGATGCTGAGCTGATTATCGAACGCCGCCCGCTGGGCGGCTATGGAAGCGTGGAAGAGGTAACGGCTCTGCCGTTTGTGGCGGGTCTGGCGGTGCCTCCCTCTATTTGGGCAAACCGGATAGCTACCTCGTCTGCCTATCTGAGAGGCCAGATAAGGCTGGAATTTGGGCCCGACGGGCTAAGAAGTCGCTCATCTGGTAACACATTATTGCAATCCACTGTGCTATTTCAGGTCAATGGTGATGATTTATCAGTGATTTCGCGGCGCTTTGGGAGTTCGTCTTGAGTGAGACTGTTTACATTTTGGTAGGACGCGGCCCCGACGAGGCCGTCATCTGGATGCGGGCCAGCCATCAAGGGGGCCTGAAATCCCACGGGCGCGCCGATGATTTTGCCGACTTGGTGGACAAACACCCAAGCCTTTCCGATGAGCGCGTCATCGCCTTATTGCCCGGTGAGTGCACCGCATTGCGCCTTTTGCAAACGCCGCCGCGCGGGGGCCAGGCTTTTCTGTCTGCTGCGCGATATTTACTCGAAGACAGTTTGGCTGAAGACATTGACGATCTGCATGTCGCTGCCGGCCGGCGTAGTACCGATGGAAAAGAGGTTGGGCTATGCGCCGCTGTCCGGCGCGAAATTGTTGAGGTCTGGCACGACACATTTCTTGCTCACGGTGTTTTCCCCGATTTACTAACCGCAGACTTTATGGCGCTGCCCATATTTGAGGGCCATGCCGATACGCCAAATGATGATGCGCATTTTACCGCTGCATCGCAGCCAGGTGGCGGTAGCCTCACGATTTTTTCCAATCAAGACGGACTTGTTGCCAATGGCACGGCGGGCGGCTTTGCGCTGGATCCGCAAACCGCAATTTCGGTTCTTGAGGATGTGATTGCCGCGTGGCAGCCGGGGCAGATAGATTTGTATACCGATTATCTTGATTTAAAAAATAGTGCGGCGAGTAAGGTGAACAAAACCGACCGCGCTGATTTGCAAACATTGGCGCAGCTGATTTCAACCGGGCTGGAGCCGGGTGCCATAAAAAGCGTACCGAATTTTCTGACCGGCCAGTTTGGACGCAAAGTCGACTGGAAGGGCGCTGTTCTGCCATGGCGCGCGGTAGGCATTGCCGCCAGTGTGTGTGCAGTTTTATTCTTTTCAGGTTGGATTGCCGAGGGCATGCGGTCGGGAAAATCCGCCCAAAGGTTTACCGAGCTTTCCGGGCAAATCCACCAAAATGCATTTCCAGAGGCGCAAGGTGCAAATCCGGTGACCCATGCGCGGCAAATTTTAAGCACACAATCAGCCTCTATCGGGTTTGATCGGCTTTGGGCGGCATTCGGCAATGCGCTTACCGATATTGACGGCGTTCAGGTTGAATCCATGACCTTTAATGCCGCAGGTCCCAATATGCGGGTCGGGGTCAGCGTTGATTCATTTGAGACCCTCAATAGCTATAAGCAAGCCTTGGCAGAGCGCGGTATTATCGCCCAGGAAACGCGGATGAACGGCAATAGTGCTGGCCAATATACCGGCGATTTGATTGTGGAGTTTTGATCATGATGAAGTCACGGCGGAGCAAGAATATATGACCCAATGGTGGAGCACATTATCCATCCGAGAACGGATCATGGTCGCTTTTGCTGCCACTGCGGGGGTATGTTTTTTACTCTGGCAGGCAATCATTGTGCCGATTGGAAACTGGCATTCTGCTAGCCTGCAGCGGGTTGATCGCGCCAGCTTAGGGTTTGATCAGGTTGTGTTAGCGGCCCGGTTGCACGGAGAAGGGGACGCGCAAGCCGAACCGCAATCCTCTTTTGATACGGCCACATCGTTAAACAGTGCGCTATCTTCCAGTGCAGCAGCGTTTAATCTGATCATATCGTCGATTGATGGTGATGGGACACAGGTGCAAATTACGCTTGCACCGGCAGATCCAGATTTATTGTATCAATGGATGCGCCGGGTAAACCGTGTTTATGGAGCGCAAGTCATCGAAGCCCGCTTGTCGCGGGCCCGCAATAATGGCGCGCTTGTAAAGGCCGACAGGCTGGTCTTTGCGCGCCGTGATGAGCGGTGATTGCAATGTCGCGGATTGCCATATTTTTTCTGGCCGGGTTTGTTTTTTTGCTCGCCTTGCTGTTGAGCGCGCCGGCAAGTTTGCTCAATCCTATGCTCGCATCCACATCAATCGTCAGTCATACCCATATTCGCGGATCAGTATGGTCTGGGGTAATTGAAAACCTATCAGCAGAGGGCGTATTTTTAGGCCGGGCGCGGTATAAATTACGGCCCCTTTCTTTGTTACTAGCAAAGCCGTCATTTGCGCTGACCTTGTCGGGGGGCGCGGTTAGCGGTCATGGCAATTTTGCTGTCAGTCGCGACTCTATTGCGATTAATGGGGGCGCATTTCGGGTTTCGCTTGGTGACGTCACAACGAGCCGGGCGTTGGGCATGCCAGTGCGCGGGCGCGCCGATATTGATGTTGCGTCCTTGCATTTCAATAAAAATGGCTGCCAGCGCGCAAGCGGCACGATTTCAACAGATTTTTTGAATGGCACCGCTGAAGAATTTGGTGCATCGGGGTTTGTTCTGGCCGGTCCTGCGGACTGCGACGGAGATGATCTCAGGATAAAATTGGCCGGTGAGGGCGATGAGGGCAGCGCAAATGTGGTGCTTCTTGTAAAGCCGAATCTAACCTATTCTATGGAAGCGATGGCGTCGCCTACGCGCTCGGAGGTTGCAACTGCCTTATCCTTTTTAGGGTTTGAAGCAACGGGAACCGGGTTGAATTATCAGGTCGTGGGCAGACTTAGCCAGATTGGATCTTAGTGATGGTTATTAATTTTCGTATACAGATGATATTGGGTGCTGCAATGCTGCTTTGGGGGTGCGCCACCACAGCCCCCGAACCGGAAATTGTTACCGAACAACCCGCGCGCGTTCCGGTTGACCCACAAGCGGCGACAAAAGCCGGGACACAGTTTGCAATGACATCGATCACACAAACGACCTTGCCGGACGGATCGTGCGGCATGGTTTTATGGACGCTTGATGCAAGCCGTCCCATTCCTGTGCTGCGCTATGTTGCCGGAAAATCAGGCGAGATCTCCATCGACAATGTAACCTATGATCTGACCCGCGTGAGTGTTGGCGGCGATATCGCCTTTGGGGTTTTTCCGCGCCAGTCATTTGTTGGCGGTGCGGGGATTGAGCTTGGCGTTGATCTACAATTTGGTCAGGGATTTGATGGCGGCAGTTACATTCAGCGTGGTGTCATCACGCTAAACCGCTCGGAAGGGCCAACATTGGTGACCCCAGTCGCTGGTATTGCCGGGTGTCGCACGCGGTAGTTTTATCGTGCTAAGCAGCGTGGCTGCGTGATCCTCACGGTAAATTTCGACTATATATGCTCAATAACAATGGCGATCATCCCGATCACCACGCCAATGCTTGCGGCCATATAGCCGCGATGATTTGGCGTCTGGGCAGCATGAGGCGCGAGGTGGAATATAATTATATAAATAAATGCACCGGCGGTCAGACCCAGCATCATGGGTAATGACGCCTCGGCAACATTGAGAAAATTTAGCGACAATATGGTTCCCAAAATTGTCGTTACGCACGCAGCGACGAATGCCGCGATCAAGGCCGTCACCTGACGCAATTGAGATTCGCGCAAGAGATAATAAATGATCACGCCCTCTGGAAATTCATGAACCAGCAAACCGATCACAGTCGTCCAGCCGGCGAAGGTTTCGCCCTGAAAGGCCATCGCATATATCGCACCATCCATGAATGAATGGGTTCCCAATGCGATGAGTGAGGAAGATGCAAATGCAAGATCGGTGTTAAGGGACTGACCGCTAGACAGGACTCTCAATAACAATCCGAAAATGAGAAACACGCCAAAGCCTAATGCGACCCACTGCCAAATGCGGGGCGTCGCTTCATAGCCTTCCGGTAATAGATGAAAAATTGTTGTGGCTAGGAGAACGCCGACGGCAAAGGCCGATATGTGAGGCGAATATTTCCGACCCATATCGCCAAAGACGGCCATAGAGATAAGCCCAAACGCACTAATAATAGATGCGAGTACGCTTGCCTGTATGGCGTCGTAATTGCTCGGATCGTAAAACAAATCCCGGTCGAACCCCAAAACTAATGAACATTAAGCGTTATGGATTGGCTTTATGCTCAACATTATAGCTCATTATCGCTTCATGGAACATGTCAGCTTGCTCAGATGAACCAGATGGCAAAATGCCAATCGGCGCACACACCGCAAATATGCCGACAACGGCCGTGAAACACATGCCCCCCCCCCAAAGGCAAAAATGAGCCCCTCAAAGGTAATAGCGGGTGTATGTTATCACGTCACTATTTAAAAGGCGTGTTCTTGGCCCCTGAGCGATCACAATTGCTTATTTTCGCGGGAATTAGTTGTTTTATCGGGTGCTTTGGATATTTTGCTTGCTGGCACGGGCAAGCCCGGACTATTATTTTGTTAAGGGAAAATTAAATTTCGAGCCCTTTTTCCGGTCGCGTTTCGAGTAACATCTCTTATCTAATTCTTACTATTGTGCATTTTGTGTTCGTGAAATCGCTCTCCTGCTGATTTCAATCGGTTTATAGCAATTAAGGTATTTACTGTGACGGCTTGCGGGCATCATCATAACCATAGCCACCATGATCAAAATACCGATATTAAGCGGTTGATTGCGGCCTTTTGCGTAACGGCCGTGTTTATGGTCGTTGAGTTTGCGGGCGGTGTGATTTCAGGCTCATTGGCCTTGATTGCGGATGCCGGTCATATGTCGACCGATGCGTTGGCGCTTGCTCTTGCAGCGAGTGCTCATTGGTTCTCCCGGCGGCCCGCCGATGGATCGCTGCATTTTGGATATCGCCGGGTGCAGGTTCTTGCTGCATTCGTAAACGGTATCTTGTTGATGGCGTTGATTGCCTGGATCTGCTTCGAAGCTGTGCAGCGTTTTTTCCAACCAGAGCCCGTCACTTGGTCAACCATGTTGGTGGTTGCGGTGTTGGGATTGATTTCCAATGCCGTGGCATTTTCAATTTTGACCTATGGGAATGTTGAAAACGTCAATATTCGCGGCGCCATGCTGCACGTGGTCAGCGACTTGCTCGGCTCAGTTGCCGCCGTGGTGGCCGCGCTTGTGATAATGGCAACTGGCTGGTTGCAGGTTGATCCGATTTTATCGCTCATCGTTGCCATGCTTATTGGGCGTTCCGGCATTAAACTGCTGCGCGAGACGGGGCATATCCTCTTGGAAGGGGCGCCGAGCAATATTGATGTCCCCGTCCTAGTCAAAGAGCTTAAGGCATGTGCGCCGGAGATTGCCGATATTCATAAGGTGCAGATTTGGCAACTCACCCCCGAACATCCACGCTTAACCATGCATGTAGCGGTCTCCCGGTCCGATGCCGCTGCGGGAACATTAGCGCGGATTAAGTCCTACCTTGAAGAAAAGCACGGCGATATTCAGTCAACAATTCAGATTGAAATGAAAAATCACTGCCCTGATATCCTCATTGCGAAAGCGGCTAATGATATTGAAGTCACGCCCCCGAGCGGATTGACAGCAAGCGATAAAGAGGGCGGTCAGCCTGTAGCAACCGGCCCTGATCGCGGCACAACGATCCATTAACGCTTGGCGTTCGGGTCGTGCGCATCCGCAAATGGCGCCTTTATTACGGTGTTTTGGGCGCAGGTTTCCTGGAAATATCCAATCCGGCATTTCCTTCTATATCCGGATAGGACCACTGCGAACGAGGGCGATATCTCAGCCCGTTTGATTTCTTGCGGGCATACCCCTTTCGCGATGTCGCGCTCTGGATTGTCCGGTCGAGCGCGGCAATCAGGGCAATAATGACCAGATACCCATCCCACATTTCCATAGATGTTGATGCCCCCCCGATAGCGAAGATGAACAGGGACATTTTTGCATAACGAGCAAAATCGCGATGCCAATAGGCGACATTCGGATTTTTACTCGTTTCGATGGCACGCGCTTTCAGGAAGGCAAAGGCAAACATGGATAGAAATATAGCCAACCCAACAAAGCCAGATCCGCCTAAAATTTCAAAATAGATAGAATGGGCGGCCTTCGCGTGGGCCGCCTGCTCGATAGAGACCGATTGGATGGCAATTTCGTCAAGATAGGAGTTTCGCAGGCCAACCCCGGTAAATGGATTATCTTTGGCGAGAGACCAATTGATGATCCATGCATCTATTCGCCCCATAAAGCTGGCATCCTGGCCGGCCTCTGAAATACTGCCCATGCGTTCCAGCCATTTTGAGGGCATGAACATGATTGCCGGGATTAATGCGGCAGCACCGGCAAGCGCTAAGCTGACTTTGTAGGAGGATTTCAGCCATAGATATCCGCCAAATGCGACCATGGCCACAAGAGCGCCGCGAGAATGGGTGCCAATGATTGCAAGTAAGGTTAATAAAACAACGCCAAGCATTGCCATGCGCAAATGGCGGTTTGCCACCTGTCCGCGCATATAAATGATCATCGGCAAAACCGTCGCCGCCGCTATACCGAAATGATTATTATCTTCCAGGATCGTATCGGGCAGGCCCTGCACCCTGTACTGGCCTAGGGTGGCGAGCGTGAACAGTGCTCCTTTGACTGCAAAAAAGGCGATGCCGCCAGCAAGGATCCAGGTGAGTGCATGAAATCGCAAACGTGTGGTTGTCATTTGAATGCAGACCAACACAAAAATGAGTGTTTTGACGAACCGGCTATAATATTCAGCTGAGTTTTCGGGCATTAACGACATATGCTGGGCAATCGTCTGCCAGGCCAGGAAAAACAGCAAAAGGCAGGTGATAGTATCCAGGCGAAACCGCTCTGCCTCCCGAGACGCGAATATTGAAACGATCGTGATCGCCGCAATGATGAGATTTAAGGGAATACCAAAGGTTTCATAGGCCATTTGGTGTGGGGTCATAATTGTGAACCATGCCCAAATTAGCACGCCCACAAAGGGGTAGCGTAGCGAAGCGCCTAAGCTCACCAGGATAAAAACTACCAATATTAGATCGCGCATGACCGGTTTATTCCGCTGCTATGAAAGCTTTCTACTGTCTCTTTGTAGCACAATAGCACCGTAATTAAATACGGCTATAGGGGGTGCTTTCAAGGATTGGACCGCGCTTAGCGCAAACCCAAAATTTATTGCTCATGATCAATAAAATAGCAAAAAATCGATACAATTTTTCGAAAATACATTGAACTTTTGTTGCTATTAACATTAACGCGGGTGCAGCAATCTAGCCAAATTGATGAACGCATTTTTGCATATTCGGGATATAGCCTAACTTTTCAAAGTTAACGCAACTCAATTGCTCATCTCATTATGTTTAATGGGGATTGTAAAAACGAATTTCACGATTAACTAATATTCCTTACACGTCATTAATGAGAAAACAGTATTCTGCGTCTTGGGTATAGCCCCATTAGGTAAAGCAGGATTACGGTTATGTTCTTCAAATCTAAAACACAAAATAGATCACAAAGAGCGCTAGGGGAGTTTGCGCAGGGTGTGAAGTCACCTCAAGCGCAGATTTCAAAATCTGGTTTAAAGTCGACGAGCGCGTTGGGGGCTATTGCACATCGCTTTAGGCGAGATGAAAGCGGTAACATCGCACTGATGTTCGGGCTTAGCTCGCTACTCTTTTTTACATTCGCTGGACTGGCGATCGATTATAGCCGGTTCCATATGGTGCGTTCCGACCTCTCAGACGCGTTGGATGCTGCAAACCTCGCAATGGCGCGATATGAAGTCCTTGTACCAGATGCATCAACAACCGAAATTGAAGATTACGCGCAAATAGTATTCGACAGAAACTTTCAATTTTTCGATCTTGTAGATGATCTGGAAGTGGAGTTTACCAATAATGTAACGACCACCTCGGCCGCTGTTGAGGGAACGTTGGATGCGATCATCCTGACTGACTTTAAATTGGGTGGTGCGCATTTTCAGTTCAATTCATTTTCTATGGTAACCGAAACAGAAGTTACTAAGTCGGGTGCGGGCCGCGTCGAGCTTGCTCTTGTGCTCGATGTCACGGGGTCAATGAACGGTGTTGCGTCAGGGAGTAACCAACCAAAAATCGATGACCTCAAGGATAGTGTATCTGTCCTGCTGGATACGTTTTTTGATGAAGACGATACCGAAGAAAACATCAATATCAGCGTTGTCCCATTTAACTCATACGTGAATGTTGGCGGCGGTACTGATATTTTTGATGATGATTGGGTCGATAATGATGCCGAAGCACTCTATCATGGTGCGCGGTTTATTCACACTGAGATTCCGACAAATATCGATGATAGTTCTGGTGCGCGGAATACAAACTCATTTGGGAGTGGCCAGTTCGGTCCTCAAAACTCGTTGGGTATTGCTGAAATATTTAAGCCCGCAACGAATGTGAACCATCAGCATCTATACAATTCAATGGATGACGTTGAATGGTTAGGCTGTGTTGAAGGACGGCCCTATCCCCTTGATGAAATCGACACACCGCCCGGACAAGGGACCTCTACTGGAGACTTGAATAACGCTCTATCGGTACCATCTTTTCCGAGTGGCAATAATAGTGACGCCCAACAACTTACTGAGAATGCGTTCAACAGTGCACCGACACCTAAATTTTCATTGGGTGAAATTGGTGACGCGGCAAATTCTCTGTTTGTGCCTTCATTTGTGCCCGATGATGTGGATTGCGAGGGTAATACCAATTGCTTTAACACTGGTTTTAACGTTGGTATCTTCGAAACGTATACGCTCGGTGGGTTTAATCGCGGTGCGGTTTCACTCGTAGACTGGTTCTCGCGTCCATCAGAAACATCTCACTCTGAAAATAACTACGTGAACCGAAACTTTGTTGACGATGAAGATTTTGCTGAAATGGAGTTCAACAGTAATCGATATATGCATTACAATGAGTACCTACTGGGATTTCGGCATTCATTCTCTAGTAATTCCAACGGAAGCGCGTACTGGGATAATGTTGAACAGGTGTTTCGCGATTTAGAGATAACCAACAGAGATACGATGGAGCATCTCGCTCGTATGGCTTATGTTGGTATTTTTGATCCCGCGAATGAGACTTATTCCGGTCGTTATGATGACGCTGTTGGCTATTCGGTTGATGAAAATCCAAATGACGATTCTACACACGGTCCAAACCAATATTGTCCCGAGGAATTATTGCCGCTCACAAATAGCCGTTCGGAAATTGAAGATAAAGTCGATTCTCTTGTTGCCCATGGGTTTACCAATACAGCTATAGGGACAATGTGGGGATGGCGAACTCTTTCACCAGGAGCACCGTTTACAGAAGGTGTTAGTTATGATGATGGGCAATGGCAAAAAGCGATTGTGATCATGACTGACGGTACTAACTCTATTGCGAGTACTGATACCCACCGTGGCAGTATTGCTACCGTTTATGGGTTTGCCGAAGAAGAGCGCATGGGCGAGGGCATCAACGATGTTGGCGACATGCAAGATGAAATGGATGCAAAAATGCTCCGTATTTGTCAGCGCATGAAAGACGAAGGCATTCTTGTTTACACCATTATGTTTGGATTAAATAATGACGGTGTTGAAGATTTATTCCAAGCCTGTTCAACGGAACCAGACGCTCCTTATTTCCATAATGCGAGCGACGGTGATGATCTGTCGGAAGCCTTTAGTGAAGTTGCGTCCGACCTCGTTCAACTCCACGTCTCGAAATAAACGATGGAATAGGAATTCCAGTGAAGCAATTAGCACGGATAAAGAATATGGGTAATAGTAAGCAACCGAAGACGTGCCTGAAACACAATCAAAAAGGTGCAGCAGCGATTGAATTTGCAATGGTTGCGCCCGTATTTCTTGCCTTGATGTTTTCAATATTTGAAATTGGTTGGGTTTTTTTTGCCGAAAGTGTTTCTGAACGGGCAAGCCACCAAGCAGCACGTTTGTTGCGCACTGGCCAAATTCAACAAATTGACATTACAAATGATCCTGATGCTCAGCAGGAAGCTGTTCGAGATGAGGTGTGTAAGTTTGCTGTTATTTTTGGTGATTGCAATGACACGCTAACGATAGAAGTTGAGCAATTTGCATCATTCGCAGAACTCGCTGCGTCAAATATGGAAATAACCTGCAAGGATGCAACGCAAGAAGCTCAAGATCAGATAAATTTTGAGCCTGGAGACGGCGGTACAATTGTTCGAGTTCGAACATGTATTTTATACAAAACGCTAAATCCGGTAATTGGACTAAGCCTATCTAATACAAATGGGGCGTCAAATCGTTTGATCTCCCAATTTGTATTCAGAACAGAAAACTTTGAACGAAATGTACGCAATAATTAGTAGGGTGATAAATATGACCAAGTACCGTTTTAGATTTTTGCCCACATTGCGTGATTTGGCTCGCGATAAAAAGGGGTTGGCGGCCATTGAATTTGCGATGGTTTTGCCCGTTATGTTTTTTCTATTTTTTGGGGCAACTGAATTATACACCCATTTTAGTGCGCGTGACCGGGTAGATATTGCCGCATCAACACTAGTTGACCTTGCCGGGTGGAGTGAACAACTCGCCCAAGATGATATTGAAGGGATATTTACTGGTGTTTCGAATATTATTCAGCCGATCGATGTGGAACAATTGGAAATGAGATTGATCAGTGTAGTTCCTAATAATCAAGGAAGTCCAGTTGTTCATTGGTCATTTTCCAGTGAAGCAACAGCCTCTCAGCCCTATGCGCCCAATAGCGCATTTGATCTCGAAAATTCCGATTTATTAATACCAGGAGCATCCGTTTTGGTTTCTGAGGTTGAATATATTCATGAAAGCGGGATCACGGGAAGGATCCTTCACACTTCTCAAGCCTATACAGAGACGCGGGTCCGGCTTCCTCGACTTTCACCGCGCGTTGCATTTTGTGAAAAAGATAATCAGGGCGTCTATGAGAATTGCATCTAACCAATTTTAGCGGTAAACGGCTTTTCGCATTTTACTATTTCGCCGTTTCGACTATAGGTGATGGGGGTAATCTACGATTCAGGGATTTAATAGGGCAAGGGAGTGGCAGAAGCCATTCGTTTAATGAATTTTCCCATCAAACTACTTCATATATTTCCGACATTTGGTTTGGGCGGGCAGCAAAGGCGACTTGCTGATCTTATCGCTGGATTAGGGCCTGCTTACGAGCACCATATCATTAGCCTGTCATCCGATATAGAGGCGGGCGAACTCTTGCCGCCAAAATTCGGCGCTAATATTCAGATTATCAAGATTCAAAAATCGGCATATCCAGATCCGTCCAACATTAAACAGTTTCGGACACTGATTAAACAATGCGCGCCTAATGTTCTGTGCACCTATAATTGGGGTTCAATTGAAGCAGCCATGGCGCTCAAAATGATGGGCGGCGCAAAATCTGTTGCGCATATCCATTTTGAGGATGGATTTGGGCCGGATGAAAGCCCCACGAAGCAAAATTGGCGCCGGGTATTCGTGCGCCAACTGGTTCTCAAAAATAGTATTCTGGTTGTTCCCTCTGTGACGTTAGAGGCGCTAGCGCTTGGGCGCTGGAAGCTTTCCCCATTGCGCGTGCAGAGAATTTCTAACGGGATTGAATCGAAGCGATTTTACATCAAAAACCGGGTTGTGGATCATACGGGCCCTGTGACGATAGGGACTGTTGGAGCGTTTCGTCCTGAAAAAAATCTGGTCCGGTTAATTTCTCTGTTTGATGCGCATTCTGCGGAGCGCCACGCGCGATTGGTTTTGGTGGGCGATGGTCCTCAGCGTGAGCGCCTTGAAAGTAAGGCGCGCAATTCTGCTCGTGTTGCAAATATCGAATTTCCCGGTCCCACACGAAATCCGGAACGCGCTTATGAGGATTTTGATATTTTCTCGCTCACCTCCGATACCGAGCAAATGCCAATCAGCCTGATGGAGGCAATGATGGCTGGTTTGCCCGTGGTCGCAACAAATGTCGGTGATATTGCTGCGATGGTGAGCGATGAAAACCGGCCCTTTATCTGCTCGCCTAAGGATGAAGCTTTGTTGTTAGAAAGCATGGAGCGGATGATTGATGATGCGTCGCTGCGCGAGCGTGTAGGGCGCGCCAATCAAGAAAAAGCCATTCAACATTTTGACCGTAAACGAATGATTGACCGCTATGACGCCTTGTTTAAAGGCGTATTGCGCTAGTCTTATTCATTCTTGTTTGCAAGAAATGCATCAAACATAATCACCGACCAAAGGGGCTGAGCATATTCTCCTCGGCCATTGCGATGGTCCTGGCTCATTTGCTGCACGGTTTTTTCATCAATCAGACCGCTATCGCGCCAGTGGGAAGAAGCTTCAAGGCGCTCCAGGGGATTATCACCATCGCGGCGTAACCAATCGGAAACCGGCAAGCCAAATCCCTGTTTTTTTCGGTGCAGCAATGATGCGGGAAGCCGCTCGCTCAGCCCATCTTTGAGCACATGTTTGCCAATGCCGTTTCGTAATTTATGATGATCGGGCAAATTTAACGCCCAGCTTACCAATTCCGGGTCGAGAAAGGGCGGGCGTACTTCTAAAGAATGCGCCATGGAGGCCCGGTCAACTTTCACTAGCATTCGCCCAGCGAGCCATAATTGTTGGTCAGCGGCAAGCGCGCGCGCGAGCGGGGTGCGCGCATCACTATTTTCAATGTGGGTGCGCACATGATCCGTAGGCGAATAAGAGTGTAAATCCTGTTTTAAGTCTGCACTTAGCAAGGCATTGGAGAATTCAGGAAGCATGATGGCGCTTGCTCTGGCATAGGCATCAATACTGTTTTCGCTCAAGGCTTGAAAGGTGGTTTTAAACCGCAATGGCCTTGGGAGGTTATCAAACTTTGGATAAGCTTTTGCGAGGGGGCCAAACACTGTACGACGAAATGAACCGGGCAGGGTGCGGCGCATTTTTTCTTCTGCAAGGTAAAACTGATAACGGCGATAACCAGCGAAGATTTCATCGCTGCCATCCCCCGACAAGGCGACTGTGACGTGCTGGCGCGCTAATTTTGAAACCAACCATGTTGGCAAGGCGGAGCTGTCGGCAAAGGGTTCGCCGTAACATTGCGCGACCGGGTCTATCGCGGCCATTACATCGAGATTTGCGACATCTTCCTGGTGATTGGTTTGGTATTGCTGCGCGACTTGGCGGGCATATTGGCGTTCATCGTGGCTTTCTTGCTCAAACCCAATCGAACAAGTGATGGGTTTGGCGTTGGATTGAACCATGGAGGTGACGATCGCAGAGCTGTCGACGCCGCCCGATAAAAAGGCGCCGAGCGGTACATCGCTGATCATTTGCGATTGCACGGCGCGATCGAGGTGAGTCCGCATCTGCTCGGCGGCATCGCCATCACTCAATGTTTGTTCGGAATGAAAGGATGAAGTCCAGTAGCGTGACAGCTGAACCGGTTTGCCGCGCTGTACCTGCAATATGGTTGCGGGGGGCAGTTTATGAATGGTTGAATAGATTGTATACGGATCAGGGACATATCCATAGTAGAAATAATCGGCAACAGCGCGCGGGTTTAACGGTGCCTCTATTAAACCGCTCGCGAGGATTGCGTCGATTTCAGAGGCGAACACTAAAAACCCATCTTTGCTTTGGGCATAATAAAGCGGCTTTTCGCCTAACCGGTCGCGCCCAAGGGTCAGGGTTTTTTGGTTATCGTCCCAAAAGCCGAACGCAAACATGCCTTGAACTTTTTCAACAAAGCTATGGCCTTCACGGGCAAGCCCTTCGGCAAGGATTTCAGTGTCCCCTTGGGTGCGCGGTGCAAAACCGGCGGCGCTAAGGGCTTGGGCGAGGGCGCGATAATTATAAATCTCGCCATTATAGGTAAGGTGATGATGGTGGGAGCTGGCGGTAAAAGGTTGCGCGCTTCCCTCTAGGTCAATGATGGCAAGGCGTCTGTGGGCAAGTCCGATGCCCGGCGCTTCGTAAAATCCTTCGCCGTCTGGGCCCCGGTGGACAAGTCGGCTGGCCATGGCGCGTAACGCCGTGGGATCAATTTTACGCTCATGGGTGAGATCGACTATTCCGGCAATACCGCACATGGTTTTCGTCCTACACGAATGGTTCAGTGCGAATTAAGCTGCGCTGCAAGTTTGCGAACAAGGATGATGATGACGGCAAATGTCATAAAATAAATCATCATGCCAAACAGATAATGGTCATATCCGGTTGCGATTTTCATATCGCTTAATGTTGCCAGAAAAACCATAAGCCAGGCCCGAAATATATTAATGCCAATGCCAACGGCCCCGGCACACATAACCACCAACGCGATATGGTCGTTGCGTTTAAGGGTTAAAATTGCATAGAAGCCGCCAATCATCATCGACGTTATCATCATTCGCATACCTGCACAGGCCTCTGCGACGAGAAACCGTCCACTTTGCGTGGTTAGCAAAAGAGCGTCGCGCTCGATTGTCATGCCGGTGCTTTTAAAAATTGTCTCAACACTAAGGGCCGTCAAACTTTGCATCGGATAAAGGAGAGCATCGCCGAGGGGCACTAAAAAGAGAGAGAACATCAGGGCGGCCTTGTGGTGGCGCGAAAATGCGACTCCAAAACAAGCAATGAACCCAGCGATTAGGACTAAGGCAAAGCCTAAATGGCCCAAGACATCTACGTCGAAAATTCGCGATACGATGAGCAAAAAATTTGCGGGCAGGCCGATCAGTATAGCGAGCTTTATTGATCCGGCCGTTGGCTTTATTCGCGGCGCATCGGCACGTCGCAACCAGATTAGCAATCCAGCAAGGGGCAGTGCAAAAGCGGCTTGATGGTAATCGGCGCCGGAAATCCAGACAGTCGCCAAATGACTGAATGTCGGCCAACACATGACACTTACCATCATCAAATATACGCTATAAGCGCCAATATTGATAAGGGGTGATTGGTGTTGGGGGGTGCTCATAAAACCGCTTGTTTTCGCGTCGATTGCGCCAGTTATGTTGGTAGTGTGAGGGTTGAAATTACTGCATTCGTAACAAATCCGCAAACTGGGTCCCTTTAGGCCGCGCCCTGTGCGGGCCTAAATAGGCCGCGCACCCCCAATTGCTGCTGCGAAAACGAAAAATGCCATCCTGCACGGATGTCAGGCTCTCACCGATCTTAAGAGCCTATCGCGTGATGCAAGTGGTCAATAAAAGAGCCAAAAGCCCCAACTGTTACGATTTCGCGACTATTGGCTAAACGTAACAAGTTGACGGGTTTTGATTTAGCTTTTCGCCCAATTGTCGATGCCGTGTGAACGGATCTTGTTTGTGGCAAGATTAATTCCGTCAATGATACCGGCAAAATGCGAAACTGCATCTGCATCGCACTGTGTTAGATCAGCGCCCATGGCGCCATATAGTGCTTCAATATCTACATCATGTGCGTAGAGAAATTGAGCCAGAATTACACGCATCTGGCTGGGCGATTTTTTTTGTTCGGACATAACGAACCCCATCAAACTGAACCATACTCAACTGTCTTACCAGGCTATGAGTGCAAGCTGCATTCACGCTATGGCAACACTTGGGTAATCATTAGCAAGTCGCGGGCCGTTTTAATATTGTCCTGCTGTTCCAAGGCGGCACACGCGGCGTACTTATCTTATTGCGGCGAGATCATTTTTTCGGGGCGTACTGTTTTGTCATAGTCTTCCGCGCTAATGAATCCCAGATTTACCGCTTCTTCGCGCAATGTGGTGCCGTTTTTATGGGCGGTTTTGGCGATTTTCGTTGCATTGTCATAGCCAATAGACGGTGCAAGCGCGGTGACGAGCATCAGGGATTTTTCCATCAGGTCCGTAATGCGGTCTTCATTGGCGGTGATGCCGCTGACACATTTGTCTGTAAATGAGACACACGCATCTGAAATTAACCGTATTGATTGTAATACATTGAGCGCGATGACGGGTTTATAGACATTAAGCTCAAGGTGCCCCTGACTGCCCGCGAAGGATACGGTGGTATTATTGCCCATAACTTGAGCCGCAACCATGGTCATGGCTTCACATTGGGTTGGGTTCACTTTGCCCGGCATGATTGAGGAGCCTGGCTCATTTTCCGGCAAGGCTATCTCGCCCAGCCCCGAGCGCGGACCTGATCCCAGCAACCTGATGTCATTGGCGATTTTGAACAGGCTGACCGCAATTGTGTTAAAATGGCCATGGGCTTCAACAAGAGCATCATGGGTGCCCAGCGCTTCAAACTTGTTGGGCGCGGTCACGAAAGGCAGTTTTGTGTAATTGCTGACTTCTTCGGCAAATTTTTCTGCAAATCCGGGCTTTGCATTAATGCCTGTGCCCACAGCGGTGCCGCCCTGTGCGAGGGCATAAAGTCGGGGCAGGGTTTCTTGGGCCCGTGAAATCGCATTATCGAGCATTGCTGTGTAGCCGGAAAATTCCTGACCCAATGTGAGGGGCGTTGCATCTTGCAAATGCGTGCGCCCGATTTTGATAATATCTTTAAACTCGGTTGCTTTGTCATTGAGTGCATTGCGCAGGGTCTGGAGCGCTGGGAGGAGGCGATGGTGAACTTCTTCAACCGCTGCGATATGCATTGCCGTCGGGAAGGTGTCATTGGAGGACTGACTGCGGTTCACATGATCATTGGGGTGGACCGGGTCTTTAGAGCCAATCTCGCCGCCGAGAATTTCAATGGCGCGGTTCGCAACCACTTCATTAGTGTTCATGTTCGACTGTGTACCAGAACCGGTCTGCCAAACCGCGAGGGGGAAGTGGTCGTTCAGTTTGCCTTCGGCCACTTCCGACGCGGCTGCTTCAATCGCCTTGCCCAATCGCTCCTCTAAATTATCCAGCCCCATATTGGCCCGCGCCGCTGATCGCTTGACAATGCCAAGGGCCCGAACCAAGGGAACCGGCATGGTCTCGGTGCCAATATCGAAATTGATTAATGAGCGGGCAGATTGCGCGCCGTAATATTTATCGGCCGGCACATCTAAGGGGCCAAAGCTGTCGGTTTCAGTACGAATATCGGTCATGGGGCAACTCATTATTTATGAAGGGGTTTATGCGTCTCATGTATTGCTTTTGACGCGCGTGCACAAGGGATGGGCCCGATAACAGATGAGGCAAGACTACACAGATTGGTTACTGATCTTAGTTACCGGTTCGGCCAAACACATTGGGCGATAGCAACAGGCGGGGCCAGAGGGCAAAAATGCGTTCTTCCTTGCAGCGGGGCAAATAATAGCCTTCACTTACCCCCATGATGCATTCACACTTTTCCCATCCGTCCTCTAGCGCCATTCGCCCCTTCACCGGGAAAGGCAAGGTGCAAATCGCCAGCCAGGGGGAGGCGATATTGGTGCGGGTAAACCTCGCCACGACCCAGACCCGGAAATTAAAGGCGGAGATCCGGCATTTCCTGCGCAAGGAAGCCGCCTTTGTGCGCCCCCATTTTGGGCCCTTCCATGTTCATATATGGACCTCGGAATATCGCCGGAAATCCCATCTGGATGTCGATAATGTTGCGAAAGCGTGCCTTGATGCTTTGAACGGTATTGTCTGGCGTGACGATCGCCAGGTGATGCAGCTGACCTCGGAAAAGTTCGCTGGAGAGCGGGCAGTGATTGCGATTTTGGCGCGCCCCTTAGCACAAGAACCAGCACCAATTGCGTTAGATGAAAGCCTGTTCGGCCGATAAGCGTGATTTAAGACTCGCTCTTAACGGTGCACCCCGCTAGAGGAAGGGGAACTAATCGCGCTGCATGCGATCACACGCTTTTCCATTAATCGAGTAGATGAGCAGTAACTATGTTTGAAGGTACCGATCCATTACCGACCGACCCTATATTGGGTCTCTCAATCGCCATGAAGGCGGACCCGCGTCCTGGTAAAATAGACCTTGGGGTTGGTGTTTATAAGGATGCAAATGGGACGACGCCGATTATGGCGGCGGTGCGCAGCGCAGAACGCCATGTGTTCGAGGCGCAAACGACCAAAGCCTATACGCCGATGGCGGGCTTTCCCGGATTTGTCGACGAGATCAAAACCATGCTGTTTGGCGAGGAGATTGCCGAGCGCACAGATGGAATTCAGGCGCCGGGCGGGTGCGGTGCCTTGCGGATTGGCGGGGAGCTTTTGGCATCGCGCGGTGCAAAACGCATTGTTGTTGGCAGCCCCACATGGGCCAATCATATTCCGCTTTTGTCCTCGGCAGGGTTAACCGTTGAGACCATTCCCTATTACGATAGCCAGTCCCGCACCATCGATTTTGATGCCTTTATTGGCGAAGTCAAAAAGCTCGGCCCGGCGGACACATTGTTGCTGCATGGGGCTTGCCACAATCCAACCGGCGCAGACCTGTCGATTGAGCAATGGAAGGTTGTGGCCGACATTGCCGCAGAGCGCGGATTTTTACCCTTCATTGATACTGCCTATCATGGCTTTGCAGGCGGGCTTGATGTGGACAGTGAGCCGGTGCGGATTATGGCGGGCGCTGTTGATGAGCTTTTGGTGTCTTATTCGTGCTCGAAAAATTTTGGCCTTTACCGTGAACGCACGGGCGGCTTGTTTGTTACGACCCGCCAGCCAGCGCTAGCAAAGGCGCTCGCAACCCATATGATGAGTATTGCGCGGGGGAACTATTCCATGCCGCCAGCCTATGGCGGTGCGATCGTTACGACGATTATGCAATCGCCCGAATTGCGCACCGCATGGCGCGACGAGCTGGAGGCCATGCGCCTTGATGTTGTCGGCAAGCGTGCCTTGCTTGCAAAAACCGCTGAACGCCATGGTGTTGGAAATTCCCTTGGGTTCATTCCCTCGCAAAATGGCATGTTCTCCCTTGTTCCCGTCAGCAAGGCACAAGCGACAGCTTTGCGTGAAGACCATGGGATTTATATGACCCTCGCGGGCCGTGTGAATATTTGCGGTTTTTCTGCAGATAATGTGGACAAATTCTGTGAGGCTTATAAAGCAGTCCTTTAAAATCGCCCCGTTCATACCCACTAAATAAACCAAGTTTTTAACCCCTAAAAAACCAAGTTCTTAACCCTAAAAAGAGAGTGAAACCTATGACCATTTCCGTTGGTGATATGATCCCCGATAGCAAAGTAATGACCTGTTCAGCTGATGGACCTCAGCAAACCACCGCCCATGAAATGATGGGGTCTGGCAAAGTCGCATTGTTCTCCGTGCCAGGCGCGTTTACCCCAACATGCTCAGCCAAGCATCTGCCCGGATTTGTCGAGCAGGCAAATGCATTGAAAGCAAAAGGCGTGTCCAAGATCGTGTGCATGTCGGTGAATGATGCATTCGTCATGAAAGCATGGGCCGAGGCCCATAATGCAGACGGCGCTGTGGAAATGCTTGCCGATGGAAACGGCGAATTTGCGCGCGCACTGGGCCTGACAATGGATGGAAGTGGCTTTGGCCTTGGCGAACGCTCACAGCGTTTCTCTGCCATTCTGGAAGACGGCAAAGTAACCGCCCTTAATATTGAAGCGCCGGGCGCATTTGAAGTCTCTTCTGCTGATCATATGATGGGTCAGCTTTAAGCTTTAATTATCTGAACTTATTATAAAAAAGCCGCCTGTGTTCGTGATGCAGGCGGCTTTTTTGTGCAAGAAACTTCGCGGCAGGATTTTCGGGCATTTTGATGGCCTTCGGATCGGCGCATGGGGCACCGGGAAGGTCCTTTTTGGTCCCACGATTTTTGCCCTGTTCTCAATTTGAAACAGCGGATTTTGCACGGTGCCATATCGGGAATTTATCTCACAATGAGACAAGCTTTACTTGATGTGGGTGATAATAGATAGGAAAGTATTTATAATAAAAACAATGGTCTTATTGGACTATTCTAATTGAATATATGAGCGCACAATTCTGTCCCAAGCGGGCACACTCGGCTTAAACATTGCGATCGCGCGTACCACAAAAAGCTGCGCGGCTTCTTTCGATGCCAATATCTCCTACTGCCAATATCTCCTACTGATTGAGCATGGTACCGCGCAAATCCCGCTATAGGGTTGGGTCTCCACATTTTCGCCGCGAATCTATGTCTTAATAGGGACAACGAAGATCGTAATGCAAACCCTTAATATTGCGCTGTTTGATTCGTGTGCTAAACCAAATCATTCAGTTATCGACCATCTTTGGCTAGGGCACCAAATGGTTCGTGACATCATTATTTCTAGATCACCATTGCCCGCGCGTGTTTTGCTCATCCGCGTCCGGACTGCTGCACAATTCGCGTCAATCTTGGGATAATCCAGACCTCATAACTCCCTATGAGGTCGCCAGTACAGAGTATGTGTAATGACCGTTTCCACCGCTGACCCAAATGCGGCATTGGCTGCAAAATACCCCAATTTGCCAGTAAAGTTTCCGCTGAGCTTAGATTCAGATCTGTTTGAGCGTTCCGCTCTAGTGGAACTGGCTGAGGCGCTGCCTGAGCATCTTGTTGAGTATAATGGCGGCAATGTTCCAAGATCGGTGCGGCCAGAGGATGTGCCCGCGCCAACATTGTCGGTCCGCAAAACCATTGAGCAGATCGGTGAGGCGCAATCATGGATGATGCTTCGCAATGTTGAGCATCATGCAGCCTATGCAGAGCTGATAGATGAAACACTCGACCGGCTTAAGTCCACGCTGCAATCGGTTACCGGCAGAATGGTGCGCCGGGAAGGGTTCGTGATTGTATCATCCCCCAGCGCGACAACGCCGCTGCATTTTGATGAAGACCATAACATTCTCATTCAGGTGGAAGGGCGCAAGACCGTAACGGTGTACTCTCAAGAGGACCGATCTGTGACCTCGCAGGTTGAGCTTGAGCGCTTCCATGCCGGGGGCCATCGCAATATCTCCTGGAAGCGGGATATGGACGAAAAGGGGATGGCGTTTGACCTCGCCCCCGGGGATGCCTTGTATATCCCGCCTATGGCGCCGCACTATGTTCAGGTGAGCGATGAAGGGCCGGCCTTTTCCTTCTCAATGACCTGGCGGTCGGTAAAGTCGCAAAAAATCCGATATCTCCACCAGCTCAATCATAGCCTGCGCAAAAAGGGCCGAAAACCGAAATTTCCCGGCGCGTCACCGCTTGGCGATCAGGCTAAGATTATCAAAGCCGGTATCGAGCGCCGCCTTGGGCTATAGTGTTGGGGTTGGTCTATGTAAGCGGGCTAAGATACTTAAAATCAACCAAGGTTGCGTTTGGCGTTAATCCACCACTCTTCCATAACATCCAGCGCGGGCAGGGTGCCTGCCTGGCTTTGGTGAGCGCGCGCATGCTCCTCAACATATTTAAAGCGTTTGGAAAACTTCAAATTGGCCTTTCGAATGGCTTCCTCCGGGTCGATCTTAAGGTGACGTGCGAGGTTTGCCATCACGAATAACAAGTCGCCAAACTCATCTTCGATGGCCGCCTTATCCTTCATCGCCATCGCTTCATTTAACTCGCCGGTTTCCTCATGCAGCTTATCGAGCACCTGATCGATTGACGGCCAGTCGAACCCAATCCGCGCAGCGCGCTTTTGCAGTTTCACTGCTCGTGTCAGGCCGGGCAGGGAAACGGGCACATCATCAAGCACGCTTTTATGGCCTTTGGCATCACGCTCTTTGGCCTTGATATCTTCCCATGCTTTGGTTTGTTCTTCCGAAGAGCGTTCTGTCTCATTGGCAAAAATATGGGGGTGACGCCGGATCATTTTGGTGGTGATTGTCTCGACCACATCGTCAAAGGTGAAGCTGCCTTGTTCCTTTGCCATCTGGCTGTGGAACACCGCTTGAAAGAGCAGGTCGCCCAGCTCCTCGCGCAGATCAGCCATATTGTTGCGGGCAATGGCATCTTGCACCTCATAGGCTTCCTCAACGGTGTAGGGCGCAATCGATTCAAAGTCCTGTTCAATATCCCAGGGGCAGCCCGATTGCGGATCGCGCAATCGTTTCATCACCTCAAGAAGAGACGCAATATTGCGGGGATTTCCGATAGTTGGCTCCTCGTGCTCAGAGTCGGTTGAGGCGGCAGCATTTTCAGTGTTCATTGTTTATTCTTCCAAGACTGCAATGGGTACCCAAGGTCATAGTAGCGCACTTAGGGGCGCGCCTGTCCTTCGCCGCGAACCCGATATTTGTATGTGGTCAAACCCTCAGCGCCAACCGGCCCGCGCGCATGCAGCCGCCCGGTCGCAATGCCAATTTCCGCGCCAAGGCCAAACTCACCGCCATCGGCATATTGGGTGGAGGCATTATGCATAACGATGGCGCTATCAACTTCATTTAAAAAGCGCTCAGCGGTTTTCGCATCATTCGTGACGATGGCTTCTGTGTGCCCCGATGAATGGGCGTCGATATGGGCCAAGGCCTGATCGAGCGAGTCAATCTGGGCAACCGACAAAATCGCATCCAGATATTCTGTGTCCCAGTCATCTTTGGTGGCCGGGACCGCCCGGTCATGGAGCGAGCAGATCGCGGTATCGCCGCGGATCTGGCAGCCCGCTTCATCGAGGGCGGCAAGAATGGATTTTGTCTGATCGGCTGGGAAGTCCTTATGGATCAGCAGTGTTTCTGCTGCCCCGCAAACCCCGGTGCGCCGCATCTTGGCATTCATGGCAATTTCCATCGCCATGGCCGGATCTGCCTCTTTATCGATATAGACGTGGCAAATGCCATCAAGGTGGCTGAGGACCGGCACCCGCGCTTCTGTTTCAACGCGGCTAACAAGGGACTTTCCGCCTCGCGGAATGATCACATCAATTGACCCTTTAAGCCCGGACAACATGGCCCCCACCGCGGCCCGGTCTGTGGTCTCGACATATTGAACCGCGTCGCCGGGTAGTCCCGCTTCGCGCAAGCCTTCGATTAAGCATGCATGTAAGGCGATAGAGGAATGAAAACTCTCAGACCCGCCGCGCAAGATCGCCGCATTGCCGGACTTAATACACAGCGCGCCGGCATCTGCGGTCACATTAGGGCGGCTTTCAAAGATAATTCCTATGGTGCCAATTGGAATGCGCACCCGCTCAATAACCAAACCGCTCTTTGGGGTGAGGGTGGTGATCACTTCGCCGACAACATCAGGCATGGTGCTGATCGCGCGCAGCGATTGCGCAATCGCACTGAGCCTGTCAGGGGTAAGCAGAAGGCGATCAAGCTTGGCATCGGTTAGACCCTTATCGCGTCCGTTCGCCATGTCTTTTTGATTGGCGGCCAAAATCTCATCGCTGCGACCATCAATCAGGTTTGCCGCATGGCTGATCGCACCATTGCGCATCTGGGCGGTGGAAAGCCTGAGCGCACTAGCGCTCTTGCGGGCGGCTCGTCCCATCGTGTCCATGAGTGCTGACACATCTTGTGCAGCTTTAGAGGAGGCATTCATTGTTTTACTCAATATCCGGTTTTGAAGGGGCGCCTAACAGCACAAGATCATCGCGATGTATAATAGAGGGGCGTCGGCGATATCCAAGGATGGATTCAATGGCATCACTTTTGGCGCCGCGAATAGCGTCGACTTCTTCGCTGGAATAGGCTGCAAGGCCAATCGCAATTTCACTTTCTCCGGCACCACTGGCT
>CAYQXV010000002.1:59404-90189 GCA_964421675.1 uncultured Caulobacterales bacterium
GCTGGAATAGGCTGCAAGGCCAATCGCAATTTCACTTTCTCCGGCACCACTGGCTCCGGCACCACTGGCTTCGCGCGATGACACGGTAATCACATCGCCTCGGGAAAATGTGCCGATAACCTGGGTAACGCCGGCGGGCAGAAGGCTCGATCCCTTTACGAGCGCTGATGCCGCCCCTTTATCAATCATGATGGTGCCCGCGGGTTTTTGCCGCCCGGCAATCCAGCTTCGTCTTGCATCAATGGCTTTTACGGTCGGCGGAAAATAGGTGGACCGGGCCTGTTGATTGCTAATCCGGGTGAGGGGCTCGCGCTCGTGCCCATTGGCTATGATTACCCCCGTGCCTGCTCGGGTTGCAATCCGGGCCGCGGCCAGCTTAGTCGCCATGCCGCCGCTGCCAACACCGGCCTGCTGATTGGGTCCGCTCGCGCTTGCCTCTATTTGCGAAGTGATTTGCTCGACGACAGGAATATGCTTGGCGGTTTTATCCATTTGCGGATTAGCAGAATAGAGCCCGTCAATATCAGACAAAAGCACCAAGAGATCGGCACTGCTCATTTGCGCGGTATGTGCACCCAGTCGATCATTATCCCCATACCGAATTTCTGCGGTGGCGGTGGTATCGTTTTCATTGACGATGGGAATAACGCCAAGTCCCAATAGGGTTTCGATCGTCGCGCGCGCATTTAAATATCGCTTGCGATCTTCTGTGTCCTCAAGGGTCAAAAGAATTTGCGCAACCCCGAGACCGTGCTGGCGCAACGCATCTTGCCAGGCGGCCATAAGGGGCATTTGCCCGCTCGCGGCGGCGGCTTGTTTTTCGTCGAGCCGTAGCGGCGGCTTTAGCCCCAGCAATGTTTTGCCAAGCGCAATTGATCCGGACGTAACAAGAATAATATCCAATCCCTTGCCATGCAGGCGCGCCATCTCACCGGCCAGATCATCTAACCGTGCCGTGTCCGCCGTGCCTTCATCAGAGCAAATCAATGCAGATCCGACCTTTATCACAATGCGTTTAGCGCCCGATAAGGCCTCGGCTGCAGTAAGAGAGGGCTTTTCGCCATTAAGCGCTGATGATGTGTGGTTTTTTGCCATCATTGGCCAATCTTGTGCATGGTTCTATAAGAATCGCAGATAGCTTGATTGCAATAGCCCTCTTTTCACGGACTGACAATTGTACATTCTATTGGTCTTTACGGCAGAATTCCTAAGGGAGACTTGACCAAGGGCGAAGGCTGGCGCACATCGGCAAGAAAGGAATTCTCGAACTCCAATCGAAAAAAACAATAAGGGAGTGTGCTCATGCCCATTCAGGAAGTTGATAAGATCTGGCGCAATGGTGAAATGGTGCCATGGGCAAGTGCAACCACGCATGTCTTAACCCATGGCCTGCACTATGGTACCGGCGTTTTTGAAGGAATGCGCGCCTATGAAACGCCTCATAAGGGCGTGTGCGTCTTCCGCAATCGCGAGCATATTGAGCGGCTGCATTTTTCTGCGCGGGTCTACCAAATTGAGATGAATTATGATGTCGATACCTTGATGGATGTCTGCAAGATGGTGGTGCGCGATAATGGCCTATCGGCTGCCTATATCCGCCCGCTCGCCTTTCTTGGATATGGCGAGATGGGCCCAAGCTCGATGAACTGCGAAACCGACCTCATCGTTGCAGCCTTTCCATGGGGGGCCTATCTCGGGGAGGATGGGCTGAAAAATGGGATCGACGTGTCAGTTTCAAGTTGGCGCCGTCTTGCCCCTGGAACCGTGCCCGCAGGGGTAAAAGCGGCAGGCAATTATTTGTCCAGCCGTCTGATCAGCATGGAAGCCAAGTTGAACGGATTTGCCGAGGGTATCGGCCTTGCCCATGATGGAACGATCAGTGAGGGGGCCGGTGAAAACCTGTTTGTTGTCCATAATGGCCGCATTCTCACGCCGACCGCGGCGTCTTCCATCCTGGCGGGCATCACAAGAAATAGCGTGATCACGCTAGCCCAAAAGCTTGGATATGAAGTGGTTGAGCAAGCCTTGCCGCGTGAAATTCTCTATGATGCCGATGAAATTTTCCTAACGGGAACAGCGGCTGAACTCACCCCGGTCCGCTCCGTTGATCGCATTGCGGTGGGCTCTTCTGAAAGACCGGTGACTAAGGCCCTGCAGGACGCATTTTTCGGTATTTTCTCCGGTGAAACCGAGGATGAGTGGGGCTGGTTGGATCCTGTTTAAGACCCCGTTTAAGGGCCCCTTTAAAGAGTAGGGCGCTTCGGCTTCATGATGACGTTTTGGCAATCTTTCCACAATTGCCCCTCAGTCTGATTTAACTTATTGATTTTCGCCGCGAAAACGCTTCCAATTGCGGGTGAGAATCGGTTGTGTATCAGCCATGGTCATGAATGTATTTAGCAGTGCGAAAGTTATATTATAACAATCGTGCACAGGACCGAAGCAAAGTGGACTCGTTCTGGACTGGGAAGGTCCTTTAGTGATGAACGGTGTTTGCGACCTTAGAGGAGAATAGCGATGAGTAAGAGAGACGATCTGATCGTAAAATACGAAGCAGACATGAAAGAAAAATGCGGAATCACACCAGATATGGATCTGCTAAAGAAGGTCACTATTGGACTTGGTCCGTCGATCTATAACAAAGACAGCTCGACTGTTTCTGGCGGTGACCAGTCTGAGCTCGACACGGTCAAAAATAACTACCTCATCAAGAAATTAGGCTTACCCGATGGCCCAGAACTCGATGCAGCAATTAAGTCTGTGCTCGAGACCTATGGCATGTCGAACCGCAACAAATATCGTGCGGTGGTTTATTATATGCTCTGCGTGCATTTTAATAAGCAGAGTGTTTACGGCTAAAGTCGTGACAGTTTAAAAAAAAGCCCCGCAGATTTTGCGGGGCTTTTTTTTTGGAAGAATGTTTAAACGCTGCCGTTAAATGCCAGGGCGATTATATCGACCGGATTGGGCGGTGTTGACCGCACCAGCACTGGCCAATTGCTGCAAGGCATGGGTGCGGAACGGCCATTTTTGCGCATCTGTTAAATGCATAAAGCTTGGTCGTTTGGCCGCGCGCATGGCTTGGCGCTGATTTTCATTTAGGGCCTGCCATTGTTGGCGACGCTCTTGGCGCCATTCATGACGGGTTTGCGGATGAGATTGCACATAAGCCTGTGCGGTGCTCGATTGTATGGATTGCGTTTGCGCATATCGCATAGAGCGCTCATAAAAATCAGCCGCAATGCGGTCGACAATCATCCGATCATTTGGCCCCATTGAGTACCAAAGTTGGGCCAGCGGATTAGCGACTGGCTGTGAATATCCACCTGAATACTGATCTTGCGCATAGGACGCCTGCACAGTGCCCTGCGGTCCGATCGATGCAATCATGGTGAACCCAAAAATAAATCCAAATAGAAAGGCTTTACGCAACATGCCTTGAATACCCCGTATGTCTTGTACACAACTCATGGCAAGCAACTTTTTGCTGCCGCCATTGAGGATCACTGTACTGAAGGGGTCTTGAAACGCGCTGAAATCAAATGGCAAAATTTGAAGGATCGCGGTTAACCATAAACCGGAGGCGCAATTTATAAAATTACTTGCAACCTGCTCGCGTCTGGTTTATTCCCGCCATTCAAATTTCGCGGAATCTTCGCGCTAACTCTTAATTGAAGGCAGTTTCATGGCCGTTCCGAAAAGTAAAATTACACCGTCAAGACGCGGAATGCGCCGTAGCCATGACCGTTTGTCCACTCCAGCCTATATTGAGGACAAAGAATCAGGCGAATTGCGTCGTCCGCACCATATTGACCTGAAATCAGGGAAATATCGGGGTCGTCAGGTTCTGGAAGCCAAAGACGACTAACGCCCTCTTTTGCGTTTATTGATCTATTTGCCTTTGGCCGACATTGGTTTGCCAGGGGCTTTTTGCTGTCTGACCAGCACAATTTATCCATCAATATCCCATGATCGCACCAAAACTGTCGAAAACTGCCTATTGGTGGTGCGGCTTAGTGTTCAATTGGCCCCAGATATCCTTGGAGATTGGGGAAATTGCGCCTATGATTCACCCTGTTGGGGTGGAGACGTTGCCCGATCTTGGATGACAAGATAGGGCAATTGTCAGTTTGGCGTTCGTTTCGCATCGAGCAATGAGACGCGAAAACGGCATGAAGAGGGATAGATGATGCGCGCAATGATCGGGATAGCTCCACTGGCGGCGTCTTTGTACACGCAAATTTCCAAATTTAGCAGTCGGGATAGTCAATCGCTTTGGGCCCGCCGGGTTAAAAGCAGGCTCCTGAAACTGGCCGGTGTCATTGGCGTGGCCGCGCTGCTTGTAGGGTGCGAAACCACGAATGGCTATCAGCAATCATTTTTATTGTGCGACGATGCGGTTGGGCAATGTTATCAAAATTGCGAAAACTTTTCTGACGAGGATGGCTATGGCGAGTGTCAGGCCTCGTGCGAGCGCGAAGCCAGTATATGCTTTGACAATGCTTATAATCGCTATCAGACCGCCAATATTTCCTATTCGTCTTCGATCTATTTAACGCCTTGGTTTGGCAATTATGCCTCCTGGTATCCCGATCGCGGATTTGTCTCGCGGTTTGGCTTTGGCCGCAGCCATCTTGGCTATGGCGCTAGCGGATTTTTTCCCGGTCGGCGTTATCGCTCGGGCAATCGGTATGACCCGGGTTTTGATGGATTCCGCAGAACGGTTCCAACGCCACGATCACGAGATTCCCGCCGAGATCGTCCGCGTTCTGATAGATTTCGCGATGATGATCGCTCTCGTAGTGACCGCCCTAGGACTGATCGCCCCCGTAGGGATAGACCTAGAAGTGACAGGCCCAGAAGCGATCGCCCCAGAGGCGATAGACCAAGAAACAACAGACCGGGCAATGGCAATGCCAAGCCTTCGGGTAGCGACGATAATTTGCGCGATCGTCCAGTGCGCCAGCGTCCACGCTCGGAACGACCGCGTGCCAGACCCCCGCAAGGAAGGCCCCCGCAAGGAAGACCGCCACAATCAAGACCGCCCCAATCTCGTCCTCCTGCATCGCGGCCCCCAGCAGCACGGCCATCTCGTCCCGCTGCGCGGCCAACACCGCGGCCCTCATCAAGACCATCCCGCAGGCCCCGCGCGCCTGAAGGCGGAAAGCGGCCTTCGATCTCGCCGCCTAATGGCAGCTCAGTAGAAATTGATCGCTGATTTGATACGAGCTTGAATGTGTTTCCTCTGACCGGTCTTTGACCGGGAGAGGGGATTATCACACTTATTTTTGGTTCTGGTCACAGGCATTTGCCTGATCCTCTTGCGCCTTCCAATAGAGGTCGCTAGACGGTCGGGTATTCACCATCAAACCTGCGAGAGTTGAGGATTATTTGTCATGAGCGCTATCATCGATATTACCGGCCGTGAAATTTTGGACAGTCGAGGTAATCCGACCGTTGAAGTTGATGTGATGTTGGAAGATGGCGCGTTTGGCCGCGCCGCGGTTCCGTCCGGGGCATCCACCGGTGCCCATGAAGCCCATGAGCTACGCGATGGTGATAAACGATATGGCGGCAAGGGCGTTCTTGAAGCCGTTGGGGCAGTCAATAATGAAATCTTTGATGTGCTCACTGATCTCGATGCCAGCCAGCAAGCCATGATTGATGAAGCGCTGATTAGTGCGGATGGAACCGAGAATAAATCACGGTTTGGCGCGAATGCAATTTTGGGTGTTTCTTTGGCTGTGGCAAAAGCGGCAGCCTCTTCTGCTGGACTGCCTTTATACCGCTATGTTGGCGGCGCAGGCGCGCGCACCTTGCCCGTACCGATGATGAATATCATTAATGGCGGCGCCCACGCGGATAACCCAATCGATATTCAAGAATTTATGATTATGCCGGTGGGTGCAGAAAGCTTCCGCGAAGCGCTGCGCACCGGGGCGGAAATTTTCCACGTTCTCAAAGGCCAATTGAAAGCGGCCGGTCACAATACCAATGTTGGCGATGAGGGCGGTTTTGCGCCGGGTTTGAAATCTGCCCGTGAAGCGCTCGATTTCATTATGCAGTCTGTCGAAAAAGCCGGATTTAAGCCGGGCGAAGAAGTTGCAATTGCTCTTGATGCGGCGTCTACGGAGTTTTGTGAGAACGGCAAATATAATCTTGCCGGTGAAGGTCTGGTCTTGGACGGCGACGGCATGGCCGACTATCTGGCCAAACTGGTGGCCGATTATCCAATTGTTTCCATCGAGGATGGCATGGATGAGGATGATTGGGATGGCTGGTTGGCGCTAACCGAGGCTGTTGGCGATCACTGTCAGTTGGTCGGCGATGATTTGTTTGTGACAAATTCAACGCGACTTGCAGAAGGCATTGAACGGGGCTGCGCCAACTCAATCCTCGTTAAAGTCAATCAAATCGGTACACTGACAGAAACGCTGGCCGCGGTCGATCTGGCCCATCGCAATAGCTATACCGCGGTTATGTCACATCGCTCAGGCGAGACCGAAGATGCAACAATTGCCGATCTGGCTGTAGCTACAAATTGCGGACAGATCAAAACCGGCTCGCTTGCGCGTTCTGACCGGTTGGCCAAATACAACCAGCTTTTGCGCATTGAAGAAGAGCTGGGCTCGGTTGCTTACTATCCGGGCATTGAGATTTTTGGCTAAGGCGACAAGCGATCAATCTGAGGTCGTTAACAAAAACTTATCCCCAACCCCAGCCTTTTAAGGTGTGCGTTAACGAAAAATTTACCCTGATTACAGACTAGTAAAGGTAAGAATCAGGCTTGTGCGTAAGGGGCGTGCCCGAGCGGGTACGGTAAGTGATCACAGATGCGTTTATTGTTGGAAATTGGCTGCCGCGTATTAATCGTTATCTTTATGGCGAACACCTTTTACGGGATGGTTGCCAGCAAAACCGGCTATCCGGCCTTATGGGAATTGCAAGAGCAAAGAGCGGCGTTATCCGCAGACGTTGATGCCCTACGCAAGCATCGCCAGTGGATGGAAAATAGAGCCAGCCTTATGGCTTCCGATGATCTTGATCCCGATATGGTTGATGAACGCATTCGCGAGGTGCTGGGCTATGCAGCGCCGCAAGATATTGTCATTAGCCGCGCCGATTTAGGCGAGGCCATTGCCATGATGCAAAATGGGGCGGCGGCCGAGCAATCCCCGCAGATGATGCAATCTTATGATCTGGCCTATAATCTGGCCCAACTTGATCAGCCGGTCCCGGTTATTGCCTCTGTTAACGGCCCCGTCTTTGCTGATCCTGTCATTGCTGATAGTGCGCCGATCACGCGATCACGCGACACGATTGCACTGTTGATTGCCGCGCAAAGTGAGTGAAATAGGGGCGAGTAGAACCGCGCTTGGCTCCCAAATAGGTGTACTCAAATAACCGGTTTGTCCAAAGAACTTGCTTGCAGTGCGGGCTGGGCCCTCTTATTGTGCGACAGCGATCAACCTATTGATTTTTATCGTCTATGGAGAGCGACCAATGGCAAAAAAAGCGCCTGACCCATCTAACCTGACTGCATCAAAAGACGAGCTTCTCCAATATTATAAAGACATGTTGTTGATCCGCCGTTTTGAAGAAAAAGCCGGTCAGCTTTACGGCATGGGCGATATTGGCGGCTTTTGTCACCTCTATATCGGACAGGAAGCTGTGGTTGTGGGCATGGAAGCGGTCAAAAAAGAAGGTGATCAAGTGATTACCGGCTACCGCGATCACGGCCATATGCTGGCATGCGGCATGGATCCGAACGGGGTTATGGCTGAGCTTACCGGGCGCGAAGATGGCTACTCAAAAGGCAAGGGTGGCTCGATGCATATGTTTTCGAGCGAAAAGAAATTTTATGGCGGCCACGGCATTGTTGGCGCGCAAGTGCCTCTTGGTGCAGGTCTGGCATTTGCCAACAAATATCGCGGCAATGAAGGCGTTAGCTTAACCTATTTTGGCGACGGTGCCTCAAACCAGGGCCAAGTCTTTGAAGCCATGAATATGGCGCAGCTTTGGAAGTTGCCGGTTATCTTCATTATTGAAAATAATCAGTATGCGATGGGAACCAGCGTGACCCGGTCACATTCCGAAACCCACCTATATCGGCGCGGGGCCTCTTTTGGCATTCCCGGTATGGAAGTAGACGGTATGGATGTGCTTGCAGTTCGTGAAGCGGGCCGCGAAGCGGTTGAGCATGCGCGCAGCGGCAATGGGCCTTATGTACTTGAAATGAAAACCTATCGCTATCGCGGCCATTCCATGTCGGACCCGGCAAAATACCGTACCCGCGAAGAAGTTGACGATGTGCGCGAGCATTCAGACCCGATTAAGCGTTGTGAAGCGCGTATTCTGGCTGGAAAATTTGCCGATGAGGCAGCGCTCAAAGCAATCGATAAAGATATTAAGGCGATTGTTAAAGAGTCAGCGGATTTTGCACAGCAAAGCCCGCTTCCTGCTCCCGAAGAATTATATACAGATATCGTCGCTTAACCGTTCAAACGACGATTTCTTTAAAGGTCATTTCCAAATTTTTTGGAGGAGGGGAACCCTTTGGGCGCAATGCGCCCGGCTTGTGCGCGTTTGCCCACATAAGGTTTCCACCCATCAATCGTTTGTACACGGCCAGAACGATCAATCCAGGTTATGCCCTCTTTCTTTGTAAAGAGCTTGGCATCGCTCAAGCCGCCTTGGGCATATTTTTGCAACAAGACCCCTTTACCGCGCGCCATAACCGGCAGCTCGGCGGCGGGGAATACAAGCATTTTTTTATTCTCGCCAACCGCAACAACCATATCGCCTGTCGCATCCCGGCAAACAATGGCTTCAGCGCCGCTCGACGTATTGAGCACCTGCTTGCCTTTCTTGGTGGTCGCTTGAATATCGGCTTCTTCAACAATGAAGCCGTGGCCCGATGAGGATGCCAATAAGAACCGGCGGTCCTGACCCGATAGGAACACAGACAAAATTGTTTGGTCATTTTCCAAATCGATCATTAATCGTATTGGCTCGCCGTGTCCGCGCCCGCCCGGCAAATCATTGACCCCAAGCGAATAGAATTTTCCATTGGTTGCAAACAGGCTCAACCGATCCGTGGTCATGGCATGGGTGAGGTGGGCTGGCCGATCGCCATCTTTATATTTGATGGATTTTGGATCTTCCACATGCCCTTTCATGGTGCGTATCCACCCCTTTTCCGAAAGGATAACGGTAACGGGTTCTTTTTCGATCAACGCTTCCAGATCAATATCTTCAGCCTCTGGGGCGAGGGCAAAATGCGTCCGTCGTGCGCCCAATGGAGATTTCGGATCGAATTTTTTCCGCACCTCTTTTAACTGCGCGGCAATGGTTTTCCATTGTCCGTCTTCGGACTTTAACAAAGCGCGCAATTCTTTTTGTTCTTTTTTGAGCGCTTTATGCTCTTTCTTGATTTCCATTTCCTCAAGCTTACGCAAGGCGCGCAAGCGGGTGTTGAGGATCGCTTCGGCCTGCACATCATTCAGGCTAAAGGTTTTCATCAATTCGGTTTTGGGTTCATCCTCATAGCGGATAATGCGGATGACTTCGTCGAGATTGAGAAACGCAATTAACAGACCGTCCAAGATTTCCAGGCGGCGCGCAATTTTCTCAAGGCGATGTTCGGTCCGTCTGATCAGCACATCGCGGCGATGATCAAGCCATGCGCGTAATACCTCGCGCAATCCCAACACTTTGGGCGCCCCATCGGAGTCCAAAACATTCAGGTTCATGGAAAAACGCGATTCAAGATCGGACTGGCGGAAGACAGTTTCCATGACCGCTTCGGCTTCCATATTCTGGGAGCGTGGCTCCAGAACAAGCCTGATGTCTTCTGCGCTTTCATCGCGCACATCCGACAAGACCTGAAGTTTGCGGCTTTGAATGAGGTCAGCCAGTTTCTCAATCAGTTTTGATTTTTGAACCTGATACGGAATTTCCGTAATAACGATCTGATATTTTCCGCGCGATAGCTCTTCGCGCTCCCATTTGGCGCGCACCCGAAAACCGCCGCGCCCGCTCGCATAGGCTTCAGCCATGGAATCTTCAGTTTCAACGCAAACACCGCCCGTGGGAAAATCCGGGCCTTTTACATATTTCATGAGGGTGCGAATATTCGCATTGGGCGCTTTGATCAGGTGCAAGGACGCATCGATCAATTCAGCCACATTATGGGGCGGTATGGAGGTCGCCATGCCAACAGCAATGCCCGATGCCCCGTTGGCCAATAGGTTCGGAAAGGCGGCAGGCAAAACAGCCGGCTCGGTATCTTCACCGTCATAGGTATCGCGAAACGCCACAGCATTTTCGTCAATCCCTTCGAGCAATAATTGCGCAGCCTCGGTAAGGCGGCTTTCGGTGTAGCGCATGGCGGCCGGGTTATCGCCGTCAATATTGCCGAAATTTCCCTGACCATCGACCAGCGGCACGCGCACCGAAAAATCCTGCACCAGGCGCGCCATGGCCTCATAGATTGAGGCATCGCCGTGAGGGTGGAAATTACCCATGACCTCGCCGACAACCTTGGCGGATTTCTTAAAGCTGCCCCCCGCCGTCAGCTTCATCTGACGCATGGCATAAAGAATACGCCGGTGAACCGGCTTTAGCCCATCGCGCACATCGGGCAGGGCCCGCGCTGTGATGGTGGACAGGGCATAGGCCAAATATCGCTGCCCCAGAGCCTCGTCGAGCGGTTCGAGGAAAATATCCTCAGGCTTCAGGTCGAGCTTTTGGGCTGGCTTCCTGGCTGGCTTTTTGGCGGTTTTACTGGTCGATGAACGCGGTTTTTTTGTCATAAAAAGATATCTAGCAGAGTCGGCTGTAAACGCTATGATCCAATGGCACGCGTTGAAAAGTATAATTTTTATGGAAAGATAACTGATTAAGCACAAGCGACTACCGATTGCCGTGATTTATGCGGCGATCTTGCTGGGTGTGTGCCAGCTTTTTCCAGCCCTTACCGGGCTTTCTGCCCGCGCAGATGAACATTTTCTTCCCCCTCTTATGGATACCGCATTTACCGAAGCAGAGGCCCAGCCCGATCTTGCCCTGAGCTTCACAATGGAATTTCGCTGGAAGGACTTGCCTCCCATTGTCGAGCGTTTTGACGCGAATACACGAAAATGGACTTTAATCTCGGGAGATCGCGATAGCTTGCCGCGCCAGGCGCGGGCCAAATTGCGCCGATATAAATCCCTTGAGAGTGCCCCCGGCGGGCTTTCTTACGGCGATTATCGCGAGCACTTATCCGATGTTGAGCAAACCGGAATCAGAGACGGCGAATTGATATATTCCTTTTCATCGCCATCACTGCCACAAGATCTCAACCGCGATGAAATGCCGGTAGAGACCCGTCTCGTCATTGATGAGGCGATGGGCGGCATGCGCGAATATGCGATTATTGTGGAGCGGCCCTTTAAGCCAAATGTGTTCACCAGCCTGAAGAGCTTCCATTTTATCCAGACATTTGACCGGGTGTTTGACGATGTCCCGCCTGTCCTGAAGCGGTTTGAATGGCGCTCGGAGGGAAAGTCATTGGTGGGAAAAATTGACGAGCAATTTACCCTCGAATTTTCGCAATTCGAGAAAATTATGCCCCATTAAGCGGGTGATGGTTTTGAGGGCTATTGCGAAAACCCCGCTGCGCTCAGCCGGTTTCTTTTTCAAAGACCAGAATTTGCGTGCAGGAAAATGCCGCCGGAAAACGCAGCTTATAGGCCAACCGGTTGGCATATAAGAGCAGCGAGCGAAGCGGGCCCTTTGTGCGCCATTGCATTTCTGTATATTCCGCCGCGCGCCGACTAACCCTGCGAAAGCCCATAGTCGTCATCGCGTCGGTGAGTTTCTTGGCGTCAAATCTGAGGACCCATAATTGCTCCCCATTATAATCATACCAAACCCCTTTTCCGTAAGGGGTGGTGGTAAGGCTATCGAGGGGCTTGTTGAGTATTTTGCGCACCAATTGTTCCAGACCAAAGTCCAAAGAGTGTTCATTGGTGATGTGAAGCGCAAGTCGCCCGCCCGGAGATACGATGCGGGTTAAATGGTTAAGCGCGGCTTGCGTATCGGGAACATGAATGATCACCCCCCAGTTAAATACAAATGGGTAGCTATCGGTTTCCAGCGACAGCTTTGTCAGATCATCCTGACTAAAGGAAATGTCCTTGCTGACATTGGCATCATCGGCGCGCGCCCTTGCATGGCCGAGCATTTTTTCTGACAGATCAATTGCCGAAACCCGGCAGCCATATTTGGCCGCACGAATGGAATGCACCCCGGGGCCGCACCCGGCATCAAGAACATGATCCCCCGGTTTTGCGCCGAGCGCCGCCAACATATCGGGCACCGCCTCATCATAATATTTCTCGGCAATGGGATGATAATATTCTGAATCCCAATCTGAAATCGTGTCTTCGAGCTCAAAGACACTGCGAATGGCTTCATCTGATGACGGCGTTGATTTTGTCACTGGTATTCTACCCCGGTGTGGCTGCCCAACTCTCACAATTCCGGCCGAATCCGGTGTGAGCGCAAGCCTATAGCATGGGGTATGCGTGCTGACGAGGGCAATGCGCGGACATTCCTTATGCGGGCCTTATGCGGGCCTTATGCGGGCCTTGTGCGGGCGCATTTGCTCGGTTTTAGGGCCTATTTGGGGCCGGTATCCTTGGCATTTGGCCTTGGCATTGGGGCCCACTTGAGCGCTCAGCTGGCTTTTACGCTCAAGCCTTCATTGTGGCTAATCAGTCTTGGGCCGCCCGATGCATGCAGGATGGCGCGTAATGTTTCTACGCCGCCCGCACCATCGCCCTGGGCGATTACTTTGCCATATTCAGCGCTATAATTGCCCGCATGAACGATAAAAGGCTCAGGGCTGGCGAACAGCATTTGGCCGCCCGCAAAGATGAAATCCCTCCATTGCTCAAGCATTTCGCGCTTATGGCGGGCCGGGGCAATCAGCACATCGGGCGATAGGGCATCGACCTGCTCTGGGGAGATAACCTTTGCGTTCAGACCTTTAGGGCAAGGGGCAAGGGCGGATTTTGATGATGGTTCCGATTGCGCGATTGATCCATAGTCAACCACATGACGAATGACGCAGGCCTCTTTGCCGAGCCATTTAATCAGGCATTGGGAATTTTCATCGGTGCCGAGTAGGCAGACAATGTCGGCGCGTTTAGAAAAATCACGCAGCGTATTTTGCAAAGTTTCGCGTGCGCTATCTGCGCGGTTACGAAATGCTTGATAGGGCGCGCGGTCGCGCAAGGCGAGCACCGTTTCTTCGTCCCACAATTTGGCAAGACGCTCACTCCACGGTTCAAAATCAAATTCATCCTGCTCTGCGTGGGTCAGGAAGAGGCGAATTGATCCGCCATCTTTGCCTGTGAGCGCCCCTTTAAATATTTTCAGGCCCGCACGGCGCGCCAAATCTTCGAGAACGTTCAACGTATATAATCCGCATAGGGACGGTGCAAGGCTATCAACCTGGGTGCTGGATATCACAACGGGGGCATATAAGGTTTCCAGAACGACAACCCCGTCAGGGACAAGCCTTGCCTTTATGGCATTGAGCAATTCTGCCGGGTCCTGGCAATATTCCAGTGTGGAAATGCAAGTGATGATATCAAACATTTTTGTCCCAAAGGCTTCATCAAGCTCTTGCGAGGGGTAGTTTGCTTGCGCACTCCAGGCCCATTCTCCAATATTGCTAACGCTGGCATCAGTATCGACGCCAAAGCGCTCCACCCATTGGGGGTAAAAGGACAGCAATGTCCCGTCATTGCAGCCAATATCAAGCGCGGCGCAATCGCGCCCGGAGATAAGTTCAAGCGCTTCTGTTGCCGCGCATCGTAAATGATCGCGTGTTACCCGAAATGTTGAGGATGGTAAACTTTCTTGCTGGTCTTCATGGTGCAGGCTTTGGAGTAATCCGCAGGCGCGCGAATTTTCCATCGGATCGCAAAGACCGAATGAGGCATCTTTTGCACCGTGACTAAACAAGGGCACCGGGCTGCCTTTGCTCGAATTCGGCATAAGCTGAACAGGGGTTAGGTGATGACTACCACAGGCGATGCAAGTTGGTTTCTTTTTGGTCATGCGAGTCCTCAATAAATTTGGACCCAGAAAATTGCATTTTATGGTAAATTCGCCGTAAAGGTTTGAAGGTTAATCGAAAAAATATTCTGTAAACAGAGTTTAACAATGTCTTTCACTCAACCAATTCGAAAAAGATGCGCATCGAGTAAGTGGGTTAGTGAGAAAGGCGTTGAATCAGTTTTTGTTGAAATTGCGTGCCCGCTGCCACCTGGTTGAGGGCAATAAATTCATTGGCTTGGTGGGCTTGATCAATTGAACCCGGCCCGCAAATCACCGTTGAAAGTCCAGCTTGCTGAAACTGGCCGGCCTCTGCCGCATAGGAAACAACCTCGGTATTATTATGGCCAGTCAGGGCTTTGGCGAGATCGGCGGCCGGATTATCAGGTCGCGGGGCAAGGGCAGGGGCGTTGGTCATTTGTTCGGTTACAATTCGGCATTGATCGGCAACGGACCGCATTTGCTGCTCTAAGGATGCGGAAAATTCGTGAAAGCTCGACAGGATCGCGTGCTGGTCGTCGCCGGGAATTAGTCGCATATCCCATTCAAAGCTGGCTTCGCCTGCCATAATATTGAGCTGTGTGCCGCCGCGCACAACATTGACCGTCATGGTGGAGTAGTCGGGGTCAAATCCGCTTGGCGCGCTGCCGGGTATTTTGTCCGCCATTGATTTGGATTTATAGTCTGCGCGTTTATCGCTGATCCATGCAATCAACCGGGCGGCACCTTCAACCGCCGATACGCCGCGATCTGTCTGGCTTGAATGGGTCGTAAACCCCGTGACCGTGGTGCGAAATGAGGCGATCCCTTTGTGCCCATCAATGACTTTCATCATGGTCGGCTCGCCAACAATGACCGCCTGAGGCGTGGGTAAATCGCGCACAATGCGCTCAATCATTCTGGGGGCGCCAATGCAGCCGACTTCCTCATCATAGGAAAGCGCCAGAATGATCGGCTTTTTCAAAGGCGCTGCGACCATCTCCGGCACCAGTGATAGGGCAATCGCCAGAAAACTTTTCATATCCGATGTGCCGCGCCCGAAAAGTTTTTGATCGCGTTCGACAACCTTAAACGGATCACTATCCCATGCCTGACCGGCTACGGGGACAACATCTGTATGGCCGGAAAGCACAACGCCGCCCGCTTCATTCGGCCCGATCAACGCATACAGGTTGGTTTTTGTCTGATCATCATCAGGGGCACGCCAGTGCGGAATATTGTGCGACGATAACCAGCCTTCGACATCGCTAATGAGCGACAAGTTTGAAAGGTGAGATGTCGTGTCATGGGTAATGAGACGGTCGATCCAATGGCGTTGGGCACTTGTGTCGGTCATGGGCTTGTAGGTTTTCGATGGTTAAATTTTGAGGGGCAGACGGTGAGAGCGATGTGCGCTCATGGCCGCGAAAAGGAGCGGGGTTGCGGTAAAAAAAGCGAGCGTAGCAGCACAGATGGTTGCGCCGCACGGGAACTGCGTTAGGTAAAGTATTGAGTGTGGTAAGCACAAAGGCAATAGGCAGATGACGGCAACTCCATCAGATATCGGTTTACAGGCGATTGAGGATGAACGCAAAAGGCTAGAGGCGCGGCTGCGCAAAATCATGGGGATAGGTGTAGGGGCCGCGCTCATTTTGGTGGTTCTGGTGGCAATCCTGCAAGCGCCGCCTTTGCCGGTCTATATCATTGTGCTTCTTGTCCCTTGTTTTTTTGCGTGGATCGTCGGGGTTACACCCTTGCAGCGCCATTTAAAGTTTGCCCATCGCGAGATGTTACAGAAGATATCTGACAGTCGCGGGATCGATTATCAGCCCGATATTGAGTATGGGCCAGATTTTGACGAGTTTCATGGGCTTCGTCTCGCCCCCTCCAGCGATCGCCAGCATTTTCGCGCGCTTTTTTCCGGAGAGCGTCACGGCATCCCTTTTCTGCTCTATGAGGCCCATCTGCAAAACCGGCAGGTGACAACCGATAGTCAGGGGCGACGGCGAACCAGCTGGGTTACTGTCTTTCATGGTGAACTGTTCAAAATTGACTGGCCAACCCCGTTTACTGGCAAAACCATGGTGATGCGCGACAAAGGTCTTTTTAATCAGGCAGCAAGGCCCAATAAGGGGCTGCAACGGGTTGGGCTGGCATCTGCGCATTTTGAAGACGCCTTTGAGGTTTGGTCAGACGATCAGGTTAATGCCCGCACAATTTTGGACCCGGTTGTGATGGAGCGTTTTCTGGCGCTGGAAAAAACTTTTCAAGGGAAAAGCCTTCGCGCTGCATTTTATAGCGGATCGCTCTATCTATGTGTGCGCACGCATACGCGCATACCCCGGCCTGCTTTGTTCAAGCCGCTTACCACAGGGCCATTTGTTGAAAATATTAACAAAGGATTTGAAGCGATTTACGATTTAATCGATCTAGCGGTTGCTCCCGTTCAAGGACATTTGGGGCAGCATCTGGCGATCGATAATGTTCGCTCAAAATAGCCCAGTTTTTTTTAAACCGATGCTCCGTATGCATAATTGTTTCATTTTGAGAAACAGGTATTGGGTTCGTTAAAACTCCCTTAACATGTAGCTCGCATGTTAATAAAAATCTCAACATTCATTGCTATTAACCCTCTGTCCTATCTTCATATTAATCAATTGGTATGAAGATTGCAGAATCTATGTTGGTGGGCACCATTAGGGTCAAGATCGGAGACGTCCGGTTGTTATGTTGGAGTATTCAGAGTGAAAAATCGTCGTTTTCTGCAAGACCGTTCGGGCAATGTTGCCTTAACAACCGCCCTTGTCGCAATTATCTTGTTTACAATCGGCGGCGCTTCGGTCGATTTTATCAGATTCACCACCCTGCGCGGTGAGTTGCAAGCCGCAACGGATAGTGCCGTTCTCGCAGCTGCATCTCTTTCCAACAAAAATTCACCAACTGTGGTTGCTGCAGATTATTTTGACGCGAATTTTGACCGAGAGCGATTTGATCTCGATGCAAGTGATGTCGACTTCGATCCAGTTGTTGTCGCTGATACACAAACCCTGCGAACAATCCAGGCCACAGCAACGGCGACGATGGAAACCTATTTTATCGGGATTATTGGCTTTCTCGGCGCGGGCGGGTTCGATACTCTCGACGCTATTGCTATGTCCCAGGCCAGCGAGACTTCTCAGAATGTTGAAATTGCTATGGTGCTTGACATTTCCATATCAATGCAAGGGCAAAAAATTAATAGCCTTATTGATGCTGCCAGCAATTTTGTGACAACTGTCTATGAGGACTCAAGGCCAAATCAGACCTCAGTCAATGTTATCCCTTTTTCGCGTAATGTGAATGTTGAACCTATTTTTGAAGATTTTGCAGACCCCGGAACCTTCACATCACCAGCGGTCAAGCCTTGTGTTTTATATGACCATTTTGGTTCGGATTATAATGAGGGGACATTGGGAATCTTATCTGCGGTTGATCAAGATCCAGCACTCCAGTCTGGTCGTGAGGCTTGCGTATCAACTCCGGTATTTCTCAATAGTGAGGATGAGGGCGCCATACGCAATGCTATTTCTGGATTTTCAGCGGGTGGCAGAACTGATTTACACATTGGAACTGCTTGGGGGCTTAAAGCTCTATCACCGGATTGGCGCGGTGATTTAGGCGGCGATTTTAATGATCGCCCTGCCGAATATGGTGATGAGACAATTAAGGCATTGATTGTGATGTCTGATGGCCGGGTTAATCCAATTCCTGATGCGAGTGGTGTCGAAGATGTACCGCTTGCAGAACAACAAATTCGCGATATGTGCGATGATGCAAGAGATAACAATATCGTTGTTTACACTATTGGTTTTCAGATCACAGACGGTAGTGCAGCAGATTTATTACTTGAAGACTGTGCATCAAGTTTGAGCCAATATTATTTTGTGGAAACCATCGATCTGGAAGCGGCGTTTCAAGGAATAGCGGCCTCAATCAGCAAGCTACGTGTTACGCAATAGGAAACAGATATGATTAAACGATTTGCGAGAGATAATCGCGGCGTAGCAGCCGTAGAGTTTGCTCTTATTGCACCAATTTTCTTGGCGCTAATTCTCAGTCTGTTTGAAACGGGTTGGCTGATGACTAAAATTGCACTTGCGGATAACGCGGTGTCGTCTGTGGGGCGATCAATATATACCGGCGCCGCGCTTTCTGATGCGACCATTACCCAAGATTCGCTCAAAGAAGAGATCTGCCGGCAAATCGTCATTATCGGTGATTGTGAAAACAATATTGAGCTGGAAGTAATCACCATTAATAGCTTTAATGATATTCCCACAGGCGGGGAAGTTTGCAGAGATAGCTTTAATGGCGGGGTTCAACCTGTTGCAACCTATACGCCGGGACAATCTCAGGAAATTTCCTTCGTTCGAGCATGTATTACGACGGAGATTTTCTCGCCCTTTATTGGTGTTGGGCTTGGTTTGCCAAAAAATAGTAATGACCGATTTGAAATCATCTCAACGATCGCCTTTGCAAATGAACCCTTTTGATCATGTGGTTGGCTAAGGATTATAAGGAAATGCAAAAAATGAACATCTTCATCCAGTTTCTGCGTGATCGCCGGGGCGTTGCAGCGGTAGAAGCAGCATTCATTATTCCCATACTCGTAATTTTATTACTTGGTAGTGTGGGCGCTTTTGATCTGTTTCGGGCAGATCGCAGCATATCGCATTCAGCTAATACTGTGGTGGATCTCGCTTCGCGTATGGAGGTCATGAATGATCAAAATCGCGATGCGCTATTTGCAACAGGTCAGGCGCTGTTGGGTAAATTTTCTTCAAATAGCGATTATGCAATTTCACTCGCCAGTATTCTCAATGATGGTACACAGTTGACGGTGGTTTGGTCTGAGGCGAATGCAAACGGGGCAGAGATTGTCGATGGCGAGTTGGCATCCCTCGATCTTCCAGATATTCCGGAAAATGAGTCAGTTATATTTGTTCGTGTTGAGAATAATTATGCACCGATATTTGGTTCAGGCCTTGATTTTGATCGGGAGTCCTCAAGACGGCCGCGCTTTGTGGCACAAATCGCATATGATACTGGACCTTAATGGGTCTAAAGCGAGCGCTTGAATGTTAAGGCGTGCTCTTATTGCGCCATAACCATATCGCCAACAAATTCGCGAATTTTGGTGTCGATTTCTGCCCATTCGGCTAGATAGGGCCGTTTATATCGATAGGTAACGCTAACCGTGTCGTTTAGCTCATATTCGCGCCAGCATTCAGGGCTGGGTTGCGATGGTAATTCATTATAGCAAAATAATGCGATTGTTTGTTCGTCAGCATCTTGACCAACAAACAAGGTTGAATCTGCATATCCATTGGTCGGAACATTGTCGCGTTGCGGGCGAAAGGTATAGCGGTTTAACCGGTAGGGTGTACGCGTACCGCGCTGGTCAATCGTGTGGGGGAGGTATAGGGACTCAAGGCGCTCTTCCTCAGTAAATGAGTTCGCGCGCGCGCGGATGACAATGTCGATCCGTCTGGTGTCGGGTTCATTATCGATAAATTCCAGGCGCCAGGCAGGCGAGTATCCATCAAGGCTCGGCCAGAGGGCATAGAGGCTGACTTTTTCATGATCACCTCCGCGACGCTCGCGAGGGAAAACGGTATGATTGGCGCGCACCTGGAACCGGGTTTGGCCTACCGAGAAATTGACGACATCTTGGCTAACCGTGGGGCTTGGGACGGTTCCATTAATGTCATCGACCGACGGGCCGACATAATAATATAAAAACACCGCGCACAAAACGAGCGTGGCGAGGAAAATACCAATGGGATAGCGCCAGCTCGATTCCTCGCGGACTTCATCGCCGCCAAATCCGTAGTTTGAACTCATGCCTTTGATTCCGGTCCCTATATCATCGAGATGGCAAGACTATAGCTGAGCGCTGCCGACGGCAAGACCAACGGCCTCCTGGCTCGTGGGTTCTTTTCCATCTGGGGCCAGGGCAGGGGCAATTTTTGATCAAATTCACCGATTCGGGGGAAAGAGGCCTTTTCTGGGGAAAGAGGCCTTGCCTCCGCCCGGTTCTGTCCTCTTGGTCTGGTCGCCGTCAGAAGGTGTTAGGTGGCCGCATAGTCGCTTTGAGAACCAAATTACCGCGCTTTGCTGACATGCCAGTCAACGTCCATTGTACCGACTTCGGTGTCTTTTTCATCGATAATGGAAACATGCACTGAAAACTGGACCTTGCCATCTTTCTCAAGAGCCTCGCGCAAAACCTCCGCTTTATCTCCGGTTTTTGCGTGCGCGCGCAAGGTGCCCTTTGCGATCTTTTTGTAAGCAATCGATGCGATCGCTGCGACGGGGCGTAAGCCTAAGAGCTGCTCGGCAAATGCCCCTGCCATGGCTGCGCCGGATGCGGCCTCGCCAAGGGTAAACATGGCACCAGCATGCTGAGTGCCAATATGGTTTGATGTTTCTTGTCGCTGCTCTAGTGAGGCGGACGCGGCCCCCACCTCAACAGTTTCTATCTGTACACCGACATAATTTGCGAACGGCACTGCCGCTCCTAATTGCGCTTTTACCATTTCAAGGGGCGTCATGATTATATCACCTGTTAAAATTTCTAACGGGCGCATTAGGGTTAAACTTGGCTTATGGGTCAAGCTGCACGTGCAGTGCGCTTGGGTCGGTGCTGGGAGCGCCTACAGAACCTCATTCATTTCAGCGACAAGGCGCGCGCACCATATTGGTCTGGAGAACCGATCAATTGATTTGCACTATATAACTGCAGATAAAAAAGGGCAGCGCGTAAGCGCTGCCTCGATTAAAATCTACAAAATTACTTTTTTTCGTTCCGCTATGTGTGAATGGTTCTGCGATGAACCATTCAATAGCGTTGATTAGCTTAGCGCTTGATCTTGGCCCAGGCAGAAGTAAGTTTTGCATGGGTTTCTGGCGGGAAATTCTGCCAGGAAGACCGGCCTTTTGTCGCGTCAACAATAAATAACGACTCGCGCGGCAGCAAAAACGGTGCGACAGCATTCCGCACGCCAATTGCTGTTTGCTGACACGATACCGTCCACACATTTTCTGCAATCTTAAAGCCAGGCCCTAAGCTTAGAATTGCGGTTTCAACACGGCTTGCTGCAGCACTGACCACATCAAAGATGAGAATAAAATTGGAGTGGGAAGTTTCAGCGTCGCCATCAGCGTTATTGGTATTGCTTTCGATAAGTTCGCGCTTACCAAACTTACTTTGTGAGGAATCGTTAGCGCCGGTCTTGCCAAACATTGCAGCAAATGTCGCTTCGTCCTGCGCTTCGCGCCATCTATTTGCTCCAGCAGGTGACACAAGTGACCAGGCCGCTAAACGACCTTCGCTGGCGAATTTTTTGAGTTGGGTAGAAGAATAAGGACCGTAAATCTTGTCCTCAACCTTTAAGCACCAGTTATCAGCAGCTAGCATGGATTTCGTCCCTATCGTGAACAGTACAAGTCATTAAGTCTTCCTACCGAATGTACTTGCAATCATGGTGCCAGATTTACCTTTTTCAGGTGTTGGCGAATCTTCAGTGCCGCCGGCGGCTTTTTCCATTACATCGTCCATGAATCGGGTTGATCCCAGAAAGATGACCCCAACGCCCATTTCATGGCGACGCACGACACGCGCCTTCATGCGCCCGACAATCATTTCAGTGCCCAGGGCTGGGGTTGGTTCAATTTTAATGGAGGCGCCAGTCAGCGAAATGTCCAAAATTGAGCATTCAATGCGTGAACCATCTTCGTGGGTCACCATCACAGAACGATCAAGATCAATACGCGGCGTTAGGCGGCGGTCATTTTTGCGTTGGCCGCGGTTTAACACTCTGATAAGGGCGTCGGCGGTGCGCTGTGTTTTCGCGCGCCTGCTCGAATAATGTACCGCAAATGCAAAGCGTCCCGCGCGCACAACTTCGCCTTCAAAACGGCCAATACTGTCAATATAAAGGATAACCTGATCGCCAATATTCGGCGTAATTTTCGCGCGAACCATGGCCCCGCCTGCAGAGACATTAATCACCACACAAGGGCGTTCCGCGCCATCTGGCCCTAAATATCGCGCTTTTAGACGATAATTGGCTCTGGCGTGGCGTCGGCGATCTTCATGACCGTCTTCGCGCGCTGTATGTTGGGCACCAAGTTCCGCATCGACATCCACTTGAGTGCCTGATTGATTATTTTGCGATGACATGCGAGGGCCTATCTTTGGAGGTTGGCGCATCAGTCCGCTAGCAGCTTTATTGGTCATAGGATTCGAGCTCTGAATACAAATTGAACCTAATGACCATAGACCCGTTTGGTGAATAAACTCTTGAAACAAGATCATTTTGACCCGAAGTTGAGAGAAAAGTGGATAAAAGATCCGCACTCTTGTTCCGTGTCGGGACATACACATATGCGATGGCGCGAAGTGTTAACGAATTATGAAAAAATTAAGTCTAGCACGGTCGGTATGGCGCTGAATTTTCAACATGTACCGATTTTAGTGCTAAAATGAATATGGTCGTTTTAAACCGATACCGAAAACCTTAACCCAAGAAATGTCAGTTGGAATGAATACCAAAACCGAACAGCCCCCAAATAAACCTGCTGTTAATGATTCAACAAGTTGGGTGCACCGTGCGCCTCCGATAGTATTGGCGCTCATCGGATTAATGGTTTTTGTCAGTGCGGCCATGACATGGGGACCAAAACCATTGGTTCTCTATGTTGAACATTGGGGGGCGATTGTGCCTGTACGGTACAATCCCAATTACATCGCCAATACCGGGTTGCTGATCTTGTTAACCTCGCCGGTTACCTATCAGTTTTTTCATGGCGGGTTTTTGCATCTATTTTTGAATTCAATGTTTCTGCTTGCCTTTGGGACGCCCGTGGCATTGCGAATGATTGCGATGCGCGGCGCGGTGCGGGGAAGCATGGTGTTTCTTGCCTTTTTCCTAGTGAGCGGCGTGGTTAGCGGGATGGCATTTGTTCTCTTGCATCTGACCTCACCCTTCCATGTTATCGGTGCGTCGGGCAGCGTTTCTGCCTTAATGGCGGCGGCAATTATCTTAATGGAAACAGCGCGATTACGCGCACAAGGGTTTGTTTCTTCTGGTCAATCCAATCGGCTAGCCCCGGTGACATCGCCCATGGTGATGCGTTTTTCACTCTCCATCATTGGATTGAACCTAGCGATCGCGATCCTCGGTGAATTTATCGTTCCCGGCGGTGCCCAAATAGCTTGGGAGGCGCATATTGCTGGGTATTTGTTCGGACTGTTTGCTTATCCAGTTGTCGACCGATTTATGCGTTAATCGGCCTAAGTTTATAGCATTTGTCATAGGGTTTATTAGCAAACGTCTATGGATATGACTGATCTACCGTGCCTGAATTCCTTGCAAAATTGTCGATTTTGCTGCATGCTGATTATATAAGGAGGCATATTATGAAGGTTCAATCGATCCTCCAGAGTAAAGGCACAGATGTTTTTTGCGTTGCAAAAAGCGACAAAATTTCTGATGCCGTCACGCTCTTAACGCTAAAACGTATCGGCGCTGTTGCGGTTACCGATCAAGCGGGCGCCTTATGCGGAATTTTATCAGAACGCGATATTGTTCGGCGCATGGGGCAAGGCGAAAAAAGTGTTCAGTCCTTGAGCGTTGAAAGTTGCATGACGCCAGATCCCTATACCTGCGCGCCAGAAGCAAGCGTGGATAGTGTTTTGGAGCGTATGACGAAACATCGAATTCGCCATATGCCCGTCGTTCAGGGCAATGAATTGATTGGTCTTGTTACAATTGGCGATATTGTCAAAAGCAAGATCGATGAAACTGTGCAGGAAGCCGAAGCTTTACGCGATTATATTGCGACTTGAGATAAGGGCCCCATCGCGCCGATGATGGCCTTACTGCGATGATGGTTCCGTTTTGCCGGGATATGTTTTCAATATCCAGTAAATCGCTACGCTAAGAATAATCACCGCACTTGCCAGCAACACTTCGGCCGGGCGCGAGATGGCGACAAAAACCAATGTCCAGCCATTCAGGGCTAAAAACACGATGGGAACCAGCGGATAAAACGGAACGCGAAACGGGCGCTCGAGACCGGGTTCGCGTCTGCGCAAAACAAACAATCCGAAGACGGTTACAAAATTATTCAGCGCCAGAATAAAGCCTGCAAAAACTAATATCTGATCAAAGGTTGCCGTCAGTACAAACAAAACCGACAAACCAGATTGCAGCGCGATGGCGCGCGCGGGCAGGCCGTCTGAATTGGTTTTACTCAGGGGGGTTAAGCGCTGATAATCTTCTCCCAAAACCTGTAAAACCCGCGGGCCGGCAATGGTCATGGCGCTGACTGTTGATATTAGCAAAAAGGCCAGCAACCCGCCGGTAAGCCTGCCGCCGATGGGGCCAAAAACCGATTGTGCCGCGATTGCCCCAACTTCCAATTCGCCGGTCATTTCAGAGATGGGCGCAACCCATAAAAACACCGCATTCAGCAATGCATAAAGTGCGGTGACGATAAGTGTTCCCGCGAACAGGATTTTGGGAAGGCTCTTTTGCGGATTGGCTAACTCGCCGGTGAGATAGGTTGCCGCGTTCCACCCGGCATAGGCATAGCTGACATATATCAAGGATACGCCGAAATCGCCGCTAAAGATTGCGGTCAGATCACCAGAGGCGGGAAGGAGAGAGAGGCGTGCACCTTGTTGGTGGCCAATAAGCAAGACGAGAGAGAAGGCGAGGATGGCGACAACTTTTAACAGGGTAAAAAAGGTTTGCGTTCCGCCGCTGCTCGACCGCCGCCAACAATGGGCAATTGTCAGTATGATGATTAAGGACAGGGCTAGGCTGGTAGGGGAAATGAAACTGGGTGCATCACCAAGGGCGGTATGGCCATAGGTGCCAAAGGTCATTGCAGCCAGCGCAACAGGCGCGGCAAAGCCAATGGTTGAAGAAATAATACCAGCCGTAAAACCGGCAGCAGGATGATAAATTCGCGTTAGAAAATGATATTCACCGCCAGAGCGCGGAATGGTGCTGCCAAGCTCTGCATAACAAAGCGCGCCGCATAAAGCGGTCAGCCCGCCCACCAGCCAGAGCATTAAAATGGCAAATCCCGATTGAATGGTCACCAATTGAAAGCCGAGGCTGGTAAAAACCCCGGTGCCAATCATATTGGCCATCACAACCGCCATTGCGGTCATTGGCGAGAAGGATGTATGGCGCGATGAGGTCATTGAAGCGATTGCTTTTCATAAAGCCTAAACGATTGCGCCATGTTCAAATGGGCAAAGCGCCGCAGGCAGAGGATTTTCTATTGATATAGGGGCAATTGGGCCTACCTGTCGCGTGTTGATTGAGCAACATTGTGCTATAACGAGGTTTGTAAGGGCAACGCGATGGAGGAGTGACTTCAATGGATTGGGTTCATCTTCTGCTATTTGGTGATGGGGCGACAGCGTTACAGACGTTTTTCATGGGCGCGCCTGTAAACAGCGTTGCCTCTATATCCGCGCCCATAAGCGGCGAAATTCCCTCTGGCTTATTATTGGCGCGATTTCAATTTGCCTTCACAATCGCCTTTCACATTGTGTTCCCGGCCTTCACCATTGGATTGGCAAGTTATCTGGCAGTGCTTGAATGGCGATGGTTGCGCACCAAAGATTATGTTTATTTGAACCTCTATAAATATTGGCTGACAATCTTCGCGGTGACATTCGGCATGGGCGTCGTGTCGGGCATTGTGATGAGCTATCAAATTGGCACCAATTGGGGGCCATTTGCAGATGCCACGGGCGGCGTTTTAGGACCATTGCTCGGCTATGAAGTGTTAACTGCTTTCTTTCTGGAAGCAGGCTTTCTTGGGGTCATGTTGTTTGGCATGGGCCGTGTCGGCCCGCGCATGCATTTTGCCGCGACACTGATTGTCGCCATTGGCACTGTTATTTCTGCGTTCTGGATTTTATCGGCCAATAGCTGGATGCAAACACCGGCTGGCTATTCGATAAATGCGGACGGCTTGTTCATGCCGGAAAGCTGGACGGAAATTATTTTCAACCCTTCTTTTCCCTATCGCTTTGCGCATATGGTGACGGCAGCCTATCTGACGACAGCCTTTGTGGTTGGCGGCGTGGGCGGTGTGCATTTATTGCGAGACCGGAAAAATGACGCTGCGCGCATGATGTTTTCCATGGCCATGTGGATGGCGGCAATTGTCGCGCCTTTGCAAGTGGTCCTTGGTGATTTGCATGGGCTGAACACGCTAGAGCATCAACCTGCGAAAATTGCCGCAATGGAAGGTCTGTGGGAGACAACCAAAGGCGCGCCGCTCGTGTTAATTGGCCGCCCTGATCAGGAGGCCGAAACAACTGATGCCATTGTTGAAATTCCGCGAATGGCATCGCTGATTTTAACCCACCGCTTAGACGGTGAAGTCAAAGGGCTCAAAGAATTTGCGCCCGAAGACCGTCCCAATGTTGCGTTGGTATTCTGGTCGTTTCGGGTGATGGTCGGAATTGGTTTGGCAATGGTGGCGGTCGGCATGCTTGGCTTACTGCTGCGATGGCGAAAGCGGCTTTATGATGCGCCGATGTTTTGGCGGCTGTGCGCGTTAATGGGGCCAAGCGGGTTTGTTGCGGTCCTGGCGGGATGGTTTGTCACGGAAGCGGGACGCCAGCCTTATGTGGTATATGGATTGATGCGAACCGAGCATGCCGTATCGCCGGTTGAAGCCCCGGCAGTTGGCATGTCGCTCACCTTGTTTGCCGTGGTGTATTTCATCGTTTTTGGATCGGGTATTGTTTACCTTCTGCGCTTGATGAATGCTTGCGTTGATGATCTGGATGGTCCGAACCGGGGCGAGCCGCAACGCGCGGCAGGCACAACACCGATTGCCGGGCTTTCTGGTGCTGCCCGTGATGATAGTACCATTGGGGAGGCAAGATAATGGAATTAGATCTTCCCTTTATATGGGGCATACTGATTTGTACGGCTATCTATCTTTATGTTGTCCTTGATGGATTTGATCTCGGCGTTGGCATGTTGTTTCCCTTCGCGCGCAACAAAGCCGAACGCGATGTGATGATGAATTCTATCGCGCCTGTCTGGGATGGAAATGAGACATGGCTGGTCTTGGGCGGCGGGGGCCTTTTTGCTGTGTTTCCTCTCGCCTATTCGGTATTGCTGACCGCCTTTTATGTTCCCTTGACCATCATGTTATTGGCATTGGTATTTCGCGGGGTAGCGTTTGAATTTCGATATCGCACAAAAAAATCGCGCCATATTTGGAACGGTGCCTTTACTGGCGGTTCATTGGTAGCAACCTTTTGTCAGGGGATTGTGCTTGGCGCCTTTATTCAAGGGGTTGCCATTGAGGGGCGCTCTTACGCCGGGGGATGGTTTGACTGGCTAACGCCGTTCAGCATTTTTTGCGGCGGTGCGATGGTTCTGGGCTATAGCTTGTTGGGCGCAACATGGTTGATCTGGCGCACGGAGGGAGAACTGCAACGCCGCATGGAATTACTCGCGCCAAAACTGGCAATGGGCGTGTTTGCGGCCATCGGCATTGTCAGTATCTGGACACCGCTATCCAATGAAGCGATTGCTGAGCGATGGTTTGCCGGTAACAACTTTCTCTATCTCAGTGCACTGCCGATTATTACCGCGTTGAGTGGGTTATTATTGTTATACGCATTGAAGAAGAAGCGGGAAGTATTGCCCTTTGTGCTCTCGCTACTGATTTTTCTTTTCTCATTTATCGGATTAGGGGTTAGTCAGTATCCCTACATCATTCCGCGCGAAGTAACCTTGTGGGAAGCGGCGGGACCTGATTCAGCTCTTGGGTTCTTATTGATTGGCGCATCGGTCTTATTGCCGGTGATTTTAGGTTATACCGCATGGTCTTACTGGGTCTTCCGAGGCAAGGTGAAGCTTGGGGAGGATCTGCATTGAAGAATAATCATTCTCCAGCGACGTTAGGTCGTCAGATGCTTTGGTTTGCGGGGCTGTGGATCGCGGGCGTGATGACCGTCAGCGCTGTTGCCTTTGTTATTAAACTTGGTCTTGGCATTTGACGATAAAGCGCGCGCCCTAACTAATCTCTAGGGCCATTTATCTCATGAGCCGTTCGAGACCCGATGAGGTTCCCGTTCCTCCCGGACTGGTCGCCCCGCCCATCACATAAATCGCATTATTCATGGCGACCGCACCAAGGCCATGTTTTGGCGTCGGCATGGTGCCCGCATCATGCCACCGGTCTTCTCTGGTGTCGTATGCCCAAACGCGCGAATATACACCGCCGCCATTTTCGAAATATTCACCGCCAAACACAAATATCGTACTGCCAAGGGCTGCTGCTGCGAGGCCTGCTTGAGCAACTGGCATTGGCCGCATGAGCTGCCAGCGATCGGCTAAGGGATCATAAGCTTCGGAAATGTTTAGGTTGCGCCCATTCACCTTGCGGCCCCCAAACATGTAAATCACGCCGCGAATGGCGACCCCGGCCGCAGAGTTGCGCGGCTCACTCATTGGCGCAAGATCGACCCAGCTATTGGAGCGTTCATCAAAGGCAAGGTGGCGATCAGTATCGAGATGATCTGTCCACCGTGAATTTTGACTGCCAATCGGCGCGCGGCCGCCGACAATATGAATGATACCGTTAAGGGATACACAGACCGCTTCAGCCTGCGGGGAGGGCAGCGGCGTCATGGACTGCCACCGGCGGTTTAGATTATCGATGCGATGAACATCGGTGCGCATGCGCCATCCATAGTTCGCAGGCTCGCGGCGATATCGCGCGGTTGTAAATCCGCCAATGGCATAGAGGCTGTCATTGTGGGGGACGAGATGTAAATGATGACACGCTTCGGGAAGATGGCTGACCTCGGTCCAGCGATCACTGATCGGCTCATAAGTGAAAACCCGGTCCGTGGCGGTCACAAGCCCGTCGCGAACGCCGGTGATGCCGCCCGCATTAACGAGAATATTGTATCGCTGAGTTTGTACCGATTTGCGCGTTTGCGTTAGGGAAACGTCACGGGTCCAGAAGGGCGCGGGATATATTTCCTGAACCGGCATGGGCATATCCGCAAGCCGGGTCCAGCGCGCAGAAATATCAGCACCGCTTTGAACAGGTTTTCTGCGCGGGGTTTGCAAGCCTGAAAAGTCGGTAGGAGGGCGGTCAATATCAGGATTATCGTAGTCGGGTAGGGTAGAGGGTGTGTCCCTGTCGAATTCCGAAAAATCCTGTGCTGCGCGCGCTGCCAACCCAGAGGATATGCCAAGCGCGGCCGAACTGCCCGTCGCCAGCAAGCGCCGCCTTGTGAGCGACTTGCTGTCAGACTGTTCTTTTTCCCGGTCCCGGTTCCCCATGATACGCCACCTTTGCTCCCCAGAACCCTTAGTCTAGCGGCGCAAAACCGCGCAGGCAATGCGTGAACCCGCCCCGCCTATCGGTTGGCTGCGGTGATCGTCACGATTTTCATGGATGATGACCGCAAAACCATCATCATCGAGCAGGGGAACGGTATTTCCTAGGGTTCCGGCCTCTTCTGAGGGCAGTAAGGAAAGACCGGTCTGGAAAATCTCCGCCGTCGCCTGTCCATCGCTTCCGGCGAAAATATTGGGAATATCGGCGCGCTCCCAGCCATTTGGGTTGAGAAGCCCGTGCTCGGCTTGATCCGGGTCAATATGCCCGCCCGAGGCTTTAAATCCGTTGGCCCCATCGGAGCAGTCGCCCACCTGATGGAGATGAATGCCGTGCCAGCCTGCGGGCAGCGTACCCACATCGACGCGCATCAACACCCCGCCATTGGGGGCACCGATAAAGACAACGCGGCCGATTGTGTCGCCCGCCGGATTAACAAAGGTTCCCGGCGTATGGACCGCTTCATCCCCTGCTAAATCCGCAATTGCGGTGCCAGAACCGGTATTCTCGCCGGAACATGCGCCAAGCCCCAAGCCAAGCATAATAGCTGCAGGCAGAGTAAGACCAAGCCGCGACCGGTTGAACCGGGTGTTTTGAGGATGAGAATCGAAAACGGACATTGTTGATGTTCCTTTGTATGCGGATAGGTAAAGCGCGGCGATTAAGCACGAGGGGGTAAGCTTCCTGGACGCAGTACCTCAAACCGATTTACTGATTTGCGGTGATTATACCGGATTTACGCGTGGCAGAACATAGTTTCTGAAAAACCAGATGGTGATTTTTCGGCTATTTGCAGGCGAAGGGCACTTGCGGACGCAGCTAGCGTTAGCGCTCTTGTGTGCAATGTTCCGGCTTATCGTCGATTTGTGCCAACATGGCGGCATTCAGATCGGCGGCGCTCTCATCGGCATCTTCTGCATTTCTGGCAACGAAATCGCGAATCTCTTCGCATGAGATGGCGTTTTCATCAGAGGGGCCTTCACCAGAAGAACCGCCAGTTTGTCCACCATCATTTTGCGCACTGCTCTGTGCGGGTACGGGTGCGGGTGTGGTTGGCGCGTCCGAGGGTAAATCTGCGCTATACGGATCAAATGAGGATGCGGGCTGTGCGCGCGCCGGTTTTACTGATGGCAAGGGGGCAGGATTTACAGTTACCGCGGGCGTTGTCTCGGTTTGCACGGTCTCGGTTTGTGGTGCGCTCAGGCTCGGCGTAGTTTGCGCAGGCTTGATTTTCAGCGACGGGGCGG
>CAYQXV010000002.1:90289-93276 GCA_964421675.1 uncultured Caulobacterales bacterium
GGTGCGCTCAGGCTCGGCGTAGTTTGCGCAGGCTTGATTTTCAGCGACGGGGCGGGCTGATTTACGGCCGTCTCTTCGACATTAGGTGCCGCTTCAGAACGGGTTTCAATGTTGGGTAGCTCTTGGGTGGCCGTTGATTGCGTTTGCCGTACCGGTTGGAGCGACGGCGCGGGTTGCCCTTCATTTATCGTCGGTTCGGTGTTCCCGATGTCAGAAACCGAGGGCGCAGTATTTGTTTCGATTGCCGGGGGCACTGCTGCGGGGGCCACTTCTGCCTGAACTATTGTGGTTTCTTCTTGAAGCGTTGGCGATAAAGCGGGCGTGGTTACGGTGGTTAAATGATCGCGGCGCTCGCGTGCAGCAGGCAGGGCAACGGGCGCATTAGCAATCCGCGCCTGGGTTAGGTTTGATAATGGCGGCAGCGGTTTGCGATCTGTAGGCGGGCGCAAATTTGCCAGCAACGTTGAGGGAACAGCCTGCCTGGCCGCACGGCCCGCAGACCCGCCGCGTTCCAGATCAAAGGAAAGGCTACCGGCAATTTGCCGACCTGCAAGACGGGCCCGATAGATTTGCGTATTTTCCAAAACCCGTTGCACGTAATTTCGTGTTTCAGAAAACGGGATAAGCTCTACCCAATCGACAGGATCAACAGCGTCCGTACGCGGATCGCCATATTCAGAAATCCAGCGCGTTGCTCGGTGGGGCCCTGCATTATAGCCAACGAAGGTCAGTATCCATGAGCCTTCGAACCGCTCAATAAGATGAGACAAATGCGCCGATCCGATGGTGATATTATATTCAGGATCAGATAGCAGGCTTGAGCGCGAATAACGTATGCGTTCTTTGCGCGCGGTCAGTTGGGCTGTTGACGGCAAGAGCTGCATAACCCCGCGTGCGCCTGCGCTTGAATAGGCGGTCGGATTAAACTCACTTTCCTGACGCGATAATCCAAGGATCAGTTCCGGCGGCACAAACTCTGCTGCCTTCTGGGGAATGGAAATTAACGGATAGGAGACTTCCGGAATAAAGGCATTGCGGCGCACGGCTGTTTTTCCTGCGCGAATGGTGAGGTTTGGCGCGCGTTCGGCATTGGTGATTTCCGATAAAATAAGATACTCGCCCGGTGTGTCCAGTTGATCATCAAGATTGTAGGAAAACCGTAACAGGGCGCGCCGATGATTTAGATCGCTCAGCATACGAAACGCTTTTGCGGTTGGGCGCGCATCGAACGCCGCGCGGTCAGCTTGAGTTTGCACGGACTGCGAAATGAACTTTTGTGACAGCGCGGGTCCGCCAATTTCTTCCGCTGCGAGCTGTCCGTAATAGGTATAAATATGTTGCGCCGCCACGGAAAAACGATCATTGGCGAGCGCTTCGTTGTTGTCAGCTTTTGCCGCACGTCCCAACCAATAATAGGCCCGTGCGGTTGAAATCGGCGATGTTGCCCAGCTTGCCAGAGACAGGAAATGTTTTTCTGCGCGCTCGGGTTCATTTAAAAACCGCAACGCAATCCAACCCGCATTAAATTCTGCTTCTGCGAGATCAAGCCCTGCATCTAAACCCGTGGCATTCGCCATGGCATAGGCATCATTAAACCGGGCATTCTTCAGGGCCCAGCGCATTAATAGTTTACGTTCATTCCAAAAGCGCGAGGGATGCCCCAAAGCCTGCGATGAATCAGGTAAGCCTTTCACCAACTCGATTGCGCGCTCTTCTTGATCTGAGCGGCGATAATAGCGGATCGCCGCATGGCGAACGCTTGGTAAATCGCGCGCAGAACCCGGCAGTGATCGGTATAATTGTTGTGCATTGCCCGCGCGCACATATAAAGCGGCGCGTGCTTCGGCAATTCGGCGCTCTTGTGTCGGCAATCGCGGCATAGTGCGCCGCGACGATGTAACCTGGCGTCCCCACAGCAACATGTCGACCCGGCCAATATGGTGACGGGTTGTTAGAAACTGCCCATATTTAGACAGCATGGTGCGTTCCTGGCTGGACGTAAACCCGAAGGTGGTCCAGCTATCTTGCGCATAAATTTTTGCTGCTTCTTGTTCACCGCTTTGCATCAGCGCACGGATGAAATGGATTTTTCCATTACCGGTTGTCGGATTGCGGTTGGCAAACAAAGCCATCACCACATCGACCGGCGTTGCGTTATCGATCTGGCCCTCAAGGTGAGACTGGATGCGAGATAAGGACGGCCATTGCGGATGGGTATCGAGGAAACTTGTGCCGCCGCGAATATCGACCTTCGGATCGCGTGCATCATAGTAAAACCACTGGCCAAGGCTTCGCGCTTGCGGGTCGTTCACTGCGGGGATGAGATTGCGAACAGTTGACCAGCGCTTTTTTTCAATCGCCTCAAGGAGGGATTTTAAACTGCGATAGTCCGCGGGCTGGAGATATTTTGGTCCGGGGGCGGGCGGTTTCAATCGCAGATTTTTGTCAAATGAAGCGGGCGGTTGCGACTGCGCAAAGGCTGCATTCTGATCGCCCCATAGGGATATGCCCATGCCCATCGCGAAAATGGCCAGCGCAAGATAGAGGCGTGCAAAAACGCGCGATCCCCGTTCTGTCATCATCATCTTGCCCATTCTATTCCCCCGAACCGACAAGCGGTTATTTTTCACAGCCAGAATCTGCATAAGTTCAATTATGCACTAGGCCGGGCGCGCCTCTCAATGGCTATTGAGATTAATTTGAAGAAAATATGTAAAAATAGGGTGATGAATTGTGCTGAGCAGGCAAATGAGGGAAGCCAACGCAAAAAACACCTAAAAAGCACCCAAAAAGCCCCAGAAAAAGCTCAGTTATGCACCAAACTTGGTCACGCTTGAGGGCGATACCATTGAATAGCGCCATTAAGTGATTTACCGCCATCAACACAAATTGGGTTGATGGATCATGATCCTTATCGGATTTTCCACTCTGGGCTTGCGATAAGCCAATTGCGGCGTTATCGACAGCTTCGTTTCCGTGTTCGTTTC
>CAYQXV010000002.1:93376-125359 GCA_964421675.1 uncultured Caulobacterales bacterium
TTCGTTTCCGTGTTCGTTTCGGCGTTCGTTTTAGGGAAACAGACTGATCTTGCCGATATTAGAGCCAAGAAAGCCTGCCCGATAAAGAAGGCCAGCCCGACGAAGAAAGAAAGTCGCGATGACACCAGAAGGTTCCATAACCGCCCTCATTACCCCGTTCGCCAATCGCGAGGTTGATGAGGATGCATTTGCCAAGCTTGTCGAACGCCAGATTGTCGCCGGGACCCATGGCCTTGTGCCAGTGGGTACCACAGGCGAGTCGGCAACGTTAAGCCATGAAGAACATCGCCGCGTTGTCACCTTGTGCAAAGAGGTCGCAAATGGCCGCGTGCCTGTCATTGCAGGGGCGGGGTCCAATTCAACCCGCGAGGCAATCAGCCTTGCCAACTTCGCCGAAGAGCTTGGCGCAGATGCCATTTTATCAGTAACGGGCTATTACAATAAGCCTAGCCAGCCTGGCTTGATTAATCATTTCACCGCGCTTCACGACGCAACCAGCCTGCCGATCATTGTCTATAATGTGCCCGGTCGCACGGTCGCGAACCTGTCAGTGGACACAATTGCCACCCTGTCGCGATTGCCGCGCATTGTGGCGCTCAAAGATGCAACCGCAGATCTTGGCCGGGTTCCGCTCCAGCGGCTTGCCAGTGATGAGGCATTCGTTCAGCTATCGGGTGAGGATATGACCGCCGTTGGTTTTAATGCCATGGGCGGGCGTGGGTGCATTTCGGTGACGTCAAATATTGCGCCTGAACTGTGCGCGCAGATGCAAAATGCCTGTCTCGCCGGAGATTATGAAACTGCAATTTCCATTCAGGACAAGCTTGCGCCCCTCCATGATGCCTTGTTTCAAGATGTGAGCCCGGCGCCCGCCAAATATGCCATGTCCCTGATGGGCCTTTGTAATGAAGATTTACGCATGCCCCTAGCACCGGCCAGCGATAGCGCGAAAGCAGCAATCAAGTCTGCCTTAAAGGGCCTTGATCTGATCGACTAATGGCAAAAGCGGATGTGAACCCAAATAAGCGCGTCATTGCGGACAATAGGAAAGCGCGCCATGACTATGCCATAGAGGATGTGATTGAAGCCGGGATCATGTTGACGGGCACTGAGGTGAAATCCTTGCGCGAGGGCAAAGCGACAATCGCTGAGAGCTATGCGGCCCCTGAGGCCGATGGAATCTGGCTCATCAATGCCAATATCCCGGAATATTCGCGCGGCAATCGTCAAAACCATCCGCCCAAAAGGCCGCGTAAACTGTTAATGCATAAGCGCGAGATTGTCCGCCTCGTGCAGGCCGTTGAGCGCAAGGGCTATACTTTAATCCCGCTCAAATTGTTCTTTAATGAGCGCGGCATTGCTAAGCTTGATCTTGGCCTTGGACGGGGCAAAAAAGCGCCCGACAAGCGTGAAACCGAGAAGAGTCGCGACTGGAACCGGCAAAAGCAGCGTCTATTGCGCGATAAAGGCTAGGCACGCCGCCATCTGGCTTGAGAATAAGACATAAGATAAAGGCATCTTGCACGAAGGAATTTCCATGAAACCGGGAAAAGAAGATCACCCTGCCACCATCGTCCATCCGCCGACTATCATGATGATTGCCCTGGTTTTGGGATTTGCGGCCCGCGCTGCGTGGGGCGGCTTTATGGATATTGTCCCGCCGCTAGCCGTCGAGTTTCTTGGCATTACCTTTATCATTGCCGCCATTGTCATCATGCAGCTCAGTATCGCGACCTTTGCCGAAGGGGGCGAAACCTTGCGCCCGCCCACGCCCTCGCGCCAATTATTCACCAAGGGCGTTTATGCCTATACCCGCAACCCAATCTATGTGGCGATGATGCTGGTCGGGGCAGGGCTTGCCTTCGCCACCCAGAATGTCTGGATGCTCGCCACGACCGCTCTTGCAGGGGTGATCATCAATTATGCGGTCATCTTACCCGAAGAGCGCTATTTGGAAGATCGGTTCGGCCCGGAATATGAAGAGTATAAAGCCAGGGTGCGGCGCTGGATGTGAGGGGGCTCGTATGCGGGCATATTGCAGAAAACCTCGCCAATTTCCTCAAAAGTGGCTTGTTTTTCCCCTCAGCCCGGACTAAGACCGCCAATCAACCTTAAAGTTCAGGCAAGATCTATCGCGCCTCAAAAGGAATAAATCTATGGCTCGCGTTACCGTTGAAGATTGCGTTGATAAAGTCCCTAACCGGTTTGAACTCGTTCTTCTGGCCGCCCATCGCGGACGCATCTTGTCATCTGGCGCAGAATTGCTGGTCGATCGCGACAATGACAAAAACCCTGTGGTTGCACTGCGCGAGATTGCCGACGCTAAATTGACGCCAGAGCAGTTGGAAACGGACCTCATTTCATCGCTTCAAAAACACAATAATACCGATGAAGTCGATGAGTTTGAGACAGAGGCCGAAACTGCTGATCAGCCAGATTTTGATAATCTCAATGAAGATGATTTCCTCAGATCATTGCAGCATGCTGGCATGACCACACAGCAGAGCCTGCCAAAGAGCTAAGTCCGGCTTAATGGGCGGGTTTTGCGCGTTTCGAATTAAAAATTCTGCCCGCCATTTTTTCCCTCACCTCGCCCGTCCGCTCGCCATTAAACCCATTGGCGTAGATGGACAATTGACGTAAGCTTCAGATCCACTGACTCTGAACTTATTTCTTTAAAGTATCCAGCATGGTCCCGCCGGTTCATCCATCGACAAAGTCTGCCAAACCTTCTTCAGGGTCACATGATGATGCGCGCAAAATCGATATCTCGGCGAAATCTCGCTCATCGCACGCGGCGCCAGCATCTGCGGCGCACGGCGGCGCGGCGCAAGCTGATGTTGCTGGACAGGCGGCGTCATCGAAAACGCCAAGCCCTGCGCGAAATGATGAAGCGGCGAAAACCCAAACGCAAACGATAAACAAACCATCCGCCGCTGCGTCCCAAAGCCCGGTATCTGGCAAAGCAAAAATGCCGGTGGGCTTTATTCGACAATATGAACTGACCGACCGAGTGCGCGCCTATGCGCCGGGCTTTGATGAAGACGGGTTAAACCGGGCCTATGTCTTTGCGATGCAAGCGCACGGCGAACAAACCCGCAAGTCCGGGGATCCATATTTCACCCACCCCCTCGCGGTCGCGGCGATCCTGACAGAATTAAAAGCCGATCCCGCAACTGTCATCACCGCATTGCTGCATGATACGGTCGAAGACACCGATACAAGTCTTGAAGATATTGAGCGCATGTTCGGTACCGAGATTTGTCAGCTTGTTGACGGCGTCACTAAACTTTCGCGCATTGAGCTTAAATCAGAAGAAAACAAACAGGCGGAAAATTTTCGCAAGCTTGTTGTGGCCATGGCAAAAGATGTTCGCGTATTGCTGGTTAAATTAGCAGACCGCTTGCACAATATGCGCACGCTTGCCTTTTTCGACAATCCAGAAAAGAAAGCGCGTATCGCCCGTGAGACGCTGGAAATTTATGCGCCCTTGGCGGGCCGGATAGGTATTCAACGTTTTCGCGATGAGCTGGAAGATTTATCGTTTAAAGAGCTGAATACGCAAGCTTACGAGTCGATACGCGACCGGCTGCAGGACTTGCAATCGTCAACCGTGCGCGGTGTCGTTGATCTTGCGCAAACACTTCGCGAACGTCTTGCACTAGCCGGCGTCAATGCCGAGGTGATGAGCCGGGAAAAACGTCCCTATTCTATTTGGCGCAAGATGCAGGCGAAAAATCTATCGTTTGAGGAATTGGCCGATATTTATGCGTTCCGCGTGATCGTTGAAAATATTGAGGATTGTTATAAAGCGCTTGGCGTTGTGCACACGCGCTGGCGCATGATTGGCGAGGAGTTTGATGATTATATCTCCTTGCCCAAACCAAATAATTATCAATCAATCCATACCGCAGTGATTGGTCCGCCTACGGCGGATGGCAGCAGGCAGCGCATTGAGATTCAAATCAGAACCCATGAAATGCACGACCATGCTGAGCGCGGGGCGGCGGCCCATTGGTTGTACAAAGACCCATCGGTAGACAATGTTCCGGTATCCAAAAATATGCCCGCGCAAACCCGGCTGATCGTACCCGATGATTATGATCCGTTAAACACGCCGCGCAGTCTGGAGGCGATGTTTGGACAAAGTGAAGATCCAAATGAAGCACTCGAATATGCAAAGTTTGAATTGTTCGAAGATCAGGTGTTCTGTTTCACGCCAAAAGGCACAGTAATTTCTTTGCCGATTGGCTCAAGCGCGCTCGATTTTGCCTATGCGGTGCACACCGATGTTGGCGATAGCTGCATTGGGGCGGAGGTGAATAATCGTTCTCGCCCGCTTCGCACCGCCTTGAAAAATGGCGATGTCGTTAAAATTCTTCGTTCAGACAATGCGCGCCCGGTCGCCAATTGGGAATCTATTGCGACGACGGGCAAGGCGAGGGCAGCGATACGGCGGCGGTTAAAAGAGTTGGAACGCAAAGAGCAAATTAAACTTGGCCAGCAAATGGCCGAGAGTGCCTTTTCGGGAGCCAAGCTGGATTTCTCGCTCAAGGCGGTGCGCAGTGCTTTGTCGCGGATTAAAGTAAAATCACCCAATGAAGTGTTGGCGCGCATTGGGCGCGGCGATCTATCGGTCAATGCGCTTGTTGAGGCGATTTATCCGGGCACCCCGGCCATTACTGAACGCGAAGTGCGCGCGGCGAGCGCAGGCCATATTGTTGATGCGCGTCATGTGGTTGCCGGTCTGACGCCCGGATATGAAGCGGCATTGGCGCCGTGTTGTTTCCCAATTCCCGGTGAGCGTATTGTTGGAATAAAATCTGGTCACGATAAAATACGTGTGCATACGATCTATTGTAATAGGCTCGCCCAGGATGACCCCTCGCAAGATTTATGGGTAGATGTAAAGTGGCGCAATAATCGCGGTGCGTTTCGCGCAGCCTCGTGCATTTCCATGACCGTTAGCAACGATGTTGGCGGGTTAAGTGTCGTTGCCTCTATATTGGCGCGATATAGTGTTTCCATCACAAATATTCGGTTCACGCGCCGCACACCGGATTTTTTCGATTTGATCATCGATGTTGGGGTGAAGGATGTCAGAATGTTGATGGACGTGCTTACAGCTTTGCGCGCTTCGGAAACCGTGATATCGGCGGTGCGCCACGAAGGCCAGGAAGAGGATGACGATCATGATGACACAAGATGAAGTGTTGGCAGAATTTGAAGAGGCCGGCGCTTTACTGAAGGGACATTTTATTCTGACGTCAGGCTTGCATTCGGATTCTTATCTGAACAAATCGATTGTATCGCAATATCCGGACCGAACAGAGCGTTTGTGCAAAGCGCTCGCAGAAAAAGCCGTAACCCATTTTGGCAACCGAATTGATTATGTCATCGCACCGGCGATGGGCGGCATTATTTATGGCTATGAAACAGCGCGCCATCTCAAAAAACCGTTCATGTATACTGAACGGGTTGAGGGTAAATTTTGTTTGCGGCGCGGGTTTGGTTTTAAACCAGGCGCGAGAATTTTGATTATTGAAGATATTGTGTCCACCGGGCTTTCCGCGCGCGAATGTATTGAAACGGTTCGCGGCCTCGACGGTGATGTTGTAGGCCTTGCGTGCCTTATTGATCGCTCTGGCGGCAAGGCCGATGTGGGCGCGCCGCTCACAGCGCTGGCAACATTGAATGTGGCAGCTTGGGCCCCCGAAAATCTTCCCGATCATCTTGCGAATATTCCGCCCGTAAAGCCGGGCAGCCGGGGCATTAGTCAGTAGGATATTATGGGTACTGATAATCAACTTCGACTTGGCGTGAATATCGACCATGTTGCAACGGTGCGAAATGCCCGGGGCGGGGACCATCCCGATCCGGTTCGCGCAGCCCACCTTGCGGCTGATGCGGGGGCTGACGGTATTACCGCGCATCTGCGCGAAGATCGCCGCCATATTCGCGATGATGATATGCGCCGGTTAAAAGAAGAGCTTACCATTCCGCTCAATTTTGAAATGGCCGCAACCGCGGAAATGTTAAAACTGGTAACCGAGATTGGGCCGCACGCCTGTTGCCTCGTGCCGGAAAATCGCAATGAGCGCACCACCGAAGGCGGCCTTGATGTGCATGGTCAGCATAATTTTCTGGTGCCTTTCGTGAATGAGTTGATTGATGCAGGCGCGCGAGTTTCTCTTTTTGTTGATCCAGACCTTCGACAGGTTGAGGCGGCAAAATCATGCGGGGCGCCAGTTATCGAAATTCATACCGGGGCCTATTATGAGGCTTGTTTGGCGACCACTCCGGCGCGCATTCAAAAAGAATTTGATGCCATCAAGGAGGCGGCAGAATTTGCCCATTCTATCGGATTAGAAGTCCATGCGGGCCATGGCCTTACCTTCCATAATGTACAACCAATTGCGGCGATTAAAGAACTTCGTGAGCTGAATATTGGGCATTTTCTTGTTGGCGAGGCAATCTTTATGAGCCTTGGCGAGGTGATAAAACACATGAAGCAATTAATGTCAGATGCCCGAACGGGAGCATTATATTAATGGCTTGCCCCCTGTTGCGCCCTGATATTGAGGATAGAACCCAATGATCATTGGTATTGGCAATGATATTATCGATATCCGCAGGATTGAAAAAACCCTGGAGCGTCACGGCGACCGGTTTGTCCAGCGTCTTTATACCCCTATTGAGCAAGCGAAATCCGATAAGAGGTTTTTGCGCGCGGCTTCCTATGCGAAAAGATTTGCGGCAAAAGAAGCCTGCTCGAAAGCATTGGGCACCGGCATAAACCGCGGTGTTTACTGGCGTGATATGGGCGTGGTGAATTTACCCGGCGGCAAACCAACAATGGCGCTCACCGGCGGGGCAGCCACCCGCCTTGCAGCGCTGACACCAGCCGATCATGAGGCCCATATTCATCTGACCATCACCGATGATTTTCCAAGCGCGCAAGCCATCGTGATTATTGAAGCGCTTCCTACGGGGAGCGCCAATCATCATGTCTGATACGCCAAACAGCGAGCCCGCTGCGCAAGAGGATGTACAATCCGACGGTGAGAATAGGGGCAATCAAGACCAGTTCCATAGCTATAGCGAACTGGCACAATTCATGGCTGTCGCTGTTGGAATTGCGCTGATTGTGCGTATGCTGATTTTTCAGCCCTTTAATATTCCCTCTGGCTCAATGCGCCCAACCTTATTGGTTGGGGATTTTATCTATGTTTCAAAAACAGAATATGGATATTCGCGCGCATCGTTAATCTGGCCGCTCAGCAGGCTGCCGGTACATGGACGAATATTGGCAGGCGCGCCGGAACGCGGCGATGTGGTCGTATTTAAAAATAAAAAAGACAATAATCGAGATTACATCAAACGATTGATCGGGATGCCCGGTGATGAAATTTCCATTCGCGGCGGCACTATCATGATTAATGATGTGGCTGTGCAGCGTGATTATTTAGGTATGGTCGAGGCCAATTGCGATGACAGTCAATTGCGCGCGGTACCGGTTTACCGTGAAACATTGCCCAATGGGGTGAGCTATAGCGTTCAGGAATGTTACGGAGATGAAGGATTATACGATTGGCGCGGACCTTATCGCGTTCCGACGGGGCATTATTTCATGATGGGCGATAATCGCGATCAATCCGAAGATAGCCGCGTTGAAGCCCGTGTTGGCACGGTGCCCTTTGGTGATTTTGTCGGTGAGGCACAGCGCGTGGTCATCTCCGTCGATGGGAACCGCGCTAAATTTTGGCAATTTTGGAAATGGCCTTCCGCCATTCGATCCTCGCGAACGTTGAGAGCGTTATAGCAATGGAAAAAACACCGCAAATTTCCGCTTTGGAAGAGCGCATTGGCCATGAGTTTTCAGATTTCTCGCTTCTGGAACGCGCCTTAACTCATTCCAGCCTATCTGGAAAAGGCAATATTGTGCGCGACCTTGAGCGGTTGGAATTTCTTGGCGACCGGGTGCTGGGATTGTTGGTTGCAGAGGAATTGTGGCGTCGCTTTCCGTCCATGGAAGAGGGGGAGTTGGCCCCGCGATTAAATGCGATGGTGCGAAAAGAAACCTGTGCCAAGGGCGCGATTGCGTTGGGGTTGGATCAGCTGGTCAGAATGTCTGCGTTTGAAGAAGAGGCAGGCGGGCGCACCAAAAAGGCCATTCTCGGCGATGTCTGTGAGGCATTTTTGGGGGCATTGTTTGTTGATGGCGGTCTTGAGGCGGCAAAACGGGCCTTTGTGCTGTTTTGGATTCCAAATTTTGACGAATTGGCGCGCGCGCACCGCGACCCAAAAACGGTGCTTCAGGAATGGAGCCAGGATAAAAAATTGGGCGTACCCGCCTATAAGGAGCTGGCACGCACCGGACCTGCTCACAAGCCAGAATTTGAAATTCAAGTGACCATATCGACCTATCAACCAATTGCCGCTAAAGGGTCATCCAAACGCGATGCACAAACGCAAGCAGCTCGGCTGTTTCTCATTCGCGAAAACCTATGGAATGACAATGACAGTGAGTAACGCTTCTCCCGAAAAAGAAGACCCGGTAACGCCAGATCTCGACGATATGCGTTGCGGATTTGTGGCGGTTATCGGCGCGCCAAATGCGGGTAAGTCAACGCTGGTCAATGCGATGGTCGGGGCCAAAGTGTCGATTGTCACCCACAAGGTACAAACCACAAGAGCCAGAGTTCGCGGTGTTGCCGCTGACGGGCCGACGCAGATGGTGTTTATCGATACGCCCGGTATTTTTGTGCCCAAGCGCAGGCTCGATCGCTCCATGGTGTCAGCCGCCTGGGAAGGCACGCAAGGTGCCGATATCGTCTTATTAATGGTCGATGCGCCCGCCTATTTGGGAGCAGATACAACCCGCAGCAAACCGCAGGCACGCCGCGCGCGCGAAGATACGGACAATATTATTTCGCGCTTGAAAAAGATCGACGAAAAAGTCGTTCTTGTGCTGAATAAAATCGACCTTATCACCCGCGACCGGTTGCTGGGCCTCACCAAAGAACTTGATGATACAGGAGTGTTTTCCGACGTTTTCTTGATTGCGGCCTCTAACGGAGACGGCCTAAAGGGATTACGATCATTTTTATTAGAGAAAATGCCAAAGCAACCTTGGCATTATCCCGCCGATCAGCTGTCTGATATTACCGACCGGCTCATGTCCGCAGAGATTACCCGCGAAAAGCTTTATCTGCGATTGCATGATGAATTGCCATATGATGCAACCGTTGAGACAGAACAATGGTCGAGAACCAAAAAGGGTGAGTTGCGTATTGATCAGCTAATTTATGTCACCCGCGAGACCCAAAAGGGCATCGTTGTGGGTAAGGGCGGGGCGACCTTGAAAGCGATTGGTGCGGCGGCCCGTGCGGAAATGATGACCCTTTTTGATGAGCCCGTTCATTTATTCTTGCACGTAAAGGTGAGAGAGAATTGGGCTGAGGAGGCCGCTCGCTATAGAGAAATTGGGCTGGATATTGTTGATTGATGGGCGTTCATTTGCTTTGCCTTCATCCAAAAAATTATCTTTATACAGAAAAATTCCGGATGCAGCGTTCATCTGATCTGGCGACATTTTTAGTGGACAATTATGGATTGGACTGATGAAGCCATAATTTTGAATGTGCGCCCCCACGGCGAGGGGCATGCGGTTGCCTCCGTTTTCACAGGAGAACATGGCGCGTGGAATGGGCTTGTGTTTGGCGGCGCAGGCCGGCGAATGAGCCCAATATTGCAGCCCGGCAACCGCGTTCGCGCCCAATGGCGCGGGCGCACAGAAGATGCGCTTGGTCATTTTTCAATCGAGCTTTTATCTGCCGATGCGGCAAAATTGATGGGCGAACGCCTTTCACTGACGGGCCTATCAGCGGCATGCGCGGTTGCATCGGCATGTTTGCCCGAACGCGAGGTTCATCAAGGCCCCTATGAAGCGCTCAAGGTTTTAATCAGTACGCTTGAGCATATTGAAGTTTGGCCTGCTTTAATGGCGCGCTGGGAGCTGGGTTTATTGTCTGATATTGGCTTTGGGCTAACCCTTGATCGCTGTGCAGCGACGGGTGCGCGCGATGAGTTGATTTATGTTTCGCCAAAATCGGCCAGCGCCGTTAGTGCCAGTGCGGGCGAGGCATATAAGGATCGATTATTGCCCCTGCCGGGATTTCTTGGCGGCACCAGCCATGATGCCTCGCTTAGCGATGCGATTGATGGATTAACGACAACGGGACATTTCATCGAAACCCGTATTTTGCATTTGGCCAATAAAACCTTGCCCGATGCACGTATCAGAGTGGTCGATTTGCTTCGGTTGCAATTGGGTTAAAGGGCGGGGACTATTTCTTCTTCAAGGCTCTTGCACTACCGATAACATCGTCGCCAAATTTTGCTCTAATGGAGTCAACGGCCCCTTCCTGGGCAACGAGTCTTTTGCGGCCATCATCAAAAAATTCTGCCTGGCGGTTTTGCTTATCGGCGGGCAGCAGGCCGGAATATCCGACCCCAATTAACCGAAAAAACTGCCCATCCGCTTCATTGGCGAGCAATTGGCGCGCAGTATCAAACGCAGTGCGCGCTAGATTGCCCGGCTGATCGAGTGTGGTTCTCCGGGTGATTGTTTTGAACTTGTTGGTTTTGAGTTTCAGGGTGACAACCCGTCCGAAAAAACTCTTCTGTTTCATCCGGGCGGAGACCTTTTCGCATAACTCCCATAATTTATCTTCAAGCAGTTGGCGGTCAGCAATATCAGTGTTGAAGGTTGTCTCGGCGGAAACGCTTTTTGTCTCCCGCGATATGCTCACTTCGCGGCGATCTTCACCTCGCGCAAGGCGTGCCAATCGCTGACCGGTTTCTCCATATCGCTGGATCAAGATGGCTTCATCCATTTGCTGCAATTGAGCAATCGTGCGCAATCCATCTTTGGCAAGCTTTGCACTTGTTTTGGCGCCGATCCCCCAAATCAGTTTGATCGGTTGGCTGGCAAGAAAGGACAGTGTTTCTTCTTTGCCGATCACGTGAAAGCCGGAAGGTTTATCAAAATCGGACGCAATCTTTGCGAGGAATTTATTGTGGGACAAGCCAATGGAAACGGTGACGCCAATCTCTTTTTTGATGCGGGTTTGCAGGCGCGCCAGCGCCATTGCCGGGGGTTCACCGTGTAGGCGCTGCGTCCCGGTTAAATCCATAAAAGCCTCATCGATGGATAAAGGCTCAACCAACGGGGTTAAGGCGCGCATCATCTCCCGAACAGCGCCGCCAGCCTCGCTATATTTTTCGAAATTAGGCCGAATAACCACCGCATCCGGGCAGGCTTTTAGCGCTTTGAACATGGGCATTGCCGAATGAATGCCGTAAGTGCGCGCAATATAGCAGCAAGTCGACACCACACCGCGCTGTCCCCCGCCAACAATAACGGGTTTGTGGGCAAGGGATGGGTCATCGCGTTTTTCGATTGCCGCATAAAAAGCATCGCAATCAAGATGGGCTATTGTCAGCTCAAATAGCTCCTTATGAGCCAGGATTTTGGGTGATTCGCATAAATGGGCCGATTTTGACCCTGTCTCATACAATTTCAGACAATTTCTACAAAATCCATTTATATCAATATTATCAGGCATTTAGGGTCAAATTTACCGGAAATTTGGGGCGTATTAAGGGTTATGGCAATCGGAGTTAAATAATCGATAATACCTTGGAGGCATACTGGTAACCACATTAGCCCTTGTGGCATTGCTTGGAAAATGGGCCTGAACTTATGTCTGCTATGGAGAAAATCGACCTGTCTACGCTGACAAAAACCGTGCTTGTCGTAGAAGACAATGAGCTGAACATGAAATTGTTTCATGATCTGCTCGATGCTCATGGATATGAGGTCCTTCAGGCAACAAATGCTGATGTTGCGATGGAACTGGCGCGTGCGCATGTTCCTGATCTGATTTTAATGGATATCCAACTGCCTGAAATTTCAGGATTGGAAGTCACCAAATGGTTAAAGGCCGATGAGGCACTCGCCGAAATTCCAGTGATTGCTGTGACGGCATTCGCCATGAAGGGTGATGAAGAACGAATTCGTGCGGGGGGGTGCGAAGATTATGTGGCGAAACCAATCTCGGTAACCGCCTTTATTGATAAAGTAAAAAGATATCTCGACTAAGCTTTGTTCGCTGAGCAAATCTTGCTTGTTGATATTTTTGTGTAACCGCTGATGGGGTCATTATGACGGCACGCGTATTGGTCGTCGACGATTTGGAGCCGAACGTTAAACTGCTCGAAGCAAAGCTTCGCGCGGAGTATTTTGACGTAATCGGAGAATTTTCGGGTCAAGCTGCAATTGAGACAGCAAAGCGCGAGCAGCCAGATATTATTCTGCTCGATGTGATGATGCCGGGAATGGACGGATTTGAGACATGTCGCACCTTAAAATCAACCGCCGAAACCATGCATATTCCGGTGGTGATGGTGACCGCGCTCGATCAGCAAGCTGATCGGATTGCGGGCCTTGAGGCGGGCGCAGATGATTTTCTGACAAAACCGGTAGATGACATCGCATTATTTGCGCGCGTGCGTAGTCTGACGCGTTTGAAAATGATGACAGACGAATTGCGTATGCGCCATTCTACGGGCAAAGGCCTGGGCGTGGTCGATACAATCGATTACACAGACGATAGTGAAATGTCTCGGCGTATCCTCCTTGTTGATGATCGCCCAGAGCAAATTGCCCGCCTGCGCCAATCGCTTGGCGATGATTATCAAATCTCCGCGGAAACAGATCCCGATGTTGCATTGACCCGAGCGCGCAGCGCCGACTTTGATTTGATCATCATCAATATGACGATTGAGAAAACTGATCCGTTGAGACTTTGCTCGACAATCCGTTCGTTTGAAGAAACCCGGTTAACGCCTTTGTTGGCGATTGTGCGCGAAGGCGATACGCGAAAATTGGTGCGAGCGCTGGAGATTGGCGTCAATGATTATGTAACGCGCCCGGTTGACCCTGATGAGCTTTTGGCCCGTGTCACAACTCAATTGCGGCGCAAACACAATCTTGATCAATTGCGATCCTCATTCCAGGCCAGCCTAGAAATGGCAGTTACCGATCAGCTGACCGGTCTTTACAATCGGCGCTATCTTGCAAGCCATCTATCGGCAATGTTTGACCGGGCCTACTGGACAGGGCGTGCCTTATCGGTCTTGATCCTCGATATTGATCACTTCAAATCTATCAATGATACTCATGGCCACGATGTGGGCGATAAGGTGATCCAGATATTTGCAGATCGCATTACCAATGCGGTTCGCGGCATTGACCTTGCGTGCCGTTATGGCGGGGAAGAGTTTTTGATTGCGATGCCTGATACCGATGTGCATTTTGCCCGCATCGTTGCAGAGCGGTTGCGTCAGGATATTGCGACGGAAAAAATCCCGCTCAATGGTGGACGTGACCTTATTGAAGCAACGGTCAGTATTGGCATTGCTTCAACGGAAGAAGGCCTAGAAGATGATAGCGCGCAAAAACTGATCAAGCGCGCTGATGAGGCGTTGTATAACGCCAAACAGTCAGGACGAAACAAGGTTGTTTTGTCAGCGGCATAAAGCCCGTTAAAGTCTCTCACCAAGAAAAAACCGAACAACGTCGCTATAATCCATCACCAGCGATATTGTCATCACACTGAATACTGCCACTAGCCATTTGCCGCTAATGGTCTCGCGCACTTGCCAATGTGCGCGCCGATTCCACAAATAAATCACATAAGGCGTCCACGGCAGAACATGGCCAAGGCCTAAAATGCGCTGGTTGCCAAAAACATTATACAGCCCAAGCATCAGGGGCAGGGTGATGGCTATAACCAGAACGAGCCACCGTGCCTCGCGCCTGACAAATGCGAACGGGATCGCCAGCAAAATTACACCGCCCAAAATCCGGACCCACCAGACAATCCACTCGGGCCCCGCGGCAAGGTCCGCGCGAAAATTCTCAATAAGTTCCATTATAGCCATTAGTTAAGCGTCCGGATTTTGATGATATTCAGGCACAAAGGCGATCACTGTTTGGAAAGCCGCCGCCGCTCCGGCGCCGCTGGCCACGCACAATAAAAGCGTTGCCACAAGATCGCCGGCGACATGGCGTGACACGCCCGCCAAAAATAAAAAGATGATCAGCATCGCGGCGGTGCGGGCATAAAATCTCAAAATATCAAAAAATGGATCGCTTGCATCTGAAGGCTGCCCGCCAAAATGAACTGCAAATCGTGGCCGTACCAACCAGATGTAAAACCAGCACCCAAAGGTGGCCGCAAACACAGCGCCAAAGAGGGATTTGTCTTGAAATAGTCCCGCAAGCAGGGCCCGTGCTTCGGTAAAGCCAACGCCCGCCGTAATCGCGCCGACAATGCCAAACCCGAAACTGGCCGCGAGCGTCGCAAGCGGCCTGGCATTGGTCGCTTGGCGAAGAGCATCGCTGCCCGGTTTTCGCGGTATTCCCCAATTGCGGCTCATGTCTGCGTCCCTAGTTTTGCCTACACGCGTTTATTTTACCGTGATTTTGCAAAGCGCGTCGACACTAAACCTGTGTCGCTCGTCGAATAGCGTCTAAAACCTCGGTAAACATCGGTCCGGTGAGGCGACCGGTCTGAGTGTTGTAGCGTGAAACATGGTAGCTATCGAAAATGGCCGGAATAAGGGGGCTCTTATTGGGGGTAAAACAGGCTCCATGGGCGAAGGGGGCTGATTTTCGCGCAATCTGAAATGTATCAAGACAGGCATTATGGGCGAGGTGGCCAAGGCACAATATTGCCTTCACGTGAGGTAGCTTGCTGACCAGACGCTTTATAAAGGGCTGGCAATTGCGCACTTCGTCTGCGGTTGGCTTATTTTCCGGGGGCACGCAGGCAACAATATTGGCAATCATCACCTTATTCGGGGACAGAGAATCGATGCCGTCATCTTTATAGCGGCCCGAAACCCAGCCTGTTTGTAGGAGGTGCGAGAACAAGAATGTGCCGGACCCATCGCCTGTGAAGACGCGCCCGGTACGGTTTGCCCCTTTTAGCCCCGGCGCCAAGCCTAATATGAGCAGCCTCGCATTCAAATCTCCCCAGGGGCCGACCGCCCCATTATACCATTCGGGATGGTCTTGGCGTGATTGCCGTCGATAGGCGACAAGCCGGTCGCACCGACGGCACCCTTTGGGCGCGCCCGGAAGAGGGGCAAGAGCGGCTGGTGAGGGGGAAGCCATCAACTAGCGAGGCGTGAGCGGACTAATCGTCATACTCATCATCATAATCGTCATCATAGTCAAAATCATCAGCTGCCCCATCGGCAGGGCCATCGTCACGCTGAGCGCGTGGCGCGCCGCCGCCAGATCGACCGATCTGTTTTTCAAGCGTGGTCAATTCAAGGAAGCTGTCGGCCTGTCGGCGCAATTCATCGGACGCCATGGGGGGTGACGATTTCATTGTGGAAACGACCGTGACCCGCACGGCCCTGGCCTGCACAGCCTCGACAACTCTGCGGAAATCACCATTGCCAGTAAACAAAACAATATGATCCAACCGGTCCGAAAGGCTCATCATTTCGACCGTTAGTTCCACATCAATAGAACCGCGAAACCGTTTTTTGCCTTGAGCATCGGTATAGTTGCGCGCCAATTTCGTGATCATGGTGTAGCCATTATAATCCAGCCAATCGACAAGCGGGCGAAGCGGGGAATAGTCCTGATCGCGATCTTCTTGCATTGCTGTGAAATAATAGGCTCGAACAAGTTGAGATTGTTCCTGAGCTATGGCCAAAAGGCGTTTATAATCAATATCAAATCCGAGATTTCTGGCGGCTTTATATAGGTTTGCACCATCAATCAGAATTGCCGTTTTTTCATTAGCGCGTAGATTTAAAAATGTCATAGCAAACAGGTCTCATTTGTTATTTGGCATATAGTGGCAGTGGGCCGCGACCAAAAATAATGTGACATGTAAGTTCCGGCTTGCTCGCTCATTGATCAATCGTACTAGGTGATCAATCGTACCAAGTGATCAATCTCGCTTATCAATCAGGCAAACGTTCCAGAAGGGCCAAAATTTCTGCCCGAAACATCATAATAAAGGTCGTAAATACCAGTAAAAGTTCAAGAAATTAGGGAAACTGATATGCAAAAAAGCTACATCAATGTCAAGCTTCGCACGCAGCTATATTGGTGATGAAAGTCGGGACAATTGATCTGAATTAGATGATCTGAAAATTTTGTAACCATTCCAGTTATCAGTATGACATATATCTGTATACTGAATGTTTCCACACCAACCCAATTCACTTCCGGTAAAGTTGGTATAAAAACCGGGCAATAAGAATGGTGGATCCAACCATTAGGGCGGCGGGGGCGCCGGCAGTGCCGATTAGGGGAATACCGACCATTAAAATCACAATTTGCGCAATTGCTGATAATGCCTGAGAGCCAAGGACAAAGCCTGCCTTGCCTTTCGCGAGGACCGCTGATTCCAGCACAACCGATGAGATGCGCCATAATTGTGCTAGCGCCATCAGCCCCACCAGAGTTGCGGCGGGGGCAAATTCAGCCCCGCCCACGGTTACGGCGAGCTGTTTGCCAAAAATCATATAGATGACCACAAACGGGGCCGCGATAGCGGTGCCGGTTTTGAGGGATTGGAAGGCAACTTTTCTCATTTCAACATGGTCTTTGCGCGCCAGCACCTTTGAAAGCTCAGGATAGGTGGCGTGATTCAGCATATTTGTTGGGTGGGCGATCAAATTTGACAGATTGGTCGCTATCTGGAGAAAGCCGGTCGCCGCCCCGCCCAGCAATGCTCCGACTGCAAGAATAGGCAGATTTGACTGTGACAATTCAATGGTACTGGAGAGGTTGGTTCGAATCATAAAGGGAAGCCAAATGCGCGAGGCTTTATCGCCTTTTTGGCGTTTTACTGGGGGTAAAAGGGATCGCTTTTTCAATTCGAACCACCCAAAAACCCATAAACTCGCGCCATGCAGGACGGCGCTGATAATCCAGACGGTAATAAAGCCGGACAATCCGGCATCAAATGCGATCACCAAAAGGGCACCGATAAACCGGCTGCCCGGTAAAATCGTTAACTGCCACCCCAATTTTTTAAAGCTATCAAATAGCTGGAGAACACCAGTCGGGGTTGCGGCAATCAAAAAGGGCGTGGCCAGGCAATATAAATAGACTAATTTCATCGCCTCCGGAGGCCATTTCATGAGGCCTCCGACCAAGCCGGCAAACATTAAAGCGATCACAATCGCGGCGACCCCGCTTGCAAGATCAAGCTTTGTCGTATACCGCACTAGTGTCTTGAACTCACCGATTTGTTCTTGATCGATCAATGGTGCGCCAAACCGAACAATGGCCTGCCAAGACTGGAACCGGGTTATGTTCGCAACGGTTAAAACGTAAGTGTGGGCGAGGATTAAATACCCCAGTCCGGCGGGCCCTAGGTTACGGCTTGCAATAACGAGATATGCAAGGCTCAACACAGCCGCAACGACTTTGCCGCTCATCAGTATGCGTGCATTTCGGAAAATTTTTGCCGCTGAGCTTTTATTGGTTTGCTCAGTGTTTTTATGGTGCTGTTTATTGGGCAACGCTGATCACGCGATTGTTGGCCGGGTCGAGGGGGCTCAGATTGACGCTATTTCTGTTCTGACATATACTCTGCAAATAGGCACAGAACAATGGAATCATTACAGTTTCTTGTTTGATATGGTCTTCAATTCATAATTTCGTTTTTCAGGTAATAAGATGCCGCGTGGCCATTTGCTTCAGCTTAATGATGATCAAAAAAAAGATCTCAAAATACTATTTTTAGCCAAATGGGCCGAAGGTGATGGGGCACCTGATTCTGAAGATGGCACCCATGCTACCTACCATCCCGAATTGCGCGATACGTTACGAGATTGCGGTTTTAACATTGAAGCCAGCGGCCGGGTAGAACGTCTATTCGAAAAACCTGATTACGATTTTCTTTTTACAATGTTTAATCGGATAGGGTTTTCCGGCAGTGAAATGCTGGCGCCCTTATTGTCGAGCTATCACGGCGTACCATTTTTTGGCGCAAATCCGATTCTTCGCGGCCTGGGAGACGACAAACATTTGATGAAATTGGCGGTGCGCTCGCGCGGTGTGGCAACACCCGATTGGATGGTTGTTCGTCGGGGCGCTTTGTCGATTGAAGAGCCGACCTTTCCTTGGGAAAATCTTATTGTCAAACCAAATGCAAGTTCTGCATCGTGGGGAATTGGGATTTTCAAAAGCTGGCCCGATGCCAAAGCCCATATTGAAAATCTTCTGTCGCAAGGCCACGACGCGATTGTTGAAAATTTCGTGAGCGGGTTTGAGATTGCGGTCCCAATTATCGGGTCAAATGGCCCGCTATATTTGCCGCCTATGCGGTTCTTTGTTGATGATGAATTTGCTGTTCGTAGCTATCAGGAAAAACGTCATTTAAAAAGCAAAGACACGGTAAAATTGGAACCATTACCGGCCGGTACTTTACGAGAGAGATCCATTGCCATTGGGGATGCATTACTGCCTGAACTTTGGCCCTTTGATATGGGACGCATTGAACTGAAATATGATGAAGCAACCGATCAATTGCACTTTATTGAATTAAATCTGAGCTGCAATTTGTGGTCTAAAAAGGCGACAGCGATTTCCGCGCGAACAGTTGGAATTACCCATCCGCAATTACTGGAAACTTTATTGTGTCATAGCCTACGCCGGCAAGGGGTTGTGCCCGCAGAAAGTATCATTGAAACGGAGATCACTTTGTGATGGGCGCGGTTGATCGTAAATTTCATTTTGTGGTTCTGGCCGCCCAACGCAAAGGCGTGGTGAACCCATTAGCGCAAGCAGCCGGGGTTAGTCATAAATGTTTAATGCCATTGGCGGGGAAACCGTTAATTGAGCATACCGTTTCTGCAATCGCTGCGAGTGAGTATTGCGATAAAATTTCTGTATCCATTGAAGATAATGACGTTCTTAAAAATGTTCCTATTATCCGTGCTTTGATGGATGAGGGGCGACTGCGCATTATTCCCTCAAAGGATAATCTTTATGAGAGCGTCACAGCGGCGCTTTCGGAAAACCAGGATTTTCCAGCCGTCATCACAACCGCTGATAATGTATTATTGACCCCTGACATGATAGAGCATTTCTGCTCAAATGCGGGTGACCTTGATGGGGCCGTTGCCTTGGTCAGAAAAGAAGTGTTGCTGGCCAAATATCCTGAAGGACAAAAACGGTTTCACAAATTTCGTGATGGTGAAATCTCAAATTGCAATGTATACGGAATTTTTACACCGCACGCCATCGATATTGCACAGGTTTTTCGCGAAGGCGGACAGTTTGTCAAATATCCAGACCGTGTTCTCAAGGCGTTTGGCTTTGTCAATTTAATTGGGTACCGTTTTGCCTTGTTCAAAGTTGCAGATGCAATTGTCAGGGTTGGAAAAAGGCATGGCGTTAATTTTGCCGCCGTTGAAATGCCGTTTCCTGAAGCGCCAATTGATGTTGATAATGAGCGTACAGCGAGAATTGCTGAAGAAATTTTGATCGCGCGTCAGTAGCGGCCAAACACGCCCTGTTTGTTGAGAGTGGGACGGGCTATTTTTAACGCCGCTCACCTGTTCACCCCAATTTATGCAACCTTCACGCCCTGTGTCAGATGCCCGTTTTGGATGATGGATCGCACCAATTCCAAATCTTTGGGTTTATCCACGTCTATAGCTGCTTTGGGATAAGGCATTGGGATCAAGTCTGCCTTCACACTGGTTTTCTGCTCTATCTTTTTTAAGAATTTTTCTTTTGTAAGCATGCCGGATAAATATTGCATTCCCAGCATTAACCCGATTTGGTTCGCCATTTTCACCGGCTTTTTGCGATGCATTTCTAACTGACGCCAAAAATGCACGAGGGGTTCACTCGCCCCTTTTTTCAGCCAAAACAGATTGGCCCCGGAAAATGTAAACCCGTTAAACCGTACAAAGGTGCGCGATGCATTGGGAAAGGCTGCGGTGAAAATATCCTGCAGAACGCAGGCGGCCGCCACGCCGTAGGATTCGCGGTCAATCGCATCAAGGAAATATTGGACCATTTCCGGGGTCAGCAGGGCATGATCACAGGTCGTCACCAGCAATTGGGTATCATCGGGCAGGCTACCAACGGCCATTTCTATTGAGGCCGCCGGCGAGGTACTGGCATCCATTAATCGCAAATTTTGATAAGAACGCTGAAGCCCTTCGAACCGGGAGCGAATTTCTTGCGGTGCTGAAATGCAAATTTCGTCAATACTATCAATATGCTGTAGCGTTTGTATCACCCGCTCAATCATATAGACGCCGCCAATATCGATGAACGCTTTATGGACGGAATTGACTTGTGAGAGAGGATCTTCGCGTGATTCGTTGCGCCACCCTGCGAGAATGAGCGCTTGCAGTTTGCGCGATGGTGAAGCGTTGGTCATAACGTCGTTCTCAATCCGGTTATCACTGCTGCAATTGGTATGCACTATACGAGTTTATGAGTTTCAACCGAAAATATGTCTTTAGTGTGGGGGTCTAGCTCTCTTATTGTCATTTTAATTGACCAACCTCCACCTTTATTAGGCTCCACATCAAATAAATTATACCGTGCGGGCCGGTATTTGCCATGACCAAACGGATGTGATGCGGACGCGCCGCCAATGACGGTGGTTTTTTCTCTTGCGGTTTTAATGCTGTCAAAGTGCTGAATATGGGCATGACCGTGCAAGACTAAATCAATATGGGAATCTGCCAGATCGGCACACAAATGGGTTCGATCGGTGAGCTCTTTTCGTTTTGAGACGACCCCTGGGGTAATGGGGTGGTGGAGCATTAAAATATTGAGAGAATTTTCTCGGCATTGCGCATTGATCATGGTTTTCAATTTTGCCCGTTGATCTGCGCCCAGCGCCCCGGTAGCCAATCCCGGCGCGGTTGTTGGCGAAGAATTGGCCGCGATCACCGTAAAATTTGGGGCATTTTCGGGCTGTACGCAAAATGGGAAATCTGAAAAATCCGTCGGCGCGCGGGAGGGTTCTCCGTCCGTGCGCGTGCCCTGCATATAGGGCGCGAGCATTCCCAACGTGTTATCCCATTTTGCATGGGTGTAAGTGTCATGATTGCCCGGCGTATAGACCACATGCATGTCGCCAAATTGCGCATCAAGCCAGTTTCGCGCGTCCTGAAATTCGGCGGGCAGGGCAATATTGACAATATCCCCGGTAATCAGGGCGAGATTGCAAGATTGGCTTTTGGCATCATTGACCAAGGCTTCGCTGGCCCATTGCTGATGGCGCTCGGCCCGTTTTCGCCGCCAAGACAGATATCCAAGGGCTCTTTTATTGAGGAGCGTGTTGGTGGCTGGTTTTTCGCGGATTGGCAGGTGAATGTCCGTGAAATGGGCGAATCTGTATGCATGTGTCGGCATTTGGCGTCCTGAATCCAGCCCTAGGGCTGCTTTTTAAAGGTCTTTGCGATGGGTTTAAAATGTGACATTAATAGGCCGGATTGTATCGGGTTCTTTTAAAAGTGTCAGTTTTTGTGAAAAATAGCGCATATAAGTGCGCGAGTGGTGCGGTTTTTGTTGCGCCGCCGCATCCTTATATTTCCGCTGTGCGGTTGGAGGCATAAGCTTATGTCATCGGTCGGTCTCATCATAAACAGCAAAAGCAATCGATCTGCAGATATTCTTGACGATATTTTGCATGTTGCAAAGAGTGCAGGCGATGTGCGCACCTGTGTGTTGGACGGTGTGACCGGTCTTGATAAGGCGCTTATTGGAATGAACAAGGACCGGGTCGATACGCTCATCCTTGCGGGTGGCGACGGCACCATGCAGGCCGCTTTTACCGATTCCATCAATAATCGCCGCTTTGATAAATCTCCCCATTATGTCGCTCTGCCATGCGGCATGACCAATGTGATTGCCAATGATTGCGGGCTAAAGGGCTCTCCGAGCACATCTCTTGATAATTTCCTGTGGCGCAGGCGCAAAGGCGCTGTGCAGCCTGTGCGTCGCCCGATTATCGCCAGCAAGGTGGGAAATCGCGATAATGTTTATGGCTTTTTTCTAGGCGCGGCTGGGTTCCATTCAGCGGTTAAATATAGCCGCGAACGGGTTCAAACAAAGGGCGCAAAGCGCTCCCTTGCGCTTATTGCAAGCACGCTCGGCTACACCATGAAGGTGGCGCTGGATACAAATAACGCCGTCGATGAAATTGACATGGAATTTCTCGAAGGCATTCCAGAAAATGCACCAAAGCGCGCTGACCAATTGCTATTTATGGCCACAACGTTGAATAAGTTGGGATCGGGGATTTATCCGTTTTGGGGCGAGGGGACGGGCGCCATGGCCACAACAAGTATTGAATATCCTGCATCGCGTATTTTACGAGCCGCACCCACAATTGTGCGCTCCAAAAGTAAGCCATGGTTTGAAGAGTATGGCTATCGCAGCTGGCGTTCTGACCAAATGGTTTTGAAATTTCAAGGATCTTTTGTTTTTGATGGGGAAATTTATGAGACTGGCCAAGGGGAAGAAACGGTGTTAGCCGCCTCTCATAATGTTAATTTTCTGAACTAAATGCTGACAGTATGACAGATGGTAAAAGTGTTAGCCGGCGAGCATATGTAGCTGAAACCCTGGCTGGCTATAGACCAAAGGTTTCAGAAACTCTTGCGCATGCCATTATTGCCAAACATCCCGGTTCGGCCGTGTTGTTGTATGGTTCAGGCATTAGTGTTCTTCAAGAATCAAATCCCGCAGATGTTCTTTATGATTTTTACGTCATCGTCCCTTCCTATAGGGCGGCTTATAAGTCGTTTTTCTTCAAAGCGTTCAATAGAACCATACCGCCCAATGTTTTTTATATTGAAGAAAAATCAGAATATGGATTGCTCAGAGCAAAATATGCGGTGTTATCGATTGAGCATTTTGAAAAACTAGTCAGCAACAAGACATTTCATTCATATTTTTGGGCCCGGTTTGCACAGCCGAGCCGATTTATTGCAGGGCCCGATGAATTGCGCGAACGCATTACTGATTGTGTGGTAACATCGGTTGACAGTTTTGTTGCCAATGCAGCCAGCCTATTGGACGATGATGCATCAGTAACGGATATTTGGCAGGCAGGGCTTTCCAGTTCCTATAAAGCAGAGCTGCGCGCAGAAGCGCCAGACCGGGTCGAAAAATTGCTAAAAGCCTATGGGGATTGGCCCGCCGAAGTCACCAATCTTGATATTGAAAAATATAAATCAGCGCCGCTTTCCTGGCGGTTGCGGGTTGTTCAAGGCGGATTTTTATCTGTATTCAGACTAGTTAAAGGGTTGATGACCTTTGAGGGCGGTATGGATTATATTGCCTGGAAAATTAGCCGCCATGCCGGATTTAATTTGCCAGTAAAAGAATGGGAACGGCGTTGGCCGGTCATGGGTGTGCCTAGTCTTGCCCGGCGGTATTATAAGCTAAAGCGCGCGCATAATCGCCCTTAGCACTCGCCAGCACGGATAAATGCTGCGGTTAAGGGGCATCGGCCACGCTTCGCGATTGGTGCGGTTTATTCGCTTTATTTTCTAAAATCGAATTTAATTTAGAAATAGTGATCTTGCTATTAATCTTTAAGGCATTGATAATATTGAACTTAATGAAATACCGTAACCAAATAGCCACAAAACTATTTATAACCTTCGAACTACTGGTTCGAAAAGCGAAATAAGTTTATGCATAGCATTTCATAAACGATCGCGTTGGAAAGCTATCCAAATACTCCAACTTTTTACGAGCCTAGGCGGCGATAGTTGTTTTGGGTTCAAGTACGTATACTGATTATAAAGGTACAATGTAGTGAATAGATATCTTACCGGCGTATCCATGATCGCCGTGGCGATGAGTTATGAAGCACACACGAGTGCACAGGTTGATGAAATCGTTGTTACAGCAACAAAGCGCGAAGAAAATGCACAGGACGTTCCTGTCGCGTTGCAAGCGCTTGGATCCGAAACATTGGATGAGCTGGGCGTTGATGTCTTCACAGATTATCTGGTTCAACTTCCAGGCGTTACTGCCGGGGGCAGTGGGCCGGGGCAAAACACCATTTATATACGCGGCGTAGCCTCTACGACGCCAAATCTAACCACTGCAGGTGTCGCCGGTTTAGCACCCAATGTGGCGGTCTATCTTGATGAACAACCGCTTGCACAACCGGGCAGAAATCTCGACGTTTATGCCGTTGATCTAGAACGCGTAGAGGTGCTTCCCGGACCGCAAGGTACATTATTCGGCGCGAGCTCGCAGGCAGGTACAATTCGCCTGATTACCAAAAAGCCAAAAATCGGTGTTTTTGAAGGCTTTGTGAATGCGGGGCTTTCATTCACCAAATCGGGCGAGAGCAGTCAAAAAGTTGAAGGAGGGGTGAATATTCCCGTCGGAGACAATGCTGCATTACGGTTTGTTGGATATGTCGATGACCGCGGCGGCTATATCGATAATGTTGCCGGCACCCTCACGGCCCGTGAATCCGCCCGGTTCCGTCCTGAAGGTACGGTCCGCGATAACGGCGTTCCGGTGTCTGCCGCGCGCGCAGGATTTCAATCTGATCCCGCCAGCCTTGCAGCGCTTGATAGTAATGTAAACTTCTTATCCGCAGACAATAGTGCGCTTGTCGAAGAAGACTTTAATGACACTCAATATACCGGCTTTCGCGCAAGCGGTAAGTGGGAGGTTTCCGATGATTGGTCGATCACGGTTGGCCATGCGCGCCAGCAAATAGATTCAGACGGTGTATTTTTCTCAGATCCTGAATTGGATGAGTTTGAAATTCAGCGCTTTGAAGAAGATACCATCGAGGATGATTACGCGAATACGAACTGGACGATTGCCGGGCGCATCGGCGCGCTAGAGGCGCTATATACCGGTGCGTATACGGACCGTGATACCTCCCAACGGGTAGATTACTCGGATTATCTTTTTATCGGGCAATATCTTCCCTACTATATTTGTGACTCGACGGTGAGTTATCCCGCTTATAACGCGTCGTATGGCGGTGTCGCCGGGGTTCCTCAGGGTACATGTCAGGCGCCCAATCTATTTGTAACTTCGGTGACGGAAACGCAGATTTTCACCCACGAATTACGGTTTAATACCCCGCAAGATAAACGTCTTCGCGCAACTGTTGGCGGGTTTTATTCAGACCTGCAACTTGATGAGCGAAATGACTTTAACTATCCCGGTAGCACATCCGCGATTGTATTTGGCTCTCCCGGATTTTCAGACAATTTCCCGCAAACAACCGGCTTTACCTCTGATCCAGGCCCGTTTGATCCGGAAACTATCTTTAGAAACGATATTCGAAGAACAGATGAACAGCTGGGCTTTTTCGGTGAAGTCAATTATGACCTTGTCCCCGATACATTAACGCTCACATTTGGCACGCGTTGGTACGATATTGATGTGGATTTTGAAGGCAGTGCAAACGCTTCATTTTGTAACTCATTCCAGGCCGATGCAAATGCGTTCGGGACGGATATTTCAGATCTTTATAATGGCGATGGCCTGTTTACCTTTATTGGTGACTGTAATCGTTCAGGTAATTTACCGCTGACCTTTGACATAAATGACAATCAATCACCCGAAGAGATCCAGGCAGCCTTGATTGCGGCCGGTGATACTTCAGCAAGCCTGGCCCAAGCCACACAAGTCTTTAATGCATTACGTGCGCCCGATACTGCGTCCACAGATGGGTTTATCTTTAAAGGTAATATAAGCTGGAAACCGGCAAACGGCGTTCTTCTTTATGTTACCTATTCAGAAGGGTTCCGTCCCGGCCTATTGAACCGCCCCGGCGGTGCCACCGGACCGGACGGGTTTTCGGTTCCTTTTGAGGTGGATACTGATGAATTGACCAACTACGAATTTGGTTGGAAAACCAATTTGTTTGAACGTCAACTGCAATTAAACGGTAGCGCTTTTTATGTGGATATTGAACGCCTTCAAACCACTATTCTTGATCCAAACATCACAAATCTGTTTTTCTCAGATAATGCAGCGGATGCAGAAGTGTATGGCATTGATGTGGATTTCATTGCCGCTCCGGCCTCAATTTCGGGGTTAACGATTGCGGGCGCATTTTCTCTTTTGGAAACTGAGATTACCGATGTTTTGACGCCAACCGGCGATGTAATTTTGGGCGAAGAGCTTGCCTTCGCGCCAAATTTTCAGGGTAATTTGCGTGTTCGTTATGAATGGGATGTTTCTCCATCGTTAGTTGCCCATATCATGCCGCAAATTGTATATTCAGGATCATCGCGCAGTGACATCATTGAGATCAACGCCACTGAGATCGATTCTTACACGACCCTTTCTTTGTCTGCCGGTATTACCGCAGAGAATTGGCGTCTTGAGGTTTTTGGTGAAAATTTGGGGGATACATTCGCTGAGATTTCCAATAATTTCGTCAATGACCGCAATAGGGTAACGCCGTTGCGTCCTCGGACCATAGGGGTGCGGGTCGGTGCAACATTTTAAGGGCGGCTCACGTCGTCTTTATTTGAACTGGCGTTAGATCGCTCTAAAATGCATTAGGGGGGCAGGGCGGTCTTTGGAGATACATATTTTGGATCAGCCGACACCGTCACCTGAAACGCTTTTGCAAGATGCACAAAAACTCGTGCAGGCTAGTAAATTTGTTGAAGCTGAGAAATTAGCTTCACAAATTCTTGTCAATGATCGTGATATGCAAGGCGCATTATATATTAAAGCGGTTAGCCAGCGTTATCAGGATAAAATTTCATTGGCGCTAGAGACCCTCGCGCAATTGATTGCGATTGCGCCCGATTATGGGCGTGCTTACCAAGAAGAGGGGCACGCTTATTCCAAGCAGGGCGATCATCAACGCGCATTGACCAGCTTTCGGCGGGCTTGTCATTTTAATCCGTCATTAGAGGCAAGTTGGCGCCGGCAAGCAGAAATTTTATCTGCTCTTGGAAATATTGCAGAGGCGCAAAAAGCCACTCAACAATCAAATTGGTTGGTTTCGCTGCCGCGCGAAGTTGCTGCTGCATTAAATCACATCCATGAGGGGAGATTGTTAAACGCGGAGCAATTGTGTCGCGCATTCCTGCGTAAAAATCCTGAAAATGTAGACGGTATGCGAGTGCTGGCCGATATTGCGGCGCGTTTGAATGTACTCGGGGAAGGTGAGTTTTTACTTGAGAGTGCGAGTCTTTTTGAACCCAAAAATATTTCAGTGCGGTTGGAATATATTCAAATATTGCGCAAGCGACAAAAATACGCTCAGGCACTTGAGCAAGCGCAATTTTTATATGATCAAAATCCCGAAGATCCTGTTTTTCAATCCCATCTCGCCATTGAAAATATGCACAATGATGAGTTTGAGCGCGCATTTTCGCTCTTTGATCAGGTGCTGGAAAAAATGCCGGGTGATCCGGCAACCCTTGTCTCGCGCGGTCATGCGCTGAAAACCTATGGTCGTCATGACGATGCGGTTCAATCCTATCAACGCGCTTATGCCTCCATGCCAGATCACGGAGATGCCTGGTTCGGATTGGCGAATTTAAAAACCTATCAATTTACCGATAAAGAAATCAGAGTGATGCGGGAACAGGAGGCGTCTGATCGTCTGAGTTATCAATCGCGGATTCAGATTTGTTTTTCATTGGGTAAAGCGCTTGAAGATCGCGGGGACTATGAAAAATCGTTTTCCTATTATGAGCGCGGCAACAAAATGCGGCGCATTCAATCGCGCTATGATAGCGACCAGATGACCGGTGAGCTTCAAGCGCAAAATGAATATTGCACACCAGAGCTATTTCAAAAACAAAGTGGCAAAGGTTTCGACGTACTTGATCCAATATTTATTGTTGGCCTGCCGCGGGCTGGTTCAACCTTGCTTGAACAAATTTTGGCAACCCACAGCCTTGTTGATGGGACACAAGAACTGCCAAATATTCTCGCGCTGGCCCATCGATTAAGAGGGCGCAAAAAAGCAACCGATCAATCCCAATATCCGCAGATATTGCATGAGTTAGATACGGACCAGCTACGTGATCTTGGCGAGAAGTTCATCGAGGAAACGCACATTCATCGGGGGGATGCGCCGTTTTTCATTGATAAAATGCCGAACAATTTTCGCCACATCGCGCTGATCCATCTGATTTTACCCAATGCAAAAATAATCGATGCGCGCCGCGATCCAATGTCTTGTTGTTTTTCCGGGTTCAAACAACTTTTTGCTGAGGGTCAAGAATTTACCTATGGGCTTGATCAAGTCGGCCAATATTACCGCGACTATATCGCGCTTATGCGCCATTGGGACGAGGTATTGCCGGGAAAAATATTGCGTGTGCACCATGAAGATGTTCTCGATGATCTTGAGGGGCAGGTGCGACGCATGCTCGAATTTTGTAATTTACCGTTTGAACCAGCTTGCCTCGAATTTCATAAAACAGAACGCTCCGTACGTACAGCAAGTTCTGAACAAGTTCGCCGTCCGATTTCAAAATCTGGTATTGATCAATGGCGCCCATTTGAGCCCTATCTTGGGCCCTTAAAAGCAGCCCTCGGTTCGGCCTTAACGGAGTATCGAGCGTGAGCGACATCAACCATCATCCCTCAGCAGCCTTGGATAGTGGAAATCGCCCGCCCGAGGAGTCCGTATACGATACCGACTATGAAACCGGCCAAGACAATGTCGCGGTTATGGGATTTGATCTGCATAACCCGGTCTTTTTCATTAGCGCGGCGGCGATTATATCCTTCATTGTTGGCACCTTGTTGTTTCCACAACAGGCAGCAAGTTGGATGAATGGCGCAAAAGACTGGACCGTAACAAATTTCGATTGGTTCTTTGTCATTGCAACAAACATTGTTCTGATTTTTTGTGTCGGTGTTGGTATTTCCCCGCTTGGACGGATACGTCTTGGGGGCGCACAAGCACGGCCAGATTTTAGCACTGTGTCCTGGTTATCCATGTTGTTTTCTGCCGGTGTCGGGATCGGGTTGATATTTTATGGGGCCGCAGAACCCATGGCCTATTACACCAACTGGTTTGGCACGCCGTTAAATGTTGAATCATTAACGCCCGAAGCACGCCGGCTCGCCTTTAGTGCAACGATTTTCCATTGGGGATTAACGCCTTGGTCGGTCTATGCGGTTGTCGGGCTGGCGTTAGCGTTTTTTGCATTCAACAAAGGGTTGCCATTGACCATTCGTTCGGCATTTTATCCTTTATTTGGTGAGCGGATATGGGGATGGCCGGGTCACATTATTGATTTGCTTGCGGTTGTTGCGACATTGTTTGGATTAGCGACCTCGCTGGGCATTGGTGCGCGCCAGGCAGCAAGCGGGATGGAGTTTTTGTTCGGCATTGATAGCGGCTTGAACACACAAATCGCCTTGATCATCGCGATCACATTAATGGCTATTATTTCCGTCGTGCGCGGCCTTGATGGCGGTGTAAAAGTACTTAGCAATATCAATATTGTCATCGCCATTTGCTTATTGGTGTTTGTGATCATTGTCGGGCCCACCTTGGATATTCTCAAAGGGTTTGGGGTAAACGCAGTGGGCTATGTCACGGATACGGTCCGCTTGAGTTTTTGGACCGGGCGCGAGGACAAAGACTGGTTCCACGGCTGGACAATATTCTATTGGGCGTGGTGGGTTTCATGGTCGCCATTTGTGGGCATGTTCATTGCCCGAGTTTCGCGCGGGCGCACGATCCGCGAATTTTTAGTCGCCGTAATGGGTGTACCCGTTCTTGTCGCAATTGTGTGGTTCACCTCTTTTGGTGAGGCCGCGTTATCGCAAGTTGATAAAGGGATTGGCGTATTACCAGACGGGATTTCCGATGTATCTTTGGTTTTATTTCAGACGTTGGAAAATTTACCCTTTTCAGAAATTTCATCGATTGTCGCCATTATTTTATTGCTGGTGTTTTTCGTGACCTCCTCAGATTCCGGCTCACTGGTGATTGATAGTATTACCGCGGGCGGTAAGTTACATGCGCCGGTGCCGCAGCGGATTTTTTGGGCAACCATGGAAGGGCTTGTTGCGATTGTTCTCCTTGTTGGGGGCGGGTCTGCGGCGTTATCATCCTTGCAAGCAGGCGCAATTACTGCGGGGCTTCCGTTTACCGTCGTCTTGCTTGTTTGCTGTATCAGTCTTTATAAAGGGCTTATGAGCGAAAGACCGGTTCGTAATAGTAAAAAATTTGACCAACGAAAAAGAAGGCGTAAGTGATGAATGCTTCTTTAAACCCGGAAAATTCCACACCAACGACTAATGAGTCGGCGCAGGCGGACCGCCTTGAACCCGCATTGATTGCATTGCGACAAATTCTAAGGGCGACAGAAATCAATTCGAGAGCGCTCGCCAAGCAATGTGCACTCAATCCCTCGCAACTTATTTTGATGCAGATTATTGCAAACACAAAATCTGCAACGCCGAGTTTTCTCGCCAAAGAGGCATCGTTAAGCCAGGCAACGGTAACCGCGCTGATTGATAAATTGGAAAAGCGGTCCTTTGTTCGTCGCCGCCGCGATGAAATTGACAAACGCCGGGTTCATGTGGAAATGACGGAGCAAGGATTGTCGATCTTGGGCAATGCGCCCGACAGTTTGCAGCAGCGATTTGAAAGCGCGTTCAACAAATTGGAAAGTTGGGAGCAATCATTTCTCGTTGCCGCACTGGAGCGAACCGTTTCGCTCCTTGATGCCGAACAGCTTGATGCAGCCCCCGTGCTTGATGTTGGTGCCGTGGGGACATTAGCTGAATAAGGGCCTAAACAGCGGGCTCGTGCTGACCGCGTTTACAAAATAAAAGATGCGCGGCTATTCATCCAGAAATGTTGTAAAACTGTCCACTTCAATCCGTGTGGATCGTAAGTGATTAACCGGGGCTTGCATATCGGGATAGCCAAGGGACATGCCGCAATATAGTTGCTCGTGGTCGGGCAGCTCAAGGAAGGTGCTGACCTGCTTGGCATAGCGCGTCCAGGCTTCTTGCATGCATGTGCCCATACCGCGTTCGGTTGCAAGCAGCGCCAGAGATTGCATGAACATGCCTAGATGGGCCCATTGGTTCTTGTCGAACTGACGATCAATCGAAAAGAATAGCCCGACCGGGGCGCCAAAAAACTCAAAATTACGGGCAAGGTTCATGAGCCGCGCGAGTTTATCGTCGCGCGGTATATTCAGCAGCGCATACATGTCCTCGGCAACTTCGCTGCGGCGCGCGCGCCAGGGATCTTTCAACCCTTTTGGATAGACACTGATTTCCGATTGATCGGTTGCGGGATTATCTTGAATCGCTTTTTTAACATGGGCGATAAGACGCTCGCGGCTTGCCCCCATGACAACATGAACGCGCCATGGCTGTAGGTTACCGCCCGACGGGGCAAAGCGCGCTGCATCCAACAAGTCTCGAACATCTTCGCGGCTGACCGGCCGGTCTAGGTAGGCGCGGATGGAGATCCGGTCTTTCAAGGTTTGTGAAATGGTCATAAGCGCTATGTTTTGGTTGGTGGTTGCATTTTAAACAAGCCTTGCGCCGTTGGGCACATCGCCGTCTGGCTGCGTTAAGATGATGTGTCCCTTATCGTCGGGGAAGCCGAGCACCAGAACCTCTGACATAAAGGGGCCAATCTGGCGCGGGGCGAAATTAACGACAGCGGCAATCTTGCGGCCCGGCAATGCGTCAACGTCATAATGTTCGGTAATCTGAACGGAGCTTTTTTTTGTGCCAAGCGTTGCCCCAAAATCGATGGTCAATTTATAGGCGGGCTTGCGCGCTTCGGGAAAAGGCGCGGCGGTGATGATGGTGCCAACGCGAATATCAACGGCCAAGAACGTATCGAAAGAAATTTCTGCGGCGCTCGGGGCTAAGGGATCAAAGACATTATGCAT
>CAYQXV010000002.1:125459-138191 GCA_964421675.1 uncultured Caulobacterales bacterium
GCTTCAAATGTATTGGCCATCAACATTGCAATGGTCATCGGGCCAACCCCGCCGGGAACAGGCGTTATGGCTCCGGCAATTGCGGCGGCTTCATCAAAATCAACATCGCCGACCAATTTCGTTTTCCCTGCGCCTTTTTCAGGTGCGTCGACCCGGTTGATGCCCACATCAATGACCGTCGCGCCGGGCTTTATCCAATCCCCTTTGATCATTTGCGGTCTGCCAACGGCGGCGATAACAATATCGGCTGTTTTTACCAAGGAAGGCAGATCTTTTGTGCGGCTATGGGCAATGGTAACGGTGCAATTTTCGGCGAGGAACAATTGCGCGGCAGGCTTTCCAACAATATTTGATCGGCCAATAATCACAACATGATTGCCGCCAAGATCATCGCCCAATGCATCCTTGGCAAGGATCACACAGCCTGCCGGTGTACACGGGACAAAGGTTTTATCCATCTCACCGCGGCCAAGCCAGCCCACATTAACCGGATGAAACCCATCCACATCCTTTTCCGGAGAAATAAGTTCAATGATCTCGCGCTCATCAATATGGGCGGGCAGGGGAAGTTGCACCAATATACCGTTTACGGATGGGTCGCGGTTTAGCCCGTCGACAACCTTGCGCAGATCAGCTGCCGTAACATCCGCAGGCAAGGTTTTCTGGATCGAGGTAAAGCCCAGTTTTTCTGCGGTGATCCCTTTATTGCGGACATAAACCGCACTGGCAGGGTCTTCGCCGACCAACACAACCGCAAGGCAGGGCGGGGCCCCGTGGGCGGCGATAAACTCTTTGGTCTTTGCCGCCAGACGGTCACGCATCTGACTGGCAACGGCTTTGCCATCTATTTTTTGAGCTTGCACCATTCCAAAGGCCCTTATGGGTTCATCGCGTCTAAAGCCGCGCGTAAAAATAAGTGCATAACCTGTGATTCGATGCGCGACTAGGGGGATATTGCTGGCCGGAAGGGGCTGGTTACAGCCAGCCATTATTGCGCGCGATGGTAAAGGACTCGATCCGGTTGGTGGCCCCCAGTTTTTGGGTCGCTGCGGCGAGATAGTTGCGCACCGTGCCTGCCGACAGGTTGAGGCAAAGGCCAATCTCGCGGTTGGTTTTTCCGGTTTCTGCCAGTCGCAAAATTTGCCGTTCCCGCTCGCTCAGTGGATCATTTGCGCTCCAGGCGGCCGCCGCAAGCTCAGCCGCAACCGCGCGCCCCCCGCTGGCGACGGTACGAATAGCATTGGCCAGCTCATCGCTGGGCGCATCTTTCAAAATATAGCCCATCACGCCCGCATCCATTGCGCGCTTGAGATAGCCGGGGCGATCAAAGGTCGTGACAATCATAACCCGTGTGGCGGGGGCTTTGCGGCGCACCTGTTCCGCAAGTTCAATCCCGGTAAGGCCCGGCATTTCAATATCGGTAACCAGCACATCGGGCTTCAGGCGTTCAATCTGGCGCATCGCATCGGCCCCGTCGCTGGCTTGGGCGACGATGTCAAAATCGGCTTCTAGCCCCAGCAAAGAGGCAAGCGCGCCGCGCAATAAGGATTGGTCTTCGGCTATCACTATGCGGATCATAAGGCACCGGGCTCAGTAAGCGGAACGGACACATCAAGGCGTGTGCCTGCGCTCATATCAATCAGGGCTTTGCCGCCAAGCGCGGAGATACGGCGTTTCAGACCTTGCAGTCCTGTGCCCAGTTCGAATGCCTCGCCGGTGCCTTTGTCTGGTTTTGCGCCCTTGCCATTGTCGACAATAGTGAATGAGAACATGTCACTGGATTGATCAAAACTGAGTTGCACCGACGTGGCATCTGAATGGCGTACAATATTGGTGACCGCTTCGCGGATCGCCAGTCCAACGGCCTTATTGGCCCGGATCGGCAGGTCGGGCACACTCCCCGACACATCAAACCCAATATTCATTGCGGCAAGGCTCGTGCGGGCGCGCTCTACCTCTTCGGTAATGGTGATCACCGTCATACCATCAACTGTATCGCGCACATCACTCAGTGCATCGCGCGCGGTTTGGCGTATATCTGCAATCTCCGCGCGGGCCTTTACCGGATCCTTGTCTAAAAGTTTGTCCGCAAGGTCGGCCTTTACCGCGACCATGGTCAATGTGTGGCCTAATATGTCGTGCAAATCTCTTGCGATGCGCTCTCGTTCTTCAACGGCGGCAAGCTGGCGATCCAGGATTAAGGAGCGTTCGTGGGTGTCGCGCGCATAGAGGGACTGCGCACTGGCAATGCAGCCAACGCCCACAATAAACGACATGACAATGACAAAGCCGGTGCGCGCTATATGGGCATCAAGTATGAAATGGGCGAACAGCGCATAGATAATACTCAGCCCGACAATGGCGGCGATGGCGCGGCGCACATTGCTTTGAAACCCTGCAATTGACGCCGCATAAATATGAAATGTGCCTTCCATTCCATTGAACGGGCCAACCGCTAGCCCAATCCCTTCAATGGCGAGCGCATAAAGAAGAAAAACAGAGGCCGCATTGGCATAGGAGCGAAAATATATTGGGAGAAAAATGCCAATCGCGACGATCGCAGCGCCAATATCGATGATGCTCGGTCTGACAAAAAACCAATCCGTGAAATAGAAGACCAGATAGACCAAATAGAAGAAGGGTCCTTCAAGCAGTGTTGGCTTTTTCGCGGGAGCGGCCTTCAAATCTGGAACGGTGTTTGTCATGATTAGTTCAGAATAACATTATCGATTTGATATTCAAACTCCCCGGTGGCGGGCCCTGCAACAATTGCTAATCCGACAAAGGCGTTAGGGGTAAACCCGTTAAAATCGTCCAGTGCCATGGTAATGTCCTGCCAGTCCTCGCTTATCGTAAAGTTTTGAGTTGGCGGTGCGCCGGCAATGCCCGTATCAAACATCATGACCCGGTAGGTGCCCGGCGTTCCTCTGACCTGAAATGTCAGCGTGTCAAAGTCAGAAAGCGAGGCAGGGGGCGTTGCCCGATCTTGGATGGTGAGAAAGGCACCGGCCCAGGGGAACAAAAAATCATTGGTGATGGTGGCCTTCACATTGAGATGGCCCGCACCATCGGCAGAAACATTTGCCGAAGAGGTACCGCCCGCAAAGCTATCATCCGTGCTCGTCCAATAAAAACCGGTTGGCGCATCCAGCCCATTATCAAATGTGCCCAGCTGTGCCTGTAGCGCTGCATTTTGCTTTGGCGTGGCGGCGAGCGGGCGTTGAACCTCATGTCCGTTTTTGTAGATGCTAACAATGTCGCGTGTGGCAGTGATATCGTCTGCCGGATTGCTAGCTGTCAGGACAAAATCCGCACGCGCACCGGGGCGAAGGACACCGCGGCCTTCAAGACTAAACGCTTGCGCGGGCAGGGCGGTTGCCGCTGCCAGAGCATCGGTGGTTGATAGTCCCGACCGCACCAGCAATTCCAGCTCGTGATGCAGGCTCGCGCCATGGGTTGTGCCCGGATTAGGCGCGTCTGATCCGGCGAGAATTGTAACGCCCGCAGCGTGCAGCTTGCCAGTATTGGCAAGGGCAATCGACAGATCAAAACCCGGAATGTCTATGCCAAAACTCTGGGCGAGATTGCCGGCCTGTCCGCCCCGATAAAAGGGCGCAAGACGAGGGTCCTCAGCAAGGGCCGCATTTTCTGTCGATCCTGAAACACCGGCAATAACGGTCAGCGTCGGAATGATGAAAAGATCCGTATCGAGCGCACGCTGAATAAATGCATCGCTCACCGGTTCGTCGGCGAACAAATGCACCAAACCATCAATGCCCGCATTCACCATATCCATTGCAGCCGCTTGGGTGGAGATGTGCGCCAGCGCCATTAATCCTTCGGCGTGGGCGGCCTCGATAATGTGCGTTGCGGTTTCAAGATCAAGGCTTGGAATACTCGTTTGACCGGGAATATAGACGAGCTTGATATAGTCTGAGCCTTCGGCCTTGCGGCGCACAACCCAGTCGCGCGCATCATCGGGACTGGTGAGCGTTTCGATTGGAAAGCCATACTGCGTGCCATGCCCGCCCTTAACCGTCGCGAGGGCCCCGGCGCTATACAGATCAGCCTGATTGGTGGGACCGGTTTTATCTCGGTTTGGCTGCGCCTCTGTCATCAGAGCGGCCAGCATGAACATGTCGAGATTGGTGGTGACCCCGAAGCGCAAGCTGTCTTCGAGCGCGGTGCCAAAAGTATGCGTGTGGGCATCAATCAGGCCCGGAAAAATGGTTTTACCGGTGCCATCTATTTGCGCCGCGCTTTCAGGGGTTTCAAGATTGCGGCCAATGGCGGCGATCATCGCCCCTTCAATCACCATGTCGGTATTTTCCAACAGCGTCGTTCCATCAAAAATCCGGGCATTCTTGATGATTAACGTCTCGCTCTGTGTATTGCTCTGCGCACTTTGTGGTTCCGAGATCACAGCAGGCGTTGGCAGAAGAAAAATCAGCATCAAGAATATTGTCGTTAATGCGGCTAACGTTAAAAGAAAGTTTTGTTTCAACATGGTATGATCTTTCTACAGATTAAGATTTTTGGCGTGACCAGGCAAAGACGGTCAACACTGCAAGGCCAAGGGTCATGGCGGAAATGGCCGCGAGCGAGCCAAGCGTGTCGTGCTCGCCCGGTGCGCCGCTAACGCCGAGCGCTAGAACACCCAGATGGTAAGACGGCAGGGCCTTGGCGATGGTCTGCATGATTTCAGGAAACACAAAGATCGGGATCCAAAGACCGCCAAGGGCTGACAGCGCTAAAAACACAATATTGGAAACCGCAATCGCGCCATTGCTGTTCATTAGGAAGCCGAGCGTCATTCCTAATAGGGCAAACGGTATTGCGGCGAGCAAATGGACCCCCAGCAAGGCAAGCCAGGTGGTGCGCGGTAATTCAACACCGGCAACAAATCCGGCAATCGCGTAGAGCATGGCCAGTGCGATGCCCGCAAATATCAACGTCGCGACGAGTTTTGCGCCAATATAAGAGCCCGCCGGGGCCGGGGCCACGCGTTTTAAATCGAGCCAGCCTTTTTCGCGTTCCGCCGCAACCGCGACGCCAAAACCAAAAATGGCGGGGCCCATAACCGTAAACACGCCAAATGTGGCGAGTAGATAAGCGGCCTGTTCGCTGCCGCCGGGCAGGACCACAGCAAACAGCGTATAGAACGCAACCGGCATGATCAGCGTGGGCAGGAGAAATTCCGGGGCCCGTTCAGATTTGAGCACTTCAGCGCCCGCCTCATTCAAAAATGCATCTATTGAGGTTGCCATAGGATTAGTCTTTCTCTTGGGTTGCGTCGATCAATTCGCGCATCGCGTCATCAAGATCAGGTTTAGAAACGGTGAGGTCCGCCGGATTGGGATCAACCTCAAACAACGCCTTCAGGGTTTGAGGGGCTGAGCGCGTGATCAGCTCGATATAGCGGCCAGATTTGCGCGCGCGCCGCACGCCGGGAAGTTTTGCCAAGGCATCAAACGGATATTCGCTGACAAACCGAATAATCGCCCCGCCTGCAACGCCGCGAATTTCATCGGGTTTGCCATCGGCAACAACGCGCCCTTCATGCAAAATAATGATCCGGTCGGCGAGGGCGTCGGCCTCTTCCAGATAATGGGTGGTCAGAACAATTGATGCCCCTGACTGAGAAAGCGAGCGTACCGTATCCCAAAGGGTGCGCCGGGCCTGTGTATCCAGACCGGTTGTTGGTTCATCAAGAAAGATCAGTTCAGGCTGGCCAACAATCGCAAGGGCAAATTGCACGCGCCGTTTTTGCCCGCCTGACAAGGTTTTATATTGCTTGTCTGCAAACGCTTCCAACTGGCAAAGCGATAGCAATTCATCCGATGGCAGGGGGCGGGGATAGTAACTTGAAAACAGTTCAATATGTTCGCGCGCCGTTAACAGCTCCGGCAAGTCAGAGGCTTGCAGCATTGCCCCGATCCGCTGGCGCACCGAAAGCTTGCCCGGTTTCTTTCCAAACACCGTTAAGGCGCCTTTGCTTGGCTGGGTCAGCCCGAGCGCACAGCGAATAAAGGTGGTTTTACCCGCGCCATTACTGCCAAGGATTGCAGTGACTTCGCCGGGATTAATATCGAGCTCAAACCCGTTAAGCGCTTGGGTTTTGCCAAAAGACTTAACAAGATTAGAGGCACAAAGAACAGGGGTCGAAACGGTCATGATTTCACATTTGGTGGCCTAAGGTGTGATGCATACCACCACAATCAGAGCGTAACCGTAATTGAGCATATGCCCCTAACTTATGTGACATTCGTCATGTTAAACCTCGTTGCTTTTAGCAAAGACATAGAGGCTTGCGCGCGCTATGATTGAGGCTTAGCGAAGGAGGGTGCTGATGAGCGAGCCAAAGAGCGCATCAATTATTGCCGATCTACATTACCGCGATCCCGCAGCGGCGCTGGAGTGGCTGTCAAAGGTGTTTGGCGTTGAAACAAGAATGATCGTGAAGGATGAGGCGGGCAAGATTGTTTTCTCCGAGGTGAATATTGATGGCGGCATTGTCGCCATTGTGCCCGAGCAGCTCGATATAATGCGCAGCCCAAAAGCGGCGAATGGGGTGAGCACTCAAACAGTACAGATCCGCTTTTCGCGAAACATTGATGACCATTACGACCATGCAAAGGCGAATGGCGCGACAATTCTGTCCGAACCCACAACGCATTTTTTTGGCGATCGAACCTATATCGCATCCGACCTTGAAGGGCATACATGGAGCTTTGGACAACGCCTGCCAAACGCAGGTGGCCCGCCGCCCGATGGCTGGAGTATAGAATTTCCGTCGTAGGCGTTGTTATTGGTTTTGCCGCCATCATCCCATTACGCTCTATCAATCACACCGGTAAGGCAGCCAATGGCGCCCGCTGCTTTTACCAATTCATCCATCTCTACTGCGATGCATTCAATACCCAGCTCTTCGAAAAACCCTTGGGTGACGGGGCACCCGGCGGGCATCATGATTTTACGCGGGCCTAGCGTTACAATATTAAAGGCTTTGCGTTGCTCGACTTCCGTCAGATCCGGTAACCACGCCACCTGATAGCCGCGATCTCGCAACGCATTAACGCCGCGATGCACGAAACGCTTTGGCCAGGCAATGGCCAAATCATCGGCGACAATTCTCAGCATACCCATAAGATGCATCGCGCCCACGGACATATCGATCCTGATTAACTCGACATCCATTTCCGATAAAATAGACTCTAGCTGATCGGCGCCTTCATCATTGGTGCGAAATCCGCAGCCGACAATAACGGTTTTATCATCGAGCCACATGGCGTCGGCGCCTTCAAAGGTGCCGTGACCGCGGATTGACCGAATGATGGGCACGCCAATTTCTGCAAGTCGGCGGGCAACCCAGCGTTCTTCGCCCGCTCTGACCGTGGAGGCAGGGCGCGCCAATATTGCGCCTTCCGGTGTCATGAAAAATAAATCTGCGCAGAACATTTGGTTGGGCGTTGCCGGGTTGTCCGGCTGGACATAATGAATGGCAATACCGGCCTTTTCATAAGCCTGCGCTAAGGCCTGATGCTGGCGCTGCGTGCGCGCAACATCCAGCATACCAATCATCTGCATATCATTGGGGTCGTCGGAAACGGTGAGTTCTTTTCCGGGCTCATGCAACAAGACTGACTTTAACGGGGCATATTCAGAGCGAATGCCGCAAGAGGCCCATATCGTGCCGATTTCCTGCTGCGTATTTTTCGTGCGCGGTGACCACCCATCTCCGCCATAGGCGGCGGCTGTAAACGGTTCTATTGTTGACATGGTCATTCCTCATGGGCTGTGCTTTTGAGTGAGCTGTTGCGAAGATGGTCGAACTTACTATAGTTTCTCCTATTCTGGTCGCAACTCATTGTGGTCAAACCATAAGATCGATAATCGAGGATTTGGTGACAGAAACCCTGCAAGAGTTGACCACAGGTTTTGCGCGGCTTGCATGGGGCCCTTGGTTGCTCCTTTTATTGCTCGGCGGGGGTGGGTTTTTCCTGGTCTATTCGCGCTTTTTACCCTTCAGATATTTACCCCATGCCGTTGATATATTGCGCGGGCGATTTGATGAGCCCGACGCCAAGGGGCAGTTCACCCATTTCCAGGCTTTATCAACGGCGCTTTCGGGAACCATCGGGATGGGCAATATTAGCGGCGTTGCGCTGGCCATTGCCATAGGCGGGCCGGGGGCGATTTTCTGGATGTGGGTCACCGCAATTTTTGGCATAGCGACGAAGTTTTTCACCTGCACGCTCTCTGTTCTTTATCGCTATACGGATGAAGACGGGGAGGTTCATGGCGGGCCTATGTATGTTATTAAAAATGGCTTGCCGAAACGATTTCTTTTTCTCGCCTATTGGTTTGCCATTGCCGGAATGATTGGCTGCTTGCCTATGTTTGGCACCAATCAGGTTATTCAGATTACGCGCGATGCTTTGTTTATCGAAAATGGTTGGCTCGACCCAGATGCCAATCACCTTTTTTTCAACCTCACAGCCGGGCTCATCATTGCTGCGTTAACCGGGCTTATCGTGCTTGGCGGCATTCGCGGTATTGGCACTGTGGCGGCCAAAACCGTGCCCGCAATGACGGTTCTTTATATTGTCATCACATCCCTTGCCTTGTTGACGAATATAACGGCAATTCCGGGTGTTTTCGCGCTGATCATCACCGATGCCTTTACGGGCAATGCGCTTTTGGGCGGTAGCCTTTTAAGCGTTATCCAATGGGGCATTCAACGCGGTGCATTCTCTAACGAAGCGGGGATCGGCACAGAAGCCATCGCGCATGGGGCCGCGCGCACCGATGAGCCGGTACGCGAGGGACTTGTGGCCATGTGCGGGCCGATCATTGATACGCTGCTGGTGTGCACGGCGACCGCTTTGGTTATCATACTTTCCGGCGCCTGGCGTAGCGGTGACACGAACGGGGTCACCTTAACCGCAAACGCTTTTGCCACCCTGCTTGGACCGTTTGGACTTATCGCTGTATTTTTGTGCGCCCTGTCCTTTGGTATCACAACCATTTTCACCTATTCATTTTACGGCGGGCAATGCGCGCATTTTATATTCGGAAAAAAAGGGGCGCAGCGTTATCGTTGGGGGTTCGTTGGATTGATCATCATATCATCAACCCTGACGTTACAAACGGTTGTTGGATTAATTGACGGCATGTTTGCGCTGATGGCCATTCCAACAATGGTCAGCGCGATCTGGCTTGCGCCCAAAGTGATGAGCGCGGCGGGTCAATATTTTTCAAATCTTGATGCGTCTTCAACCGACAATGCGCGGCCATAGATCTGAATCGATGGGATCGCCGCTCGCAAGTTCCGGCGGGAAGGGGGGCATTTCCTGCAAGCCCTCTCGCGGGTAAAAACTCACATCATCACCGGTCCAGCGGCTTGTATGGGCGCGCCTGCGCGTAGTCGCGGTTTTATTGCCAGGGGCAGCGTGAACAATCAGTGATGGACCGTGCAATCGCCGGGGGATAATTCAAATTGCGCAATATCATAGCGCTCGCGCTCGGATTCAATATCGGGAACGTTGGGAATATTTTCTGTATATTGATTATTATCGCCAAAGCTTGCCGGGCGAAATTTCTTACCCCATTTATGCGAGCCTTTAATATATTCAACCGCACCGGATTCCGCGCGGACATCATCAAGGGCGAGCCAAATCGTGCAAATCTGAAATCCGTCAATTGGCCAATAGGTCATATCATGATGCCAGGGCGTTTTCGTGCTTGTTCCCGGTTCCTTAATCAGCCATTGATCGAAAAAGATATTGATTTTTTGCGAGCGCATTATCTGCTGGGCAATATGGGCGGCCGGTGAGCGAAAGACAAAATCGCGGCATGTCTCATTGCGCTGCCAAATAAACGTATCATGAAAAAACCGGCCAGCCTCGCCGCGTTCAGCAGAAAGCTCGGCATGCAGATCACCGGGCTTGGCCATACTGGTTTCCGCAGCTTGCCTCATTTTCTCCACCCAATCGGGCGAAAACATCTCGCGCAAACACACAATTCCATCCTCTTCAAAGGTCTGAATTTCCTGTTCAGTGATCGAACGAAGCGATGGGTCCATTGTCATCAAGATACCTGTGGGAGGCTAAACATATCCATATATACGCCATATGGCGGGATAAATGAATAGAATTCCGGAGCGGGATTTGGGGCTTCAACGCGAGCTTTGCTCTGAATGCGATCTTCCCACGTGGCATGTATTATACGGAGCGAGAAGTAGCTTCCGAAAGTTTATTTTATTCGGTTGTCGGAAAAAATAAACGTAAAAACACTATTATAGACTCCGAACGAGGGAAGTTGTTTTAACTTTGATGAACCAAAAGCGTGACCGCGCTTCGGGCGAATAGCCCGTCCAGCCGGAAGAGATTTGGCCCATAAAGCAGAAGGTGCCTTTTAGTTTTATGCTGGGGGAAAATCGTAATCTCGGTCAGGCTACGTTTGCGTTGCAAACGGTCCGATCTCGTGGTGCCCAGAAGAGGACTTGAACCTCCACGGCCTTGCGGCCACTGCGACCTGAACGCAGCGCGTCTACCAATTCCGCCATCTGGGCATCAATCAAGTGAGGGGTGAACCTCTCCTTTGAAGAAGGGCGGATGTATGGGATTGCAGGGCACTTGTCAAATGGGTGAGGGCGCGTGCGATTGGGTTGGGCTGTGTGTGCTGCGCGTGATTTACCGCTTATTGGCGGGAAACCGGGAAGGGCGTGTTGGTGTTTGGCGATCAACCAAACTTGACTGGCAATTTCACCAGCTTACATGTAGCTAGCTGGCATGTAGCAAACTGAAAACCCAGCTAGCTATCAGCTATTTTGCAGTCCCATCAAGGAGCCCTTTATGTCCGTAATTCTCTATGATTTGGCAGGCGCGGATCGATCCGTCCGGTTTAGCCCATTTTGCTGGATTGCGAAGTTCGCATTATTGCATAAAGGCATAGATTTTGAGACTGAAGCGCTCGGCTTTTTACCCAAGAGCGATTATCCCGATCCCGAATATGGCAAGCTTCCTATGCTCGCGATCGATGGCACATTGGTGCGCGATAGTGGCGCCATTGTTGAGTGGCTGGAAGACAAGCACCCTCAGTCTCCATTGGTGCATGATAGCGCTAAGGTTGAGCGCGTGAAAGAAATTGCGATGGGCGGTTTGATGGGCTTAATGTTTGGCTTATCGATCTTGCATATCGTCAATGCGATTGCCCCGGAGGATAAAGACTATTTCCGCACCTCACGCGAAGAGCGATTTGGCATGAGCCTTGAGGATATCGCGGCAAACCCTGATGCGCGCGCTAATTTGGAATCGGCATTGGCTAAACTAGAGAGCGAACTTGGCTCGAACTCATGGTTTGGCGGTCAATCGCCCGATCTTGCTGATTATTATGTGGCGTCGATCTTAATGTGGCGCCATAGCGTAACGCAGAAAAAAGAATATGATGTCCCCGCATCAATCGCCGCCTGGTTTGAGCGTATGAAAGGTCATTTTAACGGGTATGCCGCCGCCGCGCCAACCGCTGCAGCTTGATGAAGTGAGAATAACGCTGGTTCTTATTCGCCCATAAATGTCCATAATCCGTGCTCACCCATGACCCGTCGCACCAATCGCCAAACTGTTCCCTTTACCGCGCAGCAAATGTATGCGCTGGTTGCAGATATTGAACGCTATCCTGAGTTTATTCCCTATTGTACGGGGCTGCGGATTCTCAAGCGAACCGATGTCAGCGGCGGGGAAGATTTAACCGCGCAAATGCGTGTTCAGTATAAGGTCTTTCGCGAGCAATTTACCTGCAAGGTGCAGTTAAGGCCCGATGAGTTGAAAATTCGTGCTGATTATATTGATGGGCCGGTGAAAAAATTAGAAACCTTCTGGGCCTTTGACGAGCAAGCGGCGCTAGAAGAAAAGACAAGTGAGATTGATTTTTTAATCGATTTTGAATTTGGCAATATCCTTATGCAAAAGGCGAGTGATGCGGTTTTTGATAAGGCTTTTGTGCGCATGTCTGACGCGTTTGTTGCGCGTGCGCATGCTGTATACAAATAGAGTGCGGCGCTGATTGCGTTGATGGAAAAGTTTGGAAGGGAAAAATTATGACCCAAGTCGGATTTATAGGCCTTGGCAATATGGGCGGGCCGATGGCGGCCAATCTTGTAAAAGCCGGGTTTGATGTTGTTGCCAATGATCTTTCCATCGGCGCGATTGATAAAGCGCAGGCTGCTGGCTGCCAGCGCGGCGATACGGTAGCATCCACCGTTAGCAATGCTGACATTGTGGTGACCATGTTGCCTGCCGGTAAACATGTGCGCGCGGTCTATGAAGATGATTATGGTATTTTGAATAATGCAAAATCGGGTGCGATGCTGATTGATTGCTCGACAATTGATGTTGCCAATGCCCGCGCGGTTTGCGAGGCGGCGATTGCCAAGGGCTTTGACATGGTCGATGCGCCGGTGTCGGGGGGTGTTGGCGGGGCAACTGCCGGGACGCTGACATTTATGGTTGGGGGGACCGATGATGGGTTTGGCCGTGCCAAGCCAGCGCTGGAAGCGATGGGAAAAAGTATTTTCCATGCAGGCCAGTCCGGCAATGGTCAGGTCGCCAAGATCGCCAATAATATGTTGTTGGGAATTTCCATGATTGCCACCTGCGAGGCGTTTAACCTTGCAGAAAAACTCGGCCTTGATGCGCAGACCTTTTACGATATTTCGTCGACGGCTTCGGG
>CAYQXV010000003.1:0-17206 GCA_964421675.1 uncultured Caulobacterales bacterium
GTATTGGCGGAAAATGGCAGCGAGGTCGCAACGCTTAGCGATAGTGATTTCGGCAATTTAAATGATGGCCGTATTCGTGCGGGTATTTGGTCGGATGCAGATCGTGCATTTTCGCGGTGGGGCCGCAAGCTGGCAAAATTCCTCGCGAAAAACTAACGCAGGAATCTTCGTTGGGGATGATCAGCTGGTGAGCGTGTAAATGCACGCTTCACCAATTGATGGGCGGGCAATTTCGACTTGCTCTAACCCCGGAAATTGTCCTGATAGTTTTGCCGCAACCCATTTCGCTATATTTTCCAGAGTCGGGCGCGATAGCCCTTCGATCTCATTGAGCAAGTGATGATCAAGCTCGTCGCGCACAGCCTCTAGCGCAGCGGTGACGTCATCAAAGTCAGCAACCCAGCCAGTGGCCGCATCTGGCGTGCCAGCAATCGTGACGGTCATCGAGAATGAATGACCGTGCATGCGGCCATATCGCTCTGCGTCCGCAGGGCCAATGCCGTCCAGATAATGTGCGGCGTCGAAGTTCATGGTTTTGGTGATGCGCATCATCGCGATAACATCCGCTTCAATTCAATCAGTGCGGCCTTGTGAACGAACAATGTGTCGATGTCAAAATGTCAATTACCGATTGGCGAGATTAGGCGATTCCAAGCCATTTATGGGTTTGCACGCTAAGGCGCCATTGGGGATGGGCGAGGCAATATTGAACAGCCGCGCGCGTATTGGCTTCAATGTCTGGGCCATCCATGGGCTGCAGGAAATAGTGCTCGAATTGAAGGGCCTCATATTCGGCTGGATCACTGCCCGCCTGCGGGAATACCAGCTTACATTCATTACCGCTTGTTAGCTGGATCGAGGTTTGCGCTTTCGGGCTAACGCAAATCCAGTCGAGCCCTCGCGGTGCGTCCAGTGTGCCATTTGTTTCAACACCCACCGAAAATTGATGCGCCTTAAACGCGTCAATCAGATTTTCGTCCAGCTGCAATAAAGGTTCACCGCCAGTGCAAACAATATAGGCATTAGCGCGCGAACTTGATTGTTCGTCCCAAAGATCTGCAACTTTCGCAGCGAGCGCGTCTGCAGTGTATTTACCGCCATTTTCGCCGTTGGTGCCGACAAAATCAGTATCGCAAAACTGGCAGATCGCTGATGCGCGATCCTTTTCCAGTCCCGACCATAGATTGCAGCCAGAAAACCGAAGAAATATCGCAGCGCGGCCCGCCTGTGCGCCTTCGCCCTGCAGCGTTTTATGGATTTCTTTGACGGAATAAACTTTAGCCATGGTCTTGGCTCCACCTGGCCCAGCCATTTGCCCGCAACTCACAGGCGGGACATTTTCCGCAGCCATATCCCCAATCATGCAGCGTATCGCGAACGCCCAAATAGCAACTATGCGAATGCACGCGGATTAAGTCGACAAAGGCTTGCCCGCCAATATCAAAGGCAAGCGCCCAGCTTTGTGCTTTTGTTAGCGCCATGAGCGGTGTTTCAAGACCCAATGCTGTTTCCATCCCCAGATTAATGGCGTGCATTTGTGCGGTAAGTGTTGCGGCGCGGCAGTCTGGATAGCCAGAAAAATCAGTCTCACACATGCCCGCAATCAATGTCTTTTGATTGCGCCGCCAGGCGAGGGCCCCGGCAAAAACCAAAAATGCGAGGTTTCGCCCCGGTACGAATGTGTTTGGCAGACCTGCATCATTCTTATCGATTGCAACGTTCTCCGTCATTGCAGTTTGTGAGACTTTGCCCAGGCTAGGCATGGCAATCAAATGGTCCGTACCCAATCGATCTTCCCATACTGATTTGATAGATCCGATTTTGTCTCGAATGAGCTGGCGCGCTTCAAGTTCAACATCGTGGCGTTGGCCATAGTCAAACCCAACCGTTTCAACATGATCATAGCGATCAAGGGCCCAGCCCAGTACAGTTGCGCTGTCTTGACCTCCAGAAAATATCACCAGGGCTTTGTGCATAAATGTGTGTGCCAATAGATTTAAGCGGTGAAGGAGAAAGGTGAGACGATCAATTGGTAGATGGTCTGGGTGACAATATTGATAAATAACAAGCCGATCATCAGGGCCGCAATGATCGCCATATCACATTGCGGAAGGGCGCGTCTTAAGACCCCCCAAATCAGAACAATAGAGGCCACAATAACCGGCAGCACAATAAGCGGTAGCAGCGGCTCGAACCGTGTTAAGGCAAGAACCAGAGGCGGAACCGCAAATAAAATCGCCACCATCATTCTCATCCAGTTATAGGATAAAATAATATCGCTTGCTTGCTCACGATAGCCAAGCCGATTGGCCGCCAGGATGAGCATTCCCAGACCACCAAACCATTCGAGCAAAAACTGCACTGATTTTGCAAAAAAGGCAGGAACTCTAGGAACAAGTACAAGGGTTTCGGCTTGTCGTTCTGCCATATCTCGCAGCGCGGGAGACACAACATACATGATTGCCATGGTAATCAATAAAGCGGGAATAATCAGCCAGAACGATTTTAGAACGCCGTCAACCGTGCGATCAAAACGGGACTGCCACCCTTCTTGATTTAAGGCCATCGCCCAGAGGGCAGTTAGCTGGTCAATGAAATAGGCTATCGTCACTGCGGTGTTCCGTAGGTTTTAAAATAGGTGGCAAGAATATCTGCATAAATGTCAGTCAGCAGAGTAATATCAGCGGTTTCCACACGTTCATCAATCTGGTGCATGGTCGCGCCAACAAGTCCGAATTCCGCAACCGGGGCGATGCGCTGTATGAACCGCGCATCTGACGTGCCGCCAGATGTTGATAGATCTGGTTGATTGCCAGTGCGCTTTTTAACACATGCCGCCAACATCGATAAAAAGTCATCATCGCGGGTCAGGAAGGCTTCCCCTGAAATGATTGATTCTAACGATGCACTCAATCCGGTTTGCTCTTGCGCGTGCGCCAGGCGTTCAGTGATCCAGTTTGCGACATCGGCGCCGCGCCAGTTTGGATTGAACCGAACGTTCAGCCGGATTTTGACATCATCGGGGATAACATTGTGGGCCGGATTATCGGTTTCTATCTGTGTGATCTGCAGGCTCGATGGCTGAAAGCGGGCATAGCCATCGTCGAGCGGGGTTTGCGTTAATGCGGTTAAATAGGCTGGCAGCGCATGCAATGGGTTTTTCGCCCGATCAGGATAGGCAACATGGCCTTGCTGGCCCTTAATCGTGACCCAGGCATTAATGCTGCCGCGCCGCCCAACCTTTATCATCTCGCCCATTTTAGCCGGGTTTGTGGGCTCGCCAACCAGGCAATGATCGATGGTCTCGCCGCGCTCTTCTAACCAGGACAGCATTTTTTGCGTGCCATTAATGGCGGGGCCTTCTTCGTCGCCAGTTATCATCAAGCTGATTGAGCCGGCGGTGGGTGTGTGTGAACTGGTCGATAAATATTGGGCTGCCGCGCCAATGAATGCGGCAATGGCACCTTTCATGTCGGCGGCGCCGCGCCCGGTTAAAATGCCGTCTTCAATATGGGCGGCAAAGGGCGGGGTCGTCCAATCGGCCTCACGCCCCGGCGGGACCACATCTGTGTGGCCAGCAAAACAAAAATTGGGGCTTTGTGAGCCAAGGCGGGCATACAGATTTTCCACAGGCGGTGTGCCTTCCGCCTCAAACATCATCCGCGACACATCAAAGCCCAATCGCGTTAGATGGCCTTCCAGAACATCAAGGGCCCCCGCCTCGGTGGGGGTCACCGACGGGCATTGAATAAGCTGCTGTGCCAGCAAGATTGGGTCGATTGCATGGGTCATGATTGACAGGTAATGCACCAACGCGATTGGCACAAGAAGTGATGGACTTGCGAGTGATAAGATGTCGCCACCAGGCCTGCAACTCGGCTATAAATGGGTTGGTCTGTCGTGAATGAAGTTTTTGTGCGAGCTGGCGAGGAGCGGTGATCATGCCAAAAATTAATCGTGATGAAATTCCCGTGAGAGTAGGCGGTCTTTACCCCGGTGCGCTTGGCGAGATTGTCTCTAAGCGCAAAAAGCAAGCGCTGGGCGATGCGGGCGGTCTTACGCAATTTGGTGTGAATTTGACCGTTTTGCCGCCGGGCTCTGCATCCGCCCATCGCCATTGGCACGCTAATGAGGATGAATTTGTACTCATCATTGCGGGCAATGTTGCCTTAATCGAAGATGACGGTGAAACTGAATTGACGCCCGGCGATGCGGCAGCGTTTCCAGCGGGCCGGGCCGTTGGCCATATGTTGTTAAACCGCTCGGACACAGAAGTGATTGTGCTTGAGATTGGCTCGCGCGCAAATGAAGAAGAAGTTTTTTACACAGACCCCGACGTGGATATGAAACTCACGCGTAAAGATGCCCAGTGGAATATCACACGCAAAGACGGGACGTCTTATTGAGTTTTCATAAATGCCGGTTGTTCCGCATGGGTTTTATCAACACCAAATAGCGAAATGCCGGTAATGCCGCGCTCAATAAATGCGGCACGATCAGCTTCCGGCGACCAGCCCAATACCTGTTTTGGTTTTGTATTGTCATAAGGAGAGCGTTGTGCACGGCATTGCCAATCGCGCAGTGTTGGCCGGGTTAAATTGCGTTGGCCTTTCAGATAGCGTTTGGCGTAATATTTTACCGTATCGACGACAAAATACCGCCAGGTCGGCGTTGGGATTGCCCGCATGGCAACGCCGTACCCTGTTGCAATGGCGGAGAAATAATCGCGCGTTGACAGTAATGGGTCACCGACAAGATTAAAGGCTTCACCTTCAATGGAGGCCGCATTCATCGCCGCAACCAGACCGTTGGCGACATCTTCGACAAGAACAAATGGCATAGTGTTGCGTCCATTGCCCCACATCTTGCAGGCGGTGGAACTGCGCCACATGGCGATCCCCCAATGTTGTAAGGGGCCGCCTTCGCCAATAACAATGCCGGGGCGCACAATGACAAGCGGTAAGCCATCATTTTCATGCATCGCCATCAACTCCGCTTCGCATTTTGCTTTTGAGCGTGAGTAAAGATCGCGTTCTTCAAGATCTTCATCAAACGGCACGGCTTCGCTGATGGTAATATCATCTGTAGACGTATCATAGCTCGATATTGTACCCGTATAGATCAAACGGCGAATACCGGCATCAAGGCAGCATTGCCCAATATGCTTGGCAACATTGACATCATTTTCAAGATAGCGCTCCCAGCTGGTCTCTGTAGCGCGGGCAAAATTATACACCGTGTCAATTCCGTTAAGCGCGGTCATGACATCTTCGGTGTTCTTCAAATCTCCGGTGAAGCCGGTGATGCGGCCATCCTCGCGCTCAAAGCCAGTGACCCGGCCGCGAGAGAAAACCCGCACGTGATGCCCGGCATCGGCGAGTGCGTGGCAAGTATGGCGGCCAATAAATCCGGTTCCGCCAATAACCAGAACGTCTGGTTCTGCGGCTTCGCTATTCTCACTTAGTGCGTTCTCTTTTATGTTGGTTTTGTTTTGTGCAGCCTCAATTGCGGGGCTTGCTTTATCGAGAACATCTTCCATGTGCTCAATGGCCGTTTTGGCCAGCTCGGGGCTAAGGCGACGATCGATGGGGGTGCCTTTTGCCAAGCTGGCATAAAAGCTTTGAACGCCCCGTGTCATGGAAAGCCCATAGGGGCCGAGGGAATTTAACGAACTGGCCTGACGCACCGCATTGACCACGCCCGTCCGTGTTGCCTGCATTGCGTTGCTCATTTGTTGAACAAACGGGCCAACGACAATGTCGTGCATGGGGGTGCGTTCAAAGTGGTAGCTGTCTTCGGCAAAGCTGAAGCGTGCACTTGCGCCAGTACCGCGTACACTGACGGACCGATCATCATGGCCTTCAATCAGGGAGATATCGATATTGATTTGGGTTGCCCCGGAGCGCGCTGCAATCGACCAGCCTTGGAAATGTGTGATGTCGCCGGGAATTGTAACGGGGTGGCGCAAATTGACCGAAATATCATCAAGGTCGTCAAACAGGTCAGCGGCAAAGGCAAACAGATGGCTGCCAATTTCAAAAAGAATGTTTTCTGGCGCGCGTAACATCCATAACCCGTATGGACCTGCACGCAGCGGCGCTAGCGGTAATCGCCAGTTTAACTGGACATGATCAAGCATCCCGATCTTGCTGTTCTCAATGTCGCGGCGCAGCTTTTCATAGCCCGGCAGCATCAAGAAGTTATGATTGATGCCTAGAGTGACATTGTGGTCGCGCGCAACTGCGCTGAGCGTGTCTGCTTGGTCAGAGGCAAGGCAAAATGGTTTTTCAACAAAACAATGGCGCCCCGATTTTAGGATTGCTTGTGCGGGATCAAAGTGAGCATGGGGCGGGGTTAGAACATGGACGACCGTGCACGGATCTTTTTCAAGCATTTCTTCAAGGTCGGTATAGACGCTCGCGCCAATCGGGTCAGCAATGGCTTGTGCATTGGCTTGAGATAGATCGCATACTGCGCTGATGCGCGTGCCGGGAGTGCGTTTTAGGGCATTGGCGTGCCAGCTTGCGATATAGCCTGCGCCTAATAGGGCGACGTTTGTGGTCGTTTGTGCCATGGGATCTGAACTATTCTGTTATTTATACTCAACGATTTCGACAGCGCGCCCTGTCATCCGTTTCAGGTGATATTCGACAATACCCAAAAGGTTGGGGAATTTTGCCAACACCAAAAAGCGCGCATGAAGGCTAGCCTGATTTGCGCCAATGCCTTCTGTGATTAACCGGGCCCGTGTACGGATAAATGAGAGAATGTAAAGACCGGTTAACACCAGACTGAAACCGGCGGTAAAGGGCGCGAGCCCCAATATTACAAGAGGCAGTGCGCCAGCCCAAAACCAGGCCCGGCGGCGCGGGGCACTGAAATATCCCTCATGAAGACCGCCAACCAGCGCATAGGCGTAGCCAGCGCGTCGGGCGCGGTGCCACCATTGGGAAAAATGGTGCATATCCGCATCGTGCAGACATAGGGTGTGGTCAATGCGCCAGAGCTTGTAGCCGGCTGCGCGAAGGCGAATACAAAGCTCATCATCTTCTGCGGCGATGACCTTTTCATTGAATCCTTTGATCGCCTCGAAACTGGTGCGCCGGATCATGAAAATCCCTCCGCAGGCGTCAATTTCACCAATCGGGCCAATCCACTCCAGATCGCATAGCTGATTATAGGGGGTCTTTTCGGGGAAAAGCTCCTTGCAACGCCCGGTCACCAGCGCAAGATTTTCCTCTTCGGCGATTTTTGCCGCCGCTTTGCCGGGAAACTCAGGATCGACTTCGCAATCGCCGTCAATGAACATGACGAGATCTGTGTCCGGATATGCAGCCATGAGCGCGGCAAACCCCTCATTGCGGGCCCTTGCTGCGGTAAATGGCCGGTCCATATCCAGTTCCAGGCACTGAATGTCGTTTTTGTTGGCCCATTGCACACTATCATCGTCCGAGGCTGAATCGACGTAAACCACTCTGTGGCTTAGTTTTTTCAGGGCGCTCAGGCATCGCACCAGGCGCTCCCCCTCATTTCTGCCGATTGCCACATAGCCGATCGTGCCCGGCGTTATGCCAGCTTGATCAGATATCGGGGACTCGGAATTTTTCATGAAGGCAACCAGGTGGATGGTTTTGAGGGATAGGCTATGAAACCATCAGTTTATCGGTGTATTGAAGCGAGGAAATGCAGCGAATTGCCTTGAAAATCAAGTGATAGCCCCTTGGGCGGTGAAATCCTCTTGGTTGAATGCGGTTTATCCATGGACAAAAAGCGAGCCCTTGGCTACAAGCCGCGGTCGATACACATAAACTTTTCTTTATATGTTCGTGGATCCGTCCATGACCAGCGCATGAAAGGCCGTTCCTATGGCACGTCAATCATATCTCTTCACCAGTGAAAGTGTCTCTGAGGGCCATCCAGATAAGGTCTGCGACCGGGTTTCGGACTCCATCGTTGATCTGTTTTTGGGCAAAGACCCGGTTGCGCGTGTTGCTTGTGAAACGCTGACCACGACGAATCAGATTGTGCTCGCCGGTGAGGTTCGCTGCGCTGAGCCCGTCTCTCATGAAGAGATTGAACATACGGCGCGCGCGGCGGTCAAAGATATTGGCTATGAGCAAGACGGGTTTCATTGGAAGAACTCCAATTTCCAAAACTTCTTGCACGAGCAGTCAGCCGACATTGCCATGGGTGTTGATTCTGCGAGCAATAAAGATGAAGGGGCAGGCGACCAAGGCATTATGTTCGGCTATGCGGTCAATGAAACAGACGCATTGATGCCAGCGCCCATTCAATATTCTCATGAAATATTGCGCCGTATGGCTGTCGTGCGAAAGTCCGGTGAACAGCCTGTATTTGAGCCCGATGCAAAGAGCCAGGTCACGTTGCGCTATGAAAACAATAAGCCGGTTGCTGTAACCTCAGTTGTTGTTTCCACTCAGCACACTGAAGGCTCAACGCCCGGTGATATTCGCGAAATGGTTCGCCCCATCGTCGCTGATGTTCTGGGCGACCTTGGCATGCCGCCAGAAGAAGAATTTTTCGTCAACCCAACAGGTAACTTTGTTATTGGCGGACCGGACGGTGATGCGGGTCTTACAGGCCGTAAAATCATTGTGGATACTTATGGCGGTGCAGCGCCCCATGGCGGCGGCGCATTCTCTGGCAAAGACCCAACCAAGGTTGACCGGTCAGCGGCCTATGCATCGCGCTATCTTGCCAAGAACGTTGTTGCTGCCGGACTTGCTGATCGTTGCTTGATCCAGCTTTCGTACGCGATTGGTGTTGCCAAGCCATTGTCTGTCTATGTCGATCTTTATGGGACGGGCAATGTTGATGAGGCCAAGCTTGAAACGGCCTTGCAGGATGTGATGGATCTGACACCGCGCGGCATTCGTGAGCATCTTGGGTTGAACCGGGCCATTTATGCGCGCACAGCGGCCTATGGTCATTTTGGCCGTACAGCAGAAGCCGATGGCGGTTTCTCCTGGGAGCGGGTTGATCTTGTGGATGCATTGAAATCTGCGGTTGGCTGATAAACTCCGCTCACAATTGCGGGACATTGCCGGTTTGTGGCGCGCTTTCTTTTGGTTTTGATGGTAGAATCATCTCCGAAAGGCAGGTACACCCATGCGCTCCACTCACTTACTCTTTTCGCGTCCCGCTTTAGGGGCTGGCCTTAAATTTATGGTGGCGGCCTTGGCGCTGACCACTTTGGCGCCCGCTATATCGGCCCAAAATAGTGTTGACCAACAAGCACCAGACCGCGTTGATCCGGGTTTTCTGGACGATGACGCGCAATCCCCCAGCGCACGCAGCGAATCTAGTGAGCCTGGCGAGCTCGGCAACAAGTCTGTCGAAGCGGCAGCGCGCATTCGTGCAATCGTTCAGCGAATTGATCCGACAGCAGAGTTCCTTCCCAACGGTGTATCCTTCCGTGTGGAGAGCGTTCCGGTAACGCTTGTCTATGACCTCAATGCCGACCGTATGCGGTTGATCAGTGCGGTTAGCTCATTGGGCGAAGTAGACAATGATATGCTCTTGCGGTTGATGCAGGCCAATTTTGATAGTGCGCTTGATGCGCGTTATGCCATTGCGCAGGGCGCACTTTGGTCAACATTTATTCATCCGCTTTCCTCGATCAATGATGAAGATTTTGTTTCCGGACTCGGCCAGACCGTCAATTTGGTGTTGACCTATGGGTCAAGCTTTGCGTCGGGCGGTGTGGTCTTTGGCGGCGGCGATAGCCAGGTCGAGCAGAACCAATTGATTGAAGAGCTGCAAGATCGCACCAAAGAGATTTAAAGGTTCTAAAACCTGAAGGCCGGATAATTTGAAAACATAGGGTTAGGGACGTTGCGCGACGGCGAGCTTGTAGCCTATGTCTAGCCTCTCTTTGTTGAGAGGGTTTTGCTTATGTCCAATTCTGCCAGCTATATCCCGCGCCTTTACGGGCGTCGCCAAGACAAGCCGTTAAAGCCGCGTCAGGCGCAGTTGATGGAAACACGTCTTGATGCGTTGCGCGTGCCGCTTGTGGAAGGCGAGAGCCTGATCCTGTCAGACCTCTTTGCGCAAAAAGAGGAAGTCTGGCTAGAGATTGGGTTTGGCGGCGGGGAACATTTGGCCTGGCAAGCGAGAGAAAATAATAATGTTGGTATGATCGGCGCGGAGCCCTTCATAAATGGGGTGGCAAAGCTTGTTACCCACATTGAAGATGGAGCGCTTGAAAATATCCGTATTCACCATGGCGATGCTCGCCCCTTATTAGAGGCGATACCTTCGCAGGCGCTGTCTCGTATTTTTGTTTTGCATCCCGATCCCTGGCCGAAAAGTCGTCACCATAAAAGACGGATGATTTCGCCCTGGTTTTTTACCGAGGCAGCGCGGGTCGTAAAGCCGGGAGGGATATTGCGCGTTGCGTCTGATATTTCCGGATACATCACCTGGACGTTAATGCATGCCAGTAATCAGCCCTGGTTTGAGTGGACTGCCAAGCGCGCTGGTGACTGGACAGATCGGCGTGAGGATTGGCCGCAAACCCGCTATGAAACCAAAGCCATAAAAGAGGGGCGGGTGGCCACCTATCTGGAGTTTGAACGCAATAGGGTCCCTAGTGCGGGTTAGTGGCTTCCTGGATTAGTGCACCACCACGCCCGTTTGTGATACTTCTCTCATCGATCACATTGTATACTGGCGAGTAATGTCGCGATTGTGAGTTTGCCGTTAGTGCTGAGCCGCGATACACCTGAGGCCAATATTGTGACCTTGTGCAAGGACTATTGATCGTGCCCTTATCGAAACTGTTTAAACTCGCTGGCGTGGCTATGCTGCCATTCTTTGTAACGGGATGCGTACAGGTCACTCTTGCATGGGCAAACCTGAATGCCAGCGGAGGACCAGCGGCGACGCCCGCTATTCTTGCCGCGAGCGCTCCCGGTATTGCAGTCGGTGCGCAACCCTCACCCGCAACGTCGAAGCCAGCGCTGGCGGCAATTACGACAACGCAGCGTTGGGAAGATGAACGCGTGCCCATCCTGCGCGATCAATTGCAGGCCCATATTTATGGATATTTGCCCGATGCGTCAGATATACGCGTGATCGACAGAAAGGTCCTCGACACGAATGCATTTGGTGGGCGCGCGACCTTAGAAGAAATCACCGTTGCGCCGATCGCGCAGTTTGGCGAGGTGCGCCGCGAAGGTGATCCGTTCATTATTGAATTGGTTGTTCCTAATAATGCATCAGGGCCGGTGCCGATCATCTTAAAACAAAGTTTTAGCCGACGCTGGCAGGCCGTCCCGCACCCGGATGTGACGGGTCGCCCTGAGGGTAACCCAAGGGCTATTTCCGGAATATTCACCTATGTTTTTGGCCGCTATATCGCAACGCCGCCCATCGCGGATATTCTCGATCGTGGCTATGCATTGGCGGTCGTAACGCCCGGTGAATTTGTTCCCGATAATGGGGTAGCAGGCCTTGCTGCCTTGCGGGAGCTGTCTGCGGGTTATCAAGATGACCAAACCCGGTGGGGCGCAATCCTTGCCTGGGGCTGGGGATTTTCGCGAACCATTGATGTTTTGATTGACGATCCGCGCATTCGCTCCGATGGATTTATTGCTTACGGTCATTCCCGGTACGGAAAATCTGCGCTTGTTGCCGCCGCATTCGACGAACGCGTGAACGCAGTGATCTCCCATCAATCGGGAACGGGCGGGGCATCGTTAAACCGACGTAAAAAAGGCGAGAGCGTTAAAGAAATAACCGAATCCTATCCGCACTGGTTTTCAAATGTATATGCGGGGTATGCAGACAAAACCGATGAAATGCCGGTAGATCAACATCATTTATTGGCATTGGTTGCGCCGCGCCCGGTATTCCTCGGCAATGCGCGCCGTGATGTTTGGTCAGATCCCAACGGGGCGTTGCGCGCGGCAATCGGTGCTGACCCGGTTTGGAAGCTTTACGATCAAGATGGCGGGTTACGCCAGGATCGTCTCGATGGGTTTGACCCAGAGGCTGATGTGGCGTTGTGGATCCGCCCGGGCACGCACGGGGTCAATAAAGAAGACTGGCCTGCTTTCCTTGCCTTTCTGGATGCGCACTTTTAAACCATGGCCTATGGATGCCCAGATAAGCTCACCCACCGCAACGCCGGCGACAATTCCGCAAATTTATGACGGAATCACCCAAAGCGTAACCTTCAAGAAGGTACGCAAGCGCCTTGCGCGTCAAACCATGGATGCCATTAATCGCTATGGCATGCATGAGACCAAACCAGGTGCAAACGGGCGTGCGGCGAAATGGCTGGTCTGTCTTTCAGGCGGTAAAGATAGCTACACATTGCTGACCATGCTGCAGGATCTTGCCTGGCAGGGCGGGGTGCGCGCGCAATTATTGGTGTGTAATCTCGATCAGGGCCAACCCGGATTTCCCAAACATATATTGCCGGACTATCTGGATCGTACGGGTTTGCCCTACCGGATTATTACCGAAGATACCTACTCCATTGTGACAGAAAAGGTGCCGGAAAACAGGACATTTTGTGCGCTATGTTCGCGGTTGCGGCGGGGTATTTTATACCGGGTTGCGCGCGAAGAGGGTTGTGATGCGATCGTTCTTGGCCATCACCGCGATGATGCGCTTGAAACATTTTTGATGAACTTTTTCCATGGCGGGCGTCTTGCTGCTATGCCGCCAAAGTTGGTGAATGATGAAGGCGATCTGCTTGTGCTGCGCCCACTCATTACGTGCGGGGAAGATGATATCGCCAAATTTGCCAAGCTGATGGACTATCCAATTATCCCTTGTAACTTATGTGGCTCGCAAGATGGCTTGCAGCGTGTGGCGATGAAGAGCCTTCTTGATAGCTGGGAAGAGCGCAGGCCCGGTCAACGTGATGTTATGTTCCGTGCCCTGCAGAATGTGCGATCTAGCCATCTCAATGATGAGCGCATTTTTGATTTTAAAGAGCTGTTCGCAATGCGGTCTGGCGATAGTGATTTTTGATTTGGTCTTATTGCAACCGCGATGATTTTCGAAAATGGGTAAAAAATTCCCGCAATTGAGCGCGCGGCTCTGCAATGGATTTTCCTGTAACAAGTTTACGGAAAAGCAAAATTGATGTGCCGAGCATGAACGCAAGGTCGGCACCTAGATGATGCAGCGTGCCATGGTGCTTTTTGAAATAGGCATTTCGCGATCGTAGCCAATGGGGCGATTGCATCAAATCGTTTTTGATGCCGGTTGATTGGCCCTCAAGATGCACGGTGGTTGCGCGGGGCAGATGCCAGATGTCAAAGCTTGCGGCTTTTAGGCGGCGCATCAAATCTGTTTCTTCAAAATATAAAAAATAGTCTTCGTCAAAACCGTCAATGGCGGACAGCGCTTCGCGTGTCATCATAAATGCAGCCCCGCTCACCCAATCGACAGTTTGTGCAGTGTTCATTGGCGCATGCACGACTTTGCGCTGCTGTAATAATTTTGAAACGGGACCGGTTCTTGCCGTCGATTCAAATTCGCTCGCTATGGAAAAATATCGAAACGCGCTGGCTTGCGCAGTGCCATCAAGGCCCGTGATCAACGGTCCTGCGATGCCTGCGTTTTTTGTCTGCGTGAGATGACGCGCCAAAACCTCCAGGCAATCTGCTTGCGGCATTGCATCCGGGTTTAGAAACATAACCAGATCAGGATCAAGTTTGGCGTTACGCATCGCGCCTATGCCAACATTATTACCAGCGCCAAAGCCATCATTTTTGGGGTGGGCGATAATTTTTACGTCGACGCAGCCAGCATTGGTGGCAGCGGCTTTTTCCAGAATGGCAACATCGTCAGCACCGGAATTATTATCGACAATGATCAGGGTTGCCGTGCCAAATGGCGTGTGACGGGCGATAAGATCGTCGAGGGCGCTCGCAATCATGTCCGCGGTTTTGTAATTCACCAAAATGGTGACGAGCGACAAAGATGCACATTCGCGCGCTGATGGTGAATTAGAGTTGGGCACGCCCATAAATCAATTTCCTTGCCTGTGCGGTTTGCGTTCGTTCGCATCTATGCACAAGAGCTCGTCGCGTCCTCTAAATGGATTGGCCTGCGCGCTAAAAAAACGCCATCCCCATATAGGGAATGGCGTTGCAAAGAAAAAATGTCAAACTAGTCGAATAATTATTCGATGTAGAAAGTTCTTACGGTATTTTATCTGGCCGTGCTGCGTTCTTACCGTGCTTCTAGGCGCGTCACGCGGCGAACATCACTTTCAAAGGCAATGACTTCACCATCAAGGAATAAAACAGTGTAAGGCACAAACCCGCCATATGAGCCTGATGGAAGTTTAGAGCGCACGCGCACATCAACCGCCCAACATGCTAGTCCTTCATAGCCGCGCATGTCGGTGAAAACTTTATAGGGTGAGCTGGCAAAGCGATATTGTGCGCCGCGTGCTTGATGTAGCCGTGTTTCAAAATATGATTCTACTGACTCTTCATAAGCCGCCGGGACGGGACCGAAAGCGTCAGCAGCAGATGCAGGCGAGATCGTTGCAGCCATTGCAAGCGACATGATGCCAGCCAATACGCTAAATAGCGGGGCGCTAAAGAACCGGGCTTTTAAAATTTTCAAGTTCAACATCATTTTTTCCTTTTCTTATGCGATGCCAGTCTTTTTCTAGACCAGTCTTTTTTGGTAGGCGGCGCCAAAATTCACTCTCTTGTCGCCAAGCCAACTCTGGTCGTTTTTCCAACGCGGAGTCGAAAATCACGGCGCAAACCAGAAATAATTCTGCGTTCAGGCCGTTTTCATTTGTAACATCAGCGTCATGTTTATGTCATATATGTGTCACATAAGCCGCCACTGGTCAACAAAAAAGCGCACACTATGCGCAAAATATTGTAACATATTGATTTTATTTGCAAATTTCAGGGGATAAATATACTAATTACGAGCATTTGCCTGAAACATTCTGATCGTTTTTAGCATTTTTTGGCGCTTTATTTCTCAATGTGACAGGCCGTGTGACAGCCTGTGTGCCGGGTGTGATGCCAGACGGGCAAAACACGTGCTGTGACTATGAATTGGGGTTGGGAGTGCATCCCTTTGGCAACTATTTGCGCCGAACCATTAAAGTCGCACCAGCGAGGGCTTCGCCATGATGGCGTCATATGCTAATGTTAGTGGGAATAAGTGATGGGGCCTATATATTCATATGCGCCCTCGATCTAGAATATTGGGTCCGCGTGGCTGACTTTTGGGGCATAGATAATTTTGGGGCATAGACCATGGCACGACGATTAGGCAGACCGGTAAAATTTGTCCGGCCAGGCCGTTACATTTTCAATATGCTGGTTTTTATTCTGGCGATTGGGGCCGTAGTATTTTTCCTGTCGCCCTGGGGCCCACAGAGATCACAATTATTGGTGGAAGCCTTTGAAGCGAATATGGCGCTTAACGGCATCATTCTCTTCGTTCTGTTTATCGGGATAATTTATAATCTGCGCCAGGCGGGGGTTATTTCTCCAGCGGTGAATTGGGTTGAGGGTTTCCTTGATACCGCGGATGCGACGCGCGCAAGGCTGCCACGCCCACCTGGGCTTATCGGCGCTATGGTGCGCCCGCTGATTGATGCGGATGCGAGCGGCGGTCCGTTAAGTTCTGAAACCTCCCGCGCAATTCTCGATTCCATCGGAACCCGTATGGATGAGGGCCGCGAACTTGGTCGGTATATTTCCAACCTTTTGGTGTTTCTGGGCTTGCTCGGCACATTCTGGGGACTGTTAGAGACCGTGAATGCGGTGGGCGATACCATTGCTGGATTGGCCAATGCGGGCGTCGATGCCGAAGACACGGTGACGCAATTGATTGAAAATCTGGAAAAACCGCTGGGCGGCATGGGCACAGCCTTTTCGTCCTCTTTATTTGGTTTGGGTGGTTCTCTCATTATCGGGTTTTTGGATCTGCAAGCCGGTCAGGCGCAAAACCGGTTTTACTCCAGTCTTGAAGATTGGTTGTCAGGCATGACAACGGTCTCCACTGCCGGGGCGGGGACACGCTCTTCACTGCATGGGCGCACCGATACTGGCGATCTTCTCGCTGCCTTGCAAAGCCTCGAAGGGGCGCTTGCGGCGAACACGGAAACGCAAATCAAATCCCAAACGGGTCAGTCAACCGAGATCAAGGAAGAGATCCGCAATCTCAACCGCACGCTGACACGCCTCGGCAACGGAGGCTAACCCGCCATGGCCCGTCGCCGTTCACGCGCCGATGCCAATATCTGGCCCGGCTTTGTTGATGCTCTTTCAACATTACTTCTTGTAATGATGTTTGTGCTGTCGATCTTTGTGGTCGCACAGTTCTTCCTTGGCGATAAATTGGCCACGGTAAAACAAGAGTTATCCGACAAAGATTCCGAACTGGCGCGTTTGATTGCACAAATCAATTCCATCAATGACGAGCTTGGGCTGGAGAAACAAAAGAACGCACAACTTGCTGCCGATATTCTCGCATTGAACGACACCATCGATGAAAAGAATGATGAGCTTGCCGGGTTAACGGCTGCGTTAGCAACGTCGGCGGCGGCGGTTGCTGCGAGTGCTGATGAATTGGACGCGGAGCGAGCGCTTAGCGAGGAACAAAAAAGTCAGATCGCGACATTGAACGCACAAATTGCAGCCCTGCGAAAGCAGTTGGCAAGCCTTCAGGAAGCGCTCGATGCGGCGGAGGTCAAAGACCTTGAGCAGCAATCGCAGATCGAAAATCTATCAACACGGTTGAATGCCGCGCTTTCGCGCAAGGTGCTGGAATTGCAAGAGGTGCGCTCGCGCTTTTTCGAAGCGCTGCGTGATGCGCTCGGCGACCGTGCTGACGTGAAAGTCGTTGGCGATCGGTTTATCTTCGAAAGCGATATTTTGTTCGGTTCATGCTCATCAACACTTGGCGAGGCTGGTAAGGTTGAGCTGCGCAAGCTTGGTGCAGCGCTGATTGATATTCAAAATGATTTACCAAGTGATTTGGCTTGGGTGCTGCGGGTGGATGGTCATGCAGATGCCGCGCGCCTTGGGCCTGGATGTCGTCAGTTTTTTGACTCCAATCTTGAGCTATCAGCGCAACGGGCGATTTCGGTTGTTGAGTTTTTGACATCCAACGGTGTGCCCGCAAGGCGTCTTCTCGCGACCGGGGCCGGGTCTACCTATCCATTGGTGAGCGGATCATCGAG
>CAYQXV010000003.1:17306-41099 GCA_964421675.1 uncultured Caulobacterales bacterium
TTACTGATCCCGCCAGCCATTTGTAATCGGGTATCGCCGATCGCGGCCAAAATTCACGCGGGCGACTTTTGGTCCTGGCGGTGCCTGGCGTCGTTTATATTCTGCAATATAAAGAAGATGTTCGATGCGCCGCACGACGGCCTCATCATGGCCCATGGCGATAATCTCGCGCACCGGTTTTTCATCCTCAACAAGGGCTTCCAGTATTTCATCAAGAACGGGATAAGGCGGCAGGCTATCTTCGTCTTTTTGATCCTCGCGCAGCTCAGCGGAAGGCGGCTTGGTGATGATCCGCTCAGGGATGACCAGACCCTTTGGGCCTTTTAAGTCGGGTGCATGGTTCCCATTGCGCCAGCGGCAAAGAGCGAAGACTTCCATCTTATAGAGATCTTTGAGCGGGTTATATCCACCATTCATATCGCCATAAAGCGTTGCATAGCCAACTGACATTTCTGATTTGTTGCCGGTCGTGAGCACCATGGAGCCAAATTTATTCGACAGCGCCATTAGCAAGCTGCCTCTTATGCGCGATTGTATGTTTTCTTCTGTGGTGTCGGGCGGCAGCTCTTTAAACAATGGCGCCAACATTTCATCAAATGCGTCAACGCCCGGTCCAATAGAGAGCGTATCAAGACGCACACCAAGATGGCCCGCGCATGCGCTCGCATCTTCAAGGCTTTCGCGCGATGTATATTTTGATGGCATCATCACGCAGTGAACATTGTCAGCACCCAGCGCATCAACGGCGATGGCTGCTGTCAGGGCGCTATCAATGCCGCCGGATAAGCCGATAACAACACCTTTAAAATGGTTTTTACGAACATAATCGCGCACCCCTAACGTCACCGCTCTATAGTCGCGTTCATCGCCTTGCGGCCATGATGCATTGGGGCCTTTAACGCATTGCCAATCATCGCCAGATGCCTGCCAGTGCGTGATCGCAATATCTTCGCGAAACATATCAACGCGATGGGTGAGGGTGCCTTTGCGGTCCATAATAAAAGACGCGCCGTCAAAAACGATTTCGTCTTGGCCCGCCAGCTGATTGACAAATATCAGCGGCAATCCAGTGGCCCGGCAACGCTCAGCAGCGGCGTCGGTGCGTTCTTGTATGGCTGTTTTGCGAAATGGCGACCCGTGGGGGGCGATCAGGATTTTTGCGTCATCCTTGGCCAGTTGCTCTCCGGTGCCGCAAATCCACATATCCTCGCAGACAAATAGCCCAAGCTTTACCCCTCGGAACGATACCGGTCCTTGATAGCTGCCCGGTGTGAACCGCCGTGGTTCATCAAACACGCCATAATTTGGCAATCTGATTTTGTCGCGATGGGCAATAATGTTTCCATCATCAAACAGGAATGCGCGATTATAGAGGTTATCGTCTTCGCGCCATGGTGTGCCAATAATCAAGCCCGGCCCGCCCTTGGTAATTTCGGCGAGCGAGGTTGCCGCGTCCATACAGGCTTTTTGGTAACTCGATTTTTGCACAAGGTCTTCGGGTGGATATCCGGAGATCACCAGTTCGCAAAATACGGCCAGATCGGCGCCTTGGCCTTTTGCCTGTGCATAGGCGGTTTTTATTTTTTCGACATTACCAGCAATGTCCCCGACTTGGGGGGCAATTTGGCAAAGGGCGATGGAAAGAGTTTTGGTCATGCGTGGAGATTTAAGGGGTCTGCGCAGTGGGGGCAAGACGGGCTGCCCCATCTTTTTAGAATAGCCATCCTGTTAGAAAAGGTTGAGAGCCTCTTCGACCATGTCACAAATATACTCGGCCTGGCGTTCACTCAAATAGGGGTGCATTGGTAATGCCAGAATTTCATCTGCAACTTTATCGGTGTGGCGTAGCTCATTTTCATTGTCGCTGCTTGGCGCGAATGCGGCAAAAGCAGGCATTTTGTGCAAGGGGTTGCGGTAATAAATGGCCGTTGGCACATTGCGTTGTTTGAGATGTTCAATCATTGCATCGCGTTTGCTGACGCAAATTGAAAAATATCCGTAGCCTGATTGGGTGCCCGGGCGGCTCGCTTGGCAGCGGACTTTGTCGCCAAGGCGGCGATGATAGATTGAGGCAATATGTTTGCGCGCTTGTAATTCATCATCAAATATTGCGAGCTTTTCCAACAGCACCGCTGCCTGGAAGCTGTCCATTCGTCCATTAAACCCGACACGGATGGAATCTTTGCGCGTTTCCTCGGTGCCATGCCAGCGAATAGAGGTCCATTCTTCAAGGTCCGCTTCATCCTGGGTTAACATTGCCCCGGCATCGCCATAAGCGCCCAACGATTTGCCCGGAAAGAAACTCACCGCTGTCGCTGGGGCCAGATTGCCGACCCATTTATCATGCATCTGCCCGCCAAACCCTTGTGCACCGTCAGCAAATAAAAACAGGTTTTCCCGCTCTGCAATCACCCGCAAGGCATCATAATCGGCAGGCAGGCCAAACAGATCAACCGGGATGACGGCACGCGGTGTTAACCGGCCTTCGGCTTTTATCCGTGCGATCGCCTTTTTGAGAGAATGAGGGCAAAGCACAAATGTGTCTGGATCAATGTCGACAAAGATTGGCGCTGCCCCCGTCAGCAAGATTGCATTCGCGGTTGCGTTATAGGTGAAGGCTGGCAAGAAAACCGCATCCCCCTGACAAAGGCCGCGCGCCAATAATGGGGCGATGAGCGCCGCCGTTCCCGATGCGCAAGCAACCGCCCCCACAGCGCCGGTGCGCTCTGCAAGCAGGGCTTCTAATTCTTCAATTTCCGGCCCGCCAATATAGCGGCCATGATCAAGAACGGCGGTTAATCGGTTTTCAATATTGCTTCGTATGCGTCTTTGTTGTGCTTTCAAGTCAATGAACGCAATTTCCCCGATTGAGGACTGGGCCGCCAGACTCAAATTTGCAACACTGTTCATGATGCAATTCCTAAACTCAACTTTTGAGAATCATCTTTGCGCTCGGACTGGGCCGATGCAGCGGTATTAATACCGGCTGCTTGTTCACAGGCAATGGCAAGTTTTAAAGCCTGCAGGCCCGCAGCGCCGTGAACCATTGGCTGTTCACGGGCGATAATCGAATTAATGAAGGCACTCGCGCCGATCATTAATGGGTCGTTCAGGGCGTCGCCGCCTTGAAAGGAGCCATCGAACTTATGGGATGTTGTATTGGTAATTGTCCGTGTCAGGAAATCGAGCGTGATTGATCCATCCGCATAGCCAAGGGTAAGGCTGCGTTTTGGCGACGTTGCTTTTCTGCTGGCGGTGCAGCTAATAGTGCAGGCGGGGCTCTGCAAGGTCGCGGTTACCGCGTCGATATCGCCGGTGGCGGAAATATCGATGGGTTCGTTCCCAATAAATTGCGCGGCAAGATCGAGATCATGAATCATAAGATCGAGAATAACCGAAACGTCCGTTCCCCGGTTGGAGGGCGGGCTAATGCGTTCACAGATGATCGTGTCTGGCTGCGGGAGATTGAACAAGCCAATAGCATTGGCGACATATCGCTCTTGATGGCCAATTTGGAGAATAAGGTTTTTAGCGCTGGCCAGATCAACCAGATGCTGTGCATCATTAATCGTGGTCGCGATTGGTTTTTCGATAAACACATCAAGACCGGCTTCTAAGGCAAGGCGTGCGGCATGGGCATGGGCGCGTGCCGGGCAGGCAATGATAATGGCTTGCGACTGATCGATTACCGCTTGAAGGGAGCCGGGCGTCTGGCACGCTTGGTCGGTGCGCGCTTGTTGGCGCTCAGCAAGCTGTTCGGCGGCGTTTTTATCCTGATCGTAAACGGCACAAAGATGGGCGCCTTTAAGACTGGCGATTTTGTTTGCGTGGAAACCAGCGAATGTTCCCGCGCCTATCAGGCCGATGGGCACGGATTGTGTTTGGGAACCAGTCGCTGCAACGCTGCTAGCATCGCGCGTCTTTTCGCCTCTTGCGTGTTCTGCTGCTTGCTTTGGCGCCCGTGCCATCTGATTACTCACTATTACTGGTGACCTGACCCCAGTCATGCGCCCGAATGTGGAAGCGCCTGCGGCGTTTTTCGGGAGTATAGCCGACCGAGCCGGGTTGGCGTATGCTTGGTGCCACATAATACCATCAAACAATGTTTCTCGCTGTTACATAATGGGCCCTTATCCCAGTAAAATCTGTAGGCAGGTCAAAGGGTTATGGGAGTTGTGGGGGTTATCGCGCCAGAGTAACGCGATGGCGCGCTTATGATTTGCGCTCAAAAACAAACTGGGCGGCCCCTTTCAGGGGCGCGGCACGGTTGCCAAATCTGTCGAGATGGGCCTGAGCGCTCTCTACGAGTTCGCGTGCTCTGGTGCGTGCACCATCGGCGCCGAGCAATTTAACAAATGTTGCCTTGTCCATATCTACATCTTGACCGGTTGGCTTACCCAATGTTTCGGGGTCGGAGTAAATATCAAGCAGATCATCGACAATCTGAAAGGCAAGGCCGAGATCCTCTGCATAATCGGAAAGCGCGTTGACTTCATCTTCGGTGGCATCGCCAACAATTCCGCCGCCAACTGCAGAAAACCGGATGAGCGCACCGGTTTTCAATCGCTGCAATTGGCTGACCCCTTCAAGGTCGAAGCTTTTTTGTTCAGCATAGATATCAATCATTTGCCCGCCAACCATGCCAACCTTGCCGGATGCGCGTGCAAGCTCTAGCGCAAGGGCGCAGCGAATATTCGCATCGGGATGGGTTTGCGGCTCGGCAAGAATTTCAAATGCTTGGGTGAGTAAGGCATCCCCGGCAAGCACGGCCGTCGCATCGTCAAACGCTTTATGGACAGAAGGGCGACCACGACGCAGGTCGCTATCATCCATCGCTGGGAGATCGTCATGGATCAAACTATAGCAGTGGATCATTTCAACGGCGCACCCGGCGCGGATTGAGCGCTCGCGCGGCGTGTCAAACATATCGGCCGCCGCGATCACAAGGAAAGGGCGTAATCTTTTGCCGCCATCAAGGGCGCCGTGACGCATCGCAGAGACGACCCGGCCGAGCGGCCCGTCACATTCGGGTAAAAAATCATCAAGCGCCGTCTCGATGAGGGCGGCGGTTTCACGAATGGTCGAGTCAAAAGCGCTCATATTGGTCTCTCAAAGAAAGTAAAGTGCCGCGATGGGCTGTGTCGTTCACACATGCCAGCGTTTAACCGCGCGGCCAGCAATCTTCAAGGCGCAGATTGCCGAAAATATCTCGCCAATTTTGTCAGACATTGGCCCGTGTGAGGCCCGATCCCTGACACGGCTCGCATTGGCGCGAGGGAAACCCGGTTCGACCGCGACCGTCACATGTCTGGCATAAAGAGCGGCTTGCATCTTTTGCACCGAGAAATCTTTTTAGGATCGCACTGGGGTCTGTGTTGAAGGCCGCGTTGCGGTGAACGGGCGCGGGACTAGGTGTAGGAGTTGGCGCGCTTGCAGGATCGTTCGGCAGGCTCTCGCCAGAAAAATGAACGGCGCTCGCAGCCTCTGGTCCGTCCATGCCGGTTGGCTGGGTATCTAATGCAATCTTATTGTTCAGGCTGCGCGCGAGAGACAGCGCCTTGCCTGAATAAGCAGACCCGATGCTTTCTTCCGGGGTTAGCATTTTTAGCGTCAGAATGATGTCGCGCTGCCACGCGCCCAAGAGCAATGAAAATCGATTTTCGTCAAACGGCCCGGTTGCTTCCTGGAAAGAAAACAGAACCATATCGCCGCTATCCATGACTTCGGCGACCGAATTATGCAGGCTTCGGTTCAGTTGCTCGATCAGCGGTGTGCCCGTTGGAAACCCGGAGAAATAGGCGATCAATGCAAATTCTACAATTTTTTCCCGGTCAGACTCTGCATGCACAAGAACCGCCAGAAATGTCAGCCCTTTATGGGTGACGCGGTAAAACCGTGTGTTGAGGTCATCTTCTATATGCGAAACGTCATCATAGGTGCGCTTCAACAGGGTCAGCATGGAGGCGGCAGGCCAGTAGCCCTCGGGAGTGCTACGAAAAAGGGATATTGTCATGGTCTGGTCGCTCCGAACCGTTATAATGAACTTGTCTTGCTTGGTTAGCCTACCAACTAGGCTAACTTACCAATGGTGCCGCGCCAAGCGGCAGGTGGGTAACAGTGAGATGAAATTATCGGCCGTTCGTCAAAGACTCTCCTTGACCGGGCGGCATTCGAATTGTGTTCAACCATAACGCGTAACCGGCAAATCAGGTGCTCGTTTATTCCAAAGAGAAGACCATGTTGATCCGACTTTTGACCGACCGAGCGCCCATCCGGCAGTTGCTCGCCCCTATTTGCATTTTTGCGATGATATCGTGCAGCGTGAATGAGGTTTCTGCGCAAAAACAGGTCGAGGTCGCGCCAATTCCTCTTAATGGGCAAGACTCCCAGCTTAACCAAATAGGCCAGCTACACTATCGCGGGGGCATAGAGCTTGCCGCCAGCGGGAAATGGTTTGGCGGTTTTTCGGGATTGCGGTGGCGCAATGGCGCGCTCCACGCGGTAAGTGATGCGGGATATTGGTTTTCCTTTGTTCCTGAGGAGCCGGAGGGGACGCTCACGGGCATAAAATCGGTTGCCCATGGGCGGCTTTTGGACAGCGATGGCGAGAAGTTAAAGGGAAAGAAAAACCGTGATGCGGAATCCCTTGCCATTGCCAGCAATGGGGACTGGCTGATTGGATTTGAGCGTGATCATCGCATTGCACGCTACTCATCCTTTTCTGACGCCGCACAACCGAGCGTTTATGATTTGCGTGATATTTTCGGCAAAATCTCGTCTAATCAGGGGATTGAAGCCATGGGTGCCCTCAAAGGCGGGATTTTTGGCTGTGTCCAAAGACAACTCGATCGTGGTCCCAATTGTGCCGTTGTTGATGGAGAGGGCGTTGAGAGGATCTCAATCGTCACTCCGCCGCCGCTTGATAAATTGGATGGGGAGATTGCTGATCTGGTCATTGGCCCCGATAGCGCGGCCTTTATATTGTTCCGCAGCTATTCGCCCGCTAACGGCAATGGTGCCGCCATCGTGCGCCGCGATCCTGGCGGGTCCCTGGAAACACTCGCAGTTTTGCGTCCCCCTTTTAGCCTCGATAATATGGAGGGGCTGGCGCTTAGAACCGTCGATGCCAAGACATATTTGTACGTAATGTCCGACGACAACTTCTCAGACACCCAGCGGACCATATTGATGAAATTTGAGGTGATCGCCGGGGCGAGGTAAGCTCATCTGAGCGGTTTAAGCACGCCATTTCCCTGAATTTATTGCAATGCAGCATGATATCATGCTAATTGTTTGAAAAATATGGGCTGGTTTTACAAAAGTGTGACCGGCAAATGCTTGCCGAGCGTGAACCATCATGAAATAAGCAAGTTTCATTGCGTTCGCGGGGGCGCTTGGGCGCGCTCGTTTGGGGACTTGCTATAGGGCGGCTCGATATCACCTCATCGGGCCTTAAGGTTGAGTATTCTGTGTTGGGTATAGAGGGGCAGTGATTGCTATGAATGGGAAGGACCAGTCGTTGAAAGTCATTCTTGCTCAGCCGCGCGGATTTTGCGCAGGCGTTGATAGAGCTATTGATATTGTTGAGCGCGCGCTCGCTAAATATGGCGCGCCGGTCTATGTGCGCCATGAAATTGTGCACAATAAACATGTTGTCGAAACCCTGCGCGAGCGCGGTGCGATCTTTGTCGAGGAAGTTGACGAGATCCCCGAAGGCGCAGTGACAGTCTTTTCTGCGCACGGTGTGTCGCGCAAGGTCGAAGATGGCGCGCATTTACGCGAGCTTGATGTCATTGACGCCACTTGCCCACTTGTGACGAAAGTGCACAAAGAAGGCCGCCGTTATGCGGGCAAAGGTTATGACATTGTGCTGATTGGCCATCTCGGCCACCCGGAAGTTGAAGGCACGCTCGGGCAAATTCCAGGCGCGGTGCATGTCATCAGTGAGCCTGAAGATGTTGCTACCTTGGAAGTGTCTGATCCTGATTGCGTTTCTTTTGTCACTCAGACGACCCTCTCTGTGAATGATACCCGTGAAGTGATTACCGCATTAAAGGAACGTTTCCCCAATATTGTTGGGCCCGATACGCGCGACATTTGTTATGCCACACAAAATCGCCAGACCGCCGTTTTGGAAATGGTCAAGCAGGTTGATCTGCTCTTGGTGGTTGGTGCGAGCAATAGCTCAAATTCAAACCGTCTGCGCGAAATTGGCGAGAACCATGGCGTGCCCAGCTATTTGATTGCGGATCAAAAAATGTTTGATCCTGCCTGGCTTGAAGGGGTTGAGACCGTTGGCGTAACGGCGGGTGCATCCGCCCCCGAATCCCTTGTTCAAGCAACGATTACGCGGCTGCGCGAATGCCGCGATCTAACCGTTGAAAAACTCGACGGCGTTGAAGAAAATGTTCATTTCAAACTACCACCGGAACTCGCCGATGTTCCTCGCCCGGAAGCGGCGATGAAGGCGTGGGCCACAGAAGATTCTGTATAACCGAAACCTTTGCTAAAAATAATCCGTTTCAGGAGAAACCAGCATGTCAGTAACACTGCATCAACAAATTCGAATTGGCGCCTATTTGGTTAAGCAAAAGCTGCTTGGCCGCAAACGCTACCCGCTTGTGTTGATGTTGGAACCGTTATTTCGTTGTAACTTGGCCTGTGCGGGCTGCGGGAAGATTGATTTTCCAGCACCGATCTTAAACCGCCGGCTTTCTGCGAAGGAATGTCTTGAGGCTGTTGATGAATGCGGGGCACCTTATGTTGCTATTCCCGGCGGTGAGCCGCTCATCCATAAAGAGATTGGCGAGATTGTAGCGGGCATTGTTAAGCGCAAGAAATTTGTATCCCTGTGCACCAACGCATTGTTGCTTGAGAAAAAATTGGATCTGTTTGAGCCTTCTCCTTTTTTGCAGTTTTCTGTGCATCTTGATGGCCTCGAAAAACACCATGACAAAGCTGTGTGCCAGGAAGGCGTCTTTACCCAAGCGATTGATGCGATCAAAGCGGCCAAAGCGCGCGGCTTTAACGTCAATGTAAACTGTACGGTTTTCGACGGCTATCCTGCTGATGAATTGGCGGACTATCTTGATTATTGCACAAATGAGCTTGGCGTTGGTATTTCAATGTCGCCAGGCTTTGCCTATGAGCGCGCCGCTGATCAGACGACGTTCCTGAATCGTCGCAAGACAAAATCTTTCTTCCGCGATTTATTCAAAATTGAAAAAGAGCGCGGATCAAAATGGGCGCTCACCCACTCTTCGCTGTATCTGGATTTCCTTGCGGGCAATCAAAAATTTGAATGCACACCGTGGGGCAACCCGACACGCAACGTCTTTGGGTGGCAAAAGCCGTGCTACCTGTTGGGCGAGGGATATGTTGATACCTTTAAAGAGCTTATGGAAACCACCGAGTGGGATTCATATGGCACGGGTAAATATGAAAAATGCGGTGACTGCATGGCCCATTGTGGCTATGAGCCAACTGCGGCTGATGCTTCTATCGGTAATCCGTTTGCGATGATGAAAGTCAAACGGTTTGATCTGAAGACGGAAGGCTCAATGGCTGATGAGCTCGACCTTGAAAAAGCCCGCCCTGCAATTGATGTTCACGAACAAATTGTTGAGGAAGAGCTAGCCAAGATTGCTGCTGAGAAGAAGGACGCCAAGGAAACCGCGAAGGCTCACGCCTAAGGTTTTCAGGGCTTGATTTGAATCCTGTCCAAGCTGAATGAGCGCCGGGAATTGCGTTGGCTGCATGGCAGCCTTCGCAAGTGTTGCGGCAATGCGTGTGCCGCCATCTGGCTTTACCGCGCCGAGCGCCGCTGATGGCAGTGCGCGCTGAGCAGGGTCTGCAATTGCACGAACCGCAAGAAAGGGAACGCCCGCACGATGCGCCGCACGTGCGGCGCCGTGGCTTTCCATGTCGACGCTCTTGGCGTCATAGCGAGTGCGCAATTGTTCTTTTTCCGCCGGTGAACTGATCACCCGGTCTGACCCGAAAATAATTGACGGCGAAATGCCAGCAGCGCGGTGGCTATGTTGGAGACGCGCAAGAGCCCCGGCATCGCAGGGAAATCGTTCCTGATTTCCCGTTACCACTTCGCTCCCAATGACAAGATCGCCGGGTTGATATGCAGGCAACAGTCCCCCGGAGACACCCGCGCTAACAATCATATCAACGCGCGGCGAGGTTGGGCTGTCCTGACACAGGGCAGTTGCCAGTTTTTCAGCGCGTGCCGCATTGGCACCAGAGATGACAATATCGACTCTCTCATCGGGAAACATACTACGGACCGCTTTGGCTTCCGATAGCAGTCCACATATGACACCAATTTTAACCATCTTTTTCCACCAAAGTTCCAACGCCCACTTATAGTTTCTTAAATTGCTGCAAAGATGGGGCCATGTTCCATTTTCATCCTAATGCCGCTTTAAACCCGGCGCAGACCCCCTAGGTGCATCGTTTCAGTATCGCCCAAGCGCGAAGCTGGCTGCATTGTTGCCGGACCGAATAGCCCCTTCAATCGTTGCCGGAACGCCGGTATCAATATGATCGCCAGCGAGGAACAGGTTTTGATAGGCTGTGCGCGGTTTTAGTCTTTTTGCAACGCCGTCAGGGGATTGATCAAAGGTTGCGCGTTTTTCTCTAATCACCCGTACCTTTTCATAGCGCATATCACCAAGCTCCAGTGCGATGCATGTCTCTCGCCACAATCGTTCTGCGACTTCATCATTGGGAACATCATCCATGCCAATCGCATGGGAGGCGGAAACGGTTAGGCTAACAATGTCGTCGTGGATGACGGCCCATTGCGCATCAGAATTCAGCATACCGATAAAAAATCCTTCACCCAGCGCCCGGCGGGGCAGGGGCTTTGGTGCCAGAAAATGCACATTCAAAATGCTGGCATCATCGCCCGGCGGATCGAGCTCTGGCATAACCTGTTTGAGCCGGGATGGCGGCAATGCAATGATGACGGCCGTAGTCGGTTTGACTTCTATTGTTTCGTTAGAAAATTCTAGGGCGCTTATATGTCCGGCTTTTCGTTCGAGACCGCGCAGCCGTGCGCCGAAGGAAATATCAACGCCTTCTTGTTTGAGAGTTTGAACGGCGGGCTCAATAAAGGCAGCGCCCAGGCCATTTTTGCCGGTCATGGGAATGCAGGACTGCCCGCCTAACGCAAAGGTTTGTCTTAATACGGACCATAATAATTTGGCTTGCCCCAATTGCGGTGTCGTGTTGAGCACGGCAAGCGTTAGGGGTTCCCATAATCGTTTATAGAGGAGGGCATTTCCCTGAGCTGGTTGAGCGTGTTTTGATGTGGCGGAATTTGCATCGCCAAGTCCAACAGCTTTGGCAACGCTATCACTTTTGCCAGCCATCGCAATTTTAAGGCCCGCCAAATAATTGCTGAGCTTTGTGCCCGGTATCCGGGTTTTCTGGTCAAAGGCCCAAAACGGTATTGGGCCTTCATTAAATCTCAGCGTCCATCGTTCTTGGGATTTTACATCAACAAATGGGTAGAGCGCAAAAGGCGGGCTTGTGAGTTGATCACTCGCGCCAATTCGCTCCAAATATGCGCGCGCCTGTTTGTTTGCAGACATGATGAAATGATTGCCATTGTCGATTTTACGATCGAGATATTTGTCATGAAACGACCGACAGCGCCCGCCTGCATGGCCCGCCCCTTCAAACAGATGGACCTTTTTCCCGGCCGCCGATATGGCCAGACTGGCGGCAAGCCCGGACAATCCGGCTCCGATTACAATGGCATCTTTAGCAGCCACTCTATCCGTGTCGCTCATCGATCGGCCTTTATTTTAAACACTCTTTTCAAGACCCTCGTGCAGGGGAGGAGCAATGGCATAGCGCGCTGAGATCATCAGCTTTTCCCATTTTGACATGGAAACCGGCGTGCCAGTTTTATCCCAGCCGCGCGCTTCAAGACGTTGAAAAATGCCCTCATAAACCCCCATCATTAGCAGCGCCGGGCGCACCACCCGCCAATCCAGCGACTGCAATGCGGCGCGCGTATCAATAAATTTTTGCCGGGCGATCTGCGCTAAATCTTCGGCAACATTGGCAAGCCCATCGGCTTCAACAATCTGCGCAGGATCTTTAGGCACATTATATTTTTCTAAAAATTCCGCAGGCAGATAAAGACGATTGATTTTTGCATCATCACCAACATCGCGCAAAATATTTGTCAGTTGCAGGGCATCCCCAAGGGATAAAGCAAATTGGCGCGCGGCCTCACTATTGGGTGCGCCAAAAACCGGCATGGATAAAAGGCCAACCGCGCCCGCGGCCCGGCGGGTATAGGCCATTAATGTTTCAAGGCTTGGTGCGATGATGGGGCCATGGGCATCCATCTCCATGCCTTCAATGACGAGAATAAATTCTTCTTTTGGTAGATTGAACCGGTCGATTGGTCCGGCAAGGGCGCGCCCGGTTAAAGTTTGCGGGGTGCCTGCGTAAAGATGATCTAGTTCTGTGCGCCACCCATCAAGTTGGCGTTGGCGTTCACTGGCAATGATGCCCTCATCATCGGCAATATCGTCAACTTCCCGGCAAAACGCATAGACAGCATACATGCCTTCGCGCCGCGGTTTTGATAAGATGCGCATGCCATTTGCAAAAGAGGTGCCGGACCGTTTTACAGTAGCGATGGCGTGTTCGCGCGCTGTACTATCATCAATGTAGGTCTGTGATGTGCTCATGAGCGCCGTCCTGCCCGGAAAAATCCGGAAACCGCGCCGCCAAACCCAGAGAGGACAAAGTCAGGTTTGGACAGAGCAACGCGTGTTGCCAACGGATCGGCGCGACGTAGTTTTTGTATCAATCGATCTGCAAGCTTGATGATCACCGCAGATTCCATGGCAAGATGACGGTTTTTCAAAACAGCAGGCAGTTGCCGCGCGTCTTGCATGAAAAGCTCGCATCCATCCAGCATCCGGTCTGCGACTTGGCGCAATCCGGGGCTCATGGATTTCGCGCGCACATCGTCAACACTTGACCCTTCCTCGTCCAGCCAGTCGGTGGGGATATAACAGCGATCCATCTCATGGAGGTCATCGCCGCAATCTTGAAGATGATTGATAATTTGCAGCACCGTGCACAGCGCGTCGGACTGTTTGTAGCCCGCTTCATCTTCGCCGTGGAGATCAAGCAGATATCTGCCAACCGGATTTGCTGAATATTCACAATAGCCAATCAGGCTTTGCCAATCTTTATAGCGCGACTGAACAGCATCTTGCACAAAGGCAATCACCAGATCGGTGCCGTGGCGGGTTGTTACATTGGTTTCCAGCAAACTCGCGCGCAAATTTGTCGCTTTTTCAAAGCCGCGCGTTGGAACGGGCTTGCCTTCCAGCACATCTGCAAAACTGTTGAGGCGGCTAATCTTGTCATCGGGCGCTGTGTCGGGATTGTCGACAATATCGTCTATGGCGCGTGCATAGGCGTAAAAGGCTGCCACATGGCCGCGCAAATGTTTTGGCAGCAGAAATGAGCCAACTGGAAAATTCTCATCCTTGGCCCCCTTGCCAGAGGGCGTTTCGGGATGGGAGGATTGGGGGAGTGTTTCAGCCATAGTCCCTTACCGAGGGAGCTCAAAGCTCCCTTATTGCCCCTCTTGGAATTGTCCATTTTGATTGGACCCTTTGCAAGGGTTGATGTAGCGCGTCCAGGCGATAAACCCAAGGGGATAGGTGCAGAAAAGGAGCGGGTATGGTGCTGGCATGGCTTGCCTTCATGGCGATGGTGATCTGGATATGGCTGATTGCGTTTCGCGACGAATATTGGCGTGCGGACCAGCGCCTCGACCGGTATCGCTCGGTTGCGGATTGGCCATCTATTGCGATCATAATACCGGCGCGCAATGAGGCAGCGTCGATTTCGCCTGTCTTGCGATCCCACCTGCAAACCGACTATCCCGGCAAATGGTCACTCGTTCTGGTGAATGATCACTCAAACGATAATACACAGGCCCTGGCCGAGGAGGCGCTAGACGGCGAGCCCCGCGCCACCATCGTCATGCCGCCCGCATTGCCCGATGGCTGGAGCGGTAAAATCTGGGCGCAAAAAGCCGCCATTGATCATATTGCGACCCACGGGGAGGGCGATGGCCCGGTCTATTTTCTGATGACTGACGCCGATATTGTGCATGCCCCCTCGACATTGCGAAAGCTGGTCTCGTGCGCCGAGCATGATCAATTGGCTATGGTCTCGTTAATGGCGCGCCTTGATGCGCGCGGGTTTTGGGGGGGATTGCTTATTCCTGCTTTCGTTTATTTTTTCATGAAGCTTTATCCATTCGCCGGGGTCAATCGTCGCTCGTCGCCGCTTGCGGGAGCGGCAGGGGGATGCATGTTGGTTCGCGCAGACCGGCTAAAAGCTGTGGGCGGTGTTGACGCGATCAAGGAAGCGCTGATTGATGATTGCGCGCTTGCGACGCTGATGAAAAATGGGACACGCGATAAGAGCAAAAGTGTCGAACCATCCGAACGCACGCCAATTTTTCTTGGCATTGCTGATCAAGAAGTTGTCAGCCTGCGCGATAATCAATCCTTGTCGACAATTTGGGCAATGGTGTCGCGCACCGCATTCTCACAGCTTGATCATTCCGCTGTTAAATTACTCATATCAGTTTTGGGTATGGTGATTGTTTACATGGTTGCGCCATTTGTCTGGCTGACTTGGCCGTTCCATGGGCAATCTTATGCGTTTGGCTATGCAATGATTGCGGCCACCATAATGTTGGTAAGTTATTTGCCGATTATGTTGGTGTACCGACGGCCGGTCTGGTGGTGCTTGACGCTACCAATGGCGGCTTTTGTCTACACGCTCATGACGATTTCATCAGCGTGGCAATATTGGCGCGGCGCGGGCAATGCCTGGAAGGGGCGACACTACAAAAAGCAAACGGAGTGAGGGCGCAGTGAGTGCAGTCACGCGAGGTAAGGCTTACTCTAATCCAAAATGGGCAAGAGCGTGCTGCGCAACTTGTTCGCCATGTTCCTGAACAAAATGACCGGCCTCTTTAAGCTCGAGTGGCTCTGGGCAGCCGCTAATCATTTTGCGAAGCGAGTACATGGTTTTGGGCGCGATGACCGGGTCCTGCATGCCAATCGCCATCAGGCTTTCTCCTTTCCAGCGATCCGTCCAGAATTCACGCGCGGCGAACGCGGTATCAATTCCTTCAACGCTTCCCCCTTCAACCATGACCAATTCTGGAAACCGGCGCACGCCCGCTTTGTAATCGCGGCTCGGGAATGGCGCGCCATAAGCATTCGCTTCGGCATCCGTAAGGGACGGAGTGCTGCGTTTCATCAGCGCAGCAATATTCATATCCGGGTTGGCACGATTATAGGTTTTCCACGCTTCAAATCCGGGTGCCGGTTTTTCGCCAACCGGCAGGAATGTATTCATTACCAGCAGCCGTGAGTAGCGTCTGGGGGCCTCCATGGGCAAGGTGAGGCCCAGTACACCGCCCCAATCCTGGCACACTAAACAGACATTTTTCAGATCAAGTGCCTCAATCGCGGCGAGCAACGCCTTTCTATGAAAATAGAAGGTATATTGTGCATCATCAGTTGGTTTATCGGAGCGACCAAAGCCGAACAAATCGGGCGCAATGACGCGGTGTCCCGCGCGCGTGAAGATTGGGATCATTTTTCTGTAAAGATAGGCCCAGCTCGGTTGACCATGAAGGCATAGAAATGTGACCTCAGCATCCTTCGGTCCTTCGTCGATATAGTGCATGCGCAGGCCATCATAGCCCGGTAAATTTGTCAGATATTGCGGGGAATAGCGCCAGTCAGGAAGGTTTTCAAAATGCTCGTCACTGGTTCTGACAAAGTCGATGGCCATAGTTTTGGTCCTGTAAAGTTCTAGTCCTGTAAATTTCTGGCGATCGCAGATCAGCCGTCATTCTTTCTACTGGTATAGTCTGATCCAACCTCACTTGCCAATATTTACCGGGTGTTTGTTTGTGCGCCCTGTAATTACACGCATTACGGTCAACCCATCTGGTTTTTGGTCCATCACAGATTGCCGCTGGCCATTGCCACAACTCGCTACGCGCGGTATTCCCAAATTGCTTTCTTTCAGATTTTCTTGCGGAGTTTTAATCCTATGGCCAACCATACAGTTGATCTCGTCGTAATTGGCGCCGGACCCGGCGGTTATGTTGCTGCAATCAGGGCCAGTCAGCTCGGCCTGAAAACTGCGATTATTGAGCGCGAGCATCTTGGCGGTGTTTGCTTGAATTGGGGATGTATCCCTACCAAGGCGCTTTTACGCACCGCAGAAGTCTATACCAATATGAAGCATGCGGATGCATTTGGTCTGAAAGCTGAGAAGATTGGCTTCGATATTGATGCGATTGTTAAACGCTCACGCGGGGTTGCAAACCAGCTATCGGGCGGCATTGGCTATCTGATGAAGAAACATAAAATTCAGGTGATTGATGGCGCAGCAACGTTGGCGAAAAGCACAAATGGGAGCGGCGCGCCCATCGTCAATGTAAAAACCAAAGCGGGAACGGATGTTGTGACCGCAAAGCATGTGATTGTCGCAACTGGCGCGCGCGCACGCACCATACCTGCTGCAGGTTTGGAACCGGATGGTAAATTCATCTGGACCGCGAAAGAAGCCATGGTGCCAGATACAATGCCTAAATCCTTATTGGTTATTGGCTCCGGGGCGATCGGCATTGAGTTTGCCAGTTTTTATAATGCATTAGGAGCGCAAACGACCGTTGTTGAAATGGTAGACCGTGTTTTACCGGCTGAGGATGCTGAAATTTCTAAATTCGCGGAAAAGTCATTCAAGAAACAAGGCATGGATATTTTGACCAGTGCCAAAGTTGAAAAAATTGAAAAAGGCGACAAGACCGTCAAAGCGACCATCACGCTGAAAGATGGAAAAACAAAAACAATTGAGGTGGAGCGGATTGTTTTGGCAATCGGGATTGTTGGCAATACCGAAAATCTAGGATTAGAATCTCTTGGCGTGAAGATTGATCGCGGTCACATCGAGGTCAATGAATGGCTGGAAACGAATGTGAAGGGTCTTTATGCGATTGGCGATGTTGTGGGTGCGCCGTGGCTTGCCCATAAAGCGTCCCATGAAGGGGTCATCTGTGTAGAGAAAATTACCGGTCAAAATAATGTACATCCGCTGAACACTGACCTCATTCCAGGATGTACCTATTGCCACCCACAAGTGGCGAGCGTTGGGTTAACCGAGGATGCGGCCAAAAAAGCTGGCTATAAAGTCAAGGTCGGACGGTTTCCGTTCTCCGGGAATGGCAAGGCAATCGCCCTTGGTGAGCCTGAGGGGTTGGTTAAAACGGTCTTCGATGAAAAAACCGGCGAGCTGCTGGGGGCCCATTTAATCGGTGCGGAAGTCACCGAGCTTATTCAAGGCTTTGGCCTGGCAAAAACATTGGAGGCCACAGAAGAAGATTTGATGCATACTGTGTTCCCCCATCCAACCTTGTCAGAAATGATGCACGAAAGTGTCCTTGATGCCTATGGTCAGGTAATTCACAGCTAAACGGGGTAGTCGTTCATGGTGTTACAAAAACCATCTTTATTCTGGTCTGTCTTGTTGGTTGCCCTAACGGTATTTTTATCTGCATGCGGAGATAAAAATGCTAAAGCTAGAGACGGAAAAAATATTGATGAGAACACATTTGTCTCAGAATATTTTGCTCTTCGGATGCAAAAACCAGACAGCTGGGCGATGCTCGAATCTGATCAAAATGAAAACCTGATGGATAATGGCCGTTCACTTGCCGCAGGGTCAAATCGTTCTCTTGAGAAAACCCTTGAGGCCTCCGTTGAAAACACAGTGACGTTGGCGACATTTATCAAATATGACCCCTCATTGAATGTGCGTGAAAATCCTTCTGTGATCACAATTGCAGAAAATGTGAAATCGTTTCCAGATGTCAAAACCAGCGCTCAATATTTTGACCATTTTAAAATGCTAGCCGCTCAAACACAGTTTGATTATCAATATGGTGATGAATATCAACAGGTCATGATTGGCGGTCAGCCATTCGACCTCATGGAAGTAAAAATTGGGTTGGGCGGTAATTATGTTGCGCAACGCTATTATGCAGCGCGTTATAAGGACTATATGCTGGTATTTATAGAGACCTGGATCAATGATACCTATGCAGAAGAGTCAAAATCGATTATAAATTCCATAGAATTAGGCTGGTAATTGGGGTTGGTCTTTGATTTCTGTGGGGAGATATCTATGCGATATCTATTGTTCTTACCGAGAGTTTTAACGAACCTAAAAATGCATTGGCTTGCGTCATTGCAACTTATTGTTGTGTGTATGGTTGGATTGATTGCCGCTTGCACGCAAACGGAAACCGCCTCTTCCGGGTCGCAATCGTCAACGTCTTCATCTTCTGCAACAAGTTTTGCGGCGACCGGCGATATGTGTAGCGGCATTGCCGCCATTCAATGTCAGTCTGAGGATGATTATTGTTCAATGGCGAGCGGCGTATGCCTGCAGATTGCTGATGCTGCTGGCACCTGTCAGCCCAAGCCTCAGGCGTGCACTCGCGATTACCGTCCGGTTTGTGGATGTGATGGGCAAACCTATTCCAATAGCTGCGTGGCCATGGCGCTGGGCGTTAATGTTGCCAGCATTGGTGAGTGCTCCTAACAAGCTGATCTGCTATCTCAGTACCAGTTTTGTAGAGTGGGTTTTCGGGCCGCCTTTAAATTTAGATCCGCTTAAAACTTAAATTTGCGTTTTATTCTGAACGGCGTCATCGCGCGGGCAGCCCGGCTCTCTGAATGCATCAGTTTTGGCAGGCTCAGGGCAGAAACGCTGAACGCTGCTTCCGTCTCTTGGCTGCGTGCAATGCGTTTGCCGAACCAATGGCGCGCATAACGGGGAAACTGGAAATCCCGGCAAATCAAGACTTCCCAAGGCAAAAGAAGAGACCGTGAATAACGTGGTCCTTGCACAGACTTTTGGTCGCCATTGCGGGTCGCCTCATCAATGCGGGCGAGTTTGGCCTCAATGCCCATGGCCAACCCAAATCGGTCGAGACTAAAGGCAATGGAAATAGCATCAATCTTTCGCTGGTTTAACGGTGGATGGTTGGCGGCCAACCGTTCATGGGTCGCATCTTCAACAAAGCAACCAATATCGCCGCCTTCCAGAGACAGCACGGAAACGAGGGTATCGCGCTCAAACTTGCCCAGCGCATCCACATGTTGCTCGATCAGTCCTTGCGTTAAAAAGGGCAGCTGGAGTTCATTGCGTCCCCAAACTGTGTCCGCTTCATAGACCGAGCCCCAGCCCCACCCTCTAAGCTTTACCGGTTGGATGCGCGCGGGGCCATCAAGGCTAATGGCGTGAACGCCTTCATTACTGAGCGCGAAGAGACCGCCCGTATTGTGAATGAGCGGGTGTTTGACATTGAGGTTGCCAAGGTCTGTTTGCACCTCATCACCGGGATAATAGCGGGTAAGGCCAGACGGTTTACTGTCCTGGCGTATGCCCCCGCCATACCGAAACTCACTTGTTTCCCGGTTGACGTGACATTGAATATCTAGCCGGTAATCGGCACCGGCATCAAAGTTTGCGTCGCGAATTTTCCCCGCCCACGGGCCGCGCCCAAACGGTTGTAGTTCTGCAAGAATTTCGATGAAAATACCGCTTGCGTCATGGGTTGCGGTGGTCACCATTTTTTTCAGCCCAAGATGGATGAAATCATTTCCATCGGGGTGTTGAACATAAATGCTCCCCATTTCGCCGGAGCGGCGGACCGAACTTTGGTCGGTCTCAAAGGCGGAGACATCGACCAATCCGGGGCGAATTTTTTGCATTTGCCCCCGTAAAAAGGTGGTCAGCGCTGAGGGTAGAAAAAAGGTGAACTGCGCGTCGTGGCGGTCGGGCAGGCCTTGATAGAAGCCTGTCTGTTGATCGCGCTCGGCATTATTATCATGCAGGCAAATCATCTCACGGCCGCGATTGCGGTAGCTTAGCAAGACAACGGACTGGTGCTGGGTTAGCGCCATCGGGCTGGCATTGCGAAAAACCGTCGCCCTGCCGCTCGCAACCGGTGAGCCTTGCTCGGTGAGATGTATCCCTGACATTTGCATGTGAAAGCCCTCAAATACCCCGGCTGGGACTGCCCGCGCTTGTCCCTCTCATGGCCGAAACATTAATGCGGACAGAGCGGTGCAGCAAGCGGCTAATTTAAAAGTTATCTACAGGTGCTGGCGCTGGGGCGAGGTCTGGGAAGTAGTCCTGCACGGGGCTGACATCGAGGCTATCATCGCGCATGGCTTTGATGGCTCGAACGGCGGCACGCGCGCCGGCGGCAGTCGTGATGCAGGGGATTTTCTGTTTAAGGGCGGTGGTGCGGATAGACCGCGAGTCTTCAACCGACTGCGCGCCTTCTGTGGTGTTAAATACCAAATGCACGTCGCCATTTTTCAATGCGTCCACAATATGGGGTCTGCCTTCGAGGACTTTGTTAATGTGCGCGACATCGAGCCCTTTTGATTTGAAAAAATTTGCAGTTCCCGCCGTTGCGATCAAGGTGAACCCCATGGTGAGAAGTGCGTTGGCGGGATCAACCAATCCCTCCTTATCGCTGTCCTTTAAAGAGATGAATACGCAGCCGGTTGTTGGCATTTGCGCGCCAGCCCCGAGCAGGCTTTTTGCGCGGGCACGCGCGAAATTTCGATCAAGCCCCATCACTTCCCCGGTCGAGCGCATTTCCGGTCCAAGGACAGTATCAACGCCGGCAAAGCGCGCGAAGGGAAACACCACTTCTTTTACCGCGGTATGGGGAATATTTCCATTGCGTTCCCCCAGTCCCAGGTCTGCCAGCGTATGTCCCGCCATAACTTTTGCTGCGAGGCTTGCAATAGGCAGGCCCGTTGTTTTGGCAACAAAGGGTACCGTGCGCGAGGCTCTCGGATTAACCTCCAGAATGAAAATGTCCTCATCCTTGATGGCATATTGTACATTCATCAGGCCGACGACACCAAGCGCTAGGCCTAGTTTTCGCGTTTGGTCCTCAAGATTTGCAATGGTCCGATCACTGAGGGTGTAGGGCGGCAATGAACAAGCGCTATCACCGGAATGCACGCCCGCTTCTTCAATATGTTCCATCACCCCGGCAATAAAGACTGACTTGCCGTCACAGATCGCATCAACATCAACCTCCACGGCATTTTGTAAATATTGATCAAGCAGCAATGGTTGCCCCGGTGTGATATCAATTTGCGCCGTTAGAAGATATTTTTTCAATGCTTCTTCATGATGGATGATTTCCATGGCCCGCCCGCCAAGCACATAAGAGGGCCGCGTTACCAGCGGATAGCCAACTTGCTTGGCAGCATCCAGCGCATCATCGCGTGAGGGCGCTGTTGCATTATTGGGTTGTTTCAATCCAATTTTTTCTATCAGTTTTTGAAATCTCTCACGATCTTCCGCAAGGTCGATGGCATCAAAGGGTGTACCCAAAAGCGATACACCTTCTGCCTCAAGAATTTCGGCAAGTTTTAATGGGGTTTGACCACCATATTGCACAATGACACCGGCAAGTTCGCCGCGTGAGCGCTCTTCTTCTACGATATCGAGAACATTTTCATCCGTAAGCGGTTCAAAATATAAACGGTCCGACGTGTCATAGTCTGTTGATACTGTTTCGGGGTTGCAATTGACCATGATCGATTCAACACCAATATCAGCAAGGGCAAAGGCGGCATGGCAACAGCAATAATCAAACTCAATGCCTTGGCCAATTCGGTTTGGCCCTCCGCCCAGAATGATTACCTTTTTGCGGTCAGAGGGCTGTGCTTCATTGCTCAAAAAGCCGTCCGTGGCTGGCTCATAAGTTGAATACATATAAGGGGTGATTGCGCGAAACTCCGCAGCGCAGGTGTCAACACGTTTGAATATGGGGGTTACGCCAAGCTTGCGGCGATGGGCGCGCACCTCGGCCTGTGTGCCATCGCTAAGCTCTGCGAGGCGCTGATCAGAAAATCCCATTGCCTTCAGACGGCGCAAGCGCGTGGGATCAGCGGGGATGCCCTCGCGTGAGACTTCGTTCTCTGTACTGATAATGGATTCAATTTGTTCCAAAAACCAGGGGTCATAGCTGGTGATTGCGCGCACCTGATCGATTGGCAGGCCGTGCCGGAAGGCTTGTGCCGCAACCCGCAAACGGTCCGGTGTTGGTGCGGCAAGGGCTGCGCGAAATGCATTCATATCGTCGCCCTGACCAAGACCGGGAACATCGATCGGATCTAACCCGCTCAATCCGGTTTCCATAGAGCGCATGGCTTTTTGCAGGGATTCAGCAAATCCTCTGCCAATGGCCATCACTTCGCCAACAGATTTCATGGCGGTTGTCAGGGTGTTTTCTGCGCCCGGGAATTTTTCAAATGCAAAGCGGGGAATTTTGGTGACGACATAATCAATGGTCGGCTCAAACGCCGCCGGGGTTGCGCGGGTAATGTCATTATCAAGTTCGTCGAGTGTGTATCCAACTGCAAGCTTTGCGGCGATGCGGGCAATGGGAAAGCCTGTTGCTTTCGAGGCCAGCGCCGATGACCGAGAAACGCGCGGGTTCATTTCGATGACCACCAGTCGGCCATTATCCGGGTTTACGGCAAATTGAACATTGGACCCACCGGTCTCGACGCCAATCTCGCGCAGCACGGCAATCGAGGCCGATCTCATGATCTGATATTCTTTGTCGGTGAGGGTTAGGGCCGGGGCGACGGTTATCGAATCGCCAGTATGGACACCCATGGGGTCGATATTTTCAATCGCACAAATGATGATGCAATTATCGGCCTGGTCGCGAACGACCTCCATTTCAAACTCTTTCCAGCCCAGCAAGCTCTCATCAATCAGCACCTGACCGACCGGAGAGGCATCAATGCCCGAGCGCACAATCTGCTCAAATTCCTCGCGGTTATAAGCAACCCCGCCGCCGGTCCCGCCGAGGGTAAAGGCGGGTCTGATAATGGCGGGCAAGCCAATCTCGTCGAGGGCCTTAAAGGCATTGTTCACGCCGGTGATTCGGTCATATCCGATGATTTGACCCTCATCATTATGGATTGGCGGTGAGGAGACGACGGATGCGCGCGGATTTTCCAGCCCGATCTGCGTCATGGCGGCGCGGAACTTTTCCCGGTCTTCGGCTTTTTCGATTGCCTCTCCGCGAGCCCCGATCATTTCCACATTGTAGCGCTCAAGAACGCCCAAGCGTTCAAGGTCCAGTGCGCAATTGAGCGCCGTTTGCCCGCCCATGGTGGGCAATAAAGCATCGGGCCGCTCACGGGCGATGATTTTCTCAACATATTCAGGAAGGATTGGCTCGATATAGGTCGCATCGGCCAGCTCCGGGTCTGTCATGATGGTGGCCGGGTTGGAGTTGACCAGAATCACCCGGTATCCCTCTTCTTTGAGTGCTTTGACGGCCTGAACGCCGGAATAATCAAACTCACAGGCCTGCCCGATGACGATCGGACCCGCGCCGATTATGAGAATTGATGAAATATCAGTCCGTTTAGGCATAAGTCACTCGCACACAAGGGCCCGCTAGAGGAGGAGGTAGGGGCTATGCCCTACAGCCTGTCCAAGCGGGATGATTCGGAGAATCGATACAGTTTTGGCTAAAGCGATCTCTTATGTGAAATCTGTGCAGCTGGCAACGATGTTTTATCCAAGGGAGGGCAGAAATTTACCGTGCATGGGGGCAATCCGGCCCACATTATTAATTCGGGT
>CAYQXV010000003.1:41199-82669 GCA_964421675.1 uncultured Caulobacterales bacterium
AGGGCAGAAATTTACCGTGCATGGGGGCAATCCGGCCCACATTATTAATTCGGGTACTGATGATAGGTGCGCGCAGAGATTTCTGGCATGGGTCGATATGGCCCCCTTTAAAAGGGCCCCCCTTAAAAGGGCCCCCCTTAAAAGGGATTGCTCCCAACCGCCTGACGAAGTGTTGCAAATCCATCGGCTTCCAGAAAATCAGGCAGGGATTTAACGATGGTGCGAACAAGGCTGGGCCCTTGATAGATCAATCCGGTGTAAAGTTGCACAAGGCGCGCACCGGCCTGGATTTTCGTATAGGCATCGCGCGGGGATGATATCCCGCCAACACCAATCAGGGGTATTTCTGGTCCCAAAGCTTGATAAAACTCGCTGAGTTTGCGGGTGGAGGCTTCAAAAAGTGGCTTGCCAGAAAGACCGCCCGCTTGCGATGCATGCTCGGAGCGTAAAGAGGGTGCCCGCGCGAGGGTTGTGTTGGAGACAATAAGCCCATCAATCCCAAGCGATTGGACGGCGCAGGCAATGTCGGTAACATCCTCGTCGGTAAGGTCGGGCGCGACTTTGAGAAAGACTGCAGGGCTTGAGTGGGCCGCGTCGCGCGCCGCCATGACCCTTGCCAATAATTCCATCAACGAGGATTTGTCTTGCAAGGTGCGCAGGCCCGGTGTGTTGGGCGATGAGATATTGACCGTGCAAAAGTCTACATGGTCTGCCAGCATGGTGAGACCGGTGACGAAATCTTCAACTCTGTCCTCTGCATCTTTGTTCGCACCAAGATTAATTCCTAAGGGACCGTGCACTGGGTTGCGTGTTTTTTGATAGGCCGCGATGCGCGCTGTGATGGTATCAAGTCCATCATTGTTGAAGCCGTAGCGATTAATAACAGCTTGATCATCGCGCAGGCGGAAAACACGCGGTTTATCATTGCCAGCTTGCGGCTTTGGGGTGACCGCGCCAACTTCAACAAAGCCAAAGCCCAGACCATAGCTTCCGGTCATTGCTTGCGCATTTTTATCAAATCCAGCAGCAAGCCCCAACGGGTTTGGAAAATGCATGCTCGCGACACGCTGTTCTAACCGTGGGTCAGGATTTTCCCGTGCGACCGGGCCAAGTCCGCGCGCGAGCATGGCAATCGTTGTTTGATGGGCTTTTTCCGCGTCGAGACCTGTCAGGCTGCGGGCAGCCAGATCTGCGATCGGAAACGGGATACGGGGAAACGCGATAGTCATGATGATGGCGCTTTAATTGGTATTAGCGGTGTTGCGGAAAACACATCCCCGTCACCGCGATGTAAATCTTGTGTTGCATTGATGGCCGATAAGGGGAGGGTGCCATAAAGGTGCGGGAAGAGCGATCCATCTCGCGCCGCTTCCCATTTTACCGTCCCTTCGACGTTTTCTAATTTAACCCGCAATGCAATGACATGGGCGTGTGCTTTATAGTGCAGGTTTGCCGTTTGCATATATTGTTCATCTGTAGACAGATGGATATAACCGTCTTTTTCATCCAGCGCACTTGGCGCAACATAGCCAGTGATTTTTGCCTGTTCCAGAGCACTCGGCAGAACAAGCTTATAGGCAAGTGTGGGTTGGGTCACCAGAATTGGCCTTCCGCATGGGGTTATCACTGCTGTTCGTGTACGATGAACTGTGTTGGCCATGCAAGGTTTTGGCGATTATTGGCAAGCGGCTGGCAAAGATAAGATGGCGTTAAGCGCGCGCGATCACGATTGCCCGTCAATGAAAAGACGTTCAGCCTCAGGCCCCGCGCGCAATGCTTGTTGGAAGGCCAAGGCGCGCTCTTGGATAGCATGTTCATGGGCATATAAAGCCGGTTTGGTGACGGCATCATTCAGAGCAAGCAATGCATCTTCGCGCCATCCTACGCGATCAAAGGCGATCAAGCGCAACGCGGTTTCATAGGCAATTGATATATTATCGGGTGCAAGCGTACGAGCGCGCGCCATCTGTTGATAGCCGAGCTGCGGATCTGCGTCATAGAGGTGTTTGCCCCCGGCTCTGACGACTTCAATGTTCCACGCTCCAGCCGATGACAAGGCCCATACATTATCGGGATCAAGGGCAAGCGCGCGATCAAGATAGTCTTTCGCGCGGGCGGGTAGGCCTTCGACAAATGCGCGCCACGGGGCAATGTGGCCCCCGCGAAGGGCATCGGAAATGGCGGCCTGAATAAGCGCCTCGATATGATTAGGGTCTTGTTCGAGCGCGCGCAGTGCATAGTTGCGGGCATTGCGCGCGGCTTTGCGAACGGTCTTTTTCTTACCGCCGCCGAGATAGGCAATTGTGTTCATCGCGCGCGCACACAGGGCAAGGTTTTCTGCGTCGGGGTCAATGGCGCAGATTTCCAGGACCGCGTCATAATCACCGTCGGAGAACGCTTGGGCAGCGGCCGAGACCGGTTCAATCGCTGGCTGAAAGGATAGAGCAGGGGCTGCGATACCAAACAGACTTGTTAGCAAGGCGATTATACGCACCCAAGGTGTTTTCAGTGTGATTGCTTGCAAAGGCGACGATTGCCTTTTCATATTCATGGCCTGTCATTTCATGGATGCGCATGAAGCGCTCCCGGTTGTGCCCCGCCATTTGTGGACCTTAGATTGGAAATGTGGCGGCGCGAAGTCAAGGCGCTAGCTGAAAAGTGAATTGCCTAACAGGGGCCGTGTGCTGGCCACTTGGCAAGTGAAGGCGGGGAATGTGTTTAAGGGTTCTTGGCAGAGCGCCTTCAAATCTCTACCATTGTCTGGGGCTTGAGTTTAACTTGTTTTGGAGATTTAAATGCTGCGTTCCGCTATCTTGAGTGCCTTGATAACCCCTGTCTTTCTGTTCGCCATGCCGGTTACGGCGCAAGAGGGCGACTCTGAGATCGATCCGTCTGATGTGGTCGGTGTCTGGAAAACCCATGGTGATAAGTCGCTTGTGAAGGTGGGGCCATGCGAGGATAGCATTTGCGGCACCTTGGAATGGTTTGCCGAGTTGGATAATGCGACCGCTCCTATTCTTGATTCCCAAAACGACGATGAATCCCTGCGCACCCGCGAGCTAAAGGGGGCTGCGATCATTTATGGATTTAAGCCGACCCGCAAAGGATGGCGAAAAGGCCGTATTTATGACCCGGAAAGTGGCAAGACCTACAAGTCAAAGGTCACCCGCATTGCCAGTGACAAATTGCGTGTTGAGGGGTGTATTGGCCCGGTCTGTCAAAAATTTGTCTGGTTGCTAGCGCCTGATCAAAATGAAGTCTCTCACGGTGATGACGCTCCAGTTCCAGCTCCGGCATCGGCGACAATCTCACAGGGTTCGTTCCGCTGATCTTTTCGGTTCACATCCAATTTCGCTGTCCCTCTAGCGAGCCCAGCGCATGCGCCTAATCCGAATAGCGATCGGCGTTATCGGGGCAGGCCTTGCGACCCTATTGGCGTATCAACAAGGCCTGCCAATGCCCATGGTGGCCACGATTGGTGTGACGAGCCTTACCGCACTTTTGTGGGTTTCCGAGGCTTTGCCGATACCGATAACCTCGCTGGTTCCCTTCGCTCTGTTTCCGTTGACGGGGGTTTTAACCCACAAGGAAGCGGCAAGCGCCTTTGGGTCTCATGTCATTGTTCTCCTCATGGCGAGCTTCATGTTGTCGCGCGCGCTGGAGCGCTCGGGCGCCCATGAGCGATTAGCGATCTTTATGATTGGGCTTGTGGGCTCATCTGGCAGGCGGCTTGTTTTCGGGTTTATGTTGGCCGCCGCCTTATTGTCGATGTGGATTTCAAATGTCGCAACGACATTGATGTTGATGACGATGGCCCTTGCGATTTTGGCGCGCAGTGATGATCGCAAACTGGCAGTCCCGTTATTATTGGGCATTGCTTATGCAGCCTCATTTGGCGGGACAGCAACATTAATCGGCACACCGCCTAATTTGATTTTTGCCGATGCGTTTGAAAGCGAAACGGGAACGGAATTTGGCTTTTTGCGGTTTATGCAAATCGGATTGCCAAGTGTTATTGTTGGTATTCCGATCATGGCCTTATGGTTGACGCGCGGGCTTGGCGGCGTGCAAGTGCCGCAAATGCCAAATGCGGGACCGTGGCGGGTGCCGGAAATTCGTACCATGATTGTTTTTGCGGTGGCCATATCGTTATGGATCACAAGATTGGAGCCATTTGGCGGCTGGTCTGGGTGGTTCGGTTTATCGGGAGCAGGGGATTCCACGGTTGCTGTTTTTGCCGTGTTGTTGATGTTTATTATCCCGTCCGGGGATCAGGCCCGTCCAAACACCGCATTGATGGACTGGGAGAGTGCCGTCGATATCCCGTGGGGTATGTTGCTATTGTTTGCCGGGGGGATTTGTATCGCCATTGCGTTTCGCAGTTCCGGTCTTGACGATGTCATCGGCGACCAGCTGGCAGGTCTTGCAGTTTTGCATCCCTTTGTGATGATTCTCGGCTTAACATTATCAGTCACCTTCTTGACTGAAATCACATCCAATACGGCAACGGCAAATCTGTTAATGCCGCTCTTGGCGGCGGTCGCAACCAGTGCCGATATCCCCCATGTCTTGATTATGTTTCCAGCGGTGGTTGCCGCCTCATGTGCCTTCATGTTGCCAATGGCAACAGCGCCTAATGCGATTGTTTACGGCACGGGCAGGGTCACCATGGCTGACATGGTCCGCGAGGGATTTTTACTCAATATTGTGATGGCAGTCGTCGTTGCGACAGTTTGCTATGTGCTACTGGCTTGATCTGTTTGGGGTTCATCAGTGAATGCTGATGAGTGCGCCCATCTTAGTGCACGTTGACGGGCTGCATTTCCTGTTGCCGGGCAGCGGCGAAGGCAAGGTCTAAATCGCCAACCAACGCGATTCGCTCACCATCTGCGGCATGTACCGAGTAAAGCGTGGCATCATCGGGAAGATCATAGGTGACATAGCCGTCATCATCCATCAGATCGTCGGCGACGTCTGCGGCGAGTACAGGGCGAATATAAACGAGCTTGCGCCCGCCCATTTCTGCGAGCTCTTCAGCGCTTACCGGCCCTTTTGATGTGTGATCCTGAATGATGTCAAAATCCTTGCTATCTGTCATGGCTGAAACCCTTAGTGCCGAGTTCGTTCGGCAGTTTTGTAAAGTTTGCCCGAAAATCTTAAGCAAACCGTGAAGAGATACCCAGCTAGCCTCATTTTTCTCTCTTATTATCCGATACTATCGATATTTTATAACATTTCAATGCTCGGCACAAATTAGGCACTGGGTATAGGCGCGGTGTGCCTATTATGAATATGGGCTCAAATTTCATCGAAAACAGGGCAGAGTCGATAGATTTAGGTCACAATAAAGTGAGGGCTCGACCAATCTAAGTTATTGATTATTAATCATAATCTCGAAGAATTGTTGCAAAAAGGGGTGCATCAATGTTTCCGCCCGATAAGGTTAGGCCAATTGTGCGGCCCTTTGTTGCGATTTTCCCGGATAAAACCGTCGCCAGCGCAACCGCGCCGCCCGGCTCCAGGACGATATTTAGATATTTATAAGCAAATACAATTGCTTGGCAGACTTCGCGCTCGCTGAGGGTCGCGCCGTCATGCACATATTTTTGCAACAGTGGCAAAGTCAATTTGCCCGGGGTCGGTGTAGCGATTGCATCGCACAATGTTGTTTGGGTGATATCGGCATGGTGGCGCTCACCGGTTTTGACCGACTCCCAGCTTTCATCGAACCCTTCAGGTTCTGCGATGATCACACGCGTTTTAGGCGACACTTCAGCGAGAATGGTAGCGCATCCAGCGGTTAACCCGCCGCCGCCGCAACAAATAACGAAGTCATCAAACTGCGCGCCCGCCTGTTCGGCTTGATGGACCGCTTCCAGGGCGAGCGTGCCTTGGCCTTCGATAATATCGGGATGGTCATAAGAGGGGGCGAGCGAATATCCATGGCGCTGGGCGAGCGGCAATCCAATGGCTTCACGGTCTTCGCTATAGCGATCATAGGTGACAATATCAGCGCCAAAATAGCGGACTTTTTCGACTTTGGAGTCCGGGGCATCCTTGGGCATAATAATGACGGCTTTGGTGCCGAAGTGGCGTGCGGCGCGCGCAACCCCTTGGGCATGGTTGCCCGAAGACCAGGCAAGAACACCGCGGGCATGTTCATCCGGTGTCAGTTGGGACAGCCGATTAAAGGCGCCTCTAAACTTAAACGATCCACAATGTTGTAAGGGCTCTGCTTTCATCAAAATGCGCGCACCTGTGCGCTCATTGAGCATTTCATTTTCAATCAGCGGCGTCACAATTGCATGACCTTGAATGCGCGCAGCGGCCTTTCGCACCCCTTGCGCCGTAATTTCCCGGTTTGAATCTTGCGTCCCAGTCATGGTCTTTGTTTATCGATCGTTGGTTATTAGCGACAGAAATTTCTTGATCGGCATTCAATGCCGCTCTCAATCGTGACTGTATAAAGTAAATACGGTATGAGCGAGGCGTTTTTTTGTTGCGAGGGTTTTTGTTGAAGGGATTGTAGGCATGTTACGAACGCCCTGGCTTGTTGCTGATATTGGCGGGACAAATGCCCGGTTCGCACTCGCGCGCTGTGACCGGGAGGGGCAGCTCAATTCTGAAATCGCAGACAGAGCTAGGTCTATCTCAATCGATCAACTCCAATGCTTCCCCGCCGAAGATTTTGAAACTATTGGCGATGCCGCGTATGCATATCTGAAAATGGTGGACTGCGCGCCGAAAGTTGCCTGTTTTGCTGTCGCCGGACCGGTTGAGGGCAATGACGTCACGCTTACCAATTCTCATTGGCGCATCGAGCGTGACCATTTGCGTTCTGCGCTCAGCCTCGACCATTTTGAGATCATTAATGATTTTTATGCTTTGGCGGCGGGCATTGATCATCTCGGTGATGATGCGATGCTTTCAGTGCGTGCAGGCATTCGCGATCCTGCTGCGCCGCGCCTTATTATCGGGCCGGGTACGGGGTTGGGGCAGGCCTTGATTGTGCCATCGCGCTCAGGGCCGGTTATTGTCCCAACCGAGGGCGGCCACATATCATTTGCGCCGCAAACCGAAAAAGAAAGTGCCGTCTTCCAATTTATCGCCCGCGAACATCCGCGCGTGTCCGTCGAAAGATTATTGTCCGGTCCGGGCCTTGAAAACATTTACCGCGCTTTAACTGCGCTCGCCGATGCCCCGCAGCGTTCCTTGCAAGCAGATGATATCACGGTTGCCGCTATTGCGGGCACTGACCCAATTGCGGTGGAAGCAGTGTCGATGCTTTGCGAGATACTAGGCTGGTTCACCGGGAATGGTGTTTTAGCGACAGGGGCAAAAGGGGGCGTCGTTCTTGGCGGAGGCATATTGCCGAAAATCCGCGATTTGTTTTTGGCGAGTGCCTTTGAAGCGCATTTTCTTGATAAGGGGCGTATGCGTCGTTTTGTTGAAGATGTGCCCGTTCAGTTATTGACCGCCGAAGGGGCCGCGCTTTATGGCGCGGCGGACGTACTTGATGAGCGGATTGGCGTGAACTCTTAACCAGCGAGCGATTTATACACCGTCAGCCGGTTCCCATAATTCTATCAGGCGTCCTTCAGGGTCCGTGACCCAACCAAACCGGCCAATGCCTTCAACATCTTCGGTGCGGTCCTCAACCTTTTGCCCCTTTGCACGCAACGTCTCCAGCATTGCGTCAAGATTATCGACCCGGAAATTGACCATGAAGGGGGGATTTTCAGGGCCAAAATAGTTCGTATCTTGCTCAAATAATCCAAGGATGGTTGAGCCTTCTTTTTCTGGATCCACCGCATCGCGCCATGCAAAGGTCGCACCGGCAAAATCTTGTGCGGGTTCAATGCCGAGCTGATCACGGTACCAGTTCATCAGGCTTTTTCGGTCTGTGGACCGCATAAAAATGCCGCCAAGTCCTGTAACAGTTGCCATTTGCTCGTCTCCTCTTTGTGAATATGTAAATCAGGCCTTTTGGCGCTTATGCACCAAGAGGGCCCGCCGCCAGAATCAAGAGAGCCACCCCGAAAATAATTCGATAGATTACAAAGGGGGTAAAACTTGCGCGTTGAATATATCCCATCATCCAGAAAATTGCTGCGTATGCGGAAATAAACGACAAGACCGCGACAATTAATGCCGCGAGCGGTTCAGCATCTGACACCTGGCCGGTGATAAGATCGAGTCCCGCAAGAAGGCCGAGCGCTGCAATTGTCGGGATTGCCAGTAACATTGACAGCTTTGCCCCCTCAGCGCGCGACCAACCAAGATAACGAGATGCGGTCATAGTAACGCCCGATCGGCTGGCCCCCGGTATAATGGCAAAAATTTGGGCGCAGCCAACAAGCATTGCGTGGCGCAATGTTAGCGTATCAACCCGCGGGGTATTTTCAGAGATATCTGAAGGGCGTCGATCTGCATGCCATAGCCACGCGCCAAAAATAATGCTGGCAAGGCCAATCACAAATGCTGAGCGAAGATGGTCGATAATGCCCGTTAAGGCGACAATCATACCGATGGTGAGAAAAGGCAGGCTGGCCAGCGCTAGAAACAGAAATAATTCGCGGTCCTCGCTTTGCCGAAAACGAAGCGTATCAAATCCACCTTGTACCAGACGCATGGTATCCGCGCGGAAATAGAGCAGGACGGCAAACAAGGACCCCACATGGGCCGCGACATCGATGACCGGGCCTTGATCCTGCCAGCTATCGACCAGCATGGGCGCAACCACAAGGTGGGCGGACGATGAGATTGGCAGAAATTCCGTAATTCCCTGGACGAGGGCGAGAACAAGTAATTGTAAAAATGACATCGACGTTCGGGCTCTAATTTCTTTTATCGGCGGATAGATGTTCTGATGAAATGACGACCAGGATGGGTGAACGATCAAGCCGCCGCCCTCATCGCTATCGAGGTCATCGGTATCATTCGTTGTGCGCTCAAGCAAGAATCCGCCTGAGTCTACAATCCGACATTTTTTTGTTTGATTCGGATTAACTACCCCGTCCATGGGGTCGAACCGCGAGGCAAATGCTGATTTTTTCGGATTTGGGCCAATAGAGTGAAAGAATTGATCGCCAGACGCCTTTTGCAAGGGGAAAACGGGTGATATACACTCCGCAGAAAAACAAAAGGTGTTCCCAATGGTTGAGCTAACCCTGCCGCGCAATTCGAAAATTTCTAAAGATGGTAAGCATTATCCTGCTGACAAAGCGGCCGCTGATGGTTCAGCTAAATACCAGACCTTTAAGGTCTACCGATATGACCCTGAAACCGGTGATAATCCGCGCGTTGATAGCTATGAAGTCGATGTTTCGGATGTGTCCATGGTTTTGGATGGCTTGCTCAAGATTAAAAATGAGATGGATTCCAGCCTGACCTTGCGCCGATCCTGCCGCGAGGGCGTGTGCGGGTCATGTGCGATGAACATTAATGGCGCCAACACGCTTGCCTGCACCAAAGGGATGGACGAGATGCCGGACGGTGATATTTCCGTCTATCCGCTGCCGCACCAGCCCGTCGTCAAAGATCTGGTCACTGATCTCACCAAATTTTACGAGCAGCATGCTTATGTGCAGCCTTTCCTGCAAGCCAAGCAAGCTGAGCCTGAAGGGGAATGGTCACAAAGCCCCGATGAGCGAAAAGAGCTTGATGGATTATATGAATGCGTCATGTGCGCATGTTGTTCTACCTCATGCCCATCCTATTGGTGGAACGGCAATAAAGGCGATAGCAGCCAGGAATATTTGGGGCCAGCGGCGCTGCTGCAAGCCAATCGCTGGTTAAAAGACAGTCGCGATGAGATGACCAATGAGCGTCTTGATGCCCTTGAAGATGATTTCAAGCTTTATCGCTGCCACACCATCATGAACTGTACGCAGGTTTGCCCTAAAGATTTAAATCCTGCCAAGGCGATTGCTGAAATCAAGGCGATGATGGTCAATCGTCCTGAGAAGTAAGCGTCTCAAGACACGGTATAGGCACTTTTAACATCGCTTGTTCAGGCAGGTGCACCTAAAAATGGTTTTGGCTCCATTGCGTAATAATGATGAGCAGCGCTGACCTATATCGGTGTCAGGCTTGTTCTGTTATTGGCTGGAATTTGGCGCGCGCTCGGGTAAATTCAAGATAGGCCATGACCACACTGCGCTAGGCATTAAGTGAAGGGGGAAGTTATTGCCATATTCTGAAATTCGCTCGGACGCGGTTATCGCCACATTGAAAACGCTGGAATTGCGAGTCGGTGAGCGTTTTCCATCCTCCAGCCTGCGCCAGGTTTGCGCTGAAGTCGTCAGCGTCGCTGGCAAGGCCGATGAGCGTTGGCAGGAATTTCAGCGCCCGGTCTATATATTGCGGGCCTTGTGGGGCGTTGCTTTTCTAGCGGTTTTGGTCGTCACCACCATGCTCGGTATCTGGCTGACTCATGAATTTACTGACACCACCCCAGATGGTCAGGCGCTTTATCAGGCGCGCAACGGACTGGCTCTGTTTGAAGGGTTAGAGCCTGCGATGAACGTCTTTGTACTGATTGGTGCGGGGTTGTTTTTTATGTTGCGATCGGAAGAGACCTATAAGCGCCGGCGCGTGTTAAAACATATCCATGAATTGCGCTCGCTTGTTCATATTATTGATATGCACCAGCTGACAAAAGACCCATCGGCGATATTGGGCCAAATACGGCGCACGGCGCATTCGCCAGCTCGGGAAATGAGCCGCTATGATCTGACCCGCTATCTTGATTATTGCGCTGAATTGTTAGCGTTGATCGGCAAAATTGCCGCGCTTTATATGCGTGATGTTGAAGATATTGAAGTGATTACCGCGGCCAATGAAATTGAAGAGTTAAGCACAAATATCTCGCGTAAAGTCTGGCAGAAAATCACGATTATCGGCCAGATTGAAATTGAATGCGAAAACCGCCCAGAGTGATGTGAAGACCGACATCGATACTGACACAAAGGTCGCCCATCCGCGCGCCGCGACGATAGTGCGTCTCAAAATGATCCTTTTTCGCAAGGTTTGTATCATAATAAGACAAATCCTTACCAATGATATGCGATGATGCGTTCAATATCTTTTCTCATTTTAAACCAATATTGAGGGTTGTGTGGAACAGTAGCTCATACTCATTTGGGGAGTTGTGCACGTTATGATCCGTACCATCATACTAACCATCTTGTTTGCCTTTGCTGTGCTGACGACGTTCAGCGCGATGCTTGTTAGGCCGTATACCGGAAAAGCCGATCCATTGAGCAAGCTCACACGCGAGGTTTCGCGCTCTATTGGTGAGGTTGATCAGGTTGGACCAGCGATTGGCCGGATGCTGGATGATGTAAATATTGAAATTCCAAAAATTGGCGTAAAAGAAAAACTGTTCAAAGGAACCGCGCTCATTGATGCCGAGCTTGTTGATGAAGACTTTACCGGCAAGTCTTTGATCAATGCCAATTTCAATGGGGCCTACCTGTCAGGTGCAACTTTTAAAAGCGCCGTCATTCAAAAAAGTGGTTTTGAGGCGGCACAGGCGCAGGGTGTTGATTTTACAAATGCGCGCCTTCAAGGCAGCAAAATGTCAGCGGGTGTGTTTACCGGCAGTGATTTTACCAATGCCAATTTACGCGATGCCATTATTCGCGCGGCGCGCATGTCGCGCACGATTTTAACCGATGCAGATTTATCCTTCGCCCGCTTTTCCGGTAGTGATTTATCGGCGGCGACGCTGGAAAATTGTTATTGTGTCAGCACCGTTTTTACAAATGCGATACTTGATGATGCAGACCTTGCCGGCGGTGATTTTAGCGGAGCCCGATTTACCGGCGTCAGAGCGCACCAATCGCAATTTGGGAATGCGAATGTTCATCTTGCCGACTTTGCCGGCGCGGACTTGTCAGGTGCCGATCTATCGGGGGTTACGAATTTAACCCAAGGTCAACTCGCTCTTGCCTGCGGTAGTGAGAGCACAAAGCTTCCCGCAGCGATGGAAATTCAATCCTGCGCGCTTTAACGCATTTTATTGTTGAATAGAAATAAGTGCGTTTCAGAGAAATGCTGAGTAATTTACGATCAATCAGCTATTGCGGCTAAGAGAGCTTTCTACCAGATCTCTCAATAACTGCGTGTGCACATTGTCGTCGATCGGTTTGAGGCAATCAATTGCGCGTTCTGCATATTCACCGGCACGCGTGAAGGTTTCGTCAAGGGCGCCATGGCGATCAACCAAGCCGCACGCTTCCTCAAAATCATCAGCCTGCTGTACACCATTTTTAATCGTGCGATTCCAAAAATTGCGTTCTGCGGGCGTTGCTTTGGCAACGGCGTTGATCACGGGCAAGGTCATTTTTCCCTCGCGGAAATCATCCCCAACGGTTTTGCCAAGGGCTCGTTCGAACCCAGCATAATCAAGCGCGTCGTCAATGAGCTGGTAGGCAATGCCAAAATGCCGACCAAAATTGCGCAACGCGCTCGCCTCGTCTGGATTGCCTGATGCGATTACGGCCCCGACATGGGTTGCCGCCGCAAACAGCGCGGCTGTCTTTGCGTCGATCACATCGAAATACATGGCTTCGGTGGTTTCGAGATTGTTCTGGGTCGCAAGTTGCAGCACTTCACCCTCAGCAATGATGCTTGAGGCGCGCGAGAGGATGCGCAATACATCGAGGTCCTGCGCGGCAACCATCAATTCGAAGGCGCGCGAAAAGATATAGTCCCCAACCAGGACGCTTTCTTTATTGCCCCAAATAATATTGGCGGTTTTTTCGCCGCGCCGCAGGGCGGAATCATCGACCACATCGTCATGCAATAATGTGGCACCGTGGATAAGCTCAACAGCGGCCGCCAAAACAATATGGTGCTCGCCTTCATATCCCAAGGAGCGCGCTGCTGATAAGGTCAACATTGGGCGCAACCGCTTACCACCAGCATTTATCAAATGACCGGCTAAATCCGGGATCATGCTGACAGGGGAGGCTAGGCGTGAGAGGATTTCACGATCAACCTGTGACAGGTCGTCGGTATTCAGGTCTCGCAGGCGCATAACGGTGCGCCCAAAATCTTCAGCGGTAGTGGTTTGTTGCAGGGCAAGAGCCACAATCACTTTACCTTTCACACATGCCGAATAGAGACCGACATTCAATTTCCACTGTCCCGGCACCAGAATTTGGCAAATGCGGGGCAGTAATAAAATGCAACATAACGCCAAGGGCGGGTCGGTCAACTAGGCAGACGCCAATGTGACTGGCCATCTCGCCAAGAGCGCTAAACTGCTGCCACACAAAGATAATCATTCCTTGATCGTTCGAACAGCCATTGCATTGCGGCATATAGTACATTTTCACATTTTACCGGCCCAAGGCACATACACAGGGCGCGTACATGACGATGTGATCCATTCAGCCTCTTGCGATTGCGTGAAAATGTTCATAAGTCCGCCTCTATGACAAAAAGCAACAATCCGCTCGCGCGCCTATGGCGTAAATTACCCCTCGTAGGGGAAAAGCACCCGACGGTCAGAGTGATCGTCCTGTCTGGTGCCATAGGCATATCCTCGCCTGGCTCTGGCAGAGCGCTCAATTATGAGCGCATGGAAAAATCCATTAAGGCCGCGTTCAAGCCCGGCAAGTTCGATGCGGTTGCGCTGCAGATCAATTCGCCGGGGGGTTCGCCGGTCCAATCCCGATTGATTTTTAACGCGATACGCCAGCTTGCTGATGAAAACGATGTGCCCGTGCTCTCTTTTATCGAAGATGTCGGCGCATCGGGCGGGTATATGCTGGCCATTGCCGGGGACGAGATTTTTGCGGATGAGGCCTCAATCGTTGGGTCAATCGGGGTGATTAGCGGCGGCTTTGGTTTCCCCGAAGCGTTACAAAAACTTGGCATTGAAAGACGGGTTTATACAGCGGGAACAAATAAAGGGACGAACGACCCCTTCCAGCCCGTGCGAGAGGAAGATGTCGCGCACCTTAAAACCATCCTCGATGACATGCATGAGTGTTTTAAGGGGATGGTCGTCGACCGGCGCGGCAAGCGCGTTGAAACCGATCATGACGATACGTTTACCGGGCGATATTGGACGGCGAACGGCGCGCGTGAACGCGGATTGATTGATGGAACCGGCAATCTCTCGGAAATTTTGAAGGCGCGCTATGGCAAGGATGTCAATCTCGTAAAATGTAGCCCGCAAAGTTCATCACTGCTGTCTCGTCTTACTGGGTCGAGGGCCGGATCGCGGGCAGGTCAGGCGCAAAACGCGCCGAGCCATTCGGGGGCCCTTTCTGGGGGGAGCCTGATTGATCCGGCTGCTTTGCTCGATAGCATGGAAGAGCGAGCCCTATGGTCGCGCTTTGGGCGATAATCCACTAGCAAGCCCCTTCTGAGGGCTCCTCAGCTGCGACCATTTCCTGACTTTGTCAGCGGGGCGATTTTCGGCTAGCTTTATGGCGATCAGTTGAGCAAAGGATAGGTTTGTGAGCACAATCGGGTCTTTAATGTTGGGGATTGCTGTGACGGTGGGGGGTGTCGTTTTGGCGCGAAACGTTGCCAAACGGGGCACGATTACCCGCGCATGGGCCAGTTTTCGGGAGCGCGATGACCATGAGAGCGCTGGCCAAACGATTGACGCTCAAAAAGATCCGCAAACCGGAACCTATAAGCTGGCCCCTGCACGACGAGGCCGACGGTAAGCGCTGCTCGGCAAGGCCAAGGCCAAGCTGAGGCAAAAAACATTACGCTCACCATTCATACCGATAAATGCTAAAGAACTGGACAGGACTATGATGAGGTTGGGGCTGTGATGGGTTTGGGTAGACGATCAAAAAAAGCTCCTACGGTCTCATTTTGCACAACCGTTCGAATTGACCCTTGCGCGAATTTAGATATCAGTCAGCATACCACTTTAGAGACTCACCGGTTCGGGAAATTGTACAAAAGGATCGCGGTATAATGGAGCGCCAGCTATCCACAGACAGCGCAAGCCAATCAGAAATATTATCCGTTCTCGGGCCAGAAGGACCGAGCGTTGCCTATATTGATTTGGAAGCGTCTGGATTGGGAGATAAATCCTGGCCCATTGAAATTGGCTGGGCCAAGCGAGGTGCGGTGCCTGAATCCATCATTATTCGTCCGCATGCAGATTGGCCCCATGGTGCGTGGGATCCGAGCGCAGAAGCTCTGCATGGTCTAAGCATGGAGGTTCTCAATGAGCATGGCCTTGATGTTGTGGGCGCGTGCAAAAAACTTAATGATGCGTTGGCCGGTGAGACGGTATATTCCGATGCGCCCGATTGGGACGGCTATTGGTTGTACCGATTGCATCAAGCGGCGCGGATGCGTCAGACATTTAACCTTGTTCACTTTGCTGAATTAATGCCGCCGATCGGATTGACCGATAAGCTAATGTTGGTTGCGCGAACCAATTCCCTTGCCCCCCACACCCACCGCGCCGCAGACGATGTACGGCACATGCAAGTTCTTCATGCATTGGCTATCCGTCATGGCAGCGGAAAAGCCGATAGTGATTTGCGTGGATAATCGCCAGGACGTCGAGAACAGCACCGATTTAGCGATGGCCGCAAAAATGTCAGGGGAGCGGCTATCGATTCCTCTTGGCGCGGGTGCATTGGCTGGCTGGCGGTTTTTACCCATGGATCGCGCGCCCGGCGATCTTAATTTGCGCTTCATCTTTATCCATGCAACGGGGTTTTGTGCCTCGACCTATCGCCAAATGTTATCCAAAATTACCGTGCCGTGCGAAATTATCGCGCTCGATATGCGCGGGCATGGGCGTACCAATCTTCCTACAGACTATCGAGCGCTAAAGGATTGGAGCATCTATCGCGACGATGTGTTGCAAGCATTGGCGCATTTGTCGCGCGAAGATGAGCGTGCCGGACGCTCGCCGCGAAAGCTTCACCTTGCCGGGCATTCCATGGGGGCATGCACAGCGGCGATGTGCGCGGCGCAGATAGGGCAAAATCAGGGAGACCTTGGCGATATCGTTGGCCTCACCATGATTGAGCCCGTTGCTTTGCCGTCCTTTGTTTCTTTTTTGGCGGGCACACCGGCTTGGCCAATTTTCCGCGAACGGTTTTTTATGGTTCTAAATGCGCGCAAACGGCGTCGCTCATGGCCGGATCTGGAAAGCGTTCAGGACTCTTATAAGCGCAAGGCGATTTTTGCCTCTTGGGCGGAGGGCGTTTTAGACGATTATCTGACCGATGGCTTGAAGACGGTTGATGAAGGTGTGGGCTTGAGCTGTGAGCCCGAGTGGGAAGGGGCAACATTTGGGGCCCAGGCGAACCCATTTTGGCGCTCATTGCGCCGCGTCACCGATAAAAATATCCCCGTCACGCTCCTTGCTGGTCATGGCCCAAGCTCCACAGTTCCCGGGCGCGCGCGCAAATCCATGGCAAAAATGGGCATCAGGATTTTGGAAAATGAACCCTATGGCCATTTGCTGGCCATGGAGGCTCCGGGCCAGGCCGCGCAATTTATTGACGAGGTTTTAATTGACCGGGCGTTAACACCGAATTTGCAGGGCTAATGGCGGGTAAGGATTGCTGCGCGATCGGTGATTAGGGCGGTTTTTGTTGTGCTGGCCCCAGAAGTCACCAAGAAGTCACCAAATAGGGCTTTCAGGGGCTGGACCTTTTTGCTAAGCAGCCTTTTCATTATCGTTCTTGAGATTTTGTAAATTGAGCAGGTTGGGTTTGTTGGGTTGGCTTGTTAACCAATGATCTATCTGTGTCGTGTACATCTATCTCCAACGAATCTATACAATTCTATCGGGCGTGTTCTTGCACTTGCGTAAGATGTTTTGCCCGACCGTTCTAGAAAGGCCGCTCCCATGAGCCAGACCCCCGGTGCGCCGCAGATTTCCGGCAAACTTTTCCTCTTTGATCGTCCAGAACTCCTGAACAAGGAGCAACATGGCAACCTTGGCGTGAGCCCGCCAGCCAGACCATGTAGTTTCTGCGCGAATGTTGCGGCTATTCCGCTGACAGCCAGCGAAATTCCAGCGGCCGTTAAGGATTATCCCGTTGTGTTTCTCTCCGAAGAAGAGCCAATGCCGCTCGCGGTTGTTGGCCTTATCGATCAAACAAATCTGTTTGTGGATGAGAATGGCCAGTGGGCTAGTGATACTTATATTCCCGGCTATGTCCGTCGTTATCCTTTTGCGATTGCCAATGAAACTGGCGGTGATCGCCTCGCGATTGTTATCGATACAGCCTATGACGGCATTGTTTCTGGCGGTGAGACACCATTGTTTGAAGATAGCAATCCCTCTCCTGCAACCCAGCAGGCAATTGAGTTTTGTAAAGCCTATGAAACCGATCGCCGGATGACTGAACAGTTTATGGAACTGATCAAAAGTACCGGTCTGGTGCGCGGGCAAGCCGCTCAATATACGCCAAAAGGGGAGACCTCTCCGAAGCCATTTGCACAATATTTTGGTATTGATGAAAAAGGCCTGGGCGAACTTTCCGACGAGAAATTCCTTGAACTGCGTAAGAACAATGTTCTGCCCTTCCTTTATGCACAGCTCATGTCGCTGGGTAATTGGCGCAGTCTTTTGATGCGCCGCGCACGCCGGTTCAATCTCACAGAAGATCAAGTGTTCCAGCAAATTAATCTAAATTAGAGCGCCTAAAGCTCTTAATTTTAAAGCCGTCATGGGAAACCATGGCGGCTTTTTTGTTCTTAGGGATGGGTGCGGCATCGACGGGAAAACGAACTTTCCCCAAAAGTCGACACAGGGCGCGAAGCTGGTGCCCCTTAAGGCATCATCAGTCCATCCTTAAAGGCCTGCTCCAACGGGCTCTCCGCCAATACGCTGGTCATCAATTTACGAACCAGGTCAGTGTCTAAATTATTTTTGTGAGGTTTTGCGAACAGTGTATTTTTTAGGTTTGCTATGCCGTCTTCTACTTTTGGCGTAATGTCTAAGTCTAAAAACTCATAAACCTGGTGGGCGGCAGAAACGGGATCAGCGTCAATGTCTTCGTACGTGACCCTTAAATAGCGCGTGTTCTCAGTGTCGAGGTTCATCAGTCGCTCATTTACGTAGCGCCAACGCCAAAGCTCGACTTCGACGATATTTTCTAAATTTCCTTCGCGTAAACGAGCGCAGTCATTGCGTCCATAATATTCAAGCAGCAATGGCACATCGGCAAAATGCTCCGTAAATGAAGCGGCGAGTGTTTCTTGGTTGGCAATGAAGCGGTTATACCATGAGTTCAAATATTTCCACGGTTGGCGAATATTGTGAACGATTCGCAATCCCGGATCAATTTTCGCGATTTGCTCAGCCCATATCGGGCGCGCATTTAGCTTCAAGATTGGCAAAATTGGATTATCGTTTATCGCGGCTTGCGGAAGTTTCCATTCGAGAGCGTTTCTCATTAACCCGGCAGAATTGGCTAGTTTGCGCACTTTTCTACGCGCCATCACGGGCAACAGGCTTTTGCCAATAGGTGTTAAGAATTGTTTTTCTGGTCGATTGAATCGGTCGCGATCACTGCGAATATATCCAGCTGCGATAAGTTCTTTGTGCAACTCTACGACGTCAGGTTTTTGTAATTGGTCGTCAAAGAGTTGATATCCAAAACCACTAAGCCAGCCGCCATCCACCTCGTCTGGTTCATTGCGACATGCAGTAATTTCGCTCAAATCAAGTATATCCAACAATCGGTTTGATCCTGATCGTCCGTTGCCAGATATCATGCATAGTTTCGCAGGGGGGGATGCTTTTGCAGGCAACTGAAGACTCCTTATGGCACCCATCATAGGTGGCCGTGATGCGATACAGCTTATGAAGGAATATTTGTCAAACATTTCTGGGGTGCAGACGACCAGCATGGCTCATCAGGGCGTTGGACATTGCAAAACTAAAGGGCGGGCCACAGCGGATTATACATTTTGTTCTTGAAATGAGAACAAAAAGAGAATATAGAACATATACCGAACAAAATGCCGGGCTTTAAAACCGATCACCGCCCGCGCTGGAGGAAGATATGCTGGAAAAAGAATTGTTGCATGATGTGGCCGGACTCGGCCTACTTGTTTCGTTGATTAGTCTGTCGGTCTTATGGGGGGCTGCAATCGGAGGATAAGGATTGCAGCTGAACGGGGGAGGCCGGTTGGCGTGTTTTCCGGGATTGTCAGGCGTTTGCCCAAGCGCAGTGCAATCCTGTTTTTTCGCACTTTCTGGGAGATCATCGCATGACGCAGAATGCACATGACGCTGACCGGCACCCCCCTTTCGTTCATTTGCACCTCCATTCGGCCTATTCTCTTGCTGAGGGTGCAATACCCATTTCCAGAGTGCGCGATCTGTGTCTGGCGGATGGGGCGCCAGCGATTGCGGTTACAGATACTAATAATCTTTTTGGCGCGCTGGATGCGTCGGAAACGCTGAGCGCTGCGGGTATCCAGCCCATTACCGGGCTGCAATTGGCACTAGCGCCCGAAAGTTGTGGATTGAAATCGGACCGCGATGGGCAAGCCCCTTACGTGGTTTTGTTGGCACAAAATGAAACCGGCTATGAGCGGTTAATGGCATTGTCGAGTTCTGCCTATTTAACGCCCGCCGATGAAGAGGTGATCAGCGTTCATCTTGATACTGTTCTGTCCGACACATCGGGGTTGATATTGCTAACCGGCGGCTATGATGGCCCGGTTGATCGGCTATTTCGAGACGGACGCATGGATGATGGCCGCGCGCTTCTCACGCAATTTGCCCGCGCATTTCCGGATCGATTATATGTTGAGTTGCAGCGCCATCATGCGCGCGAAAGCGCAGACGTGGAAGCCGCTCTTCTAGAGGAGGCTTATGGGCAAAGCCTTCCCATTGTTGCAACAAACCAGCCCTTTTTTCCGTCCCCGGATGATTATGAAGCCCATGATGCGCTCTTGTGTATCGCGGCCGGGGCCTATGTCCATCAAGATGATCGCCGCCAGGTCACACCGGATCATTACTTCAAATCCAGCGATGATATGCGCAAACTGTTCGCCGACTTGCCTGAGGCTGTGGAAACAACGTTCGAGGTTGCCCGCCGGTGCGCATTCCGTCCTAAAATGCGCGCGCCTATTTTGCCAAACTTCCTTGCCGCTGGCGGGGAGGGCGCAACTGCTGAGATAGATGGCGATGGGGCAGCTGACGATACCGCTCAAGACGGCGATAGCACTGATAGTGAACAGGATAAACGAATCGCTGCTGAGAGCGAGGCGCTGCGCGAGGCCGCCGTCACCGGCCTTGAGGCAAGGCTTGCAAGTGTTGAGCTTGCCGCTGAGCGCCAAGCTTATTTGGACCGCCTTGAGATCGAGCTCGATATCATCAATTCAATGGGGTTCCCCGGCTATTTCCTAATCGTTGCTGATTTTATTCAATGGTCAAAAGAGCGCAATATTCCCGTGGGCCCGGGCCGTGGTTCTGGTGCGGGCTCCGTTGTTGCCTGGGCACTCACGATCACCGATCTTGATCCGTTACGCTATGGCCTATTGTTTGAGCGGTTCTTGAACCCTGAGCGGGTCTCAATGCCCGATTTTGATATCGACTTTTGTCAGGATCGCCGCGATGAGGTTATCCGGTATGTGCAGGAGAAATACGGCACTGACCGCGTTGCGCAAATCATTACCTTCGGAAAATTGCAGGCCCGCGCTGTGTTGCGCGATGTTGGCCGTGTCCTGAATATGCCGTTTCCTCAGGTCGACCGGCTATGCAAGCTGGTACCCAATAACCCTGCGAACCCGGTTACCTTACAAGAAGCAATAGAGACCGAACCAAAGCTTCGCGAGGAACGCGATAGCGATGAAGGCGTTGCCGCCCTGATTGAAAAAGCCCTCAAATTGGAGGGGCTTTATCGCCATGCCTCAACCCACGCAGCCGGGGTTGTGATTGGTGATCGCCCTCTGGAACAATTGGTTGCGCTCTATCTCGATCCGCGTTCGGATATGCCCGCAACCCAGTTCAATATGAAATGGGTAGAACCGGCGGGTCTTGTTAAGTTCGATTTTCTGGGTCTCAAAACCCTGACCGTGATTGCCCGTGCGGTTGGCTATTTGTCCAAGCGCGATATTGAGGTCGATATCAGCGCAATTGATGTTCACGACCGCGATACATTTGCCATGCTTGGCGAAGGCCATGCCACCGGCGTTTTCCAGTTGGAGAGTGCGGGGATGCGCTCAACACTGAAATCGATGAAACCCGACAGCCTTGAGGATATTATCGCGCTGGTCTCGCTTTATCGGCCCGGTCCAATGGAAAATATTCCCACCTATATTGACCGCAAACAAGGCCGTCAGGAGCCGGATTATCTTCACGAAAAGCTCGAAGGTGTTTTGAAAGAAACATATGGCGTGATCATTTATCAAGAACAGGTCATGCAGATTGCGCAAATTCTGTCCGGCTATTCCCTCGGGGAAGCGGACCTGTTGCGCCGCGCCATGGGTAAAAAGAAAAAAGAGGAGATGGACAAACAGCGCAAGCGCTTTGTTGATGGTGCGGTTGAGCGCGATGTTGATGCCCGGAAGGCATCAGGCATATTTGATCTGGTGCAAAAATTTGCGGGTTACGGTTTCAATAAATCACACGCTGCCGCATATGCGTTGATCGCCTATCAAACCGCATGGCTTAAGGCCAACCACGCGCCAGAATTTCTTGCCGCCTCCATGTCCCTGGACCGGGCAAATACCGATAAACTCGCCATCTTCATGAAAGAAGCGCGCCGCGCGGAGATTGAGGTGCGTGCGCCGCATATTAATCATTCGCAGGCTGATTTTTCGGTGGTCGATGGCGCGATTGTCTATGCGCTCTCGGCGGTAAAAAATGTCGGTGAAGCGGCCATGGATCATATTGTTCAATGCCGCCAAGAGGGCGGTGCGTTTACCGATCTTTTTAACTTTGCAGAGCGTGTTGATTTGCGGCAGGTCGGCAAACGGGCGTTGGAAAATCTTGCGCGCGCGGGCGCGCTTGATGACCTGGGGGCCAGCCGCGAGGAAGCGTTTGCGGCGGTTGAATTGCTGGCGCGATGGTCGGCCCGGCATATGGAAGAAAGTAACAGCGATCAGGGCGGGCTTTTCCAAATGGACAGTGCCCCCGGCCTTGCTAGGCCGCCTCTTCCCGAAGGCGTTGCGTGGTTACCCATGGACCGGCTGACGGAAGAATTTAAAGCCATCGGGTTTTATTTTAGCGGCCATCCGCTGGATGGGTATGTGGGCGATCTTCGCAAACTGAATGTGGTGTCATTTGCGGAAGCGGAAGCTGCGGCGCGCGAAGGCGAAACCGCGTTTCAGCTCGCCGGTGTGGTGCGCTCGGTTCGATTGCGACGCTCCAAGAATGGCAATCCATTTGCCTGGGTTGAGCTATCTGATGCCTCTGGTGAGTTTGAAATCACCGTCTTCTCGCGGGTGCTCGATGCAGCGCGTGACTTAATGGAAGTCGGACAGTTGGTTTTAGTTTCTGTGAGCGCGGATAGTGAGGGCGGAGACGTGCGGTTTCTTGCTGAAGGCATGCGCGATCTCGATCAGGCCGCAGCCAGCGCAATTTCGCAATTGCGGGTGAGCCTTGCATCTGTCGAAACATTGGAACGGCTATGCAAGCAGATGCAGGCCGTGAAGGGCAGTGATGGCGCGCAGGGCAGGAAAAAAGCAGGCCCGCCAATGTCGCGCGCGCCAGAAAGGGGCGGGGCCAATGGCATGTTGCCGGGACACGATAGCGCCAAAGGCGTGGCGGGGCAGGTGATTCTCTCCTTTCGATTGCCTGAAAGCGGCCGCGAGGTGGAGATTGAATTGGCCGAACGATTGCCCGCAACCCCCCAGACACGCGGTGCGTTGAAGGATGTTGAAGGCGTCATCGATGTTGAAATGACCTAAGGCCGCGCATTTGGCGGCTTCCCGCCGGTTTGGGGGCGTTTGAGAGGCTGTCTGAACGGACGAGTAAGGCGGCGTGTTCACGAGTTTTTTTGTGCTCGATCCTGCCGATTTGCGCGTGAAGTCAATTTGGTGGTTGCAATTTATCCCAGAGGGTCGTAGGACCGCCGCCATCCCACACGCAGTGACCTTCCGCGGTGGTTTTCGAACTTGCAGATCTATCGAGGTTTTTACGACCCGCTCGATCCCAGAGTAAGAGAGCTCCTTGGTGCTGCGGACGCAAAACCGACGGAGATAGAACCATGGCGTTAACGGACTTTTCCATGCGCCAGCTGCTTGAAGCTGGCGTGCACTTTGGACACCAAACCCATCGCTGGGACCCGAAGATGAAATCATACATCTTTGGCGACCGAAATGGCATCCACATTATCGATCTTTCCCAAACTGTGCCGCTGTTACATCAGGCATTGTTGAAGATTCGCGATGTTGTTGCAGGCGGCGGCCGGGTGTTATTTGTTGGCACGAAACGCCAAGCCCAAGCCCCAATCGCTGAAGCGGCGACCGCATGTGCGCAATATTATATGAATGTGCGCTGGCTCGGCGGTACCTTGACCAATTGGGAAACCATTTCCAATTCGATCAAACGCTTGAAGGATATGGAAGAAGCGCTTTCTGGCGGTGGCCAAGGCCTGACCAAGAAAGAGCAGCTACAAATTGAGCGCGAGCGCGTCAAACTTGAAGCCTCACTCGGCGGTATTCGTGAGCTTGGCGGTTTGCCAGATCTGATGTTTGTAATCGACGTTAAAAAAGAAGCGATTGCTATTCAGGAAGCCAAAAAACTTGGCATCCCTGTAATCGCTGTTGTGGATACAAATTGTAATCCCGACAATATTGATTACGTCATTCCGGGTAATGACGATGCCTCACGCGCCATCAGCCTGTATTGCAAGCTGGTTTCAGACGCTGTGATTGACGGTATCTCTGAGAGCCAGGCCTCACTTGGTGTTGATATTGGCGCAATGGAAGACGTGCCGGTTGAAGCAGCAGTTGCCGCTGAGCCTGAGCCAACGGCTACAGAAGCACCGGCCCCAGAAGCTGCAGAAGGCGAAGCGCAAACGAGTGCGAGCTAGCCCAGTAGAGCGCGCAGGATTTTGGATCAAAACCCGGGGTCCTGCGACACAGCTTTAAGGTGCATGTTTTAGCTCTTGTTTCGTTGGCAAAGCGAGGCCATATGCGGCGCGATGCAAAAGCATTGGTAGCATTGGCCGTTTTGCAAAGATGAAACATTCCCTCAATTTTGCTTTTTTTTAAGAGTTGAGGGAGGCGGTATTGGTCCCAATAGGGGCAATGCCAAAAGAAATTAAAATCGACGGCAATAGCTTGTTCTGCAATTAGGCAGGCAGGCTCGCCTAAAACCAAGGAGAACCGAGATGGCTGCGATCACTGCGGCGTTGGTTAAGGAACTGCGCGAAAAAACTGGCGCTGGCATGATGGATTGCAAAGCTGCGCTGAACGAAAATGACGGCAAAATGGATGATGCTGTCGACTGGCTTCGCAAAAAAGGGCTGTCAAAAGCGGCCAAAAAAGCGGGACGTACTGCCAGTGAAGGCCTTGTTCAGCTCGCTGCAAAAGATGGTGTCGGCGTTGCGGTTGAATTGAATTCAGAGACAGACTTTGTCGCTCGAAATGAGATTTTCCAGTCAATGGTATCTGATATTGCCTCAGTCGCATTAAGCGTTGACGGCGATCTGGAGAAGTTGCGGACATCACCTTATCCGGGTACGGATAAAAGCGTTGATGAGCATATTGCTGAAATGGTTGGCCAGATTGGGGAAAATATGTCCCTGCGCAGAGCCGAAGGCATCACTGTGAGCGAGGGTGTTGTCGCCTCTTATGTTCATGGTCAGGTGACTGAGGGCGCTGGGAAAATTGGCGTGCTTGTTGGCCTTCAATCATCAGGCGACAAGGCAAAGCTTGAAGCATTGGGCAAACAGATTGCCATGCATATTGCGGCTGCTCGTCCTCTTTCTGCCAGTGTTGATGAGCTTGACGGGGAAACTGTTGAGCGTGAAAAAGCCGTTCTTGCCGATCAGGCGCGTGCCTCTGGAAAGCCCGAAGAAATCATCAATAAAATGGTCGAGGGGCGGATGCGTAAATTTTATGAGGAGTCCGTTCTTCTCGAGCAGATTTTTGTCATTGATGGCGAAACCAAAGTTGGCAAAGTCATTGATAATCTTGCAACCGAGATGGGGGCTCCTGTGACCCTTACCGGCTTCACACGTCTTGAATTGGGTGAAGGCGTTGAAAAGAGTGATGACGAAGACTAAGGGCAACTTTTTACCCGTGATTTTCGTGTAAGAAGATGATCTTCTTATCAGCTTATGCAAAACCCGGACGCGAACAGCGTTCGGGTTTTTGTTTGCCCGGCGCCCCAGTTTGTCGAAGGCAAGTGGTGTTTATCTCAGGGAATAAAATGAGGTGAACAAGTCACACCGTAAGAGGCAATTTTTGACGCGCTGCATAAAAGTTGTTTTGTTAAAATCCTGCTTGCCACTATAGTAAAGCGTTCCGCGGATTCGCCCGTTTCGAACGATAGTCGCTAAAAAGTAAGAGGATCTGCATCCCGTGAGCCCCGCCAACTCTGTTACCCCATCCTCCCCAGTTTTGACGACGCCTTCACCCGATCTGCGTTTTCGCCGGGTATTGCTGAAAATATCGGGGGAAGCCCTGATGGGCGACGGCCAGTTTGGCATAGATAATGACACAGTTGAGCACATTGCCGGCGAAGTGAAATCCGCGCTTGAGCTTGGGGTCGAGATATCCCTGGTTATTGGCGGCGGCAATATTTTTCGCGGCATGTCGCAGGCCGCCAAAGGGATGGAGCGTGCGAGCGCCGATTATATGGGCATGCTCGCAACGGTGATGAACGCGCTCGCCATGCAAAATGCGCTTGAACGGCTCGGCGTCTACACGCGGGTTCTCTCCGCGATTGAGATGACGGCAATCTGCGAGCCCTATATTAGACGGCGGGCGCTGCGGCACATGGAAAAACAGCGGATTGTTATTTTTGCGGCTGGCACCGGAAATCCTTTTTTCACAACCGATACGGCCGCTGCCCTGCGCGCTGTTGAAATGGGCTGTGACGCCTTGTTCAAGGGCACACAGGTTGATGGCGTCTATTCAGCCGACCCTAAAAAAGACCCCAATGCTGAGCGCTTTGACCATCTGACCTTTCGTGAGGTGTTGAACCGCGACTTACAGGTGATGGACCAGACGGCCATTACCTTGATGCGCGAAAATGATATTCCCATCGTGGTATTCCCTCTGGCGGGGGAGAGCCCAGCCGATGGGGGGATTGTGGGCGCCTTGACCGGGCAGGGCCCCTCGACGACGATTTCCAACGCTTAGCGGGGATTTGTTCAGCAAAACCGCGATTTGGGTGCGCATTTTTGTAAGAATGTGCCGAAAAATGTGGCGTGTGTGGGCTGTCTGACCCGGCAAGGCATTGAAAACCAATCGAATACACGCCAAATGTGTTGGCTTGCGGTCACGTCTGTGCCGCAATCGCCCCATAGGACATGATTAAGGGCCAAAGGAGAATTTTATGAGTGACGGTGCAATCGATCTGGCGGATCTCGGCAAACGTATGGACGGCGCCTTTAATGCGCTGAAAACTGAGTTTTCTGGCCTGCGCACAGGCCGGGCAAGTGCCAGCCTTGTGGAGCCAATTATGGTTGAAGCCTATGGTTCGCCAACGCCCATGACACAGGTTGGAACCATCGGGGTGCCTGAACCTCGAATGATCTCGATCCAGGTTTGGGATAAGGGGCTGGTCGGCGCTGTAGAAAAGGCGATCCGCGACTCAGGCCTTGGGATTAATCCTGTGGTTGATGGCACCAATGTGCGTGTGCCAATCCCTGCGCTGACAGAAGAGCGCCGCGTTGAGTTGACCAAGGTCGCCAGCAAATATGCTGAGCAGGCGAAGGTTTCTGTGCGCAATATTCGCCGCGACGGTATGGAGAGTATCAAGAAGGCGGACGGCGTGTCTGAGGACGATCAAAAACGCTTATCAGGCGAAGTTCAGGCCCTGACCGACAAAATGGTCAAGGCAATCGATGAGGCCCTAGGCGTTAAAGAAAAAGAGATCATGCAGGTTTGATGGAAACTCAGCCGGTTTCTTGCTAGAGTGGGCAAAATCGGCAATGAGAAGGGCTGGTATATTGGGGCCTAAACTGTTGGCCCCCGTACAATGATAGGCAGTAATGTCGTTAGGCAAGACAATAGCTAGGCAATCCGATTTAAGCAGCTCGTTTGTCGTCAGATGGGGAACCAAGCGTGGTCAGTAAACCCGCGTCAGATTTACACCAGCCCATTGATGCTGGCGGGGCTATGGCCAAAAGCGGCCAGGAGCACGCGACGCCTATTGACGATTGCGATCAAAAATTACCAGATGCGATGGTTGATCCGCAACGCTCAGCGCCCGGCGAGAATATGCATATTGCCATTATCATGGATGGGAACGGGCGATGGGCAGGTGCGCGCGATTTGCCCAGAGCCTCCGGCCACCGTGAAGGGGTCGCCGCGGCCAGGCGCGCGGTTGAAGCGGCGCGCGTTCTGGGCCTGAAATATTTAACCCTATATAGTTTTTCGACGGAAAATTGGCGTCGTCCCGCCCGTGAAGTGCGTGACTTAATGAGCTTGCTGCGCGAATTTATTGCGGCGGATTTGCCAAGGCTCGCGCGCGAGGGTGTACGTGTGCGGATTATTGGCGATCGTTCAAATCTTGATCGCTCTTTACTGGCGCTTGTCGAGAAGGCAGAACGCGACACCGCAGGCAATACGAAATTTGGTCTGCAAATCGCGTTTAATTATGGGGGCCGCGATGAGATCGTCAGAATGACGCGCGAGATTGCCCGCCAGATTGCCAGCGGTGACTTGTCGCCAGACATGCTTGACGAAGAGCGTATTTCTAATTTTCTTGATACCCACGATATTCCTGACCCTGATCTGGTGATCCGGACCAGCGGTGAGCAAAGGATTAGTAATTTTCTCATATGGCAAGCGGCGTATGCGGAATATGTGTTCATTGATGAGCATTGGCCTGACTTTGATAAAACATTGTTTGAAAAAGCACTGGCACAATATCATGGCCGGGAACGTCGCTTTGGCGGCGTTGGCGCTCAAGCTGGACTAAAAGGGTAAAAATCATGGCAGGCCCATTTGGCAAAATGCCGCCCTCCCTGCTTACAGGCCTGCCCCTTCGTGTTTTTTCGGCGATCATTATGATTCCGGCTGCCATTGCTGCGGTTTGGTTTGGCGGGCCGGTCTTTGTGCTGATGATTGGGGTTGCTGCGCTGATCATGGTGTATGAATGGTCGCGCATGATTGAGGGCGATGAGACCAAGCGTGTCGCGATTGGTCTTGCCATTACCGCTATTGGGTCAATTGGTTTTAGTGCATTTGGCTATTATGAATATGCGTATATTCTGGCATTGGTCGGCGGCGCGTTGATCTGGTTTGGGTTTTCGCGCCAGCGCATGCCAACCTGGTGGCGCGGTGTCGGGGTGTTTTATATTATCATGCCCTGTATTGCGCTGATTTGGTTACGCGCAGAGCCAGAGTCAGGACGTATGCTGACTTTTATGGTGTTTTTAGTTGTCTGGGCGACAGATATTGGCGCCTATGGCTTTGGGCGCTGGATTGGTGGTCCCAAACTCAATCCCCAAATATCACCGCAAAAAACCTGGGCAGGCGCGGTTGGCGGCATCTTGGCCGGTGGCAGTATCGCCGCTGTTCTTGGCGGCGTGGCGTTCCGGCCCGAGGTCATCGTCATCTGCTTTTTTCTTGGGCTTGCTCTTGGCATTGCTTCGGCAGTGGGGGACTTTGCGGAATCGGCAATGAAACGAGGATTTGGCGTCAAAGATACAAGCGGGTTCATTCCCGGCCATGGCGGTGTGCTTGATCGTCTCGACGGGATGATTTTCGCAACTGTGGTGATGGCGATTGCCATGTATCTGGTTCGGATCTACGGCAATTAGTAACGAGGATAAGATGACAGTAAAACCGCAGCGCCGGATCGCAATTTTAGGGTCGACCGGTTCAGTTGGGGTGAGCACCCTTGATCTTGTGGCCCATGCCCATGCGCGCGGGGATGACTCGATCACGGTCGATACGCTGACGGCGCATTCAAATGTTGAAAAACTCGTTGAACAGGCAAAGGCGTTTCATCCTGCATTCGTCGCTATTGGCGATGAGACCAAAGTTGATGCGGTGCGTGATGGGCTATCGGGGCTCAATATTGAGGTTGGCGGCGGGCGCGCGGCGTTGATTGAAGCGGCGGCGCGCGACACCGATTGGGTCATGGCCTCAATTGTTGGGGCTGCAGGCTTGCACCCCACATTAGAGGCGGCGCGACGAGGCGCTGATATCGCCCTTGCCAATAAGGAATGCCTGGTTTGCGCGGGCGATGTTGTGATGGCCGCCATTAATGAGGCGGGCGGCAAATTATTGCCGGTTGATTCCGAGCACAATGCGATTTTTCAGGTTTTTGATTTTGAGCGTCCTGAGCGCGTCACGCGGCTCATTCTCACCGCGTCCGGGGGCCCGTTTAGAACCTGGAGCCGCGAAGACATGGAAACGGTGACGCCGGCGCAAGCGGTGGCCCACCCCAATTGGTCGATGGGCGCAAAGATCTCTGTTGATAGCGCCACCATGATGAATAAAGGCTTGGAGCTTATTGAGGCCTCGCATATTTTTCCCATCCCAGCAGATCGCATTGATGTTCTGGTTCATCCTCAATCGGTTATTCACTCAATGGTCGAATATGTTGATGGGTCGGTTCTTGCCCAGTTGGGCTCACCGGATATGCGAACGCCGATTGCCTCTACCTTGGCATGGCCGGACCGGATGGAAAGCCCGAGCGCGAAACTGGATTTTGCTGAGGTGGCAACGCTTACCTTTGAGGCCCCTGATCCTGAGCGCTTCCCCGCATTGCGCCTGATCCGCGAGGCCGTCGCCCATGGCGGGGCAATGCCGGCAATCCTAAATGCCGCCAATGAAGTGGCAGTTGCGGCATTTTTGAAGGAACAACTGACCTTTGGCGATATTCCCAGAGTTGTGGAGGCGGTTATGTCGGCGAGTGATCGGCAGAATTGGCCTTCAGCGCTTTCAAGCCTTGATGAGGTGATGGAGGCCGATGACAATGGGCGTCGCCTGGCCGAAGACGAGGTCAAAAAGCGTCATTAGTACCCTGATTGCCCAGAAGGCTGGCCGGGCTGGGCGCGGGATATGGGGCCATGTTCAGCAAACTCGCGCTTACAAAAACTCTGCATGGCCTAAAATCTACTTGGTATTTTGCTAAAAAACACAATAAATATGTTCGACCCCGTCAAAAGCTGTGTTATAAGGTTACACTCAGAGACGGGCAATGCGTACTGTGATAGCTCAACACTCAATTAGCGGCAAACGCTAGAGTGATGGGATTTGACCGGTCAACACGAAAGCTATCGATCGTATGAGTCTTGCCGCATTGTTTATCGTACCAGTATCGGTCGTTTCCTTCCTAATTTTGCTGAGCTTTATCGTATTCTTCCACGAATACGGCCATTTTTCGATTGCGCGCCTGCTCGGCGTTCGGGTCGATACATTTTCAATTGGTTTTGGAAAACCATTGCTGCAATGGATTGATCGCAAAGGCACGCAGTGGCGGATCGCAAGAATTCCTCTCGGCGGCTATGTCAAATTTTTCGGTGACCTTAATCCAGCGTCGCAGCCGGACCCATCGCTCGCAAATGATAGTGATGAGGAGCAGCCCGCCAGCGGGGAGCGCGCGGTGCGCACCGAATTTCCAACCGGTCCCCAAGACGCGCTTGCCCAGCAATTGACGCCTGAAGAGCGGGCGCAATGCTTTCATTTCAAGCCGGTTTGGGCGCGCGCCATGGTCGTTGCCGCAGGGCCGATTGCAAATTTCATTCTGGCAATCGCAATTTTTGCAGGCCTTCTCATGGTGCTTGGGCGCGGTGTTCTGGACCCTGTCGTTGGAGAGGTGGATGAGAATTCTGCGGCGGCGGAGGCGGGCCTTCTTCCGGGCGACCGGATTGTACAGATCAATAACAGATCCATCGATGACTGGCGTGATTTGGCGGGTATTATTCAGCTTTCAACGGGCGAAACCTTAGCGCTAACCGTAGAGCGTGATGGCGGCACGGTTGAGCTCACCGCCGTTCCTCGCCGTCAGGAAAGACAGGACTCCTTTGGAAATACCGTTAAAGTTGGCATTCTCGGGGTGCGCTCTACTGGCGATATTGATTTCCGCACTTATGGTCCCCTCCAAGCTGTCGCCACGGCGAGCGGGGAGGTTGTCGATATTATCAGAACAACGATACACTTTCTCGGGCGCCTTATCACGGGCAAGGAAAGCGCTGACCAATTAGGCGGACCGGTGAAAATGGCCAAATATGCTGGTCAGGCCGCCTCTAGCGGATTTGGCGACCGGGTTAGCGATGAGGCCACTTTTGGCGATCGCTTGCGCATTAGCTTGATTAACTGGATCAATCTGGCGGCATTTATCTCCGTTTCTATCGGCTTTTTAAATCTTTTACCAATTCCAGTGCTCGACGGCGGGCATTTGATGTATTACGCATATGAAGCGGTAGTCGGCCGCCCCGTTGGGGTACGGGTTCAAACAATGGGGTATCAGGTGGGATTGCTCATGCTGATCTCCTTTATGGTGTTCGTGACGTGGAATGACGTAACCGGGCTTTTGGCCTCAACATTTTCTGCAAACGGGTAGATGTATTTGACGATGAACGTCGTTAAACAGACGTGACGTATTTTAGTAAACCAATAGGGCAGGCTTAGACATAATGAAGCGTACTTTGTCATTGGGGACACAGATGGATCGTTTTAGTAAACGCGCATTGCGATCTTCGCTATCGGGCGCAGCCCTTGCCATCGCTTTGGGCTTGGGAACGACCGGTCACGTATTAGCCCAGGGCGCGCCGCAACCGGGCGCCGGTCAACAACCAACGCCTGAACAGCTGGAAGCAGCGCGCCTGCAGCAAGAGCAACAAATTGCACAAGCACGCGCGACGGCGCAGATTTTACGCCCGGCGGTGGCTCCTATCATTAAGGGCATTTCGGTCGCCGGTAATCAGCGAATCGAGCCGGAAACCGTATCAAGCTATCTGACTCTTCAGCCGGGCATGGCTGCGGAGGAAGAGCTTCTCGACCTTCAGGTTAAAACACTTTTCCAAACAGGCTTGTTTACAGATGTCTCTGCGGAGATGCAGCCAAACGGAACGCTTCTGGTTACGGTAAAAGAAAACCCTATTGTGAACCGGATTTTGTTTGAGGGGAATAAACGCCTCAAGGACGATAAATTTACCGAAGAAATTCAGCTAACAGCGCGATCTATTTATACGCGCGCAAAAGTACAAGCTGACCAGCAACGCATGATTGAGATTTACCGTGCCACCGGCCGGTTTGCGACAAACATCACGCCAAAGGTTGTACCGCTTGCGCAAAACCGCGTTGATGTCATCTTCGAAATTGATGAAGGCCCCAAGACAGGTATTGCTAAGGTCAATTTTGTTGGCAATGACGTCTTTACAAGCGCCGAGCTGCGCAAGGTCATCTTAACCTCTGAAAGTCGTTGGTGGAATTTCTTTGGTGGTAGCACGTCAAACTATGACCCTGACCGCTTGGAGTTTGAGCGTGAATTGTTGCGCCAACATTATGCCAAAAATGGGTATGCGGATTTTAAAGTAACCTCTTTGGTTGCGGAACTTACGCCAGACCGCAAAGAGTTTTTTGTTACCTTCACCATTGAAGAAGGCCCGCAATATGTTGTTGGCGAGGTTAAGGTTCGCTCTGCACTCGATAAGCTTGATGAAGATGCGGTGGAGCGGTTTGTGCCGGTACGCACGGGGCAGACCTTTAACGGTGAACGGGTTGAAAAGGCTGTTGAGTCTCTCACCTTCCTGACCGGTGCATCTGGTTATGCATTTGTTGATGTAAATCCGCGCTTTTCTCGCTACCCGGAAAGCAAGAAAATCGACATTACCTTCGACATTAATGAAGGCCCGAAGGTTTATGTTGAGCGGGTTAACATTAAGGGTAACATCACAACGCTTGATAAGGTGATACGACGTGAGCTGAGGATTGCGGAAGGCGATCCGTTTAATAAGGTTCAAGTTGATCGTTCGGAGTCAGTTATCAGATCGCTTGGTTTCTTTAGCGATGTGACGATTGAGGAAAAGCCGGGATCTGCGCCCGACCGAACAGAGCTTGATGTTACGGTATCAGAACAGGCAACCGGGTCTTTCTCTATCGGTGTCGGTGTTTCGTCGACGGATAATTTTATTGCTGATGTCTCGATTGAACAGCGCAATTTCCTTGGTCGCGGCGAGGCAGTGCGCTTTCGTGTTCAGGCATCGCAACGTACCCGCCAGGTAGATCTGCGATATACCAAGCCGAGATTTCTTGGCAGAAACCTCACCGCAGGGGCATCCCTTTTCTATAGCCGGGTCGATAACTCCCTTGATACGATCAATGGTGAGCGCGGTATTGGCGGATTTATTCAGGAACAGTTTGGTTTTGGCCTGAATACCGGCTTCCAGATTTCCGAATATGGCCAAGCTGGGATCAATTACCTGTTTACGCGAAGTGATGTGGATTTTGGAACGCAGAGTTTTATTCCCATCACGTTTACGCAGTTTCTCCCAGTTTTGGATGTAGATGGCGCGCCGACATTCACGGATGATGGCATACCGCAGCTAACCGCTATTGTCGCCAATTCAACATTTGAAAACGGTCAGTTTTTCCGCGACGTTCCCGTCCTTGATGGAGAAGGCTTGCCGCAGTTAGATGGGGACGGAAATCTGATTACCGAATCTGTCGCGTTTACCGAAGACGAACTGCTTTCATTATTGCCTGAAAATATTCAGTTGGCGGAAACAACAAATGCCTTATTTGGTGTTGACCTTCTCGGAAACCCGTTTGACTCTATCGATGAAGTCTCAGGGTTAATCAGTAATGGTGGAGCTGCATTGATCGGCAGTACAAGCCCCGGTCTTGTGTTTGATGATTGTAGTGACAGCCTTGTCGGTCAACCGTTCCGTTGTGAATCTGAAGGGCGATTTACGACCTCACTGCTCAGTGCGACGGTTGCATTTAGTACAATCAACGATCCGTTTAATCCCAGAAATGGGTGGCGCGCGCGGGGTACAGCCAGCTTTGCTGGGCTAGGCGGCAATGTGCAATATATCCGGTCGGAATTTGATACGGCCTATTATAAACCATTGCCTGTAATTGATGATTTTGTTGGCGTTCTGAAATTACGCGGCGGGTATATTCGCGGGTTTGCAGGCGACACCGTTCGAATTCAAGATCGCTTCCGCCAGGGCGCGGCGAGCTTTAGAGGGTTCGAAATTGCCGGTGTCGGACCGCGCCTTATCGTACCTTTGACGCCTGACGCCCTGAGCGATCCAAACCAGTTTACACCGCTGAGAAATATCTCAGGCGGCGGCGGTACCCAAACCGGGAACGGGGTTTCCTTCGTTTCACAATCTATTGGGGCAAACGCCTATCTAATTGGTACCGCAGAGATATTGCTGCCGCTTCCCCTGCCTGAATCCTATGGTATTAGGGCCTCTATCTTTACCGATTTTGGTGCGGTTGGCATTGTTGATGATGAAACCCAAGCGCTTAATGATGTCGTGGATGCGAACGGTGTTCCTTTGTTCCAGATTAACTCTCTGGGTGTTGATCTAGATGGGGATGGTCTGGTAGATCCTACTATCGTTCAAGGCCGGATTTCGGGACAGGGTGAGCCTAATCCCAATGCGGGCCTTGATTTTAATTCTGGGTTTGTATCACCAATTCAGGATGATTTTTCGTTTCGCCTTACTGCCGGTGTTACTGTAAGCTGGAATTCACCATTTGGACCCATAAGGTTTGACATTGCCGAGGTTTTCATCCGAGAATTCTTTGATGAAACTGAAAGCTTCCGATTTAGTGCTGGGACGTCGTTTTAAAGTAGAGGATACCCCCCCAATGAGAAAACTAATTTTTGCCGCGCTTGGTGCGACCGCTATGGTCAGTGCCTTCACCATAGGCCAGTCAATTACGACGACCGCAGAAGCGCAAAATAATGGCGAGGCGCCGATTATTTTGGTTGTGAACCAAGCACAAATCGTTGCGCAATCTAAGGCCGGAAAATCTGCGTCGAGCCAAGCTGAAACCTATCAAAAGAGTATTGCGAGCGAACTGCAAGCTAAGAAAACGACGCTCGAAAATGATATTAAATCATATCAGCAAAACCGTGATTTATGGTCTGCTGAAGAGCGCCAACGTAAAGAGCAAGAGTTGGCATCGCGTGCTCAGGTTGGATTTCCGCAAATGAACAAAGTCATGGAAGCGGCGTTCGTACAATCTGTTCGTAAAGCTGAGAATGAAATTCTGACTGAAGCGGCACCGATTATGGAAGAGATCGTGAAAAAACGCGGTGCGACTGTGCTTCTCGATCGTTCAGCGATTATGTATGCAGCGGAAGAAACAAACATCACGCAGGAAGTTATTTCCAAGCTCGACAAGAAATTGAAATCAGTTTCACTCGAGCAGATTTCATTGGCAGAACTTGAGCGCCGTGCTGCTGAAGCGAGCAAGCAAGCCAATCAATAAGATGAGCATCGCATGATGGTCCTCTTGATTTAATGAGTGTTCATTATCAAAAGCCGGTGCTCTTTGCATCGGCTTTTTTGTTTTCACAAGCACGGTGAAAACAGCTATCACAAAATGGTGCCCTTCAAATCACGCGAGGAAAACAAAAGTCTGATGGTTGCTGATCCGCGATTTTTTCACAAAGCAGCTGCGCTCTCGCCGGGTAAGGTGATGGCGTTAACGGGCGGGCGGTATTTGCGTGATGAGGCGGGCTCACCATCGTGGCGTGTTAGCGATGTTGCTGAGGCATCGACGGTCAACGCCGCAGATGCGTGCATATTCATTACCGATCGAAAGCGCCTTACAGACCTTGCCGATAAAAAATTCGCTGTCTGCCTAATCAGTGAAGCACTAGTTGAGCGGGTCGGTGATCTGCGTGGCCGGTTTGTGGTTTGCGAAAATGCCCAGCATGCCTTTGTTCGCATTGTGCATGCTTTATATGCTGAGCGCGACATGGCTGGCGCATCCTCAATGGCGCCGAACAATGATATGGGTGATGCCCAGATCGATCCTCAGATCGATGTTGGCGCGAGCGTCGATGCAACGGCGATTATCGCCGCCGGCGCGGTGATAAAGCGGGGCGCGAAGATTGGTCCCTATGCTATTATTGGCCCCGGTGTCGAGGTTGGCGAGGACACGCGCATAGGGGCCCATGTGTGTATTGAGCATGCATTGGTCGGGTCGTCAGTAACGATTTTGCCGGGGGCTAAGGTCGGGCAAGCCGGTTTTGGTTTTTTCGAAGCCGCTGGCTCCCTTATCCGTATGCCGCAAATTGGCCGTGTGATCATTAAAGATGATGTTGAAATTGGCGCGAACACAACCATAGATCGTGGTACGATTGGAGATACAATCATTGGGCAGGGAACGTGTATCGACAATCAGGTTCAGATTGCCCATAACGTTGTTTTGGGGAAGCAATGTCTGCTAGCGGCCCATGTTGGAATTTCGGGAAGCTGTATCGTTGGCGACGGGGTTGTATTTGGGGGGCGCGCTGGCCTTGCCGACCATATTATGGTTGGAGATGGCGCGCGAATTGCTGCTAATGCCGGATGTATGCGTGATATCCCGGCGGGGGAGACGTGGGCTGGAAGCCCGGCACAGCCGATCCGCAAGTTTATGCGAGAAGTCGCAGCGCTTGGTAAATTGGCGAATGTCCGGACCGTAAAAAAACAAGCCATCGACTAACGATGCCGCTAAACATTGAAGAAAGACTGATAACAAACCATGGCAAGCCTCGAACCTGGACAGACCACTCTTTATCTTGATGACATCAAAAAAATCCTACCGCATCGTTATCCCTTTCTGTTGATCGATCGAATGATCAATATTGATCCGGGCGAGGGCGCTGTTGGCATTAAAAATGTTACCGCCAATGAGGAGCTTTTTCTTGGTCACTTTCCGCAGGCACCGGTTTTTCCAGGGGTGTTGATCGTTGAGGCTATGGCGCAGTCAGCGGCAATGTATGCGGCGTATACTGAAGATATCGATATGGATAATAAGATCATCCTGTTTATGGGGGTCGATAAAGCGCGGTTCAGACGACCTGTTGTGCCCGGCGATCAGTTAGAATTGCATGTTCGAATTGCCCAGCGCCGTCCCCCTGTTTGGAAATTTGCCGGTATTGGTATGGTTGATGGCAAAAAAGTAGCAGAAGCAGAATTTTCTGCGATGCTTTCAGATCCCCTGTAACTTAGGCCCCCTGTAAAACAGCTGCCAATTAGCCCTGTGTACTCATGAGAACTTCTATTCATCCAACGGCTGTGATTGAAGAGGGCGCGACGTTAAGCGATGGCGTCCAGGTTGGGCCCTTTTGTCATATCGGACCCGAGGTTACTCTTGGCGATGGCGTGCGGCTTCATTCCCATGTTGTGATAAGCGGAAAGACAACCATTGGATCTGGATGTGAAATTCATAGTTTTGCAGCGCTTGGAACCGCCCCGGAACATGTGGCCTATGAAGGGCAAAATACGCAGCTGATTATTGGTAAAAATAATCGATTTCGCGAACATTCAACGGTTAACATTGGGACGGCTGAGGGACGCGGCGAGACCCGTATTGGCGACAATGGATATTTCATGACCGCAACCCATGTGGCCCATGATTGTATCATTGGCGACAATACGATTTTTGCCAATAGTGCAATTGTTGCTGGTCATGTTGTTGTTGAGGATTTTGCGTTTCTTGGCGGTGCGTGTGCTGTCCATCAACATTGTCAGATCGGTGCCCATGCATTTCTAGGGGGCGGCGCAATTGTTGTGCACGATATAATTCCTTACGGATCTGCGACGGGAAATTTTGCGATGTTGGAGGGCCTCAATATCATCGGCTTGCGCCGACGCGGGTTTGACCGCGATAAGATTGATCAGTTACGGGCGGCCTTTAAGGATATTTTTTGCGGCGATCGGCCTTTTCAGGACCGCCTTCTGTCCGCTGAGAGGCAATATGAGAAAAGCGCTGAAGCCAAAAATATTCTTGAGTTTATCAATCGCGACCGCGCACGGCCCATTATGATGGCACGGTAATATGAATATGGTGCGCTGGAACAAGCTTGGCATTATTGCGGGAGGGGGCTCGCTTCCCTTAGCGATCGCCGAGCAGTGTCAACGTGAACAAAAACCGGTCCATATTATTTCCTTAAAGGGCATGATGGACAAGCCCGCTGAGGGTTTTGACTGTACCGAATGCGATATTGTGCAGGCCGGCCGAATTTTCAGTGTGTTACGTGCGGAAAATTGCGACGCTGTGGTTATGGCGGGCAATGTTCAGCGTCCTGATTTTAAATCAATGCGCCCCGACTGGCGAGGCACTGCCTTGCTTGCGCGCTTATCGGCGGCGGCCCTGAAAGGGGATGGCGCTTTATTGGCAACCTTGGTGGACGTTTTTGAAGCTGAAGGTTTTTTGGTGATAGGCGCAGAAGAGGCGATGGGCCATGTTACCCCTGACCTTGGGGCGATGGGCCAAATTGCTCCTGATGAGGATGACCTTCATGATATTGCAAAAGCGCGCAGTGTTATTGAGGCGCTGGGTCCTTATGATGTGGGGCAGGGCGCTATTGTCGCTGAAGGTCAGGTTCTTGCGATAGAAGCTGCTGAGGGTACGGATGCAATGCTGGAACGGTGCATCGGTCTGCAACAGCAATTATCTATTGCGACACCGCGCGGTGTGCTCGTTAAAATACCCAAACCCGGTCAGGAGTTGCGCGTTGATTTGCCAACCATCGGCCCTTTGACCATTGAAGGGTGTGAACGGGCGGGTTTGCGCGGCATTGCGCTAAAGGCCGGGGCCGCGTTAATTCTTGAACGCGAGACAACTTGTAAATTGGCGGAGCAGGCTGGTCTTTTTCTTTATGGCTTTGCCAATACCAAATGAATGCTGGCAATGAGCGCGAACCATCAACCCTCCTCTCCGTCGCTTTCAGACAAACAAAGGTCTGTCGGTCCTTCTGGTGAGCGTACCCTTATGCTGGCGGCGGTAGAGCCTTCGGGGGATGCGCTCGGGGCTAAGTTGATGGATGCTTTGGCGAAGGAGACAGGTGCTCAATTTTCTTTTTGCGGATGCGGCGGCCCGCAAATGGCGGCACGCGGATTTGAGAGTGCTTTTAATATTGATCAATTTTCGGTTATGGGGTTCACCGATGTTGCGCGCGTGTTGCCTGCGGCATATTCGGCAACGCGCACACTTACAAAAATTGCTCAAGAGCGCCGCGTTGACGGTGTTGTTTTTATCGACGGATGGGCATTTTCCCGCCTTGGCGCGAAAGCAATGAAGAAGGCAATGCCCGAACTTGCCATCTATAAATATGCCGCGCCGCAGATTTGGGCATCACGCCCGCAGCGGATTGATTTTGTGCGTCAGTATTTTGATGGCGTGATGACGTTGCTTCCCTTTGAACCTGAAATTTTTGAGCATGCGGAGATACGCGCGCGCTTTGTTGGTAATCCAGTATTTCAGGAAGCGCAGGGCCACGTGCAACAAGCTGTGTCCGGGGCATGGCGCGCGAAAAATGATCTTAATGACTTCCCGGTTCTTGCGGTATTACCTGGCAGCCGAGCGCGAGAAGTGAGCCGCCTGGCGCCCATCTTTGTTGAAACCATCGAGCGATTGCGCACGCATATTTCTGACTTGGCCGTGATTATTCCTGCCGCACCGGCGGTAAGCGCACAGGTTCAAGAAGCTTTTGGGCATATTTCGAATTTACTATTTGTGCCGCCTACAGATAAATATGCCGCTCTTATCGATGCAGATGTTGCGTTAGCGGCATCGGGAACGGTCACAACCGAAATTGCCCTTTGCAAAACCCCTCAAGTGATCGCTTACCGCGTGGACCCATTGACCGAACTATGGGCGCGGCGCACCCTGACAACGCAATATGCGAGCATTTTAAATGTTATGGCTGATGCGATGGTTATTCCGGAACAAATTCAGCAGGCATGTACGCCAGATTTACTGGAAGTCGCGCTTTTGTCGCTGTTAACCAATCCTCAGGTGCGTGACCACCAAGTGGCATCATTAGCGCCCATGCTCGACACCCTTACGCAAAGCCCTCTACCGGCGAGTGAAATCGCGGCGCAAACTCTAATCAGTTGGATGGGCCAAGATCTAAGTAGTGATCTGGCCTAATGCCCGCAATGCTCCAAATGGGTGTTGAGGGGTGGGCGTGAGTTAACCCGCTAACGGGGCTGGTGGCTCATAAATCTATCGTCAAAAAACCAGTGTTTGCACCTGATTGCGCCGTTCTTTGCGCTTTTGGCGTTTGGCTGGCATAATATTTGTAGGGTTGGGTGCAGCTATTGGGTTTGTTGATGTTCGTTCCGCTTATGGGGCGCGATATCGAATATGTTGGGATGGATGATTATGTCATATGCAAAACAGATGAGTCTGCGTGCGCCAGCTTGGATGCACCCGATTGTCGCTGGGGCGACAATGGCGATGTGTGTCATGTTGGGGCAGACCAGCGCCAGCGCGCAAAGTTTTGAGGCGAGCACTGTCTCAGTTCAGGATTTTACCGGCAGTGTTGAGCTTGTTAGCCGCCCGGTCGACGGAGCGGACAAAACCATCCGTGTTGAAATCCGCCAGGGAAATAGCTTCCAGCCCGTTGAAGTCGATCTTGATGGTGACGTTGTTGTTGTTGAAGGCGCGCGCTGGAAGGAGGACAATGACCGAAATTGCTGTGATGGAAAAATTAATCGTGAATTTTACCCGCGTAAAGGTCGTAAGCTTTCAACGGGTGAACCTGTTGATGAGGATCTATTTGCCGAATACCCAACCTTGATCATTACGGTTCCTGTACGAAGCAATGTTACCTTTGTTGATGCGCGCATCAAACTTGATATGGAGACCATTGATGGGAAATTAGACCTGCATGGTTGTTATGTTTACGGTGAAACCGGCGATGTTGATGAGGCCGTTATTGGCCTCGTGTCGGGAAGTCGGTTGGTTATGGGCGATATCGATGCGGGAATCGAGATTGACCTTTCAGGCGATGCCGACCTTAAACTGGGTACGGTCTCAATCGCTGATGTTGATATTGCAGGTCCGGGTGATGTGATTTTTGACCGGGTAGACGGTATGCTTGATATCTCAATTGCAGGATCAGGTCTTGTGCGTTCTGATTGGGTGGAGGGGCCTATGACATTGCGTGTTGCAGGATCTGGCGGGGCCGCGATTAAAGATGGCCGCGTTGACCGACTAAAGGCAATCGTTGATGGCTCTGGTGGATTGCTGTTTGAAGGCCTTGTTGTGAATCCAGATTTACGTCTCTACGGATCAAGCGAAGTGCGCCTTGCCCGTATTCAAGGACGCATTGTCCATGAAGGATCTGGCGAGCTTTATGTTGGCGGTGAATTGCGCAAGCGCCCGTAAGGCGCCCATA
>CAYQXV010000003.1:82769-119014 GCA_964421675.1 uncultured Caulobacterales bacterium
TCTGGCGAGCTTTATGTTGGCGGTGAATTGCGCAAGCGCCCGTAAGGCGCCCATAGGGCGCCCATAAATCATTTGTGTATTTGCCGGTAACTCGCCGCTATTTTGACTCTGGTTTTAAAACCAGAGTTTTAATCTCAGCGCACGCTAAGTTTTGCTGCCATTGGGCCGGCTTTCCAGATACCAGGCAATTCCCAAGAATAATGCGATTAAACCCAACCACACCCACGGGCTTGTAAAGGGCGCTGTGGTGCGTCCATCGACGCGCGATGCATCGCGGCGCACGATGCCTGCCCATCCCGGACCCGACCGCGCAGCACTTTCCCTAAGGTTCGGGCCTATCTGACGAAAGGCGGGCAATCTAAGAGTGGAGGATGTTGGGCGCACAGAAAAAATTCCCCCGCGTGTAAGCTGGGCCAGCGGTGTTAATTTGCGGTCCTCAGAAACAACATCTTGCAGTTCTGGGGCCGCCGCCAACCCGATTGCCCCGATCGCAAACAGATCGCCAGAGGCTGCCCGGTAAAGGCCTGGCTCCATATCCTCTAAGCGGGCCTCGAATTGACCAGCATCGATCTGCGTTGGTGTCACGGTTCGCGTGCTATTGTCTGGCAACGTAATGATGACGGGCCCGGCGGTATCACTAAGGGTTTGCCGGGAAATGATAAGCGTGTTGGCAGCCGCGCTCAGTCGTAACTGTTCTTCTTCCAGCTGCGGTTCTTTCATCAGCCAATGGGCTGTGCGCCGTAATAATTCAGCATGCGGACCGCCGCCATCAAACCCGCGCGCCCATAACCATATATGGTCGGACTGGATCATGCCCACGCGGCCTTTGCCAACACGATTTAACACTAAAATAGGAAGATCGTCCGGGCCGGCCATGAGGCTGGTGCCTTCACGTATCGCTGTCGGTATTGCGCGAATCCATCGCCCCCAAATTTCCTGATCGGGAAGCCCAGCGGTTACCGGGTGGCGCTTACCTGCATCGGTGAGTGTTGGGCGAAACGGTGTTTCCACACTCCCTTCCAGCGGCAACAGAGGCAGAAGATAAGAAATGGTCCGTCGCCGCGATAGCGATAGGCGGCCATTAAACTCAGGGCCAGAGGCGACCAGCATTGCGCCGCCTTCCTCCACAAATCTCGCAATATTGTCGAAGTGATAGGATTTCAAAACATTGCGCCATGTGTATCGGTCAAAAATGATCAGATCAAACTCGCGCAGTTTTTCTATAAATAACTCATTGGTTGGGAAAGGAATGAGCGCGAGTTCGTTGGGCTGTGCCGCATCGAACTTATCTGCGGTCCGAAGAATGGTGAAATGCACCATATCAATGGAGGGATCAGATTTTAAAAGGTTGCGCCATACGCGCTCGCCGGGGTTTGGCTCGCCTGATATGAGGAGAACGCGCAATCGGTCGCGAACCGCGGTTATGGGCAGGACGACAATATTGTTGGCGTTTGTCAGCTCACCTTCCAGAGTTGCGACTTGTAACTCAACAATGATTTCACCGGGGCGCTCCAGCGGAACATCAAAGCCGACATCAATACCGGTTTCCACATTCTCGCGTAAAATCTCGCGGCCATCGACACGTAGTACAACCGGAACGCTGGCTTTATCGGTACGCGCTATGCGATTGGGCCCGACATCTTCAATACGAAAGGAGACGCGAACGCTTTCGCGCACAATACCGTATCGGGGAGCGGCCTTTAAAGTCAGAAGGCGGTCGACTTCATCGGCTCTGCCGGTCAGCAGCACATGCAAAGGAACGCCGCCGGGAATAAGTCCGGCGAGCGGCGAGGGCGGGGCATCGCGTGTGTCATCGGGCAGCGCGATATCGCTCGCCTGACCATCTGTGACAATAAAAATAGCGGCCAGTTGTTGGCGCTGAAGGGTGCCAAGAGCATCGCGCAAGCCTTCCGCGAGCCGCGTTTCCTGGTCGCCAGTGATCTCAACAAAACGAATATCGAGGTATTCCGCCCGGTTGCCTCTTTCGGTCAATCGTTCGGTGATTTGTGTTGTAATATCGGCCCGGCCATCAAGTTGCTGGCTTTGCGAGCGATCAACAAGCACAAGCACAATATCATCAAGGGGGGTGCGTTCATCACTTTGCAAAATCGGATTTGCGAGAATACCCAATAGGGTCGCAAGAGCGAGTGCGCGAAAGATGCCGCTGAGGGGACTGCGAAACAAAAACAAAACGGCGATCACACAAGCCATCACCGCGGCGATGATCAATAGCGGCCAGGCAATGAGCGGGGCGAAGGTCAAAGCGTTGGTCATGGCGCCTTCTCCCCTAACCGTTCTAAAAGAATGGTCGCGTGCACCTGATCGGTTTTATAATTTCCGGTAAAGGCAACCATTGCCATATTAATCCCGGAACGGAAGGCCATTTCGCGTGCGCGCGGGCCGTCATTGAATGAATTGGCAATCATTGGGCGCACCGCATTGCCATTATCAAAGCGCGCCCATGCACCCGCCCAATCGCGCCCTCCAATGATCAATGGTGTCACCCCATCATTGAAGGCGGACCCGGCGGCGACCCAAACCGGCCTTGCCCCCATGCGCCCTCTTAATTCTGGTAAAAGATAATAAGAACGGCGTAATACATGTTCAGTGGGCAACTGGATTAAGGGGGGCGTGTCGATCCGTGAGAGTAACTCGCGCAATGCCGCCGCCTCGGCGGTTTCCTGGCCAATGCTGGCGCGTTCGTCATCGCGCGTATCAAAAATAATCAAGCCGCCAAGCCGCATATAATCTTCAATCTCCGCAAGAACGCTATCGGGGAGTGTTTGGACGCCCGGGACAATTGGCCAATATAAAATTGGGTAGATTGAAAAATCATCTGCTGTCAGATCAATCGCAATCGGCGCGGATGGAGAGACGGTTGTGCGCCGGGAAAGTTCCTGGCTGAGTGAGGCTAATCCAAGAGCGGTTAAACGGTCGGTTTCCCCGTCACCGGTTTTTACATAAGCAAACTTGGTGGTTAATGTTGAATCGATGGTTTGTTGATCAATGGGCAGATCAAGGGGCGCTGTTTGTGCATTTGCTGATGGGGTGCTTGCGGTAAATGTTACAAGGCTAACAGCGATAATCATCATCGCAGAAACACCGGCAGATGGCCGTAACGCGCGAAGCCGCCCGCCTAGCCACAAGCTTGCCATCATGTCTGCGAGTAAAAGCAACAGGGCCGCCGTGAAGAAAAACACCCATAAATATTGCGGCGGGGAGGCTGCATAAGAACGTGTCTCAATGCCGCTCAAGCTTAGCGGGGCGAAGGGTTCAGAATCGGTGATGGCATTCATAGCGATTGGCGTGTCCGGACTGCCGTAAAGACCCGGCGGGATTTGCGGGGAGGTTGGCTGTGTTGTCTCGCTTAATTGTACGCCCGATAAATTTGATGGCGGCGTGCGTAATTGACCAAACCCATCCAAAACGCTGATCGGGGAATAGCGAGTTGTTGCATTTTCTGTCAGGCTTTCATCGAGCGTTTCCGGGCTAAGGGATGACAAAAATGTCAGCCTGCGAAGCATATTGATAAATGTGTCGGAAAGCGGAAGATCGGACCAAAGCGGTGTCGCGGTGACATGGAATAAAACGATGAGCCCGTTTCCTTCCGCCCGGCCTGTAACCAGAGGCGTTCCGTCGCTAAGGCTTGCCCAGGTGCGCTCACTTGTTTCGCCGCCAGGCTCTGCGAGCACTTGTTGGCGGACCAATACATCACCGGGCACTGAAAGGCTGGCAAATGGTCCGTCCGGAGAAAATTGATCTAATGGCTGGGGCGTTGCCCAGGTTAGCGCGCCACCAAAGGCGCGTTCGCCTTTGCGTAATTGGACCGGTAAAAAGGGGAGCGCTTCGTCCAGCGCCGCATCCGCAAGCGAGGGACCGGCAAAGCGCACAAGCACGCCGCCGCGTTCAACCCATTCAGCAAGGCTCGCGCGATCACTCTCGCGCATGCTGCCTACATCATTGAGAACGATCATTGAAACATTGGAGTTGACCAAGTTTGCAATAGAATCGGTTTGAAAGCTCGCATAAGCATTGAGCGCTTCGCGTACATAATGATTGCCCGATAAAAGGGCCGCATTTTGCTCACGCTCAGTGGGGAGCAGGCCAATAAGCGCCTGTCGGTCGCGGGCATCGGCAAGCCAGACCCCAAGCGATGAACGCACACCTTCAAGGCGAACCTGTGCAAGATCGTTTTGCAGGGGTAAAGGCAGATTGATGGGGACGATTGCTTCACTGTCATTGGCCGCAATTTCGAGAGGCTGACGGGCCAATTCGCGTCCATCTCTGGCTTGGGCAACCAGCGAGCCTGAAAAGCCAAGACCGCGCGATAATTTGCGTATACGGAATAGTTTACCAGGTTGGGCTGGATCGGGCGGTGCCTGCGACAGTGCCGGTTGCGGGCGTGTCTCGTCGCGATAGCGAACAAGGCTGCCGCGTTGATTGAGTGCGCGAAGAAACGCCAAATCAGTACCGTTATCGTGACTGGCTACGCCGTCACTTAGCCAGACTATTTCCGGTTGCTGATTATTAACTGTTCCCCCGCTTCCAGAGAGTGCAGAAAGACGCTCATCAAGTGCTTCAGTTGCGGTAAGGCCCTCATTACGGTCTGCGGCAAATGGTAAGGGCTCTGCGCGTTCGGCAAATTGTTGCAGGTCTTCAAAACTCATCGGACCAAGAAGCGTTTGTGTGCCTACGGGAAATGCTGGTGCAGTATTGAGGATGAAGGCGCTTCTTTGTGTGCCGCGAATAGATGCGGCCAGTCGCTCCAATTGCGCGGTGCGCGCGCTCCAGCCATTGGCCGCGCCATGGGTGTTGTCGAGCACAATAACCAGCGGGCCGCGATTTTGCGTGCGGTCCGGCGCGTTTAAGACAGGCCCCGCTAGCCCGATAATTACAAATGCTGCCAGTAAGAGGCGCATAAGAAGCAACCACCAGGGCGTTCGGTCCGGTGTTTCTTCTCGCTGGGTCAGTTTGCGCAAGATGACAAATGCGGGAAATTGCACTTGATTTGGCACAGGCGGGGTTGCCCGCAATAACCACCAAAGCAGCGGCAGACCGAGCAGCGCCAATAAAATTAGCGGCGTTAAAAATCCGAGGGCACCAAAGCTCACGCAGCACTCTCCTTCACACCGCGCGCAAAGGCGGCTGCCGGTTGTGCAATGGCTTGGGTCAGAAACAATAACGCATCATGGGCATTATGATCCGTACGGTGAACAAGATATGGCCAGCCATAACGGTTCGAGATTTCTCGCAAGCTTGATTGATGGTCCTGAAAGGTTTGCCCATAGGATTGGCGCAAACTGCCCGCATTGCCAAACAACAGCCGTTCGGGGCTTTCCACATCAGCAAATTCGGTCCGGCCGCGAAATGGAAAATCAATTTCTGCAGGGTCGAGAACCTGACATAAAACACCCTTTGCTCCGCGGCGCGCATAATGATCAATGGCGGTGCGGACTTTGTCCGGGTCCATAAGATAATCGCTTACCAAAATAAGATGATGGCCCGCACGAATCCGGTCGCCTACGGGCAACGCGCCCGCATCGTCGGCAATATCATGGTCAAAGCGCTCAAGCACCCGCGCCGGGGCCCCGCGGCCATGAAAGAGTCTGGACGACCCGGTTGGCGAGGCATGAGACGGCGATGGGCTGTTTTGGCGTGCACCGCTCAACACGCCAATGCGCTCGCCGCCCTCGCTCAGCAATATTGCCAAGGCAATGGACAGAACGGTTGCACGATGGTGTTTTTGCGGCGTTGAAGACAGGGATGAATAAGCCATGGACGCCGATGCATCGCGCCAGAACCAGATAGCGGCAGCCGCCTCCCACTCATTTTGGCGCACATAAAGTCGGTCGCTAGCGCGGGCGGACTGACGCCAATCAATTGATGAGACCGGATCGCCAAAACTGTATGGCCGGTGCTGCCAATAGGTCTCGCCGGGACCGGCTTGACGTCTTCCATGTTCGCCAAGGCTCGTGGTGCGCGCAAGGGCTTCGGCTTCCGCGAGCAAGGCCGGAAAGTGGGCCGCCAGCTGTTCCGCGTGTGTTCTGACAATCGCAGAGTTGCGGGCTGAAGAAGGGTTTGTTTCGGTCACGCGTGGGCCTTAAACGGGGCGAGAGTTAAATATGGGCCTGGCAAAGCTCTTGAATGAAGTCATCAATTTCGATGCCTTCGGCCCGCGCAGCAAAGCTAAGGGCCATGCGATGTTTTAATACCGGGGTGGCCAGCGAAATCACATCTTCTAGTGAGGGGGCCATGCGGCCATCAATCAGGGCCGCAGCGCGCACGGTGAGCGACAATGCTTGGCTGGCGCGCGGGCCCGGGCCCCATGAAACCAGTGAATTAACGCGGTCGCTCGCCTCTGGTCCGGGGCGTGCTGCACGAACGAGGGACAGGATTGACGTGACGACATTATCACCGATTGGCATGGTGCGGACCATGGATTGAACCGCCTGTAGGCCAGCGGGGTCAAGAACGGCGCTATTTGTATGGGTTTTGCCGGTTGTGGTTTCCGCCAGCATTTTGCGCTCGGCCTGCTCATCGGGGAAGGGGACGTCGATTTGCATCAAAAACCGGTCCAATTGTGCTTCGGGCAGGGGGTATGTGCCTTCCTGCTCGATTGGGTTTTGGGTGGCCAGCACATGAAAGGGCTTAGGCAGGTCGTGGCGCTCGCCAGCAACGGTTACAAATCCCTCCTGCATCGCCTGCAGCAAGGCAGATTGGGTGCGCGGGCTTGCCCGGTTAATTTCATCGGCCATCAGCATTTGCGTGAAAATTGGCCCCGGAACGAAGCGAAATAGCCGTTTTCCGTCTGGTGCTTCTTCCAGTACCTCTGAGCCTAAAATATCGCCCGGCATCAAATCTGGGGTGAATTGGACCCGTTTGGCAGAATGCCCCAAAACATCGGCAATGGAGGTCACGAGCAGGGTTTTTGCAAGCCCCGGCGCGCCAACCAAGAGCCCATGGCCACCAGCGGCAAGAACAGTCAGCGCATGGCGGATCACCTGATCCTGGCCAAAAATAACGCCTGACAGCGCATTTCGAGCCTGCGCCATCTTATCGGCGAGTTTTTCAAACTCATTAATCCCGCCTTGACCATCCTCAAACTTGCTATCCATTGAAATTCCTTATGATTGTGTCGTCTCAGAGCGCTTTTGGTTTATCATGCCTGCATGGCAAATGGGAAACACCTTGTCGTCAAATTTGGGCATTTTGACGAATTCTTGAGCGAATATCGCTGAAGTTGGTATCGCCAATCCCCATCTGTTGATAACCTGATAAAGATTTGATGCCATAAAATGGTCGTGGCTAGGTTAATATTTGCTGATAAGATAAGCATTTAGCGACATTGGTCGAAGGTTACGGCCAAACAAGCTGGCCAAAAAATACCGGGTTGAAAGGCCTGCTGGACAGACACACCTTAGGGTGAGCCTAAACAGTGGATTTTTAATCGCCTAAAGCAGTAAACGAGCCGTTCGCGGCATGAAATTTTAAAGAGCGGGATTCAAGGGGTTTTGCGTGACTGATACAATTCAACGGTACAATGCCAATAGTTTTAGCGTTTGGGGATTCATCAAAGGCTTTGGTAAACTATTGATCGGTTTTCTGCTCCTGCTACAGGGCATTCTGGGTCTGATCTTGCTGTTAGCGGTTGTTGCGATTGTGACCAATTTTAATGGTAACTTCGCTGGCAATAATGACAAACTCGAAACTGTCATCGAGGCGGATAGTGCCTTCATTCTCAACCCTGTCGGGGTGATCACCGAATTGGCCCCTGAGCGCGATTCTTTTGAAGACCTGATTGAGAGCGCTTACGGCATCCAGGAACCTTCGCGCATTGCTATTTCTGATGTCATCAAATCAATCCGTGCGGCCAAAGATGATAAGCGCATCAAAGCGATGGTGATCGATTTTGATTCCGTAGGAATTTCGGGCACAAGTAAAGTCTATACGCTGATAGATGAGATCAAGGAATTTAAAACCTCTGGCAAGAAGGTTTACGCGATTGGGAATTTTTTCGGACAGTCACAATATCTGGTTGCCTCCCATGCGGATGAAATTCTGATGAATAAAAGCGGCGGCTTGTCGCTATATGGATATGGCGTTTATCGCACCTATTATAAATCGCTTTTGGAGAAGCTGAAAATTACCACGCATGTTTTCCGCGTTGGAACTTATAAAGCTGCAGTTGAACCACAATTGCGCGATGATATGTCTCCGGAAGCAAAAGTTGCAAATCAGGAATTTGTTGATGCGCTATGGTCTAAATTTACCCAGACCGTTGCGACCAATCGCAATATCACGCCGGAAATGGTTAATCGCTATGCGGACCAATATAATGAAGTTCTGAAACAGTATGGCGGTGATGATGCGACGGCGGCATTGGAATCTGGCTTGGTTGATCGCATTGAGCGCCCATCTGCTATTCGTAAATATCTGATCGAACTTTTCGGTGAGAGCAGTAATGAAGACCGCGACTTTAAATATGTGACGTTCAAGCCTTATCTTGCCACGTTGAATAAAGACGTTGAGGCGGACAAGGACCGGGTCGCGATTGTAACTGCAGCGGGAACGATTATGCCGGGGCGCAGTATTCCCGGACAAACTGCGGGAAGTGTCACCATTGTCGATTATCTGAAAAAAGCCAGAAAAGATGAAAAGGTCAAAGCCGTTGTCTTGCGTGTTGATAGCCCAGGCGGATCAGCATTTGCATCGGAAGTGATTCACGATTCTATCCTTGAGCTGCAAGCTGCCGGTAAACCTGTCATCGTATCCATGGGCTCGCTCGCTGCCTCTGGGGGATATTTAATCGCAGCCCCAGCAGACGAAATCTGGGCGGCACCGACAACAATCACAGGTTCCATCGGAATCTTTGCAACGTTCAATACGCTTGAAAATCTCGCTGCTGAAGCCGGGGTCTATACGGACGGCGTTGGCACGACATCGCAAGCCTCTATTTTAGGCGCTGGCATTGGCCCGCTTCCTGAAACAACAAAGGAAGCGTTTCAGCTGACAACCGAGAGCGGATATGATGATTTTCTAACCATTGTTGCTGAAGGGCGCGGCCTTGAAAAATCATATGTTGATAGCGTTGGGCAGGGGCGTATCTGGACCGGCGAGCGCGCCTTGGATCTAAAGCTTGTGGACAATCTTGGCGATCTTGATGATGCCGTTGCTGCTGCGGCGGCGAAAGCTGAACTAACCGACTATACGGTGACCCGCTTTGAAGATCGTCGCACCCCTTGGGAGCGCCTGATTGGCGGGGCGTCGGCGCAAATTGTCGAGGCATCTGGTTTGCACCGTGCCATCGCCAAGCGTCAGCAATCCGGGATTGGTCAACTTCTAAATGCTGTCGATGAGCATGCTGACTTCCTTGCCAGTTTTAACGATCCCAATAATCTGTATATGCGCTGCTTGCCATGCGAGGGCGTTACTCAGAGCGAAGTAAACAAGAGCCTGCGGTAAGAGGGGTAAAGGCCACTCACGCCATAGGGCTAGCCTGTTGGCGCGGGTGTTGCTCTCTGGGTCTCGTTATGATTTGCGAGGATGTGCGGTTGGCCTCTTCGCAAATGGAACGATGCGCCTTATATCTTGCACATGTCAGATTTAATGAGATATGCAAGCCAGCTTGATGAAATTTCCAAGGATGGGCAGTTACCACCCGTTGATCGCTGGGATCCGCCCTTTTGCGGGAACCTGGATCTTATCATCAAGTCAGATGGCACCTGGATTCATGAGGGCACGCCCATCGGGCGCGCGCGTCTTGTGCGCTTATTTTCCACCGTGTTGAAAAAAGAAGATGAGAAATTCTTCCTCGTCACTCCCGTTGAAAAACTTGGAATAATCGTCGAGGACGCGCCGTTCCTCGCCGTGAGTTTGACCCAATCAATGCAAGGCGATGTAGAGCTGCTGACCTTTAAAACAAATGTTGGCGACACGGCGGTGGCCGGACAAGACCATAAGATTGAGTATCGAAAGCGCCTCGGCGGTGAAGACAGCGCGCCTTACATACATGTGCGTGCTGGCCTTGAAGCGAAAATCGCACGTCCGGTTTTTTATGACATGATCAATCTTGCGCAAACGCGCATGGTCGACGGCGTTGAAATGTTCGGCGTCACTTCAGAAGGAATATTTTTTGAGTTTTGCCGTGCATCTGATCTTTCCATGGAGGCGGGGCAATGACTGAGAAACTCTCCGCCGGCGGGACTGATCTTGAAAGCGACATGAAGGCACTTTTGAGTAAAGCGCCGCCGCGCAATACCCGTGAAATGTTTTTGGAATTAAACCCGCATCTGTCTGAAGATAAGATTTTTCTCGATCGCTATGAGGAAAGAAAGGAAGCGGCAGTCCTTGTGCCTGTAATAAACCGGCCAGAGCCGACTGTTTTGCTGACGGTTCGCTCTCAGGATATGCCGTCCCATGCGGGCCAGATTAGTTTTCCTGGCGGACGTGTGCATACTGATGATCCCTCACATGAACATACAGCCTTGCGTGAGACCCATGAGGAAGTCGGTATTCCCCCCAATGCGGTGAAGATTATGGGCGACCTTGGCGTGCATGTGGGCGGTAAGGGCTATAATGTGACGCCCTATGTGGGGATTGTTGATGCCTCTGTTGCCTTCCGCGCCTGTCCGCGCGAGGTTCAGGAAATTTTTGAAGTCCCGTTGCGGTTTTTGCTGGATATTTCCAATCACCGGACCGAAGAAAAGTCGTTCCGCGAAACAAAATTCCGAATGTTTGCAGTTCCCTGGAACGAATATCATATTTGGGGGCTGACGGCGGGTATTTTGCGCTCCTTTGCTGAACGTATGGTAACCATAAGGTGACGACCAACGTGCCTGATCATTTGCAAAATAGCCGACCATTGAGCGCGGACGAGCAACGCCATTTTTCGTGGCTTCAGGGCGATGATCTTAAATTGATTTTTCAAACGCTGAATACATCGACGCAAATTCGTGTGCGCGCGGTGGGGGGATGTGTTCGCGATAGTTTGCTCGGTCAAACTCCCAGCGATATTGATCTGGCCACCGATCATTTACCGGAAGCGGTGCTCGAAAAGTTGAGCGCCAAGGGGGTGCGCGTAATTCCCACCGGATTATCCCATGGGACCGTAACCGCTATCTTGCCATCGGGCCCCATGGAGATAACGACCCTGCGCCGCGATGAACAAACTGATGGCCGCCATGCCACTGTTGCCTTTACCGATGACTGGAAAATTGATGCAGAGCGCCGCGACTTTACCATGAATGCGCTCTTCGTGGGGGCAGACAATAGGCTCTATGACCCGGTGGGAGGATGGGAAGATTTGCAGGCATCGCGGGTTCAGTTTATTGGCAATGCGAATGAGCGCATAAAAGAAGACTATCTGCGTATTTTGAGATTTTTTCGGTTTTCGGCGCGCTTTGCAAAACACTATGATGAGGTAGCGATCGCAGCAATAGGCAACCATCTGACAGGTTTGGAAAGCTTATCGCGTGAACGGGTTGGCGCTGAGCTATTGAAAATTATTTCTTTGCCGCAATCACCGGTAACGCTGACGCTGATGAAGGAGCTGGGCGTGCTTGGTAGGCTGATTGACGCTCATGCGGATACGGATTGCTTTGCTCGGTGGCGCGATATTGTTCGCAGCGGCGATGTGGTAACTGGCCTCAACGCCTTATACCCTTCTCATGATGAGGCAATTAATGATGAGGCAGTGCGAAAACGCATCGGAGCCGCCCTTAGATTGTCGAACCAGCAATGCCGTCAATTGGGTGATGTAGAACGTTGCATTGTTCAGGTTTCTAAAATTACTGATAAGGAGAGTGCCAAACGCGCGCTTTACCATGTTGGTAAAGACTTATGGGTGAGCGCATTGTCGCTTGGCGCCGCGCGGGGAAATATTTCCAAGGAAATATTTAATTCTTATCAGGGCTTGCCCGGTCAATGGGAAATTCCAATCTTTCCCATTGGCGGGAATGATCTGGTTGACCTTGGCATGGTGCCGGGTCCCGATTTTTCAGAATGCCTGGCCGCCATAGAAAATTTGTGGATCGAAAAAAAATACCCGAACCGCGATGTCGCCTTACAAATTGCAAGAGATTATATTGCCAGCAAATAAAAAGCCCGGCATCTATGATGATACCGGGCTTGATGTTTAGGTAGGTAAAACAGGCAGGCTTATTCTGCTGTTAATGAGCGATAGGCTGTACGTGTCATAAATTCATCTTTGATAAAGCCATTGCCCCATTTTTTGGATAGCTTTTTGAGCGGTTTTTTCGCGACAACTTCATCCTCTGATAGGCCCTTATCGACTAATTTTTGAACCTTCTCGCGAACTTTCACCAGCATGTCTCTTGTGTCTTGAAGGTCTTGGCGTGTTGACAGGGGACCATGTCCGGGAATGATTTTTACATCCTCATTAACGAGTTCAAGAACGCCGTTATGGGCCGCAATATAACCGTCAATGCCGCCCCCGCTTGCTATGTCGATGAATGGATAGCCGCCATTGAAAAACACATCGCCCATATGAACGACATTGACGTCTTTTAGAAACACAATCGCATCACCATCGGTGTGCGCCAATTCATGGTGTTGAATGTGGATGTCGTGATCATTCCAATAGAAATTGATCTCATCGGAAAAGGTAATGACCGGTAGCGCACCAGGGTTCGCAGGTTCGATGTTGCGTTCCTCGCTTCCTTCAAGCAAACGCTTTCGAACATTATCATGAGCGACAATCATGGCGCCTGCATTGTGAAAATTCTCATTACCGCCCGCATGATCGCCATGCCAATGGGTATTCAGCACAAAGCTAGGCGCATCTTCGGTGAGTTCGCCGATTGCTGCCAAAATACGCTCAGAGAGCGGGGCAAACTGGTCGTCAATAATGAACGGGCCATCCGCGCCAACTGACAATCCAATATTGCCGCCGGCACCTTCGAGCATATATACGCCCGGCACAACTTCAGTGGTTTTGATTTCGACGCTTGCAAACCGGTCGTCATTTTGTGCGGCGGCCGTTGCGGCAAATGCGAGGCTCAAAAGCGGGACCGAAGCGCGCAGCATGATTTTTTTTAAAGATGAGTAGTCTTGCATGGGATGAACTCTCCTAAAGAAATCCATAAATATCGTTGTCGCCACCATAGCAGTTTTGCAACCTTCACGAAATCACGAATGGGATATCAATTTTTCGTTGATTGGTTTTTCACATCTTTCATCTTATTGCTGTTTGTTCTTTATTGCTGAATGTTATGGGCCGGTGTATAGCACGTGCAGAATAAACGGGCTTCAAAACGCAATATGGTGCGAAATTAGCGCGTTAATGGAGATGAATATGTCATGGTCTGTCGATAGTTGGCGTGAAAAGCCAGCGCGCCATATACCAGATGATTATCCGGATCGTTCTGCGCTTGGTCAGGTTGAGCAGGAATTGTCCAGCTATCCCCCTCTGGTTTTTGCCGGTGAAGTCAGAACGTTGCGTGAGTCTCTCGCCAAGGTTGCCGCCGGGCAAGCTTTTTTGCTGCAGGGTGGAGATTGCGCTGAGAGCTTTAAGGAATTTCATCCCAATACTATTCGCGATACCTTCAGAGTGCTTTTGCAAATGTCTGTCGCATTGACCTTTGGGGCTGCCGTGCCCGTGGTGAAGGTGGGCCGTATTGCCGGACAATTTGCCAAACCTCGATCTGCCCCTACGGAGACCCGTGATGGCGTTACTTTACCGAGCTATCGCGGTGACAATATTAATGGCATGGAGTTCACGGAGGCGGAACGTCTGCCGGACCCCCAGCGTTTATTGCGCGCCTATGGGCAAGCGGCCTCAACGCTGAACCTGATAAGAGCTTTTGCGAGCGGCGGGTATGCATCGCTAGAAAATGTCCATCGTTGGAATTTGGAGTTCGTTGCTGATAATCCACAAAAGGAACGGTATGGCGAGCTTGCTACCAAAATTTCTGAATCATTGAAATTTATGGAAGCGTGCGGCGTCGCGAATGTTAGGGCTCTGCGGGAAGTTGATTTTTTCACCAGCCATGAAGCGCTATTGCTCGGCTATGAGCAGTCCATGACGCGCATCGATTCGACTACGGATAAATGGTACGATACCTCCGGGCATATGGTCTGGATTGGTGACCGGACCCGCCAACCCGATGGTGCTCATGTCGAGTTCTGCCGAGGGATAGAAAACCCGATTGGAATAAAATGTGGGCCCACATTGGTGCCCGACGATTTGATTCAATTGCTGGATATTTTGAATCCGGAAAATGCAGCTGGGCGTATCGTTTTGATTGCGCGATTTGGGGCTGGCAAGGTTGAGGATGGTCTGCCGCCGCTGGTTCGCAAGGTTACCGAGGCTGGGCGTAATGTTGTTTGGTCCTGTGACCCCATGCATGGCAACACGGTTAAGGCAGAAAATGGCTATAAAACGCGTCCCTTTGATTCTATCTCAAGTGAGGTGCAAACCTTCTTCGAGGTGTGCCGCGCAGAGGGAGCCTATCCTGGCGGGGTGCATTTTGAGATGACAGGGCAAAATGTGACTGAATGCTTGGGCGGTGCTTATGCGATTTCGGAGACGGATCTCTCCTCACGCTATCATACCCATTGCGATCCGCGTTTAAATGCCAGTCAGTCTTTGGAGTTGGCTTTTATCCTTGCTGATCAGCTGAAGGTCGCTCGCGACAAAATCTAATAGTTTTGCACCTTTCAATTGCTTGGCTACCTGCGATTGTTTTAATTGTTGGGAGGGGAGTAGTCATGCGTGGCTTTCAAACAAATAGAAAGCTGCAAAGATGAGTATGCTTGAATACTGCACAAAAAAACGGCCCCTCAAGAGGGGCCGTTTCTCAATCACAATGTGATTTAATAGTTATGCAGTTTTGCGACGACGACGCATTGCAACTGAACCACCAAGAAGAGCTGTTGCCATCAAAGGCAGAGCTGCTGGAAGTGGAATAGCAGGAGCTGATCCACTCAGCGAAAGCTGGAAGAAGTCAATGTTTGTGTCGTCAGTAACGATTACATCAAAGAAACCGTTAGAGTTGATACCTGACAAAAATCCTGCTGAAGCAAGATCAAGTACGTATGTACCAGCGCCATTAGCAAGAACGTTTGGGTTACCAAGAAGCGTGTATGCTGAACCCAGTGTTGTACCACCGATACCAAAACCAGCGAACAAACGGTCATTTGCTGAACCAGCTAATGCATCGTTGATTTGGATGGTCAATGTACCAGCTGTGAAACCCATGCCACCAAGACCGGTAAAACGGTGTGCGACTGAACGGTTAACCAGATTGCTGTCTGTAGGGCCAAAAATGCCGCCACCAGTAACAGTACCACCAAAAGCTGCGAGTGCAGCTGGGCCTACTGTAGCAATATCACCTGGATCGTCATTACCGTCACTTGCAGTAACCATGAGTGATTCAGCGTTAGCAGCACCTGCAAGAAGCAAGGTCGATGCAGCGCCTAAAAGGAATTTCTTTAACATATATGTCTCCGACGTTGTTTAACTTATTTTCGTGCGCGCCAGAGGGATCCCCGAAACAACGCGCTACCCCTTACTTAAGAAAGGTGAGATTGTCGTATCATCTTAAAACAGGCCTCGCAAGCGGCACTTGTCCCAAACTGACCAGAAAATAGGTAAATTTATGTTTTTGTGCCAGCACATGCCCAAAGTGGGACATATATGTCTCAGAATCGTGACAAACATGGTCGGAATATGGCCAAATCGGGGCCAATGGTGTTAAGAAAAAGTTAATAGTAACAGTAGGTTGCGGCAATGCCCTCTTAAGTTGTGCATATGCGAATGGTTTCTGATTCTTAATGGTTCGATGTATGCAAAAATGTCGATAAATTCCGTTATTTATGTCTGATTATTAGGGTTGGTCTCTCCAATCCAGAGGAATTCCGATTCTTTTGGATTCGATCTCTCGCCATCAAATGACCCTTGTTCAATCGACTTCTCGGCACGATTCGCTTACACCATAGTTCACGATGAATTAGCGCTGCATTGATGGGATATCCGCAATACGGATCGCTGTTCTTTATGAACGAAGTAATTGGGAGAATGCTGCAATGCCGCAAAATAAAGATCGCTCGCACACAATCCAAGTGAAACCCCAGATTCAATCCAAACCTAAAATTCAAGCCAAATCCAAGAAGCGATTATCTGACCATGCTGGTGTTCTGGCGTTATCTGGTGCCGTGATCATTGGTGGTGCACTCTATATGAGCTCAGTCATGCCATCGGCGACTGCCTCGATGTTGGCAGCCCAGGAGGGGGTGAACCCTGCCTCGGCGCAAGATCAGGACCTCTCTCTTACAATATACAATAATAATCTCGCTCTTGTTCGAGATGCGCGGTCAATTTCATATGGCAAGGGCCGCTCGACCATCACGCTTCCAGGGGTTTCGTCACAAATTAATGCAACAACGGTTAGTTTTTCCGCGCCGGGCGTTGGCATTATCGAGCAGAATTTTGACTATGATCTCCTGACCCCGGCCAAATTGATGGAAAAGGCTGTTGGCAAGACCGTTACGCTGGTGCGAACAAACCCGGCCACGGGCAAAGAGACACGGCGCGAGGCGACTGTGCTTTCCGTTAATAATGGTGTGGTGATTAAGACAGGCAATACCATTGAGGTCTTGCGCGATGATAATCTGCCGACCCGGGTCATATTTGATAAGGTGCCAGAAAATCTTCGTGCCAATCCAACACTTTCTGTTGTTGTCGATTCCGAAAATGCCGGGCGCAAGCCAACAACACTCACCTATCTAACCGGCGGGCTGGGATGGCGCGCTGACTATGTCGCCCTGTTTGATGAAGGCAAGGGCGAAATGAACTTTAAGGGATGGGTGACACTGAATAATGTGACGCAAACAAGTTTTGTCAATGCAGACGTAACCATGGTGGCTGGCAATGTGAACAGCGCACCGAGCCCTCGCTCGCGCCCGCGCCGTTCATCAAGTATTCGCAGCGGCGGCATAGAGGCGACGAACGAGGCGCGCCTTGGAGACAATTATCTATATCCGCTACCGGGGCGCACGAGCGTTGCCAGCAATCAAACAAAGCAAGTTGCCTTTGTCGATGCACCAACAGTGGAGGCGGGCAAAGGGTATGAATATCAAGCCAATGATATGCGTACCATTAATACGCCGCAAAATGTTGATGTACGGATTGCTTTTTCCAACAGCGCCGCCAAAGGGTTGGGCGCGGCACTGCCTGCCGGTGTGGTTCGTGTGTACACCAATGATAGTGAAGGGCGGTCACAATATATTGGCGAGAACCAAATTACCCATACTGCCGGGGGCGCTGATCTCTCGATTAAAATCGGAGAGGCATTCGATGTAACTGTGCAGCCTGCGCTTACCAATAACCGGATTGTTAATAAGCGCCGTACAGAAAAAACCATGCGGTATACACTGCGAAATGCCAAACGCGAGCCCGCGACTGTGACCATAAGGCAGAATGCCGGTTGGTCGGGTCTGGAGACTGAAATACTTTCAGAATCTATTGAGAGCCGAAACCCAAGCCATAATAATTATGTCTGGGATGTTGAGGTTCCCGCTGAAGGGGAGGCGGTACTTACCTTCTCCGTCCGCCAAACAAGTCCGTACTAGTCTGTACTAAAACTTTGATCGCAAATGTTGGGCTGATGATGGATTGGGAGAACAAATGAGCCAGTTAAAGAAACTCATTTTGGTGGGCGCCGGTGCAGGCGCCCTTGCCGGTGCTTCCTATACGGCGTTTTCTTCTGATCGCCCGCTTGGTAACTCCCAAGAGGCAAATCCCGCGCCGGGCCAACAAGAAAATCCAGCGGTCATTGAAGACGCGTTTGTAAACGGCGTTAGCGATAATAGAGTCATTTCGGACGGGGCTAGCGATATCGCCGTTACGATTTACCGTGACAATCTGGCCTTCATTACAGAAACACGGGAAGTCACCTTGCCCGCGGGCCGTTCGACAGTTTCTTTTTCGGGGGTAAGCGATCTCATCATCCCGCAATCGGCGATTTTACGAGATTTTGGCGCGATCACATTGGAGCGCAATTTTGACTATGATCTGCTGTCCCAGGGCTCGCTGTTTCGCAAATCTATTGGCGAAGAGGTGGTTTTAACCAGAACAGACCCTGCGACCGGTGCGGCAAAAAATGTCAGAGCAAAGATTATTTCGGCAGGAAGTGGCGTCGTCGTGGATATTGACGGCGAGGTGGAGGTCTTTGATTGTTCTGGCTTGCCGGAAAAAATAAGCTTTGACGATCTGCCTCAAGGCCTCCAGGCCGAACCCACTCTTTCAATCGAGGTGAGTGCTGAGGAGCCGGGCCCGCAGCGCTTTACGATTAGCTATCTTGCAAGCGGATTTGATTGGCAGGCTGACTATATTTTAACCTTGAATGACGCTCGCGCCCCCAGCTCTGATGAGCCGATGAAGGCAAGTTTTGCGGGGTGGTTAACCGTTGAAAATGGCAGCGCGCTATCTATCCGCAATGCCCCAACGGCGATTGTTGCCGGTGAATTACAGCGCCTTTATGAAACTCGCGCGACGGCAAAACCTGCGGACTGGTTCGCTGCAACATGTTGGCCTAAGGGGTCGACAAAAACCGGAACCTATGGCGTTGGGCGAGGTCAATTCGCAGACCTTGCCGCTCCAGCGCCTGTGATGATGCAATCAAGAGCAGCTTTTGCGGAATCGGAAAGCGTTGAAGATGAAGTTGTGGTTACAGGCGCGCGCTTAAAGAGCGCTGAAGCCAAGCGCGAAGATTTGGGTGATTACAAGCTTTATCGCACGCCGGAACCAACCACAGTTGCTAGCTATCAAACCAAGCAAGTCTCGTTTCTGAATAAATCCGATATTGATGTAACGCGGGTGCATGTCTTTGGCCGTGATCCTGGTGATCTTCGCCGGATTGATCCAGAGGACATTGGCAGTGGGTATAGTGATAGTGGTTATGCTGATTTACGCTACGACATCGATAATTCCCGAGACGGATCATTAGGCCAGCCTCTTCCCGAGGGTACGGTAAGGGTCATGGCGCCAAACGGGCAAGATGTTACATTTTTCCTTGGCGAAGGTGATGTGCGTGATCTTGCAATTGATTTACCCGTTGAAGTTGATATCGCCGCTAGTCCATCCGTCAGTATGGAGACGACTGTCACGTCGGGCGGCGCACGCGAAAATGGACGCACGGAGACGACGAGCTATTCCTATTCGCTTGAACATAGGGTTCGTAACGCAAATCCTTATGCTGTTCTTGTGGAGGTTTCGGAGAATAAATCAGGCTATTTAGAGGGGGTAAAAGTGCGTAAGGCGAGCAAACGTCAACTTGCTGATAGCGCCTATCCCAAATGGCAATTTATTGTGCCCGCTTATGGGGAGGAAGTCCTTAGCTACTCTATAGCGTGGACAACGGATTACTGATTTGTCCACATCAAATCTACGCCCCCTATCGGGCACCGCGTCTATTGCGTATAATACTTGACCCATGCCCCGCTTTACACCGTCCTTTCTTGATGAACTAAAATCACGCCTGCGCCCGTCCGATGTGGTTGGGCGTTCTGTGAAGCTGAAGAAACAAGGGAATGAATGGGCGGGCCTTTCGCCCTTCACCAAGGAAAAAACGCCGTCATTCTTCGTGAATGACCAGAAGGGGTTTTTCCATTGTTTTTCCTCTGGCAAGCATGGCGATATTATTGGCTTCCTGCAGGAAACGCAGAACCTGACTTTTGTTGAGGCGGTTACGATCCTGGCGGCTGATGCCGGGATGGAATTGCCGAAAGACGACCCCCAAGCGGCCAAGCGCGAAGAAGCAAATCGCGGTTTGCTCGAGGCGTGCGCGGCGGCCACGGTGTTTTTCCAGCAAATGCTGGGGCGTCAGGAAGGGGCAAAAGCGCGCCACTATCTCCAGGGGCGGGAGGTTACCAGCGCGCAGGTGCGTGAATTCTCAATCGGCTATGCCCCCGGCGACCGGCACGCCTTGAAAAACTATCTCGTGAATAAGGGCTTTCACGAGGATGTTCTCGCAGAGGCCGGGCTTTTGATTAAGCCCGATGATGGCGGGCAATCTTACGATAAGTTTCGCGACCGGGTGATGTTTCCGATCCTCAATCCGCGCGGTCAGCCTATTGCCTTTGGGGGCCGGGCGCTCAATCCCGATGCTCGCGCAAAATATATGAATTCGCCGGAAACCCCGCTCTTTCATAAAGGCTCGGTGCTGTATCGATTTGGGGAAGCGCGAAAGGCCGCCGCCCAAGACAAAGCGCCGATTATTGTGTGCGAAGGCTATATGGATGTTGTTGCCCTGTGGGGGGCAGGCATTACCAATGCGGTTGCGCCGCTCGGAACGGCGTTGACCGAAAACCAGCTTGCCATGTTGTGGCGGATCAGTGATGAGCCGATCTTGTGTTTTGACGGGGACGGCGCAGGGGTGCGCGCGGCCTATCGCTCAACTGAGCGGGCATTGCCGATGCTTAAGCCCGGTAAATCCTTAAATTTCGCGTTTTTACCGGAAGGCCAGGACCCCGACGATCTGTTGCGGGCAAAGGGGCGCAAAGCCCTGGATAGCGTGTTGGAAAATCGCGAGGCATTGATTGATGTTGTTTGGCGCCGCGAAAGTCAGGAGCATGATCTGACCACGCCTGAGCGACGGGCGGCATTCAAAGCGGGGCTGCGGGCACTGGTGAAAACAATCGCCGACCGGGATGTGCGCGATTTTTACGGCAAAGATCTCGCCCAACGCCTCGACCAGCTATATGGCGCGCCGGCCTCTTATGATCGCGGGAATGGGCGCGCTGGCGGGCCGCAAAATAAGCAATGGTCACAAAATGGCTCGGGCCGAGCGGCAGGTAATTACAATAATAATTGGGGAGGTGGGCAGAAAGGGTCCAGATTTGGGGGCCGCGCGCGATGGTCGCCGCCCGCCCGGATCAGCCCGGAGTTACGGCAATTGCGGCTCTCCAAGACAGGCACATCTGAGCATAGTCCATTTCGCCGGGAGGCCACGCTTGTGCTTGCTTTGTTCTGGCATCCGGACCTTATTGAACGCCGCGAACCGGATATTCTGGCACTGGGTTTGTCTGATTCTGGTCTGGCGCGGCTATTGGCTGATATTTTGTTCCTATTAGCAGCCGATGATACCCTTGACTCTGATGGCCTCCAACGCCATTTGTCCAATAAGGCAAGTGGAAAACTTATGGAGCAGCTCATTAATGATAGGGCGCTCAACAGCCAGCACTTTCTACAGGCCGAGGCTCAGCGTGATGAGGTTGATTGGGGTTTTGATAATGCCCTTGCTCATCATACCTTTGAAACCCATTTGAAAGAGGAGCTAGCGCGCGCAGCTTCCAACATCTTTGACGATGAAGTTTCCGACAGCTTGATTGCTCAAGCAGGGCCTGACAGCGAGGGTGATACCCCTCCGGACTCTTCTGAATCAAATCCGTTACCATCTTCGTCAGACAGTCCTGGCGACGATACGGCATGGAAAGCCATGGGTGCGGCACGCGAAGAGGTCATCAATCGCAATCGGTCACGATTACCCGATGATGCCAGCCAACAGGGACATTCATCCCGGCTGGCAACGGCGCTGGAACGAATGAAAGCCAGCGTTAAAGAAAATGGTCGCAAACGGTAGGCACAATGCCCTCAGCGTTTGTGACTCATATGACCAAGATTGATGACAGAAAAGCTCAGTAGAATTTGCAACGAACAGGATCCGGCACGTAATGGCGACGAAAACGGCAGCAAAAGCAAAAGACGACGCACCAGCAGAAGGCACACCCGACGGTCCAATCCTTGATCTGACGGATGCTGGCGTCAAAAAGATGATCAAATCCGCAAAGTCACGCGGATATATCACCTATGACGAATTGAACGCTGTACTTCCCTCCGAGCAGTTCACCTCCGAACAGATTGAAGACATTATGTCCAAGCTCTCGGAGATGGGGATCAATGTCACCGAGAATGAAGAGGAAGAAGAAGAAGGCGATAACGCCGCCAAACCCGCAGCGGGTACCGCTGTTGCCAAAAAGGCGGACGGGACCGGCAGCAGTGTCGTTACGACCAATACTTCTTCATCGGCGGACCGGACCGATGATCCGGTGCGCATGTATCTTCGCGAAATGGGCACGGTCGAGCTGCTCTCGCGTGAAGGCGAAATTGCGATTGCCAAACGCATTGAGGCCGGACGCGAAACCATGATCCGCTCGCTTTGTGAATCGTCTCTGACATTTGAGGCGATCACCGTCTGGCGCGACGAGCTGAATGAAGGCCGGGTTTTGTTGCGCGATATTATCGATCTTGATGCGACCTATGGCGGCGGGCCAGAGGCGCGCCCGGACATGACGCAGCCAGAAATCGCGGAACGTGTTCAAAAAGAAGAAGCAGAAAAAGCCGAAGCCGGCGACGATGATGATGAGTTCGATGAAGGCGCGCTTTCCTTGTCGGCAATGGAAGCGGAATTGCGCGACGGGGTCATGATGACCTTTGACGAAATTTCCGGCGACTATAAAAAGCTTCGCCGCCTGCAAGACATTATGATTGAAGAACAATTGCAGGGTAATGATTTATCGCCTTCGCAATTGCGCCGCTTCAAGAAATTGCAAAAAGATATTGCAGAACGGGTTCGCCATGTTCGGCTGAACAATCAGCGGATTGAAGCGCTCGTCGAGCAGCTTTACGATATTAATCGCCGCTTGATCGCCCTTGAAGGCAAGCTGGTCAGGCTTGCAGACTCAAATGGTGTGAACCGTCAGGAATTCTTGCAGGAATATCTGGGCGCGGAACTTGATCCTGAATGGTATGATCGTATTGCCATGAAAACCGGCAAAGGCTGGCAGGCATTGATTACGAATGCTGGTGATCAGGTTACGCATCTGCGCGATGAGATTGGAACGCTGTCAACGGAAACCGGTCTGACCGTCAAAGATTTCCGGCGCATTGTACAAACCGTTCAAAAAGGTGAGCGCGAAGCGCGCATTGCCAAGAAAGAAATGGTTGAAGCCAATTTGCGTTTGGTGATTTCTATCGCTAAGAAATATACAAATCGCGGCCTGCAATTTCTTGATCTTATTCAAGAGGGCAATATTGGTCTGATGAAAGCGGTTGATAAATTTGAATATCGCCGAGGCTATAAATTCTCCACCTATGCCACATGGTGGATTCGCCAGGCGATTACGCGCTCAATCGCTGACCAAGCGCGAACCATCCGTATTCCGGTGCATATGATTGAGACGATCAACAAAATTGTGCGCACGTCTCGTCAAATGCTCCATGAAATTGGCCGCGAGCCAACGCCTGAAGAGCTTTCTGAGAAATTATCAATGCCGCTTGAGAAAGTTCGTAAGGTGATGAAAATTGCCAAAGAGCCAATCTCTCTTGAAACGCCGATTGGCGATGAAGAAGATTCTCATTTGGGTGACTTTATTGAAGACAAGAATACGGTTCTGCCGATTGATGCGGCGATCCAGTCCAACTTGCGGGAAACAACGACGCGGGTTCTAGCCTCACTGACACCGCGTGAGGAACGTGTCTTGCGGATGCGATTTGGTATTGGCATGAATACGGATCACACCCTCGAAGAAGTTGGCCAGCAATTCTCAGTGACGCGCGAGCGTATCCGCCAGATTGAAGCCAAAGCGCTGCGCAAACTCAAACATCCTAGTCGCTCGCGGAAATTGCGCAGCTTCCTGGATAACTAAGTCAATTATAATATTGAATTGCGTTGAAACCGGCTCCTATGGGGCCGGTTTTTTCATATGACTGCTCTTTTATCCAATCCATATGAGCGGTATGGTTTTTCAGAAGAATTGCAATTAGGAAATGCCGTGCAAGGTTTGCGTGATACATTTGGCCGTAACGTCACCTATCTGCGTTTATCGGTGACTGACCGGTGTGATTTGCGCTGTTCTTATTGCATGGCTGAGCAGATGACGTTTCTTCCCAAGCGCGATGTGTTGAGCTTGGAAGAGCTAACCCAGCTTTCCAATCGATTTATCGATCGCGGTGTTAAAAAGCTGCGCATTACTGGCGGCGAGCCACTGGTGCGGCGCGATATTATGACCTTGTTTCGTCAATTATCGCCGCGCTTAAATGATGGATCGCTCGATGAGTTAACGCTCACCACCAATGCAACGCAGCTAAAGCGGTATGCTACTGATTTGAAATCAGTAGGTGTGAGGCGGATCAATGTCTCGCTCGACACGCTCGACCCGGTTCGTTTTGCGAAGATTACCCGGCGCGATCAGTTGAGCGAAGTTTTGGCTGGCATTGAGGCAGCGCTGGCGGCGGGGCTGCATATCAAGATTAATGCGGTTGCTCTGAAGGATAGTTGGCAGGCTGATATTCCGGCCCTGATTGAATGGTCTCATCAGCGCGGCATTGATGTCACCTTGATTGAGGTTATGCCGCTGGGCGAGATTAGCGAAGATCGTTTTGACCAATATGTACCGCTAAGCGAAGTTGTCGATGCATTGCGCGGACATTGGACGCTAACGTCGAGCGACCATCGAACGGGCGGCCCCGCGCGATATTTCACCATTGAACAGACAAAAGGGCGTCTCGGCGTGATTACGCCGCTGACCAATAATTTTTGCGCCGGGTGTAACCGCGTCCGGGTGACCTGTACTGGGCGCATATATACCTGCCTTGGTTCCGGCGATTATCTCGATTTGCGATCCGCATTGCGGGGGCAAAATCCAGCCGCTGATCTTGACCGCCTTCTCGATCAGGCGATGATGGCCAAGCCTGAGCGCCATCATTTTGATATCTCATCACCGCGCCTGGAGCCTGCTGTTGCCAGGCATATGTCCGTAACCGGAGGATAATTTATGGCAACCTTACAGTTTTTTGGAAAATTTGCAGATATTGTCGGTGAGCGTGAAACCGGGCACAAACTGCATGCACCACTATCCGTGCGCGATCTTATGGAGCAACTTGCCGAACAAAACCCGGCTTTGCGTGATGTTTTCGCAGAAACGCTAATGCAAGTTGCGGTGAATGATTCGATTAGCTCTGTTGATCACATCGTCTCGGACGGCGATGTAATTGCATTTTTGCCGCCCATGAGCGGAGGGTAGGGCATGGAGAGCCAGCTTGGCGTTCGCTTATTGTCTGAACCTTTCTCACTGGAACAGGTGAGTGCGGCGTTTTATCAGGACTGTATTCATGCGGGCGCCATTGTTACTTTTGCTGGATTGGTGCGCCCCCTTGCGGGAGAGCGGCGCGTTACCGGATTGACCATCGATTTTCATTCGGAGATGACGCAAAAAGGCATTGAAGATTTTGCACTCCATGCCATGGACCATTGGCCCTTATCGCGTGTTTCAATCGTGCACCGCACCGGGTTTATTGGCGCTGATGAGCCAATTGTTTTTGTCGGTGTTTCGGCCGAGCATAGACGGGCGGCCTATCAGGCAAATGATTTGCTGATGGATTATTTGAAAACTGCGGCCTTATTCTGGAAGAAAGAACATTATACCGACGGCGCGTCATGGATTGAGCCTCGTGACGGGGACTATAAAGATGCGCAGCGGTGGGACGCGATTAAAATGAGATCTGCTTTATGATGGGTATTGATGAGAGTAAACAATTTATCCCTGTGCGCATTGCCGTTCTAACCGTCTCAGATACGCGCAGCGTTGATGATGATACGTCGGGGGATTTATTAACTGCGCGCATTGAAAAAACCGGGCATGTGTTGGCGGCACGCAAGATTGTTCGCGACACCGCAAAGGATATTGCGGCGCAGGTTCAAGAATGGGCCGATGACCCGAAAATTGATGCAATCATATCCACAGGCGGTACCGGCTTGACCGGCCGCGACGTAACGCCAGAATCTATCAGGCCTTTATTTGATAAAGAAATTGAAGGGTTCTCTGTGATTTTTCATCAGGTTAGTTTTCAATCTGTGGGGCTTTCCACGCTACAATCGCGGGCATGCGCAGGGGTGGTCAATAACACATTTGTTTTTGCGCTACCGGGCTCCAACGGTGCGGTTAAGGATGGCTGGGATAAAGTAATTAGGTTTCAACTTGATGCGCGGCACGGGCCCTGTAATCTGGTTGAGATCATGCCGCGATTGTCAGAGCGCTAAATTATGAATGGTTCAAAAAAATTATCCCATTTTGATGCTGCAGGCCGGGCGCAAATGGTTGATGTTTCGCAAAAACCTGTCAGCAAGCGCACTGCAATTGCCAGCGGCTCTGTGACTTTTAGCCCAGAGAGTTTTTCTGCAATCGCATCGGGCACCAGTGCAAAGGGCGATATTGCCAGCATCGCTGAAATTGCCGGCATTATGGGCGCTAAGAAAACCAGCGATCTTATTCCGCTATGCCACCCTTTACCTATAACATCTGTAAATGTTGAAATTGCTCCTAATGCGGAAAACCTTTGTTTTGACGTGAAGGCAATTGTGCAAACAGATGGCAAAACCGGCGTTGAAATGGAAGCGTTGAGCGCAGTTTCGGTTGCCTGCCTGACGATTTACGATATGACAAAGGCAATTGATAAAAGCATTGTCATTGGTCCAATCAGGCTTGAGGAAAAAATCGGCGGTGTCTCCGGGCATTATTCCCGAGAAGAAAAATCTTGATGCTGAATGTTGATGAAGCCCTTAAATGTATATTGGAGAATGCGCCGGAGCTAAAAGCTGAAAGCGTAACGCCAGATGATGTAACGGGCCGTATTCTGGCCGAAGATGTAATTGCACAAACAACGCAGCCCCCCTTTGCCGCCTCCGCCATGGATGGCTATGCGGTAAAGCGGGCCGATATCGCTGCGGGCCAAACATTGACCGTGATCGGGGAGGCGCCTGCCGGGACTGTTTTTTCTAAGCCAGTTTTAGAGGGGCAAGCAGTTCGAATTTTTACCGGCGCTGCGATACCGCCGGGCTGCGATCATGTCATCATACAAGAAAATGTGACGCGGGCTGGGAATAAGATCACGATCAGTGATGGAAATAATTCTGCGTCGCACATCCGTGCGGTGGGTTTGGATTTTAATAAAGGCGATCGATTAATTGAAAGCGGCACGCAGCTGCATAGCCTTCATGGCGCGCTTGTCGCCGCGGCGAACCTTGCGAGCGTTAAGGTCGTTCGAAAACCGCGTATTGTGTTTTTCTCCAATGGCAGTGAATTGCGCGAGCCCGGTCAGGAGTTAGAGCCGGGCGCAATTGTGAACACGAACCGCTATGCGATTGGTGCGCTCATCGCGCAATGGGGCGGGGAGGGGATTTATGGCGGTCTGGTTGAGGATGACCCTGATCAAATCAAAGCGATATTTGAAAATAATCGTGATGCGGATGTTATTGTTCCCATTGGAGGAGCATCAGTAGGCGATCATGATTTGGTTAAGCCCGCCTTTGCGGCGCTGGGTGGCACGCTTTTGATCGAGAAGATTGCCATTCGCCCGGGAAAGCCCACATGGTTTGGCCCGCTTCCATCGGGCCCGCTTGTATTGGGCTTGCCGGGAAATCCCGCCTCTTCCATCGTCACCGCATCTCTTTTTCTGCAGGCTTTGGTGAAAAAGATGGCAGGCCACGCGCAATCAACGTTGATGCGCGAAAAGGCATGTCTTGTTGAACCCTTAGCCAAGAACGGTGCGCGCGAGACATATTTGCGCGGGCAAACGGCGGGCTGGGACGGGGCAACCCGCTTGGTAAAGGCGCTGCCTTTGCAAGACAGTGCGTTGCTGCATCCCTTTTTGAACGCAGACCTTTTAATTTGCAGAAAGAGTAATTGCGAAGCAGCAATAACGGGCGATGAGGTTGAGGTGGTTTTGCTGCGATAAATGCTAAGAATGTCGCCGTGATCCGCCGCCGGGCTGCTCGTCAAAAAGCTCGGCCAATTTATCAACCATGGCACCGCCCAATTGTTCTGCATCAACAATCGTCAGCGCCCGCGAATACCAACGCGTCACATCATGACCAATGCCGATGGCCAGCAGCTCAACCGGCGAACGGTTTTCGATCTGGTCAATAACATCGCGCAAATGGCGTTCCAGATAAGCGCCGCCATTTGACGATGATGTTGTATCATCAACAGGGGCACCATCAGATATCACCATCATAATGCGCCGGGTTTCTGGCCTGTGCACGAGGCGATCATGGGCCCAGATCAAGGCCTCGCCATCGATATTTTCTTTGAGAATACCTTCCTTCATCATTAGTCCAAGGGAAGTGCGCGCGCGACGCCAAGGCGCATCGGCACTTTTATAAATGATGTGGCGCAAGTCATTTAACCGGCCCGGTTTTGGAGGACGCTGATCATTGACCCATTTCTCGCGGGCCTGTCCGCCCTTCCAGGCGCGTGTGGTAAAGCCAAGAATTTCAACCTTGACTGAGCATCGCTCTAACGTCCGTGCAAGGATGTCTGCGCAGATGGCAGCGATTGTAATGGGGCGCCCGCGCATTGAACCGGAATTATCGATAAGCAAGGTGACGACAGTATCGCGAAAATCTTGATCTTTTTCCTGTTTAAAAGATAGGGGCTGCATCGGATCAATAACTACGCGCGCCAGACGCGCCGCATCCAGAACGCCGTCATCAAGATCAAACATCCAGCTTCGATTTTGCTGGGCCATCAATTTTCTTTGCAACTGATTGGCAAGCCGGGACACAATTGCATGGTAATTTTCAAGTTGGCGATCGAGTGTGCGCCGCAGACGAATAAGCTCTTCCGGGTCGCATAGATCAACCGGGTCAGCGATTTCGTCAAATTCTGTGGTGTAGGGTTTATAAGCCTCGCCCGTGTCGCCCGATTGCGGCATGCGCCCTGAGACTGCATTTGCCTCATCGGAGGAAAGATCATCATCTTCGCTGGTGTGATCAAAATCTTGATCGCTCAGATCTGCATCGCCGTCGGGCGTATCGCCACCTTCTGGCAGGCTGTCTTCGGGCTGATCAATCGTCGGATCGGCTTCGGGATCATCAGGCTGTTGCTGATTGTCGTCGCTATCCTCATTATCGTCCTTGCCGTCTTCGCTATCTTCCTGATCGCCTTCATCGCGGTCATCAAGATCGAGATCGCTGATAAGATTACGGGCAAGCTTGGCAAATTGCGCTTGGTTATCCAGATCATTGAGGGTCGACAAGGCGGCAAGGCTATTACCAGCGCGCTCTTCAATCTGTTGTCGCCAGAACTCCAATAGCGGGGCGGCCGATTGCGGCGGAGTTCGGCCTGTAAGTTTTTCGCGCAAAATGAGCGCGGCCGCATCAGCGAGCGGTTCGACATCACCATCGCTCGCATTATCGTTCGCTTTTAAGGCGAATGCTTGATCGAGAGCCGCGGCAAGATTGTCCCCAACCCCGGTGAGGGTGCGTGTGCCAATTGCCTCAACACGGGCATTTTCGAGGGCCGTAAAGACCAGCCGCCCGCCCGGATTTTTCGGGGCAAGCTTCAAATGCTCGCTCGCGTCGTGATAGGCAAGGCGCAGGGCCGCTGCGTCCGCCTCGCCCCGTGTTATGGCGGCGGTGTCGCGATCGATGATCTTGCTGGGCAGGGGAATGCGGGCAGTATTGCCCATAACTTGCGGCTTATCACCGCCAAAGCTCACCTCGGCCTCTTCGCTGGCAGAAAGGGCTTTGGTGGTTTGTAACAGCGCACGTTTGAACGCTTCGCGAATTTGTTCTTCTCGGTTCATAGCCCCGCAACATAGTCCCCGAATAGGGAAAGGCCAAGCGATGAAATCGCTCCCTATATGCGGCAGATTATTCGGGTTTTAAGAGGCCTAAAATAGATTGTCGCGGGGATCATCTCCCCCTTCATTTAGGCGGTCAGCGGCTTCGCGCGCGCGGCGGACAAAATCCTTGTTTGCGGCGCGTTTTTCCCAAGCCCGTTTCCAACTTCTCGGCCAAAAATGCGTTGGCCAGATCTGGTATTTGCGGGTGAGGAAATTTTTCCGAGATCCGCGATCACTAATTACAGGCGATGGGCTTGCTTCTAAAGCCTGACTTGCCGCGATGAGCCCATCTTCATCATCATTTATCAGATCGCCGAATGTGGTACCGGGCTCTTGTCCGTCCGTTACATCCACATCCGGGATTGAGGGCGCGGTTGGTTTTTCAAATGTTGTAACCGGCAGTTCAACGACATCCTCATAAGCATCATCATCCAGTGTCCCTTGAACTGTAATAACGTCATCAATAGGAGTGGCCTGTGGATCGGGCGGGGTTGTCGAGGGCGCACGCGGAGCGATGGTGGCTGTGCGTGCACGGGGAAGTTCTTTATGGGGCTCGGGTTGAGCGGGCGGATCATCAAGAGAGAAAAGCACGAGATTAGATACATCTTGTTCAGGTTCAGCCGGTTTGACGGGGGCGTTCAACGCCTGTCGCTCTATATTGATCGGCCACGTATCGATGAAATAAGCGCCAGCACCCGCATACCTCATATATACCGCTATCTGCTGGGGCTCTTCAAGGCTCGGTGTTTGTGGTTCTTCTGGTGTATCACTCGTGGGTGTTGGGCTTGCTGCAGTGACATTGTCAGCGTCAACGATATTGTCAGCAATTGGGCTCACTTCTTCTTTTTGGTCTTCTGTATTCTCTTCAACTGCGGTGTCTGCTGCATCAAGATCAAGGTTTGCCTTATCATCATCCAAGCCCTCATTTTCAGGCTCCGATAATGGTGCTTCAATTTCTACGGCTTCAGTTTCACTGAGCTCGCTCACAGGCTCTATGGTCTGTGCACTGTCTATTTGTGCACTGTCTATTTGTTCGCTGTCAAGGATCGCCGCGTTGTCACTGCTATCATTGGGTTCATCGCTATTGGTGTCCGGCGCGTCATCTGTTGAATAGGCGTTGCTTAGGCGGTTTTGCAGGTTCTTTGCGGCAGAAACTTGCGTTTCGGTTGTTGGATTTTTTGTCGATAAGCCAAGTCTTTTGCGCCGCGCCGCGATTTCAGCGCGAACAGCATCCTTGCCCTTTTTCTTGGCGAGTAGTGCCGCTTTGCGTTTTGCGCGTTCTGCCGTCGACACATTTGCATCAACACTATCAGCTTGAACGATCTCCACTTTTTCTTGGATGGCGTCATCGCCGCCGGCGGGCTCGTCAAGTTGATCGTCTTTTGTGAGGTCGATTTCAGTATCTTTGTCGGCGGGCGCTTCAAAACCATCAAGGGTTGAAGGCTCACTTGCTGCGTCCACATTCCCGGTTTTCAAAAGTGCGCCAAGTTGTGTTGAAGATAGCTCTTCAAGTTCAAGCAATTTGCGCACTGAATTTATGGTGCCGGGGCGAAAATCCGTTAAGCTGCCAACTTTGGCAAGATGATTGCCCTGCGCGGCGCTAAAGCCGAGGCCTCGTAGCGCAGATAGTGAAGCCTGATCCTCAACGCCAACAGCGGTAATTGAGGCGCTTGCATTGCTGGCAATGTCGAGCAATTCAGAAATTGCACTCAAGCCGGGCCCGCGCACGGTGCGTGCAAACCGCAAGATTGCCGCGCCGCCGGTTTTAATTTCATCAAAGGGGAAGGGATCAACGTTGCGTAAAAATTCGTTGGCACGCCCGCGCACTTCGATCGCCAACCGCGCGCCGGTCTTACGCAGCGATTCAAATTGCTCGCGCGCTTGATCCGGGTCCGCTGTGACGGGCGGCATCGGGCATTCAAGTGTCACGGCGTCTGCGGGGAATTGGTGCTCGCGTAACAAAACCTGCAAATGGCTTGCAATAGCATCATCGGCCAGATCGGTAAGGGCGAGATTAATTGAAAAGCCGGGGCCCTGGTTTCCGCGCCATTTCACATAATTTTGCAGGGCTGCACTGAGAACATAGCGTGATAGCTCGCTCATCCGGCCTTGTGACTCAAAAAATGAGATAAATGCGCCCGGCGGCAGTACGCCAAGGGATGGATGGCGCCACCGCACGAATGTTTCCATGCGCGCCAGCGAGCCATTGCCAAGATCGAAAATTGGTTGGAACAGGACTTCAAAGTCGCCCTTTTCCAGCGCGTTGTCGATATCAACATTTGAGAGTCTGACGGCCTGGGCGCCCATTGTCAGCCATCCTCCGGTAGCGGGTTCTGTTGCCCCTAAATATCCCTTACAAACGCAGTGTGCGGCTGAGGGGTTAACGCGCTCTAAACAAATGAATAAACAACGAATTTAGGCAGCGAAATTAGGAACAAACTCGACAATATTATGTGGGCCACAGTACTGCGGTGATTTGCCGGCTTAGCACAAGAGTCGGTTGTAATTTTAATGGGGCTGGTTGCAAATTCAGGCTGAACTGGCAAAAAATCTTAATATTCAAACTGTTCGCGTAAGATACGTTCGTCCAGTGATTGACCCTCATCAAACAGGAGTGTCATGGAGATTGAGCGGTCTTCATGAGCCTCGACAGAGGCCACATTGCGCACTTCCTGATTATCTGCGACCGCGGATACGGGTCTGTGTTCGTGATTGAGCACCTCAATGCGCACCTTCGCATCGCGCGGCAAAAGGGCCCCTTTCCAGCGTCGTGGCCGAAACGCACTAATGGGCGTTAACGCCAGCATTTGCGCGTTTATTGGCAAAATAGGACCATGGGCGGAGAGATTATAGGCGGTCGACCCGGCGGGCGTGGCGAGCATCGCCCCATCACAGGTCAGGGTTTCCATGCGTAGCTTCCCATTTACCCAGATTGCCAATTTCGCGCTTTGGCGTGTTTGCCGATAAAGAGAGACTTCGTTGATCGCCTTGGCTTCAACTGTCTCGCCATCTTGCGTGCTGGCGATCATCGCCAGGGGATGGATCACCGCTTGTTCGGCAGATTTGATCCGCTCGGGCAAGGGCGCGCCTTCAAAAGCATTCATCAAAAACCCAACCGTTCCCCGGTTCAGCCCATAAACTGGGCGGCCTGTTTGCATATGGGCGCGTAAGACCTCAAGCATGAAGCCATCGCCGCCAACAGCGACAATCACGTCCGCCGCATCAGCTTGGACATGACCAAATTCTTTGCGCAGGGCCTCGCCAGCATCAATGGCATCGGGGCGAATAGAGTTGAGGATGGCAAGCTTCATAGGGGTAAACAAGCATTTCAATCTGAGGATGGATACCGTGCGATGGACCGGGGGTATTAGTCAAACCCACAAGGCATAAAAGTGACCTTCGCCGTGATAGATCGCGCCCTGCCGGGGTTTTCGTGAACCCTAGCCGATGATCTCCTAAATCCAGAATATCCCCTTTTTTCCAGTGTTGACCCGTCTGTCCGTAAGCTTGATAATAGGCGCGCACCCGCCGGAGAAAAATATTACTATGTCCCCACATGCTACGCCTATGCACGCCGACAATGATGTCGCGGAAGATCATGTGGCGCAGGGTTTCCGGAGCGTACGTGACAATTCACTGACCCTCGCAGCGCCTTTGTCGCCCGAGGACTGGATGCTGCAGTCGATGGAGGATGCAAGTCCCCTCAAATGGCATTTGGCCCATACGACATGGTTTTTTGAAACATTTCTTCTTTGCCCCCATCTGCCCGGCTATAAAACCTTTCACGATGATTTCACCTTCCTGTTTAATTCATATTACCAGCAAGTCGGCTCCATGCACACGCGCGCGCGGCGTGGTCTGTTATCTCGGCCGTCGAGCGATATGGTGCTTGCTTATCGGGCCCATATTGATGCGGCGATGGATGATTTAATTGAGGCCGCTTACGGTGATGAAAAAATTGCGGACCTCATCTGCCTTGGGTGTGCGCACGAAGAACAGCACCAGGAATTAATGCAGACCGATATCCTGCATGGGTTTTATCAAAATGCGATGCGGCCTGCAGCCTATAGTGATAACCAGATCGAAAATGGTCAGCCGACACAAATGGCCGACCCGATCAAATGGATTGGTTTTGAAGGTGGGCTGGTAGAAAAAGGCGCTGAGGGTGGGTTTTGTTTTGATAATGAAATGCCGCGCCATAAGTTTTTCCTCAACCCGTTTGAATTGAGTCACCGTCCGGTAAGCAATCGCGATTATTTGGCCTTCATTGAAGACGGTGGATATCAAGATTCAAGATTCTGGCTTGCCGATGGGTGGGCGACGGTACAAACTCATGGCTGGACGGCGCCTCTTTACTGGGAACGCAATGAAAGCGGGGCATGGGAGCAATTTACCCTGTTCGGACAAGTTCCATTGGCGCTCGATGCACCGGTGCGTCATGTTTCCCATTTTGAAGCCGCCGCCTATGCCAATTGGGCCGGCGCTGTTCTTCCCACCGAAACTGAATGGGAGGTTGCTGCGGCGCGCCAAGCTGTTCACGGTCATTTTCTGGAAGCAGGAAAGCCAGCCTCCCGGCAAGCGTCAGGGGACGGCGAAGACGGGGCGCTCCACGCACTATTTGGGTCCGTTTGGGAATGGACACAAAGTCCGTATGCATCCTACCCGGGATATAAGCCAGCGGCGGGGGCCATTGGTGAATATAATGGAAAATTTATGTCCAGCCAGATGGTGCTTCGCGGTGGCTCCAGCGCAACCCCATTAGGGCATATGCGCGCAACATATCGTAACTTCTTCCCCCCTTCTGCGCGGTGGCAGTTTTCTGGGTTTCGCCTCGCACGATAATTTTCCAGCCAACTGTATAAAAGGGTAGCGAGCCCCACGGCTTGGCGTTACCACTATCTGCTGCAAATTCAGGAGTTGATGACCATGACGTCGAGTGCCGCCAAGGACCCAATACCCCCGCAGCCAGGATTTTCCATTCCCGATCCTGCGACGCTGCCCAGCCTGAAAGGCGAGGTCAGCGAGGCTGAATGGCAAACGCGGTGCGAGCTTGCCGCAACCTACCGACTTGTTGCCATGCACGGCTGGGACGATATGATTTTTACCCATATCTCGGCGCGATGCCCCGATGATGGCGGCGACCCGACATTTCTCATTAATCCGTATGGGGTGTTTTTTGAAGAGATGACCGCGTCCAGCCTTCTCAAGGTTGATACAAACGGAAATTTGGTGACCCCGAGTCCATTTTTTTCAAACCCTGCAGGTTTTGTCATTCACAGTGCAATCCACATGGCGCGCGATGATGCCCATTGCGTTTTGCATTTGCATAGCCCTTACGGCGTTGCTGTTTCTGCTCAACAAGATGGCTTAAAACGATATTCGCAATTTGCCATGGTTTGCCATGATGACATTGCCTATCATGACTATGAGGGGATTGCGACGGACCTTGATGAGCGCGAACGACTGGTCGCAGATATTGGCTCGCACGGATTTATGATTTTGCGAAATCACGGCACGCTAACAACTGGCGCAAATTGCGCCACAGCATTTATGCGCATGTACTTTTTAGAACAAGCCTGCAAAGCGCAAATTTTAGCCCAATCTGACACGCGCCCGCCGCTTGAGGAGCCAGAAGAAATGGCCGCAAAAGTCTTGCAACAAGGCGCGCCCGCATTTGTTAAGGGCATGGGCGACAATCTCGCATGGCCCGGCCTGATCCGTAAGCTCAACCGTGAAATGCCCGGTTACGACCAGTAGAAAAAGTTACGACCCGTAGGCATTTCAATTTGATTGAAACAAGACCATCGATCGCGATAAGCAGCTTATGATCACGAAGACCAAAAGCTGCTTATAAACTCATTAAAATTATTCAAGCCAGCAATCCATAATTCGAGGCCTTCGCGAAAAGCACTATCGTCATTGCTATCGTTTACGGAAATAATGTGGTCCAGCCATGGGTCTTGTTCATCATCGAGATAAGCGCGTCCGACAATGGCAGTCGAATTCCACTCATTGACCTTGTCCAGGGAAAGCCCGTTTGGTAGATCGAAGCCAATATAAAAAAGAAATTCTGTACACTGCTTATTGCTATTGCAATGATATCCATCAACGGCAAATGTCGCGCCTTCGAACTCTATCGCCGCAGTACTTTCAGAGGAATCCGTGACCTGGCCCGAAAGCCCATACGCTTCAATCTCTGCGAGAGCTTGTTCAATGGTCCAGCCGTCAGAGGATAGTTGAAAATTTAACGTCGTATCTTGCGCCAATGAATGCGGCGCAAAGCCAATAAATATGACGATCAGTATTTGATAAATAAAACGCATTTGAGTTCCCCGATTGTTGCTATGGGCACAGCCTAAAAGGTTAATGGCTTCGTTTGCAAGATATGGAGCACCACTAAGGTTCAAAAGCCGCGCGGGTTATTTTGTGTGCGTACCCCAAGCGCTTGGCCAGCCAGACCCTGCATGATCGCAACAAGGCCTTGTTTTTCAAGAAAATTTCACTGATTTACGGTCAAACCGCGCTCCACGCCAAAATTCCGGCAGCTCAGGCAAATTTTTTTGTTGCCAAACCCACCATCATTCGCTACCGACACGCCTTCAAT
>CAYQXV010000004.1:0-55248 GCA_964421675.1 uncultured Caulobacterales bacterium
AATAGGTGTGGGAGACTGCCGGTTTTGCAACTTTCCAATTGGGTGTGCAAAACCTGTTACTATCGAATCATTGCAGGGGTTCCCGACTCACCGCGTCATACTGGTCATATACGCAGTAGCACGGGGTTTCCCATGTCGATAGAATTGCTCGAACGTCCAGTAGAATCTCATGATCCGCTTGATATCATAGAGCAGATGGCCCTTGGCCTTGATCATGAATGTGAACGTGTTGATGAACATGAATTGCATGTTGTGACAGCCGGCGCCTGGCGCGATACCGGGATTTGGTTCACTTGGCGGCGCGAATTATCGACCTTGCAAATGGGCGCACCGCTCGATCTCAAAGCCCCGGAAGGCAAGGAACAGACCGTCAGCCGCCTTGTGGCTATGGTCAATGAGCGCCTGTGGATTGGCCATTTTGATCTCTGGTCTGATGATAATGCGATTGTCTATCGCAATGCGATTATTTTGCCGGAGACCGCAACCGTCGATGGATTGCAAGCTGAGATGTTAATTAAAGGAACCTCGGAAGCGATTGAACGGTTTTATCCAGCGTTTAATTTCCTGATTTGGGGAGACAAAACCCCTCAGGAAGCGCTACAATCTTCTATGTTCGAAACAGCGGGCAGCGCGTAAAGATTTTCTTTTGGGTATCCACCCGGTTGCGCGCCCGGTTTAAATTCCGTGGGCGGGCTAGATGGTGACGACAAAAAACCTTTCTTCTCAAAACAAACGCCCGGCCGTATTTTTGGTCGGTGCGGGCGCTATGGGCGGCGCGTTGTTGCGCGGCTGGCTTGAGACCGGGGCAATCGCATCAACATCGATTGTCATTGATCCCGCGCCATCCCCGTCTATCGGTTCCCTTTGCGATCAATATGCAATTGAGATTGTCTCCCATGGCGATGCAATTGATAAAAACTGCCAGCCTGATGTGCAAGTCTTTGCGGTCAAGCCGCAAATGGCGGGTGGGATATTACCAGCCTTCGGGCGCTTCGCGCAGGGCTGTGTTTCAATCTCAGTGATGGCCGGTCTTCGATTGGCACGGTTGGAGTCACTTCTTAGCGGTGCGGAAGACGGCGCAGGCGCATCTTCAGATGATTTAAAAATCGTCCGTGCAATGCCGAATTTGCCTTCAAATGTGGGCGCAGGGATGACCGGGCTTGCAGCCACAAAAACTGTGTCGGACACGGACAAAGACTGCACCTCGCATTTACTGAATGCGGTCGGGGCAAGTGTGTGGGTGCGCGATGATGATGCCATTGATGCGGTAACCGCAATTTCGGGGAGCGGTCCGGCCTATTTGTTCTTGATGGCGGAGGCGTTGCAAAGCGCCGGTGAGGGGCTTGGTCTTGCCCCTGAAACTGCAGAGCAATTGGCGCGGCAAACCATTTTTGGCGCAGGCAAAATGCTGTCCCTTGATCCGCGCGATGCGGCGAGCTTACGCGAAAGTGTGACCTCGCCAGGCGGGACCACTGCGGCGGCCCTTAGCCGGTTGGATCATCCAAGAGATGGCTTGCGCCCGCTGGTTGAGCGCGCTGCGATTGCGGCCAGAGACCGGGCGCGCGATCTTGCCGACTAGCCCTATCATGGTCCATTAAGACAGTAATATTTTAGCGCTGTGAGCGATCGATAAAGTAAAATGGACTTTCACCCCCATAGATTTTGTGTTGCGCCAATGATGGATGGCACCGATCGCCATTGCCGTTTTTTCCACCGGCTCATGACACGGCGTGCGCGGCTTTATTCTGAAATGGTGACAAGCGCGGCGGTGATCCATGGGGACCGTGACTACCTTCTGGGGTTTGATGGGTGCGAGCACCCGGTTGCCTTGCAACTCGGCGGCAGCGATCCGGCGCAATTGGTTGAGGCAGCCCGGATCGGGGAGGGCTATGGCTATGATGAGATCAATCTCAATGTTGGATGCCCATCGGACCGGGTTCAATCGGGGGCGTTTGGTGCGTGCCTGATGCGCGATCCAAAACTTGTCGCTGAGAGTGTCAGCGCGATGCGCGCGGGCGTACGTTGCCCGGTAACGGTAAAATGCCGGATCGGCGTTGATGATGATGATCCGTGGGAGGTTTTGCCAGCCTTCATTGAGACGGTGGCGCAAGCGGGCTGTGAGACTTTTATCATTCATGCGCGCAAAGCCTGGCTGGAAGGGTTATCGCCAAAAGAAAACCGCACCATCCCGCCGCTCGATTATGCGCTTGTTCGCCATATCAAAACATTGCACCCGTCATTATCGATCATATTAAATGGCGGCCTTGAAACGCTTTCCCAATGCACGGAAGAATTGGCCCATTCTCCGGGCGATCTTGATGGGGTGATGTTGGGCCGTGCGCCCTATGCAAAGCCATGGCTATTGTCGCAAGTTGATCATGTGATGTTTGACGGCCCGGAAAACCCAATGACGCGCCATGAAGTTGCCCACGGGATGGATCAGTATTTGCGCGCCCAAGTTAGCGACCATGGGGTGCGCCCGCACTCTATTACCCGCCACATGCTTGGATTGTTCCATGCAACGCCGGGCGCGCGAATTTGGCGCCAACATTTGTCGAAATTCGGGGCGAACGCGCCGATTGATATTATTCCAACCGCATTGAAAGCCCTCGATGCAGCGCGCGACCATGCCGCATAATCTCGAAGCACCCGCAAACCTCTCGCAAAAGGTATAGATTTTAAATGTCAGCAGAAATGCTTCTCTATATTGGGTTGCTACTCGGCGCGGGTATTTTCGCAGGGTTAGCCGGGGGATTGTTTGGCATTGGCGGGGGCATCATCATGGTGCCCGTACTCTTTATTATGTTTGGGGCAATGGGCGTACCTGAAGCTGCCCAACTGCAACTTGCCATCGGCACATCCCTTTCGGTCATTATCGTAACCTCTGCGCGCGCGCTGGCGACCCATCACAAGCTTGGCGCGGTCGACTGGCCAATCTGGCGGCGCTGGGTTCCGTGGATTGCTTTGGGGGCAGGCGGGGCAGGGTTCATTGCGCGATATCTACCAACACAAATCTTACTGACGGTCTTTGCCCTTGGCGCGCTGTTTATCGGCTATAACCGGCTCACTGGAAAACAAGTGACGGCCTCTCCGGACGGGCGGGCCCAAGATGGCGTGGAAGAGCCAGCGTCAGAGCTGGCTTCAGATCGGGCCGCCAAGAAACAAAAGATCACCATGCAATTTGCGCCGATTCTAGGCACTCTGACGGGGCTGTTTTCTAGCCTGCTTGGGCTTGGCGGCGGTGTCGCCGGTGTGCTGGTCATGAGTTGGAGCGGGCGGCCCATGCACCGTGCTGTCGCAACGGCCTCAGGGTTTGGGCTAGGCGTAGCGATCCCCGGTGTGATCGGCTTTGCAATCGCCGGTCAGGGGGTAGCGGGCTTACCCTGGGCAAGCATTGGCTATGTGAGTGTGCCGGCCTTTTGTGTGCCGGCCATGGTAACAGCGATTACGGCCCCAATTGGCGCGCGGCTGGCCCACCGGGTCTCGGCCCAGCTCTTGTCTCGCGGATTTGGAGTTTATGTCCTCATCATGGCCATTTTCATGGTGATTGAGGCAATTTCATGAATTATTACAAAGTGATAATTTCGATTGAAACAGGACGCCTTGTTATGGTAAACAAATGGTAAGAAGCGAATTTTCTGAGGGGAATTGGATTATTCGCGGCTTTGCGCTGCCTATTTCCGGTCCCCTTCTTTGTGTTCGTCTATGATGGTCTTTATGTTTCAAAGGCTATTGAGATGAGCCCTTGTCTGTATTGAGTACGCTTTGAAGTTTTGGCGGGGCCATTGATGAAACGGGGACAGGAGTTACCATGACTATGAAACTAGGAATTATGTCGGTTTGTGCAGCAGCATTGATTACTGGGTGCGCAACAGAAGGGTCGGCACAAGCCGGGGATATCAATAATAAAGGCGTTCAGGTTGTTGCGCGCGGCGCAACGCTCGGCAATGACGCCCAAACAGCGGCAAATCAGGCTGGAACAATTGTCACCAATCGCGGTTTCACAAATGTTTCCACCGGATCAGTCGTTTCCGGTACGCGGGCCCGCGTTGGTGGCGCGGCATCTGCTAATCGCGCTTATGGCGCGGGAACAGCTAATCGGGCCTATAATGGCGTTAGCGGCGCAGCGGGCAGCGCGGCTAATGGTGCAATTGGCACAACCGGCTCTTATGCGGCAAATGTAGCCTATCAGGATGCGACAATCTCTCAGCAAGAGCTTGAGCGGTTGCGTCGTCTTGAACGTGAAAACGCAGCTCTGCGTGAGCGTAACACGCGTTTGGCAACATCTACCGGCGGCGGCGCTGGCAGTAATGCAGCTGATCTTCCTCCAAATGCGAAAAAAGGCGAATGCTATTCTCGCGTTCTGATCCCGGCACAATATCAAACCACGACAGAGCGCGTGCTTGATCGTGAAGCCAGTGATCGCGTTGAAGTTATTCCTGCGGAATATACGTTTGAAGAGCAGCGTGTTTTAACGCGTGAAGGATCTGAGCGTATTGAAGTGATCCCTGCAACATACCGCACAGTGAATGAAACTGTTGAGGTTGAGCCTGCACGTTCGGAATTGAAAACTGTTCCTGCACGTTATGAAAATGTAACCGAAAAAATCCTTGTTCGTGAAGCTTACACAACATGGAAAAAAGGAACGGGTCCGATTACGCGCGTTGATTCATCAACTGGCGAAATCATGTGTCTTGTTGAGGTTCCTGCTGAATACAACACCGTTGTCCGTAAAGAGCTGCGTGAACCTGCACGAACTGAAGAAGTCTTCATTCCTGCAAAAACACGCACAGTGACACGCCGTGTGATTGATCAGCCTGCAACAACACGCACTGTGCCGATCCCTGCACAATATGATACAGTTCGTGTACGCAAACTGGTTCGCCCAGCACAAGAGCGTCGCATCCCAATTGAAGCGACCTATAAAACAGTGACTAAGCAAGCCAAAGTTACTGACGAGCGGTTGGAATGGCGTGAAATTCTGTGTGAAACAAACACAACGCCAAATGTTATTCGCCGTGTTCAGGCTGCTCTGCAGCGTGAAGGCTACCGCCCAGGCGGTGTCGACGGTGTGCTCGGCGAGCAAACAATCAGAGCGCTGCGGGCCTATCAGGTTGATAACAATCTACCAAGTGGTCAGCTGACAATTGCGACTGTGCGTCGTCTAGGCGTTCAAAGTTAACCATATTACAGCTGGCGGCTGGCCTTAAATCAGCTGCCATTTGTTAACGATTTAAGGGGCTGACCGTTTTTAATGCGGTCAGCCCTTTTTCATGTGTTTTGTAGGTTTGGCACTCTAAACCATTCAATTTTCTTGATAATTTACTATTTAGGTTTGGTTAGGCCTTGGTTCGCGGAAAAATAAACTCCGCATTAACCTTACATTTTGGTAGTATTTGATCGGAGTTGTATATAGGTTCTTAAGCGTGATTAGGTGGGACGCTCTGCGTTTTGTTGTGTAAGTTAAGGGTGTGGGGACACGCGTAATGAGTAAGTATTATTCGACGGACCGATATTATCGGGGACGCGGTGCCGCTAGTTCTATGCGCGCATCGATTAATGGGGCTCGAAATGTTGCGAGGGCAAAGGCTATTTCGCAGCAATCGCAAGCTAGCCACCGCTGGCGATGGTTTGTTATCATTGTCGCTGTTGCAGCATTTTCTGCATTATTCCTTGTACCGCGCGCTTCGGCTGAATCCGTGCTGCTGGATGGCATTATCACCGATGGTGAATTTTTTAGCCCGAGATTTGTTCCTGATGCCAGTATGCCAGGCGGCGGCTCGGTTCAAAATGTCGACCAGTTAGGTCTGACCGGTGCGTCCATCCAGATTGCATTGAACTTTTCTACGCCAACATTGTCGAACACATTAATGGATGGATATTCATTCATTATTCTGGATGACAATGGCGTTGCAACAGGTAGCAATCTTTCCGTAACAGGATCATTAGGCACGCCGGGTGTAAATAGTCTGACATTTCAAAGCATGGTGCGCTCAATGGGCAATATTGCTGAGTTTGTTGATAGGCGTTTAAATATTAGCCTGTTTGTGACAGGCGATAATGCTGGCACGCCGCGTTTTGCAGCATCACCGACAAGCCCGCTAACAATTCAATCAGCGCAAGTACCTGCAAGTGTCGTTACGGTTGGCGATTTGGTTGATTTTTTGCGGACCACATCTGAGTTTTCTAGCGGAACATTCCCGATTGAATTTTTCGTTTCAAATGGTCAGGGTCAGCAAATGTTGGTAACGGCAGATATTCCGTTTCAAATTTCAGCAACTGCTGATTTGATGCCAGTGCCATTGCCTGCAGCGGCTTGGTTATTCCTAACCGGCCTTGGCGGACTGTTTGGCGCACGCCGCATACGATCTAAATCGTAAGACGCGCATTTCATTTTATTTATAAGTGACAGCTGTTCGCTGATCCATTTGGGGTCAACGAATGGCGCGCAAATGCGAACGGGCCGCGACGAGGCAAGCCCGTCAGATTTTTTGGTTATATTCACCAATCTCATCATAGCCTGACAAAACCTCATCAAGCTCTGCAAACATGGCGCGCATATTTGCCTCTGATGTCGGGCTTTCAACGACCACCACCAGCTCTGGCTTGTTTGAGGAGGCGCGAACCAATCCCCAGGTGCCATCTTCAGCGGTGATGCGCACGCCGTTGACGGTCACGACATCGCGAATGGGCTGACCGATGATTGTACCGCCTTTTGCCGCGCGATCCTCAAAGCCTTTGACGATTTTATCAACCACACCATATTTGATTTCATCGGCGCAATGGGGCGACATTGTTGGTGTTTGCCAAGTTTGCGGCAAGGAGCGACGCATATCCGCCAGCGATTTATCAGGATTTCTGTCGAGCATATTGAGCAGCGCAATGGCTGCAACCAGCCCGTCATCATATCCGCGCCCAATTGGTTTATTGAAGAAAAAGTGGCCCGATTTTTCAAAGCCGGCAAGCGCGCCCAACTCATGACTTTTCGCTTTGATGTAAGAGTGGCCGGTTTTCCAATAGAGCGTTTGCGCACCATTTTTCACCAGAACCGGGTCGGTCATAAACAGACCGGTAGATTTCACATCGACAACAAATTGCGCATTTTCATGGAGGGCAGAAAGATCGCGAGCCAGCAGAACGCCAATTTTATCGGCAAAGATTTCTTCGCCCTCATTATCGACAACGCCGCATCGGTCACCATCACCGTCAAATCCAAGCGCCATATCCGCGCCATGTTCATTGACCGCGTCGCGCATGGCGTGAAGCATTTCCATATCTTCCGGGTTCGGATTATAGCGCGGGAAGGTATGATCAAGTTTGGCATCCATCGGGACGACTTCAAGGCCCGGTATCCGCGATAAGGCTTCGGGTGCATAGGCCCCGGCGGTGCCATTACCGCATGCGGCGATGACTTTCATTTTTCTCGAAAAGCTAACGCCTTTGATGACGTCCTCAATGTAACGCTCGCGCAAGCCTTCAACAAATTTATAGCCGCCGCCGCTCTTGGATTTACCCGCGCCCGTCAAAACGATGTCTTTCAGGCGGCCCATTTCATCAGGGCCAAAAGTCAGAGGCGGGTTCACGCCCATTTTCACGCCCGTCCAACCATTTTCATTATGACTTGCTGTCACCATCGCAACGCAGGAAATATCAAGATCAAACTGCGCAAAATAGGCAACCGGCGACAAGGCCAGCCCAATATCATGAACCTCAATGCCCGCACTCATAAGGCCGACAATGAGCGCCTGTTTGATGGAGGTGGAATAGCCGCGAAAATCATGGCCAACAACGATCTTGGGCGGACGGCCCAACTCATGGATCAATGTGCCCAGCCCCAATCCGAGGGCCTGAATGCCGAGAAGGTTGATTTCTTTTTCAAAAACCCAGCGCGCATCATATTCGCGGAAACCCGTTGGTTTCACGAGCGGTATCACTTCATAGTCGAGTGTGTTGGTGACGATATCAGCGCGCGGCGTTGGCAACATAGATTTATTCCTCAATTTTGCGTGTTGCGGACCATACAAGTAACCGATCAGGAGGCAAGCGAAAATCTTTTGCAGGTGCGAACATCTCAACTTTAAGTAGAGAAAAGCTACCTGCTTTGTACTCGCTCTATAAGTGTGATAATATGAGCGGGTTCAATAATGGGGAGAACAATCATGACAATTCGAGCAAATCTATATCAAACTAGATTAGATCACGGCTCAGCGGCGATCAGGTGCGCTGTGACCGCGGTTTTGGGGCTAAGTCTTGCTGTAGGGGCCGGTGACGAGGCCCGCGCTCAAGAGGCCTCTTTTGAAACGATACACGCGAAAACATTCGCCATGTGTCTGCCAAAAATGAATAGCCTGGCGGACCGATTACGCACGGAGCCTGAAGCTGAAAAGATCTTCGACAGCACCGAAGAAAGCCCAATTAAAGACGGGAAATTGCAAGTTTATTCCGGCCCGCTCACGCAGCTGCGCGAAATCGCGCCTCAGGCCTATAGCCAGGTGGAAGATGAGGCCAAGGGATGCGGGTTTGAGTCCGCGGTAACCTTTGGCGATCTCGGCGATAAGGTGATGGCGGCCTATCTCGCCCGTAAAATTCCACCGGGAACGGCGCAACAGATCGCGCAACTCTCGCCCGATATGATTCAGCTAATGCCCCCCGGTGCTAAACAGGGCTTTGCCATGATCAAGGCGCTCGATAGCGTTAGCGAGGCTGACAAGGCGAACCTGACCGATGAGGTGATGGGGCTGATCGATCTGGCCAGCGAGGATGCCTCAAGCCTTGCGCGCATTCCTGACGTGAACCCATAAATACCCGGGCGAACGGATCGACCCTCGTCTTGGTCACAAAACTCCGAGGCAACGAAATACGCGCGAAGCTTGACAAGGCCTGCATTGAAGGCCAATCCGTCGCAACTGAATTTGTTTTCCTTTATAGCGCCGGAGTTCCGACATGCACGCCTATCGTAGCCACCAATGTGATGCCCTTCGTGATAGCGATGTGGGGCAAAATGTGCGCCTGTCCGGATGGGTGCATCGCAAACGCGACCATGGCGGATTATTGTTCATCGATCTGCGCGACCATTATGGACTGACCCAATTGGTGGTTGAGCCTGAGGCGCCATTCTTTGCCGATGTTGAAAAGGTGCGCCAGGAGAGCGTTATTCGCGTTGAAGGCACCGTTATAGCCCGCGATGACGGGGCGGTGAATGCCAACCTGCCCACCGGGGCGATTGAAGTGCGCATGCAAAGCTTTGAGGTTTTATCGACCGCCGATGAGCTGCCTTTGCCGGTTTTTGCTGAACCTGATTATCCAGAAGATGTGCGCATGCGCTATCGCTTCCTTGATCTGCGCCGCGAGACTTTGCACGCCAATATCATGCTGCGCTCCAAGGTGATCAAAGCGATCCGCGATGGCATGGAAGATAAAGGTTTTACCGATTTTCAAACGCCGATCCTGACCGCATCGTCGCCGGAAGGGGCGCGTGATTTTCTGGTTCCTTCGCGTCTGCATGCGGGCAAGTTTTATGCGCTGCCCCAAGCGCCGCAAGTGTTCAAACAGCTGATTATGGTCTCCGGCTTTGATCGTTATTATCAGATCGCTGCCTGTTTCCGTGATGAGGATGCACGCGCGGATCGCTCTGCCGGTGAGTTTTATCAGCTTGATTTGGAGATGAGTTTCGTCGAGCGCCAGGATGTGTTTGATGCGGTCGGACCCGTCACCCATGATGTGTTTGCCAAATTTGCGGGAGAGAAATCTGTCTCCTCCTATCCGTTCCGCGAAATTGCCTATGACGATGCCATGCTGAAATATGGCTCAGACAAGCCAGACCTTCGCAATCCGATTGAAATGCAGGTTGTTTCCGATCATTTCCGCGGATCGGGCTTTAAGATTTTTGCCTCTATTTTGGAAGCTGATCCATTGCACGAAATTCGCGCCATTCCTGCGCCCACCGGGGGCAGCCGGGCATTCTGTGATCGGATGAATAGCTGGGCCCAAAAACAGGGTCTGCCGGGCATGGGCTATATGATTTTTGATGAGACTGAGGCCAAAGGCCCGCTCGCCAAAAATATTGGTCCTGAACGCTCGCAAGCCATTCGCGAACAGCTTGGCCTTAAAGCCGGCGATGCTGCCTTCTTCCTTGCGGGCAAACCATCCGAATTTGTCACCGTTGCCGGTAAAGCGCGCGACGTGGTCGCGGATGAGCTAGGCCTTAGCAATAAAGACAGCTTCGAATTATGCTGGATTGTCGATTTCCCAATGTATGAATGGGATGAAGAGCACAAGAAAGTGGAGTTTGGGCACAATCCATTTTCCATGCCCCAAGGTGGCCTTGAAGCCCTTGAAGGGGCTCAGTCGGATGCGGACTATCTGGCGATCAAAGCCTATCAATATGATCTGGTCTGTAATGGCTATGAGCTGGGCTCGGGCGCGATCAGAAACCATCGCCCGGACATTATGTATAAAGCCTTTGATATTGCCGGTTATGGCAAAGAGGTTGTTGAGGACAAATTTGGCGGTATGCTGAATGCGTTTAAATATGGCGCACCGCCGCACGGAGGCTGTGCGCTCGGGCTTGAGCGTATTGTCATGCTGCTCGCGGAACAAGAAAACATCCGTGAAGTGACAATGTTCCCGATGAACCAGCAGGGTGAAGACCTTATGCTGAATGCACCTGCCGAAGTGGATGCGCCGCAACTCAAAGAAGTGCATATTAAGGTGCAAATGCCGATTGTTGAGAAAAAGGATTAGAGCCTTTGGGGGAAGAGCAAGCGAGTGACAACCAGTTTAGTAATTCGCACGGGCTGATTGGCGATACCCTTCGCCATATTGTGCGAAACTGGCAGATGCATGCAAAACTAGCAGCCTTCCCATTGGCGCTTGCCATTTTTCTTTTTTATCTGGATGTGCCTGAAAAACTTTCTTCCAGTCAATTCGAAAATGCCATCTTGTTTTCGGAAATATATTATTTTCTGGAAATTTCCTTAATAACGACCCTATATGCCATCCCCGTGCACCGGTTTATTGTGCGAGGCGATATATCACCCTTTTTTATTCCTACCGTAACAACATTTTTGTACTTTTTGTTTGCAATCATTGAACAAATCTCTTGAGATGAAAGTCTTCTATTCAGATACTCATGATCTTAACCTGCCTGTCGGTCATCGGTTTCCGGGCCGCAAATATGTCATGTTGCGCAAGCTTTTGATTGAAGAGCGCATCATTCCTGAAAACTGGCTCACCAGTTCGCCCATCTTGTCGGTTGACGAAATTCTTATTGCTCATGATGCAGATTATGTAGAAGCAATGGAAAGCGGCACGATTGACCCATCGGCAATGCGCCGAATTGGCTTGCCCTGGTCGCCGACAATTCCGGTGCGCGCCAGAGCGACAGCGGGCGGGGCATTGGCCGCGGCCCGTGAGGCACTAGGCGAGGGGATAAGCGGTCAATTGGCAGGCGGTACCCATCATGCCCATGCGGGATTTGGGGCCGGTTATTGTGTGTATAATGATTTTGCGATTGCTGCGCTCATGCTTCTAAAAGAAAAAACTGTCTCGCGCATTGCGATTATTGATCTCGATGTTCATCAAGGAGACGGCAATGCAGCCATTTTAGGTAGCCGTTCTGATGTTTTTATTTTATCTGTACAGGGAGCAAAAAACTTCCCGTTCCGAAAAGTCGCCGCCACGCTGGATGTCGATTTACCCGATAATATTGGTGATGAGGAATATTTAGCCGCGCTGGAACCTGCACTGGAACAGGTGTGGCGGTTTGAACCGGATCTGATTTTATATCAGGCGGGCGTCGATCCGCTGGAGTTTGATAGGCTAGGGCGCATGGCCCTTTCCTATGAAGGGCTTAAAGCGCGCGATGAATCTGTGTTAAGGGGAGCAAAGGATCGCAATATTGCGGTCTCTATGGCGATCGGCGGGGGCTATGCAGATCCGATCGAGCAAACAGTGCGCGCCTATGCCAATACATGGTGCGTTGCGCGCGAGGTTCATGGCTGGTGACGGACACAAATAAAAGAGCCGCCCTTGGGTTTGGGGCATCAGGGGCGTGGGGTCAGGCCTGGTTCTCCCAAGACCAAGCCATTGCGCTGATCCATCAAGCGTTAGAGGGCGGCATTCGCCATTTTGATACGGCGGGCTTTTATGCGCGCGGCCTGGCCGAAAAGCGCCTTGGCATTGCACTGGCAGGCCATGAATTGGCAAGCGATGTGGCCATCAGCACAAAGACCGGCACCATTGATCGCGGGCTCGGGCGCAAAGCCAAGGATTTCACCATGGATGCGATCCGGCGCGATCTCGATAGCTCTTTGCGGCGATTGCACCGCGACAAGATTGATTGCCTCTATCTACATGGGCCGGACCATTGGATCATCGACAATACCGCCCCTCTATTTGCCGAATTGAAGGCCCAAGGGGTCATTCAGCGCGCCGGGGTTTGCGGGCACGGGGATGTCCTGAAAACCGCAATCGACCATGAAGTGTTTGATGCGGTGATGGGGCTGTTTAATTTCTTTGATCAGGGCCATCGCGAGCTGTTTATGGAGGCGCGCGCAAAAGGGGTGCATGTGGCCTCAATAGCGCCGCTCGCCCAGGCCTTTTATCGCCCGGGCTTTTATCGGCCAGTCTCGATTGCCGATAGCTGGGCGGTGACCCGCGCAATCGTGCGTGATCGAAGCCGGATTGCCGGGATTAACCCAGTTTTGCGCGATGCCATAGAGGCACCGGGCCCCAATAGCGCCGCAGAGAAAATGCTGGCCTTTGCGCTGAGCGAAAACATCGCCGATGTGGTTCTCACCACCTCCACCAAGGCAAAACATTTGGACCAATCCCTCGCCATAGCCTCAGGGCCGTGGGAGGTGCCCCTGTTGAAAGAATTGTCCCGCATGCGCGCCCTTAGCGGCCCGCCTGAAGAAGGCTGATTTGCGCCTTTTGCGCCTTGACGAAGCGGGTACCAATACCTAGCTAAAGACGTGAGTGTTTTCTAATTAAGGGTGCCCCCATGAGCGATATCAACGCGACAATCCAACAACAAGTTGATGCCAATCCGGTTATGCTATTCATGAAAGGCACGCCAGATTTCCCCCAATGCGGGTTTTCTTCGACGGTGGTTCAGATTTTAAACTATCTGGGGGCCGACTTTGCCACTGACAATGTCCTTGCCTCTGATGATCTGCGCCACGGCATTAAAGAGTTCTCAGATTGGCCAACAATCCCGCAGCTCTACGTCAAAGGCGAATTTGTTGGCGGGTGCGATATTGTGCGCGAAATGTTCGAAACAGGCGAATTGCGCGGCTTTTTGGAAGAAAAAGGCATCGTACTGGCAAATCCTGCGGCGTAAATCGTTAAATTACGCGCGACTTCATTCAATGTTCCTTAGCATTTGTGCGGGCATAACTGTCATAGGGTATGCGGGCAAAACCAAATGAGGTTATGCTGTGACATTAATGAATTGGCTGAAGACGCCTGTTGAGCTGAAAAAAAGCTCAGACCGACGAAGCGAAACCCGGATCGATATGGTCATGGCATGCAAGTTTCGCGATGCCACCGGAAAAATCCATAAAGGCTTGACCAGAGACCTTGCCGCCTCCGGCGTGGCGATTTCCTCCAGCGTTATTCCCGAACCAGGCTCAACGATCCATCTGGTTTTTGATGGCCATGGCAGCCATGCGGGGAAAATCACCCGGACATTTGATGATGGTTTTGCGGTAACCCTGCGCCAATCCTCGTTGGCCATTCTCGCCCTTTCCTCGCTCTAGCCGGGTCCGCGGCGCGTTCACAAATCCATCATCACGGTTGAACCGCTTCACAATTGCTGTGTTCATTCCGCCAACTATGGTACAGATTCTCTATTACCAAATCAGGGGATTTGTCGGTGCCGCGTTTTTTACAATTTCAACGTATTTTCTTGCTTGCCCTTGCGGCCGTGTTAACCGCATGTGCCTCCGCCGGTCCGCTCACGCCCATGACGGTAAGCGAGACAAACACCCTCGCGCGCTGGGACCAGATTGCAACCCAACGAGACTCAAATTGCTATAACCTGTTTACAAAATATAGTCAGTGGGGCGTCTTTATTGGCTGTCAGGCAATCGATATTTTTGATGTCCGCGATTCAAATTTGGCCGAAGTCTTTACCGATAATCTTTCCTTGCAATCCTGCTCGACAAAGCCGCGCCTGGAAGGGCAGCGCAACTATATTCGAACCGGGGAGCATCTTCTCTTTCTGGATAAAACCAGATTTGCCGCCAATGCCTGGTTTGTGCCCGCTGGATATTATTCAGACGGGGTGAGCACGCCAGATTTCCTCCGCGAGATTGTCCCCGGCGCGATCCTTGATACGGAATCGCCGCGCACATTGTCCGCGGCCTTGTTTCATGATCGCTATTTTTGCCTGTTTGAATATACGCGCATTGTCTGGAATCCAGAGCGCGAAGATTACCCGCAACGGTTAAAAGCGCTCGGCCGTCCCGCCGCGCCCTTGCCGGGCAGTTTGCCGACGGCCTATCGGCGCAAGGGCTGCGCGAATATTTCATTTCGCAATGGCCTGCGCTCTGCCGGGGCGTCGAGCATTGTCTCCACGATTTTCCGCAGAATGGTTGGCATCGTTAATCCGGGGAAGGTGGGGTATTGCCCGCAACGTATTCACGGCCAGGCGCTCGCCGATCTCGATAGACAGCTTGAGGCCATGTTGAATTTCGGGCCCATTGGCACCAAAGGTCGTGAAGCATTGCCCGGCTGCCGCGCAAAAGAACCCGTAACCCTTTGCCTATCAAGGGTGCCCGCGCTGTGGTCGCTCGTCGGCGTTCGCCCTGATGATTATGATGTGACTGGCCCGGAATTGATTACTGATGAGTGGCGACAAGTCTTTATGCGGATTATGTGCTATGAAATTCAGGCCCGCGACACAACCAACTGGCCGTTTGAAAATACCCTCTCCAAAAGTGAAGCGGAGACTACCTGTTCATTTTTAGATTTAAATGCCATTCCAAGCGATAATGCATTATTGCGCCAAACATTTATTGATGAACATGCCATCTATGAAAAGCCCGAACTGGTGCTTGAAAGTCCATTCCGGGCAGGGGACTTTTTTGTGGAAGCCGCGCTCTTGTTAACGCAGGAAGGCCCGGAATCATTCTTGCGAACCGTCTCATCGACCGGTTCTCTTGATTTTGCCATGCTGGCCATTGTCGATTGGAATATGAGATTTGCGGAACAATCCAGCTAAAATCGTTCCGCTTTAATCGCCATTCTCAAAATTAAAGCCCCAGATAGCCGCGCTCTTTCAGCCACTCAACAATCATATCGGCGGCTTTTTCTGCCGGAATGGTCGAGGTATCGATATTAATGTCGGGATTAACCGGCGCCTCGTAGTCTGAATCGATCCCGGTGAAGTTTTTAATCTCACCGCGCCGGGCTTTCGCATAAAGCCCTTTCACGTCGCGCTGTTCACAAACTTCCAGCGGCGTTGAAATATAGACCTCAATAAATTCGCCGTCTTCGACAATTTCTTTTGCCATGCGCCGTTCGCTAATGAACGGGGAGATAAATGAAACCAGCGCGATCAGCCCCGCATCGACCATAAGCTTTGAGGTCTCTGCCACTCGGCGAATATTTTCAACGCGGTCTGCATCGGTAAAGCCAAGATCTTTGTTAAGGCCATGGCGCACATTATCGCCGTCTAAGGTGTAGGTATGACGGCCTAAATCGTAGAGGCGTTTTTCGACAAGATTGGCAACCGTTGATTTTCCTGAGCCCGAAAGCCCGGTGAACCAGAGCATACAAGGGCGTTGAAGTTTCAGTTCGGCGCGAACCTGTTTGTTCACCTCAAGATCTTGCCAATGAATATTTTGCGCACGGCGCAAGGAATGCTCGACCATGCCAACGCCGATTGTTGCATTGGTGCGCCGGTCGATCAATACGAACGCGCCGGTAATGCGGTTATCCTTATAAGGATCAAAGGCGACAGATTGCGCAAGCGACAATTTGCAAATGCCAACCTCGTTCAAGGAAAGGGTCTTGCCCGATTGGCTAGCAAGTGTGTTGACATTAATCTTGTGGCGCAATTCGGTAATCGTTGCCGGTGTGGAGCGATTGCTGGTTTTTAGAAGATATTGCCGGCCCGGAATCATTTCTTCTTCATTCATCCACAAAAGGGTGGCAGAGAATTGATCGGTTTGTTCGGCGGGTGCGTTCCCGGCGCAGATAATATCGCCCCGCGAAATATCAATTTCATCGGTAAGGGTTAGCGTAACCGCCTGATCGGCAATGGCTTGCGACAAATCTCCATCATGGGTGACGATGCGCTCAACATGGCTGCGTTTTCCAGACGGCAAGACAACAATTTCATCGCCGGGCTTAACCGCGCCGCCTGCAATGGTTCCTGAAAATCCGCGAAAATCGAGATTGGGTCTATTCACCCATTGAACGGGCATGCGGAATGGCAGATCGCGCGTCGTATTGCGCACATCAATCGTTTCCAGATAGGGCAGGAGCGCGGCCCCGCGATACCATGGCAGGTTTTCACTAGGGGCAACAATATTATCCCCCTTCAATGCCGACATGGGGATGCAGGTGATGGATTCAAAACCCAGCGTTTGCGTGAACTCGCGATATTCTTCTTCAATCGCGTCAAAAGTTTCGCGGCTATAGTCAACCAGATCCATTTTATTGACCGCAACGACGATATGGCGAATGCCCAAAAGGGAGGCAATGAATGAGTGGCGGCGCGTTTGTGTGAGAACGCCTTGTCTTGCATCGATGAGGATAACCGCAAGATCGGCAGTTGACGCACCGGTTGCCATATTGCGCGTATATTGTTCATGGCCGGGTGTATCGGCGACGATAAATTTGCGTTTTTCTGTCGAGAAGAACCGGTAGGCCACATCAATGGTGATGCCTTGTTCGCGTTCCGCAGCAAGACCGTCTACGAGCAGGGCAAAATCAATATTATCGCCCTGTGTCCCCGATTTTTTACTGTCATGCTCAAGCGCGCTGAGCTGGTCTTCATAAATTAGTTTTGTATCATAGAGGAGCCGGCCAATAAGGGTCGACTTTCCATCGTCCACACTGCCGCAGGTGATAAATCGCAAAAACGATTTATTGGCCTGTGCGTCGAGATAAGCAAGAATATCGGTTTTGATCAATTCGTCCTGATGCGACATGATTAAAAATATCCTTCCTGCTTTTTCTTCTCCATCGACGCCGCCGCATCATGGTCAATGACGCGCCCCTGGCGTTCTGATGTGGTGGTCAGCAGCATTTCCTGAATGATTTCTGGTAGCGTATCGGCGGTTGATTCCACCGCGCCCGTTAGCGGGTAGCACCCCAGTGTGCGGAAGCGCACCATGCGCTCTTCAACTTTATCATTTTCGGTGAGCGGCATGCGATCGTCATCAACCATGATGAGAACGCCGTCGCGCTCCACTACAGGCCGTTTGGCTGCATAATATAGCGGGACAATCGGAATATTCTCGCGATAAATATATTGCCAGATATCAAGCTCAGTCCAGTTTGAAAGAGGGAAAACACGGATCGATTCACCGGGATTAATACGTGTATTGAATATATTCCAAAGTTCGGGGCGTTGGTTTTTTGGGTCCCAGCGATGTTCGCGTGAACGGAATGAGAATACCCGTTCTTTTGCGCGTGATTTTTCTTCGTCCCGGCGCGCCCCGCCAAAGGCAACGTCAAATTTGTGCAGATCAAGCGCCTGTTTTAGCGCTTGTGTTTTCATCGTGTCGGTATGGATTTGCGAGCCATGGGTAAACGGGCCAATACCCTGTTTGACGCCTTCCTCATTGGTATGAACGATAAGTTCCAGGCCGAGGGATTTTGCAAGATCATCGCGAAATTTAATCATTTCACGGAACTTCCACGTGGTATCCACATGCATGACCGGGAAAGGCGGCAGGGACGGGTAAAACGCCTTCAGCGCCAGATGCAGCATAACCGCACTGTCTTTGCCCACCGAATAGAGCATGACCGGGTTTTCCGCTTCCGAGGCAACCTCGCGCATAATGTGGATGCTTTCAGCTTCCAACCGGTTGAGGTGGCCAAGGCGCTCAGGCGCATCAAGTAGCGCGCCGGGCTTTTGGTGTGCAGGCGAGGAGGGGTATGACACGGCTTTTGTTTCCATTGGACCAGGATTTTCTATTGGTTTTGAGGCTTCCATTGCATCAAGGCGCGAAATGGCCTGTTCGAGTGTTTTCAACGTGCATTGTCCGCCCGCTTTGAGACGCGCAATGCCCTTCCCATCATTCATCAGCTTCCGCGAGATGGTCGAAAGGGATAAGCCCTGACGCTGCGCGCAAGCCTCCGCGCGGGTGACAAGATCCGATATTTGAACATGTAAATCAGGCATTTATCCATTTCCCATCGATGATTATGGGGCTAATCCCACGATATAAGGGTGGGAACTATCATACGTCAACTAAATTCGTGGGATTTAGAGTGAATGCTTCAAATTCGTGGGATATCAAAGTGGGTAATCGTGGGACGCACCGCAGAACGGGTATGACAGAGCCTAAGCCCCAAGGATAGCCGCGTCGCTTTTCCACCAGCCATTAAGCGACGGCCAGCGCATTTGAGCGTATCCGGCTAATACCAGCAATCCGCTCATAATACCGAGATTTTTGATGAAGTTCTGGAGCTCGCTTTCAAGGATCCAGAAGGGATGGATCATCATATTGACCAGAAGGATGTAGAGGACGAACCCATAGGCAGCGAGTTTTACATACCGCCCTGACATAAGCGCGAGCCCCCCTATCAGACTGGAGACGCCTGCAAATAGGAGCAAGGATTGGGCATAGGGAATGCCTTGCGCGGCCATGAGGTCGAGTTGAGTTTCGGGTGCGATAATCTTGGCAATCCCGGGGACAAAGAAATACAGACCCAAAAGAAAACGTCCGAGCACGATACTAAAGGATGACATTTGATAGCTTTCTCAAGGCGTTTAATGCGGGTTCGCTTCAATAGTCCGCAATAGCGCCCAATTTAGAATGGCTGCAAACGGCGATTAACCGAGATTTAGCGTCTTCGTTTTCGTTTTTCTGGCGCAACCGCTTCCAAGCCCGGAACGATGGTATACAGATCATATCCTGCACTATTGGCCTGGCGGACAATATCAGAAATCGCTTCGCCTTCGCTCGCTTTCACAAAGGCGCGCAGCATGGTCGACCGGGTGCCGCTACGGCAGAACGCCAAAACCGGACCTTCTTGTTCAGCCATCACCTTCTTGAAATGTTCGATATGGTGCTTGGTGACACCGCGTCGATCGACGGGGATGCGTTCAAATTTTATACCCGCCGCCAGCGCAGCAATTTCAAGAGCGGCATTTTGAGGCTGGTCGGGCTCTTCATCATCAGGCCGATTGGAGATGATCAGCGTGACGCCAAGCTCGGTTGCTTGGGCAATATCCTTGGCGGTGATTTGCGGGGAGACATAAAAATCACTGGCTAGTGGTATAAATTGGTCGCTCATATTGGTACTTTTCGTTGGATCGAGCCCGCTTGTCGATTCGATCAATCATCCTAGCTTTTCTCATTATAGCAGAAATTTACAAACCACAATTCCCCGAGGAAACTTACTGCTTTTGTTACAAGTCTGGACGAACGGATTCGTGGAAAAGTTGTAATATTCAAGAGTTTCGGTCAATTTGTTAAGCTTATGTGCCCGCAGCGAAAAAAATCGGATGAAGATCAACTAATTAAGGTCATTTAATTAGAAATATGCAATTCGGACCAAAAACCAGGAGCAGGCCATGAGCATAGCCTTCCATTTAGCAATACCGGTTGATGATTTGGTCCGCGCCGATCAATTTTATGGCGGCGTACTGGCATGCCCGATGGGGCGACGCAGCGAGGACTGGACCGACTATAATTTTTTCGGCCACCAATTGGTTGTCCACCTTGTATCAAATTCTGACGCTGTCGATGCGACCAGCGCCGTTGACGGGGACAATGTGCCGGTTCGCCATTTCGGCTTGGTCCTCGACTGGCCCGCATGGGAGGATATGCAAGCGCGCCTGGAGGCCGCAGGCTGGTCCTATCTGATTGCGCCCAAAATTCGTTTCGCTGGCCAGCCGGGAGAGCAGGGGACATTTTTTGTCACGGACCCGGCCGGTAACGCCCTTGAGTTCAAGACCTTTCGCGATCCCGATAAATTGTTTGATGCGGGAATTTAAGCCCAGCCTGTGTTGTGGGCAGCGTTAGGCGCATTGATTATTGCGCTGCCGCGTCAAAGACCACATGGCCATCGACAATCGTCATCACCGCTTTTGTGGTTAAAATATCGGCTTCGGGTATCGTCATAATATCATCGGAAAAGACGGTAAAATCTGCGCGTTTGCCAACTTCAATCGTGCCGAGACTGTCTTCCTGAAAGGCCGCATAAGCAGGCCACAGGGTGAGCATTTTTAACGCATCTTCCCGGCTTACCGCTTCTTGAGGGTGCCAGTTTGGTCCTTGAAATCCCTCAAGGTCTTTTCGCGCAACAGCGGCATAAAACTCTATACGCGGATCGCCCCGTTCCACCGGAGCATCGGACCCGGCGGCAACAATCACCCCGGCATCCATCATGGAGCGCCATGCATAGGCGCCCGCAAGGCGGTCATCGCCAAGACGGTCCGGGGCAAAATGCAGATCCCCAATCGCATGGGAAGGCTGCATGGAGGCGATCATGCCGAGTTCGGCAAAGCGGGGAATATCTTGCGGGCGAACAATTTGTGCATGTTCAATACGAAACCGAGGATCAGCGCCGGGGGATATGCCAGATTGCGCGCGGGCCGCCTCAAACCAGTCAAGCACAAGGGCATTGCCCTGATCGCCAATGGCATGGGTGTTCACCTGAATATTGGCGTTAAGCGCGCGGGTGAACAGCTCGGTAACTTCACTACTGTCTATCAATTGCAAGCCATTTGTGTCGGTTTGATCTTCATAGGGCTCAAACAATAGCGCACCGCGCGAACCAAGCGCACCATCCGTATACAGCTTAATTGCCCGCGTTGTTATTCTGCCGGTATCATCGAGAAGCGGGCCTTTTTCTTCCAACATGGCAAACCCGCTTGCATCAAGCGAGTTATAAACTCGAATGCCAAGCGCCCCGTCGCCCGCTAATTTGTGCAATATCTCAACATGGCTTGGATTAACCGACATGCTATGCAGGCCCGTCCATCCGTAGGCGGCATAAACCTCGCCCCCGGTTTGCAAAATTTTATAAAGCTCATCGCTCGAAGGGCTCGCGCGAAGCTGCAACACCAGCGAGGCAGCATCATCAACCAGAATGCCGGTGGCCCGTCCATTGCCATCGCGCTCAATGCGCCCGCCCGACGGATCGCTGGTTTGATCGGTAATGCCTGCCATATCGAGCGCTTTTGAATTGGCAACAACTGCATGCCCGTCGGCCCGTTCTAAAATGACCGGATTGTCGGGCGAAACGGCATCGAGATCATCGCGGTTAGGAAAACGCCCCTCTGGCCATCCGGTTTCAATCCAACCGCGGCCATATAAAAGCGTGCCCGCGGATAAGGTCTCAACTTCGCCTTTAATGGTCGCAACCAGCGCGGCCACAGAGGGCGTGCCCTCAAGGTTGAGGATCAGTTCACGCTCGCCAATGCCGTCAAGATGGGCGTGGGCATCAACAAAACCGGGATAGAGATTGGCCCCTTTGAGATCGATTGTGCGGGTATTCTCGCCTTCATAGGGGGATATCTCATCGACGGCGGGGGCAACAGCGACGATTTCGCCGTCAAGAACCGCGATTGCCGCTGCGCGCGGGGCATTATCAACCCCGGTATAAATGCGCCCGCCGCGGATAATCAGGTCTGCTTTGGGGTTCGCTACCGCGCTTGATGCTGATTTTGTAGAATCAGATGTCGTTGAGGGCTCTTGCTGGGCGCAGGCCGCCAGACCCAGCGCGCTGCAAATGATGATGGTTTTGAAGAAAATGCGTGATTGATACATGCCTTAATGCCCCTCGTTCAACCGGTTTTCCCTATTGTATAGGCAGGTTTGCCAGCTTGCGACAAGAAACAGGTGGGCTGGATGCAATTTTCCCACTTTCAGAACTTGCATGCGACGTGTGAAAGCGCTATCTCCCGCTTCCGGATTGGGGCGTCGCCAAGTGGTAAGGCACCGGTTTTTGGTATCGGCATCCCAGGTTCGAATCCTGGCGCCCCAGCCAATCCTTTTGACCCATCAATATTCCCAAAATATCGGCCCATTTGGGCCAGTAAATACGCGTTAGCGCTGGCCGCGCTCTAGGGTCGCATAGAGATTATCCTCGAACGCGCGCCCTGCACGTTCCCAATTATAGCGCTCCGCCATGGCCCGTGCGTTTTTCGACATTTCCCGCCATTCCTCAGGGGACAGCGCCAAAACGCTTTCAATGGCCGATGAGAATGCCTCTACACTGCGTTCTTCACATAAGGTACCGGTTTGCGGCGTGACGATTTCCGGTGATGCCCCGGCTCTGGTGGCAACAACAGGGGTATGGCATGCCATCGCCTCAAGGAGCGGCAATCCAAATCCTTCGTGGTCACTGGATAGGAGCCACACATCACAGGCCGCATAGGCCTCGCAAATGCCCTGCGGTGTCGGGCGCAACCGAAAATCGGTTGGCTCGGGAAGGGGAAAGGCAGCTTTTTCGGGATGGGCCCCAAAACTGACAAAGTTTACAGTGGGCAAGCGCGCTCTTAAAGCCTCAACCGATTGCAACGCCAGGCTGGGGTTTTTAAAGCCCGCGAACGTATATAAATACCCAATCGTTGGAACCGGATTTTTTTCACGCGGCGGCGAAGAAAACACCTCCAGATCAATGCCATTTTCTACAAGCTGGCACCCATCAGCGCCGGTCCGCCCGGAAACCGCGTTGACCTCGTCGCAAAGCCATTGGCATACCCCAATGTGATGGAAATCAAGAGAGTAGGTTGCTCTGACCCGTTCAGGGTCGCGCACTGATGGGTAGAGCGGCTCGAAGCCTTGAATGAAATACATTTTCGCGCCCTTGCTATCGGGCAGGGGGGCGATCCATTCTGCGGTTTGCCACCAGGTTGCAATAATAACATCTGCATCCGGAACGTCTTCAATTCGCGGGCCAACTGGACGTTTAATGACGGAAATGGGGATGTCGGCATTTTGAAAATGATCTGTTCGAATATACACTTCGGGCAGTCGGCGTGTGCGCACCAGCGCTCTTGCATAATCGCGCATTGATGTTTGATGGGTATCAACCCCGATGACCTGCACGGTATGACCGGCTTGTTTCATCAGTCGCGCTTGCTCGGCGACCACTCGGTCACCGCCCGATAGGTCAGGATTTGCAACAATAAATGTAATTTTGAGCGGGTTGCGATCCATGGCGGTAATATTCCTAAAACTCAAATTGGGTAGCGATGATAAAGGCTGCGAGGATGGCAAATATCCCGATAGGGAGTTCGCGCCAAGCTTTAAGCGTTAAAAATCTTTTCGTATACCACCAAGATAGCGGAATGCTGGTGACTTGCGACAGGGTAAAGAACACAATTGCCGTTCTAACATCTGTAAAGTGTAACATAATCGGTATGCCAACCAAAATAACCAATGCCGGACCAAACGTAACCGTCAGAAAGTTTCGGCTGCGCCCTTCTGCAAGAATTGTGGTATTTAACAATCGATATGGCAGGAATAAGATAATCACGGAGAGCAGCTTCATATAATCTGCAACGCCGCCATACCAGTCAGGATAGAGCAGGCCAAAAGCGAAATCTCCCGCGATCCAGATCGCTGCAAAAATTGCGATGCACAGCCCGTCAAACGCCAGTCGGAAATTCTCATAGACCTTGGTCAAACCGGCCGGATTTTCTCGCCACACTTCTGATAATGTCGGATAAACGACGCGCTGTTGAATAATATCAACGAGTAAAATGGCGACCGTTATCCATGTGGTCGCGATGGCATAAAGACCAAATTGGGTATCGATCATGACCGTACCAAAAATGAACTGGTCGCCGCGCTGGATCAAAAAACCCAAAAACGAAGCCAGCAATAGCCATTTTCCGTAATCAAAAATTTCGCGAAAATGGGTGCGGTTAAGACCAAAGCCAATGACGGGGCCTTTTAAAAATACATAGCTGCCAATGACGGACATACTCGATGTAGTCAGCATGCCGGCCAATAGTGAAAATGCACCCGCGCCAAATTTAAACGCAACCAGCATCATGATGAGCCCGATGATCTGGCTGCCTATCTCTACGAGAATGGGCTGGGTCAATTTTAAATCGCGCTGATAGAGCACCGGCCTGAGTGATAAAAACCCGGTCACGATCAACATGATCCCTGCGCCGGCGATAAAAATCGGCAAACGCGTATCCGCAAAAACTGATTTTTCCGGGAACACATTCATCGCCGCTAACATGGCAACCAAGCCCGCCCCGGCAAACATCACTCCGCCCAAAATCGCCCCGCGCAGCACCTGCAGGGTAAAGGCGGTTTCGAGAAATTTTGGATCATCAATTGATTTGGTCCGCACAATGCTCTGATTAAGGCCGAGATCAGAAATCATGATCATCAACACCTGCAGCGAGATGGCAATTGCGATCAGACCAAATGCCTCAGGCGTGAGCAGGCGGGCCATGATCAGATTAGAGGCAAGCCGAAGCACTTGCATGGTCCCAAAGCCAAACAGGGAAACCCCGCCAGAGCGCAGCACCCGGCGCACCAATGGCTCGCGCACGGGCGGCGTCAGCGGTGTTTGGGCCGTATCTGAGGAAGGCGGGTTTTGGCTCATTGGCTCGGTAATACCTTGGGACAAAGCGGGGTGAGGGAGGTTATAGGCCTGAGAGGGTAAATCTTTCGCTGCGCATCGCGGTTTATATCGCCCTATTCGCGCAAGCGCGATAGGTGTGAATGGCCATTACGGGCAAGCTAAATTCTCGCCTTAATTCTGGGTTAACTCCTCAGACCATCCGTGGTCTGGCAGCACCGGCCCAATCTAGGCGATACCCGAAGGGAACACAGCAGCCAGAAAGGGATAGGCCCGACGCTGGGTTGATTGCCAGCCCGGCTAAATGTCGCTAGGAAAACCGGCGCTAATGATCAAGCTGTTAAGGATTTGGAGGCACTCTTAAGCGAGCGTGCTGACATTGCACCAACACAGTGTATGAGAATTGCTGAGTTTTCGCGTTTCTAGGGAAAAGCTTTCCGTGATCAATACCCTCAAGGCCCTGATTGTCGTTTTGCCCGTCATCATTTTGACGTTCGCAACGGCGCGCTTTGTGTTTGCGCCGATCATTCGCCCTGCGCGTATGGATTTATGGTGCGGGCTGTTTTCGATTGTCACGATCCTTGGATTTGTTCTGGCTAATTTCTGGTTCATGATCCTGGCGCTTTTGATATTTATGGGCGCGGTTGTTGGGCTGAGGGTCGAAAAGAACCTGCCGGCTCTCTATGCGCTGCTTATATGTGTTCTGCCGCCCCTTGAAAAAGCCATTCCGGGCTTTGCGGGCATTAATCAGATTTTCCCGATCTCGCCGCCGCTCTTACTCTCAATCACCATCCTGATCCCGGCGCTGCTTTACACCAAACAGACCTTTGGCAAGCTTCGCGGAATATATCTGACTGATTTTTTCATGTTTGCCTTCGTCGTTTTGTCGATGATCCTGGCGTTTCGCGATACCTCCTTTACGGACGGCTTGCGGGCAATCTGGATTGTCGTTCTTTCAGTGTTTTTGCCATACTTTATTTTCAGTCGCTGGGTCCGCACGATGGATGATCTTCGGGTTGTTGCCGTGGCACTGTTGGTGCCATTGATCGCGATGTCAGTGCTGGCATTTCTGGAATCGGTGTTGCACTGGCATTTTTATGCGATGCCGTCTGCGAACTGGCATGGTCCGTTTGCCTCGCCCTATTCCTATCGATCGGGCTTTTTGCGTGCCTATGCCTCGGTGATGGGGCCGATTGAATTTGGCTTTATGCTCATGGTTGTCTTAACGCTGACCTTTGCGCTGCTTGGTCAGAAGGTTTCGAAAATCATGGCGACGGGGGGCATTGGCGCGATTTTAGGCGCGTTGTTGCTGACATTTTCTCGCGGTCCATGGTTGGGCGCGGTTATCTCAACGGGCATGTATGTGGTTTCGGGGCCTAAGGGTATTTCGCGCGGCATGATTGCCGGGGTCGCGGGGCTGATCGCCTTTATCGGATTGGCCATCTCCCCCATGGGCGACAGTGTGCTTTCGATCCTGCCCTTTTTTGGCGATAATGTTGCCAGTGACACCTTCGATTATCGCGAGCGTCTATGGGAGCTTGGCTGGCGGGTGATTATGCAAAACCCGTTATTCGGCTCAACAGACTATCTTGAGACGCCGGAGATGAAATCCCTGATACAGGGGCAGGGGATTGTCGACATCGTTAATAGCTATATCCAGGTTGCGCTGGATAAAGGGCTTGTGGGTCTGTTCTTGTTTTGCGGAATTTTATTGTCCTCCGCGTTTGCCGCATGGCGGGCCATGCGCTTGACCTTGAAATCACGCCCCGCATTATCAGATCTAGCGCGTGCCTTTTTCGCGGCCATGATGGGCGTTCTTGTGGTGATCGGTACGACCAGCTCGATTGCGCAGGTGCCGATTTTCTATTGGATGTTGGCAGGGCTGAGTGTTGGCGCCCGCAGGCTCGCGGCAACGCCGCAGGAGGCAACCTCGCCCGCGCTGGCCAAGGCGGACGGTGAGGGCGCGCCGGCACAAAACCCCGCCGCGCAAACCGAAGCCGAGACTGGCGCCAATGCTCACGCCCCAGAACATTCTCTGAAAGCCGCCCAGCAAGCGGCTGAATTAGACGGAGAAGCACGCGCCCTTGCCAAGCGTAATGCACAGATGAAAGCGCGCGCAGGACGCGGCACAGGGGGCGTGAGCCCCGACAAATTACCTGCCCATTTACGCCAATATGTAAAACCGGACGCTGACTAGGCGCGCCCCCACAAGCCAGCGCGATTCCTTTTACACAGATCGCGCAATTTGCTTGATCCCGCCCGCAAAATCATGATCTAGATAACTACATATGGTATGGCCCACCCGGCCAGCCACAATATAGGTATAAATGGGGGATGCCGCGTGCAGGGGCACCATGCGTTCTCACCGCCGAGCAATGTTCGAGATCGCCTAAATAGACGAATACAAAATTACTGAAGTAGGAATAAAGACCCATGCTGGATAACGCTAAACTGCAGAACGCCGCGACACTACCGGGCCTGATGACGCCCTCCCATAGCTATAAGCCGTTCCGTTATCCGTGGGCCTATGATTTTTGGAAACGCCAGCAGCAAGTGCACTGGATGCCTGAAGAGGTGCCCTTGGGCGAGGATTGCAAAGACTGGGCAAATAATCTCACCGATGCAGAGCGCAATCTGCTGACCCAGATTTTCCGGTTCTTCACCCAGTCTGATGTTGAGGTGAACGACAATTATATGGAGCGCTATGCGCGGGTCTTTAAACCCACCGAGATCAAAATGATGCTCTCGGCCTTCTCCAATATTGAGACCATCCACATTGCCGCCTATGCGCTATTGCTGGAAACCATTGGCATGCCGGAAAGTGAATTTTCCGCCTTCCTTGAATATGAAGCCATGGCGGACAAGCATAATTATATGCAGGAATTTGGCGTCGATAGCGAAGCCGATATTGCGCGCACGGTTGCGATGTTTGGCGGGTTTACCGAAGGGCTGCAATTATTTGCCTCCTTTGCGATGTTGATGAACTTCCCGCGCCAGAACAAAATGAAAGGCATGGGCCAGATTGTTTCCTGGTCGATCCGCGATGAGTCCTTGCACTGTGAAGGCATGATCAAACTGTACCATGCGTTCCGCAAGGAAACTGGCTGCGTTACCAAATCCGTTGCTGATGATATTGTCGATTGCTGTAAAACCGTGGTTAGCCTTGAAGATAAATTTATCGATCTGGCGTTTGAAATGGGCCCGGTCGATGGGATGACGCCGGACGATATCAAACTTTATATTCGCTACATTGCCGATTGGCGTCTTAATCAATTGGAACTGCCAAAAGTCTTCGGCATTGAAAAACACCCGCTGCCTTGGCTGACAGAAATCACCAATGGCGTAGAACATGCGAACTTCTTTGAAGCCCGCGCCACGGAATATTCCAAAGCCGCCACCAAAGGCGAATGGCACGGCGAAGACGGCGTATGGAACCAGTTTGACCAGTGGAAAGCACGCCAGTCTGCGGCTGAGTGATTTGGGGGCGGGCCCCAAATCACGAGATCTTCAAATCTCAAAATGATGAGAGCGATACCTTCGGATGTCGGCTAACAATCACGCCTGCCATCTTTGGTTGCGCTGGCAAAGCCTCTAAACAACTCCAGACCGGTATTTTATCCACGGGCCCCGCGACCATGATAGGCTCGCGGGGATATGACTTTACACCCCGCTCATATACCGTCCACTGACGACAATCCGCACAATGCTGAAGGCGCTGAAAAGCCCAGCGCGTTTGAGACGGCGTTGCGCGAGCGCTATGAGCGCTTATCGCTGTTAACGCTGGACTTGGCACAGGCTGCTGGTGAAAGGGCTCGCGAGGGGGGCGAACAGCCCGCACCTCAAAAAACATCAACTAACGACGCTGAAGTGAGACCGGCGAAAGGGCGCGCAGGGTTTGACCGCGCCATAGCCAGCATGAGCAAAGCCATCTGGGCCCATACGGTTGTAGAGCGCTTGCGCGCCGGGAAGCTGCCCAAGATTTCGATGCCGCCATTTTATCGGCAGAGCCCCGTTTATCGACCGAATATTGGTCATGGCCCGAACGCCGCAATAAATTACGCGCCAGCAGATAGTCTCGACACTGAAATTTCGCCTGCTTATGCGTCCGGTGATACACAACCGGCCAAGAGCCGAGCAAATATTCAAGATGAGAACGAACAGCCCAAATGCGAGGAGGGCGAGGCAAAAATCCTGCCATCCTTCTCATTATTGGTGATGCCCGCTCTTTCGGCAATGTGCGCCGATATCGCGCTCAGTCAGCACCCCCCATAACTCAGGGCGTTGATCGCGCCCGCCAGCTGTATCATTGTCTTGACCTTTAGCCGTGACAATGACCTGATCGAGAGGGACGATAATGATCAACAGCAAAAGGCGAGGGGCCCCATGGTTCGATTATTTCTTGCACTCAACACAGTCATTTTTGGCGTCTTTGGGGCTTTTGCTTTTCTCAATCCACAGGTTTTTGCGGAAATGCTCGGTGCGCCGAGCGTCAGCTCCGATGGTCTATATGAACTGCGCGGAATTTATGGCGGGGTGAGTATTGGGGCTGCGCTTTTGTGTCTTACGGGCAGTGCGCGCCCATCAATGGAGCGCCCGGCGCTATATTTTTTGCTGGCCTATACGGGCGGCTATGTTCTGGCGCGTATTGGCGGGCTGGCTTTTGATGGTATCCCGTCCATGCGCCTTATCGGATATGCGACGTTTGAGGCCGTGACCGCGCTGATCTCAATTTGGTTATTGAACAAGCGCGCTAAACATTAATGGCAAAACGCTAGTGGCAATTATGCGCTTTGCTTTTCTTGCATGAGCGTAACGCGCACCAGCGCCCATGCGATAATTGCAGGGGCAGCTTGCACAGCCCAGATTGTTGGCGAGACCGTAAAGCCGCCAAAAATGCCAACGGCAACGATAATTATCAGCAGTACACGGACGGTATTGCGGGTTTTATAAACCAGTGCAGACAATAAAGCGACCGCTAGCATTAAATTGTAAAACCCCTGATTAAGCGCAAGCTGCGCGGTTGTAGCGGCTTCCTCCGGGCTCATATCAAAAGTTTTCATCCCAAAATCTTGGGTCCACGCCACCATTTCCAGCCACGCAAAGCCGATATGTAATAAAGCGACAACAATAATAGCGATATTGGATAAAAGTCTCATAAGAGCAATTCCAGCTTAGGGGCGGTTAGTATTAAACGGAAATCCGGGCCATGATTTTTGCGGCCCGTCTTTCTGCTTACAGATTAATGGATTTAAGCCGCAATATATTGACCGCCATTTGCCGTCATGACCGAGCCTGTAATAAAGCCTGCATCCTCGTTCGATAAGAACACAACGCAATTTGCAATTTCCTTGGCTTCACCCAATCGGCCAACGGGAATGCCAGAAACAATGGAGTCGATTATTTTCTGATCCATCGCGGCGACCATTTCCGTGGCAATATAGCCCGGCGCAATTGCGTTGACGGTAACGCCTTTTCGCGCCCCTTCCTGAGCGAGCGCACGGGTAAACCCAATCATGCCCGCTTTGGCCGCGGAATAATTGGTTTGTCCCGCCTGTCCCTTTTGACCGTTAATCGAGGAAATATTCACGATACGGCCAAATCCGCGTTCACGCATACCGGGGAAAACATTATGGCTCATATTGAAAACGCTATCGAGATCGGCCCGGATGACTTCGCGCCATTGTTCCAGCGACATTTTATGGAAAAACCCATCGCGGGTTATGCCCGCATTGTTGACCAGAATATCGGTCGGCCCTTGCGCGCTTTCCACCTCGCGAATGCCCGCTTGGCAAGCATCATAATCGCCGACATCCCACTTAGCGACATTAATGCCGGTCGCGTCTTTGAATTTCTCTGCGGCGATATCGTTGCCGGCATAGGTCGCCGTGACTTTGCAGCCTGCATTTTTGAGGGCAATCGAAATTGCCTCGCCGATCCCACGAGTTCCGCCGGTCACAATCGCTGTACGTTCACTCATAGGTTGGTCTCCTCAAATAATGTTTCAAAATTACGCGCGTTCAATACACATGGCGATGCCCATGCCGCCGCCAATGCAAAGCGTCGCAAGCCCTTTATTGACGTTCCGGCGTTTCATCTCATAGGCAAGCGTGGTCAGAATGCGCGTGCCCGATGCACCAATCGGATGGCCAAGCGCAATCGCACCGCCATTGACGTTGACTTTTTCAGGGTCCCAGCCGAGCTCTTTGCCAACCGACAGGGCTTGCGCGGCAAAGGCTTCATTGGCTTCGATCAGATCCACATCATCGAGCGACCATCCCGCTTTCTCCAATGCAAGACGCGAGGCCGGGGCAGGGCCGATGCCCATAATCGCAGGATCAACCCCGCAATGGGCAAACGAGGCAATGCGGGCCAGCGGCTCGATATTGCGCTGGGCCGCTTTGTCAGCGCACATCACAACCATCGCCGCCGCGCCATCATTCAGGCCCGACGCATTGGCCGCCGTCACCGTGCCGCCATCACGCACAAAGGCCGGGCGCAATCCGGAAACGCCGTCAATTGTTGCACCTTCGCGAATATATTCGTCGGTCTCGAAAACTGTTTCGCCCTTGCGGGTCTTGATTGTGACCGGCGTGATTTCATCAGCGAATTTGCCGTCCTTGCGGGCCGCTTCCGCTTTGTTCTGGCTTGCAATCGCAAATGCGTCCTGTTGCTCGCGAGTGATCTCATATTTCTGGGCGAGATTCTCTGCGGTCTGGCCCATATGAAAATTGTTAAACGCATCCCAAAGACCATCGATAATCATCGTGTCTTTATAAGCCATATCGCCCATTTTCTGCCCATTACGCAGATGCGCAGCATGGGGCGCCAGCGACATATTTTCGTGGCCGCCCGCAATAACCGAATGGGCATCGCCAGAGCGAATGGTTTGCGCAGCCATGGCAACCGCCCGCAAGCCCGACCCACAGACCTGATTGATGGTCACCGCAGGGCGTTCCTGAGGAATGCCCGCATTCAGGCTTGCCTGGCGCGCTGTGTTTTGACCCTGCGCCGATTGCAGCACATGGCCCATAATCGTCTCGTCAATATCGCCGCCCTCAAGGCCCGCTCTGTTCAGGGCTTCGGCAATCACTGTGCGTCCAAGCTCCGCTGCGGGCACCGTGGCAAGACCGCCCGAAAAAGCGCCAATGCCAGTTCTTGCGGCGGCGGCAATAACAACGTCAGTCATAAACGAGCTCCTAGATATGGTGCGGGCGCGGGGTACCGATCACGCAATTGCGCAGTGCCCATGAACGCCGGGGAATTGAATGATGTGAAGGTCGAATTCGCCCTGATACGCAGAACGAGCCTTTTGCTCTTTCTGGCACTTCTGGACGCCTGGGACAAGCGGTTCATGTGTGGTTTGTTCAGACGTTTTGCTGCGGTGCAAAGTGAGACTGGTTTTATGACAAAACTGTGATATAGTTTTGCTGCAGCTGCAATATATATTGCGTCGCAATAAAGAACAAAACGTGTCGGGGCGTTTTACAACTTACCAAAAGCGGCCAGGCTTCAGCCTGTAGTCCCCTGCGGTCCAATGTCTTAAGGGAAGGCCAATCAGTGAGCGAAACGGGCAAAACCAGTCAGAAATCATCCGCCAAGGAAAAAGCGGCCCCAAAACAGGCCCCTAAGCAGGGACGCAATGATGATGTTATCGTCATTAAAAAATACGCAAATCGGCGTCTCTATAACACCGCGACAAGTTCTTATGTGACGTTGGATTATTTGTCAGATCTGGTGAAAACGGGCCAAGATTTTGTGGTGTATGATGCAAAAAGCGGCGAAGATATTACCCGGCCCGTCCTGACACAGATTATCTTTGAACAGGAAAATAAAGGGCAGAATTTGCTCCCGGTTCAATTCCTTCGACAGCTGATCAGTTTTTACGGCGACTCGATGCAAAATTACGTTCCCTCATATCTGGAAATGAGCATGGATGCGTTTTCCCGCAATCAGGATACGTTCAAAGAACAGCTTTCTGAATCGTTTGGCGCGGCTCCCGGGTTTAAAATGTTTGAGGACAATGTTCGAAAAAACATGGCGCTTTACGAACAAGCAATGAAGATGTTTACGACAACAATGCCGAGCATGCCGGGCTTTGCGCAAACACCAACATCTGCGCCGCCAAACTCAGCCCCTTCAGGGGCTTCTGGGGCACCGGCAAATAATGCCGCGCCGAGCGATGGTGACCCTCAAGACATTGATGAAATTAAACGCCAGCTTGCAGTTTTGCAGGAAAAATTAGCAAAACTAAATCCGTAGCGGATTACTGCTCCGTATTCTGAGCGTATTACTGTTGAGCAATTTAATGTTGAACAACTTACTGCTGAACAATGCGCCCAGGATAATTTGCTGTTAGCCTATAAGCCAAAAACTCGGGACTGGCCGCCAACAGGCCCTCGGAAATGAACGGCGTTTCTGAGAAATAAGTCAGCGTCATATTGCCTTCAAAGGCCGCACTAAGCCCAGCGCCAACGCGCCGCGTTGCATCAAACTTTGTAATTATGCAAGAACGCACTCCAAACGCACGAAACGCATGCGCCCAATCAGAATATTCACCAACATCGCCGCTTGCAGGCAATACCAAAACAGGCTCCGCGCCAATTGCTGTTTGAAAGGATTTTAGCGCCGCAAGGTCGCCCGCATCATAAGGACTGATCCCCGGCGTATCGAGAATTACCGCACCTTGCGGCTGGGCCTCGCGCATAATCGTCGTTAATTCTTCAGGCGTTTCCGCCGCGTAACATTCAATCGCCAGTTTTTCACTATAAGTTGCAAATTGTTCTAATGCCCCTGCGCGGCCAACATCTGTTGTAATCATCATTGCGCCTTCACCGTCATTGAGCGCAATGGCTGACAATTTAGCGGCGCAACTGGTTTTCCCCGCACCCGTTGGTCCCACCAACATGATCGGCACAGCAGCGGTTGATTTTAGCGGAGAGAAATTGAAACTTTGCGATAAGCCCACGCCCATCCGGTAAAGATCATCTTCAACGGACACCGAACGTGCGCCATTTAAAATCATCGCCATTAGTCGCTCAGAGATACCGTGAGCGTTCAGGATCGATGACAAATTGGCAAATCGTGGATCATCGACCGTCGATTCCGTTGTCGGACCTTGTCCGGTCAAACGTTCGCGCAGTTGGGAAAGCGTGTTCTCTGATGATTTTTGCTCAATGGTTTCATGCAATCTTGCGCCTTGAAGGCCCGGATCAATGGTTCGCTGCCCAGCAGAAACTGCACCTGCGGCTGCAGCGGGTACAATAGGGGCACCGCGCTGGGGGGCAGGACTGTGCGGCGGGGCGCTACTAGTTCGCGGACCAGCCGAACTTGGCGGAACGTGATTTTCAGAGTCAACGCGTTCGCGCTCGACGACCGATGCCGCCAGGCTCGCTGGTGTTTGAGAATGGTCGTCATCATGTTGCGCATGATTGACGTCCTGATCACCGTCATTGGGCGAGGGGGGCGTAAACAACGACTGATCATTTCCATCCGCAACCGGATCGGCTTCTTTCTTCTTTCGAGAGAATAGGGAAAACTTGGAGCCTTTTTTCTTCTCCGTCATATCAGGTTCAATTTCTCGGGTTTTGTCGCTCATTTGAGGGGCATTAGCGTGTTGGTTTGGTTCTGTATAGTCAGGCTGATCTGGGGGATTTTGAACCGGTTGAGAGATATATTCCGGTAACCGATCCGCAGAATTGAGGGGCGGTGTAATCGGGTTCGGATTGGTTAGCCGATAGTCACGCGCACCATCATGGTCGCCTGCCGTCAGTTCGACATCGCCGCTGGGCAAATCTCGAATATTCAACACAATTGCATTATGACCAAGCGCCCGGCGCGCCTTCGCCTGCGCCTTTTCGGCATTCGCCGCTATAAATGTTTTGATCAACCTACCAACCCAAAAACTCGCTAAGCGGTAAGCTTACTATATCTGACCCAAATTGCGAAGTCGTGATTGGGGATGAATTTCGCTTTGCGAAAGAACCACGGTTCTGGTGCGAACCCGCTCAAGGATTGAGCGCACATAGGGGCGAATTCTGGCGCTGGTCACAATTGCTGCACTTGCACCATCTGCGGCTGTTTGTTCAAGTCTCGTCAGGCATTCATTGACAAAACTTTGCACCCGAGAGGGGGCGAGAGTGAGTTGGCCTTGGGCGCCTTCGCCGGAAATGGCGTTATGGAACTCTTCTTCCCACGTGGCAGACAGCATCAATATTGGTGTTTGGCCGTTGTGGTCGGCGAGCCGCGCGCAGATCTGACGGCCTAAGCGCGCCCGCACATGCTCGGTTAAAAACTCAATCTGCGTGGATTGCGGGGCCGCTTCAGCAATAGACTCCAGGATCGATGGCAAATCACGGATCGAAACTTGTTCACTTAAAAGCCGCTGAAGAACCCGCTGCACGGTCGTCACCGTGGTGACCGCTGGAATGAGATCATTGACCAATGATTGGTGTTTTTCAGGCAGGTCATCGAGCAATTTGCGCGTTTCTGCATAGGAAAGAAGGTTAGGCGCTTCGGCTTTGATCATCTCGGTCAGATGTGTCGTTAAGACCGTGGCAGCATCAACGACCGTTAAGCCGCGCAGTGCCGCGCTGTCGCGATGGGCATCGTCGATCCACATGGCGTCTAATCCGAAGGCAGGTTCGCGGGTCGGCTCGCCCGGCAAATCAATCGGTTTTCCGCTCGGCTCCATGGCGAGGAATGCACCCGGTTTCACCGAACCGCTGGCAATTTCTTGTTCTTTTAATCGAATGACATAGCGATTGGCATCAAGCTGTAAATTATCAAGTACGCGAATAGGCGGTGTGATAAAGCCAAGATCATGGGCAATGGAACGACGCAATGCTTTTATTTGGTCGGTGAGGCGCGGACCGTCAGGTGAATTCACCAGTGACAAGAGACCAAAACCAATCTCAACTCGCAAATCATCCATGGCCAACAATGTTGCCGGTTGATCCTCCGCAGGCGGTGTTGCTTCTCCATCATCGAGCGTTTCTGGATCAACCGCAGGTTTCATCTTGCTCAACTGAAATGCGCCAAAACCGGCAATAGCGGCCAGCGCGATAAAAACCAAAGACGGCATGCCGGGCATTAGTGAGAAGATAAACATAACGCATGCCAGCAGACCCAATGCCCGCGGATATTCTGTAAATTGTTGCGAAATCGCCTGATTGGCAGCACCGTCCACGCCCGCTTTTGAAACCAGAAGACCCGCCGCGACCGAGATTATCAAGGCAGGGATTTGACTAACCAATCCATCACCAATGGTCAGCAATGAATAGGATTGACCGGCATCGCCTATGCTCATGTTCATTTGCATAACACCGATTATAACACCGGCGACCAAATTTATCAGCGTAATCAAAAGGCCGGCAATCGCATCGCCGCGAACAAATTTTGACGCACCGTCCATGGCACCAAAAAAATTAGATTCATCTTCCAGAGTTTTACGTCGCTCACGCGCCTGAGTTTCATTAATTAAACCGGCCGAAAGGTCAGCATCAATCGCCATTTGTTTGCCGGGCATGGCATCGAGAGAGAACCGAGCGGCAACTTCTGCGATCCGTCCAGACCCTCTGGTGATGACAACAAAATTTACAATGACCAAAATGGCAAAAACGATCATGCCAATAATGGTATTGCCCTGCATGACGAAGTTGCCAAACGCTTGGATAATATGACCCGCAGCGTCAGGCCCCTGGCTGCCTTCTGAAAGGATCAACCGCGTCGAAGCGATATTCAGTCCAAGGCGTAACATAGTCGCCACAAGTAAAATTGCGGGGAAGGTCGAAAAATCGAGGGCACGGCGCGTAAACAAAGCGGTCATCAAAACCATCACCGAAAAGGAAATGGAGATGGCCAATAAAATATCGAGCAACCAACTGGGTGCCGGTAAAATCAGCAGGGCCAAAATTCCCAGGATCGCAGCGGCGAAGAGAATATCGCCATAGCTTTTGCGATCACCATCTTTTCCTGCAAAACCAGAAAAAGGGAGGTCAGGGAAGTTTAAACCTGAGAAAATTGTGCCAATACGCGCCATGAATTAGGATTTTTCCGACGGTTCATCAGCACCGGGAAATTTATATTTTCGACGGCCACGTGTTTCATTTTTACGCTGTTCTTCAATGACACCGTTTAAGCGCTTTGCAATATCGGATGGTTTTTCATCCAAATTTGCAACATCAACAAGATGAAGCTCGATTTTTTTGCCATCTTCTTCCGGTTGATCAGATGACTTATAAATGATGTTAATCATGGCGCCAAAACCATGAAGACTGGCTTTTTGCACAGTTTTAATCTGTAGAATGCGCACGCGTTTACGCTTTCCATCATGCCAAAACCATAAATGCTCATCATCGTGATAGAGCCGATCTTCACGATGCTTGTGCGCATTGATAGGTTTTAAAACCTGTTTCTTGATGTCTTCCCATCCCAAATCGGGAAGGCGACTTTCGCGATAAACTTTGTAACTCATAGTGACAATCTCGTCTTACTCTTTTCGACTTACCCTTGCATTCTAACGTCACCTGGCGGCGGTACAGCGACACCAGAATTTGTATATTGCTTGAGCTTGTTACGCAGTGTGCGAATTGATATGCCAAGAATATTGGCCGCATGGGTGCGATTTCCATAGCAATGGTCCAGCGTATTGATGATCAAATCACGCTCGACATCGGCAACCCGGCGCCCAACTAAATGATTGGCATTCGCACCGTCATTTTCTGCAATTTCATTAATGTCAATTTGCGCGGGGCGCATTTCAGAGCCATCAGGCAGGCGAATGGCTTCAACTTCAATTTCATTTTCCTGCGCCAATAAAACCGCGCGGTGCATAGCGTTTTCAAGTTCTCTCACATTACCCGGCCATGCAGAGCTTACAATTTGGCGTTTTGCCCCTTCGGACAAGGCCCGTACGCCAATCCCGTTGAGGGTTGCATATTTCTCAGCGAAATGGGCCGCGAGGTGTAAGATATCCAATGGTCGCTCACGCAAAGAGGGCACTGCCAGATTGACGACATTAAGACGAAACAACAAATCTTCGCGAAAGCTTCCTTCTTGTACGGCTTGCTGTAGGTTTCGGTTTGATGTTGCAAGCACGCGAATATCAACCGGAATTGGCGATTGACCGCCGACGCGGTCAACAACGCGCTCTTGCAGAACACGCAATAATTTTGCTTGCAGGCGGACATCCATTTCGGAGATCTCGTCTAGCAATAATGTTCCCGTATTAGCTTCCTCAAATTTCCCGATACGCCGGGCCACAGCACCAGTAAAGGCGCCTTTCTCGTGCCCGAATAATTCTGATTCAAGAAGATTTTCTGGAATGGCCGCGCAATTGATAGAGATAAAAGGCTTTTCGGCGCGCCGTGATTTTGAATGGATATATTTTGCGACCACCTCTTTACCCACACCGCTTTCGCCGGTGATCAATACTGAGGCCTCTGACGGAGCAATTTGATCAGCAAGGGTGATAATTTTTTTCATGGCCGGGTCGGCAGCCAGCATGTCTGAATTTTCTTCAACGACCGCATCAAGGATCGCTGCAATCAGTTCTGCGTCTGGGGGCAGGGGAACAAATTCGCGCGCACCCGCTTTAATCGATGCAACAGCACTTTCAGAATCCGCAGCAATGCCGCACGCAACAACGGGCATTGCGATGCGTTCCGCAGACAATGCACGAATAAAGCCCGCAATATCAAACTCAACATCCATCATAACAAGGTCAACGCCTTGTCCTTTCCGGATTGATGCCAACGCCATTTCGATGCTTTCGGTCATGGTGACCTTAGCACCATGGGTCATCGAGATTTGGGCCGCTCTAGAAAGTTCGCTACTCTGTTTTCCGACAATCAACAGGCGCATTACGCAACTCCCTGATTAAGACTGGATGGTGCGGTCGATGGCGATGTTTCCGGTTCGATGATCTCCGTCAACGTTACACCGAGCGCGTCATCAACAATCACGAGTTCACCGCGCGCAACGAGCGTGTCATTGACATGAAGATCAATGGCTTCGCCGACCTTGCGATCAATCTCGATAATTGTTCCCGCTTGCATACCGATCAGCGTTGCAACATCGACTTTCTTTTGTCCTAGAACCGCTGTGATCGTTACTGGAACCTCATTTAGCGCAGACATTGAGATAACGCGGCCTGAACTTGCCTGATCAGGGTTTTGTTGCTCAGGGGATTGTTGAGGCACATTTTCTTGTATGCCCGTTTCTTCGGGGAGAGCAGGGATATCTGGCAGCTGCGTTAGCGCCTGTGATGGCTCAGTCGATGATGGAGTATTACTCATGATATTGCCTTCATATGGCCGATTGACGGTGCAAGCGTTGCATTTTCTGGTTTCGCATGGGCTACCAGATCGATCGCTTCGCGAATAAGGGATTGGATATTTTGTTTATTCAGGTTGAGACTGCCATCTTGCCATTCAACAAAAGCATCGCCTTTTTCAATCTTCTTGTCGCTGACAAATTTCATAGCGATGTCCGCGTGAAGGCGCTGATTAATTTCCTGGCACGCGGCTACATCATCAGGATTGATTGAAATTGTAAGATCGTTAAGCGCGGTTGGCTCACACGCATTGATGAGCTCGTTTAAAATCGCCTCAAGGCGTGCGGGCAACTGGGAAAGGCCCATACTGTGCGCTATTTTATGGAGAGCACGGACGCATTGATTGTGAAGTTCATGGTGATAGTGATCAACTTCGCGTTTTATTGGCAAATAGGATGTTTGCAATGTTGCGTTAAGCTGCTCTGTTAGCGCCTGTAGATTTGCACTCTGTTCGCGTTTGAAATTTCCTTGCGCACGTTCTTCGCCAGCTTTAACGCCGCGTTCATAGGCAAGATCAAGATCGGCTTGCGATATGGTAGGCATAGTGGGTGGATTATGAGGAGAGCTTTGCGACCGTGATGGCGTGTTCAAATCACTTAGTTGCAATAGAGAAATTTCTGCTGCCTCAGCAAAATCGGGGAGATTTTTTGCTGCTAATGGTTTGGCTGCGCTGGCGGGTGTTACAATAATCGACATTAGAATATCACCTCTTCATCGGTGCGCGTTGTCAGATAGATTTCACCCTCATCGCTGAGCCTTTTCGCAGTTTCCACGATTTTTTGCTGCGCAGCTTCAACCTCGCTCATGCGCAGGGGACGCATAATGTCGATATCGTCTTGAAGAATTTTTGTCGCGCGTTCTGACATATTGACGAAAAACAGATTACGCATTTCGTCCGTTGTTCCTTTGAGCGCCGATGCCAATACAGATTTATCAATATGGCGCAGCAGAATTTGAATATCGTGGCCTTCAACCTGTAATAGATTTTCAAATACAAACATAAGCGATTTAATGCGATGGGCAGCGTCTGGATTTTTCATTTCCAGACTTTCCATAAAGTGGCGTTCTGTGCGCCGATCAAAGCTATTAAATATTTCCGCCAGAGTTTCATGGGTATCATGCTCATGGCTTTCGCTTAATGTGCTGATAAATTCAGTGCGCAATGTGTTTTCAATATCTTCCAGAACTTCGCGTTGAACCGGGCCAAGAGCCAGAATTCTACTAATCGTTTCTTCCGCAATATTGGGGGGCATAGCCGCAATAACTTGCGCGGCATGAGCGGATTTGATGCGCGAGAGGATAACCGCAACGGTTTGAGGGTGTTCTTTTGCAAGATAGCGCGCCAGCGTGACAGGGTTCACATTGGCAAGTTTGTCCCACATGGTGCGCCCGGCAGGGCCTTTTACTTCCTGAAGTATATTTTCAACTTTGTCGCGCGGTAAAATACCGGAAAGAAGTCGGCGCGCGCTATCAACAGACCCGATAATTGGTCCGGTTTCCGAAAAGCTATCAGCAAACTCAACAAGCAATGCTTCGACCATCTCAGCAGTAATTGAACCAAGCTTTGAAATGGCGATGGTAATTTCACGCAATTCTTCATCATCAAATGTCTGCCAAAGCGGGCGGCTATTTTCCTCGCCCAAAGCAAGCATGATAACGGCAGCGCGTTCTGGACCTTTAAGATCGTCTATGAGGGAAGGGATAGCCATTTTATAATGCCTCCCTAATCCATCGCTTCAAGATAAGCGCTGACTCATCAGTGTGTGATTTTACAATTTCCTGAATTTGATTGACCGAGCTTTCTTTCACCTGACCATCAATTTGAGCAATTTTTACATGTTGCTCAACAAGGCCCTTCGTCGCGCCCTCTTCAAGGGGAGCGTTGCCATGGCTGGCATGTTGAAGGTTACCGTCGGATACCGGACCGGCATATTTTGCAAGGCTAGTCGCGCTATTGTTTGACGATGGCGAAAACATTGGACGCAACACAAAGAAGATTAATCCTGCGCCAATCAACAATAGGGCGCCAATTTCTGCGAGACGAACCATAAAGGCGCTTGAGAGTGTAGGGGCCGAAACCGGAGCACCAGCGGATAATTCCAGCGGCGGCGTTGGCATGAAGCCAATATTGGCAATTTCCACCTGATCGCCGCGCGAAGATTGAAACCCAATTGCCGATTTGACCAGCGCTTCAATGCGTTCCAATTCCTCAGGGGAGCGTTCAATCACATTGCCATTTGCATCATTGGCGTTAATTGCAACCGCGACAGACAACCGATTAACAATCAAACCCTCATCGCGAATAGCGTTGCGAACGGTTTTTGTGATTTCATAATTGGTAATTTCTTCAGTGCGCCGGTTTGAGGAAGTTGCAGAGCCATTCCCCGCATCGCTTTCACTGCCAGGCAATCCATTGGCAACGGAAACGCCGCGCCCGCCAAGCGGGTTACGGTCATCAGATTCTTCTTCAATCAATGTTGAAGATAAAACCACCTGACTGTCTGGGTCTACAATTTCAGCGGTTTCGGTAAACCGCGAAAAATCAAAGTCTGCCGTCAACCGTGTGCGAACATTTTCCGGCCCAACAATACTGCCAACAAGGGAGGTGACCATCTCTTGCAACCGCATCTCTGCAACACTCATGCGTTCAGCCATGGCATCCTCTGCCATAGAGTCGCTTTCGCCATTGCGCGCTGTTGCTAACAGATTTCCATCAGCATCTAAGATTGTAATATGTTCAGGGGAAAGTTCGGGCACCGCTGTTGCGACCAGATTTACAATGGCGCGCACCGTGCCATTGTTAAGTCTTTGCTGGGCTTCAACCATGATAGAGGCAGTGGCCTCGGCGCTTTCGCGGGTGAAAAGTGAGCGCTCAGGCAAAACCAGATGAACCCGCGCAGACCGCACCCCAGCAATTGAAGAAACCGTTCGGGCAAGTTCGCCTTCAAGGGCGCGTAATCGATTTATGGATTGTTGAAAACTCGTGGTGCCCAGCGATTGTTGGGCATCAAATATTTCATATCCGACACCATTTGCCGAAATCACGCCTTCATTTGCCAGACTGACTTTTAATGAAGAAATTTCATTTCGCGGCACGAGAAGCGCAATGCGCGATCCGCTTTCGCGCATTCGATAGGAAACACCGTCTTGATCCAATTGTGTTGTGATTAATTGCGCGTCCCGGTAATCGAGATCTGCATAAAGAACACCAAATTGCGGCTCACCAAGGCGAACCATAATGATGATCAACGCAATGCCCACACCGGCTGTTACCCCGACAATGGCTGCAAGCCGCGCGATACCGAACGTTCGCAAAAATTCTACTAACCCATTCACCAGAAACCGAACCCACAAACTAACTAATACTATTTAGCGAACGACAATTATTGCCGACACGCCCGGCAAATATTGCCGATGTGTCGTAAATAAAGCGTTGCAATTGGAAAATTGTGCGAAAAAAAACACCCGCTAAATGAATTTTAGCAGGTGTTTTGAGTTTTGTAGTCGGTTCGTGCTCGGAGAACGTAAGCTTTCGTTAACGGTATTGCTGAACGCGCGTTGCGCGGAGCCCCTTCATACCGAATTGTTCAATGGCTTTTTGCCACGTCAAAAATTCTTCTACAGTCAATGAGTATCGTTCACATGCATCTTCGAGAGTTAGTAAACCGCCTCTCACAGCCATTACGACCTCAGCTTTGCGCCGGATAACCCAACGTTTTGTGGTATGAGGTGGTAAATCGGCTAATGTTAGCGGGGTCCCATCGGGTCCGATTACATAGGCTTCTTTTTGCTGCGGTAAAGCAGATGTTTCTAAGGCTACCGTCATTTCGTCATTCCCCTGACATTTACGCTACTAGGGTTGAACTTACGCGAGTGTTTTTAAAAAACGGCTAAGCAGTATGGTAAAATCGCTCATAACCCATTGATTAAAAATGTATTTTTCTAGTCATTGTGTCTCCAAATGAAACAAAGTTTACGCCGCTGTATCATTGAGAGTTTGTAGGAGTTCATCGACCACTGAAATGATGCGTGCATTTGCTGAATAAGCACGCTGGGTTTCAATAAGAGCACCAAATTCCTGACTTATATCGACTGTTGAGGTCTCAAGGCCCTCACTTTCGATAAAGCCAGCATTATTTAGTCCCGCTACAGACAAAGAAAGTTGCCCGGCGGCTGGATCGAACTGAAAGGCTGTATTGCCTGCATCCAGTAGGCCTTCATTGTTGGTAAAAAGCGCTAAGGGGATTTGATATAAATCTCGGCTTGTACCATTGGTGAAGCGAGCGGTTAGGGTGCCGCTATCGTTCACGGTAAATCCGCTCAGGGTTCCTGCGATATTTCCATCATTGCTGGCGTTCAAGATTGTGCTGGCACTATTGCGATTTGAAAGTTGCGACAAATCAATGGCAAGGGATTGTGTGCCTTGGGCACCTTCGAGCGATATTGATTGCGGAAAATTAGATGCCGCTAAATCAATCGCGCCATCTGCGCCAAATTGGACAGACCCACTGGCAATCGGCAAACCTGATACATCTGATGCATCAAATAGCTCAACCGCGGCGCTATTAGTGCCCGTACGCACAAAAGCCAGCGATAGGGTACGCGTTTGGCCTTCCGCATCAAAAACGGTGAAATTCTGGAGAATATCGGCAGCAATTGAGCCCCCAGCAATATTGTTCGCCGGGTCGCTTGATTGATATTGTAACGGATCAATCGACAGCGCGGCTGTGCTCGATAGATTGGCTTGCAGACTCAATTGACTGGTTGCAAGCGCGGGCGAGGTGACCGCGGCAAGGTTAACGGTCTCCAAACTATTGAGCGAAGTGACATTATCTGACGGGCCGCCTGCGCCAATTCTCAGGGCTTGCAGAAAATGTCCGCCGCTATTGACCAGATTGCCGTCACTATCAAGCGTAAAGTCGCCTGCGCGCGTAACAAGTGTTTGGGCGTCGGCGTTCGCGGCATTGTTATCGCGTACAACAAAAAAACCGTCACCAGCAATGGCAAGATGGCCAGCTTCACCGGTGCGACTAATAAAGCCCTGATCATCAAAGATGCGGCGCGTCGAAGCGGAGGCACCCTGACTGACCGGGTCTGATGTTGAGCGGGTCTCGCGCGCAACGAGGTCTGAAAAATCTGTTCGCGACCGGCGAAAGCCAACGGTCTGACTGTTTGCGATATTATTGGATATCGCTTCAAGGCTGCTGGCTTGGGCGGCAAGTCCTGACAGGCCGACGGCAAAAAGAGAGGTGGTGCTCATGGTTTATCGTCCTTCAACAGGAATTGCATCAACGCGCGTGACTTGATCGATGGAAACGCTGCGCCCATTGATCAACACTTCCGGACCGTTCGCACCGAAAATGACCCCGCTAACCGTGCCTTGTGATTGGATGGTGGGGGCAAGGGTCGTTTCATTTTCGCCGCGGGCAGAAATTTCCAACCGGTAGGTTCCGGGCGGTGCAATATCGCCATTCTCAAGGCGCCCATCCCATTGCACATTATGAGTACCGGCATCGCCAACCGCATTCAGGCTGGCAATTGGTGTACCTGTAGCGTCAACAATCTGCGCGGAAATTGAAGAGGCGGGGCTCGTGAGTGAATAGCGGAAGTCGAAACTGCTGCCCGCATTTGACGGGGCAAGTGTAACTTCATTGCTGGAAACACTCGCCAAATGGCCAACCAGACTAAGCGAAGCTTGGCGATCTGAATTTGATTGAAGGGCAATCAGCGCTTCAAGGTTGGTATTGGTTTGAATGGATTGCTCAACACCGGCAAATTGCACAAGTTGCTGTGTGAATTGTTCTGTATCCAGCGGTTCTAGCGGATCTTGATTTTGCAGTTGCGTCGTCAGCAATGTCAGAAATGTATCGAAATCGCCGGATAGACGCGATATCGCATTATCTGTTTGGGCGCTATTGGCTGTGGCCGCACTGGCGAGACTGGATAAATCCATGAGGGGTTCCTTACAACGTCACATCGATATAATTGGCTGAGCCAAGGGGGACTGGCGCGCGGCCAGTTACGGAGGGTGCGGTTTCTGCATTCAAAAAGATCGGAATTTCATTGCGCGCAGATTGATCGGTAGACGCATCTTTGTGGGATGCATCGTGTTGCGCGAGCGTTTCAAAATTCAAGGTTAGAGGTTTATCGGTGTCCACACCGGCGTCGCTAAGAAGTGCGCGCAAATTTTCTGCATCTTTGCGAAATAAATCGAGGCTCGATTCATGTTCAAACCGCAATGTCAGGCTTGGTTCATCGCCCGGTGTGTAGCTCGCATCAACGCGGCCCAATGAGGGGGGATCGAGGCGAATTTCAAAATTTGTCTTTCCGTTTTGCAGTTGCTGGGACAGCAATGTTGCAAATCGTTGTGTGGGCGCTTGGCGCGTAGCCGGAGCGTCTTGCGCTGCTTGGGCGAGAGGCCGCGCGGTGCGCGCCGTATTGCTCGCAGCTGGTGCCAATCCAGATTGCGTTGCCACGGCCTGTGATATGGGCGCGGAAATGGCGGGCCCTGATGGCACAGCGAGATTTTGCGCGATGGGAGTTTGCGGCACAGGCTGCGCACGTAAAACAGGTTCGGAATTTTCCGTCGGTGCATTTGCGCCAACCGGGCCAGAACTATTTGCCTGCGAAGACCGGGACGGCGTCAATGGCTCTTCAGTCACGCTGAGGGGCTGTTGCTGTGAATCAGCGTGGGCCGACGCGCGTTCTTGATTGGTATTTGTGGTCAATTCCGCTTCGCTCGGCACTGAACCATGGGTTTGCAGCGCTCTGGAGGCCTGCGTTTCAAGAGCGGCTACGGCACTGTCTAATGAAAAAGCAAAGGTTGCATCGCCCTGATCGCTATTTTCATTGGCGACCAATACACCATTGTCTGCACCTGTGGGTGCAGAGGCGGTAGGCTTTTCAATGAACGCGAAACCGGCGTCCATAAGGATATCCAATCATGGTGCGGTCGCACACCGCACAATGCGGGCGCATAACACTCATGGACAACGCAAATGAGAGGCCATTCACCAAACCCAATAAAGATGCGGGTTTGCGTGGTTTACAAATCCTTAGCGCGCACACCCTACCGGGCAAAAACTTCCCCTACGGTCAAAATTTCCGCCCTGAATGACAAGTTGCAAGGTTGATTAGTCTATCCGTGCACATCACTCAGCGGCGATGGGCTTACCGTTGCCGGGCCGCCATTCATCGAGCGCTTGCAGGGCTTGTGCACACATAATTTGTTTTTTCGCGCGGCCCTTTTCCTTGCCGCGCAAGCGCTTTCCGTCCGCATCAGTTTTGGGGGCTTCAACGGGGGGGAACAATCCGAAATTTACATTCATCGGCTGGAAACTTGCCTTGCGATCATCACTCAAATGCCCGCCGGTAATATGCTCGATCAGCGCGCCCAGCGCGGTATTGGCAGGCGGGGCGCAAAATGTGGTCCCCAAAGCATCACTGGCCGCAAATCGCCCCGATAATAGCCCGATTGCTGCGCTTTCCACATATCCTTCAACCCCGGTAATTTGTCCGGCAAATCGCAATCGCGGCATGGCGTTCAATCGCAATTGATGGTCAAGAAGTTTCGGACTGTTTAAAAAAGTATTACGGTGAATCCCGCCAAGACGCGCAAACTCCGCCTTTTCAAGTCCGGGGATCATGCGAATAATGTCCGCTTGCGCGCCATATTTCAGTTTGGTCTGAAATCCGACCATATTATACAGTGTACCGAGTTTATTATCCTGGCGAAGTTGCACCACGGCATAGGGTTTTTCTTCCCGGTGCGGATTGGTAAGGCCTACCGGTTTCATCGGCCCAAACCGTAATGTTTGCGGACCGCGTTCGGCCATGACTTCTATTGGCAGGCAAGCTTCAAAATAGGGCGTTGATTTTTCCCATTCTTTAAATTCGGTTTTTTCCCCTTCAATCAATGCATCAATAAAGGCGAGATATTGCGCTTCATCCATGGCGCAATTGATATAGTCAGCGCCGTCTCCGCCGGGGCCTTTCTTGTCATAGCGCGACTGGAACCAGGCTTTATCAAAATCAATGCTATCTTTGTGAACGATCGGGGCAATCGCATCAAAAAAGGCAAGGGCGGTCTCATCAGTTAATCCATGGATTGCCTCCGCGAGATTACTAGAGGTGAGGGGGCCGGTGGCGATAATCACATTCGACCACTCTTCAGGAGGCAGCGCCGCGATCTCCTCGCGCTTGATGGTAATATTGTCGTGCCCCTCAAGGGCTGCCGTGACCGCATCCGAAAATGCGATACGGTCAACCGCCAGCGCACCGCCGGCCGGCACCTGATTGGCATCCGCCATCGCCATAATAAGAGAATCACAGCGGCGCATTTCCTCATGCAGCAAGCCTACCGCGTTATTTTGGGCATCATCGGAACGAAATGAGTTCGAACACACCAATTCCGCCAAGCCTTCCCCTTGATGCGCGTCGGTTGAACGCGTTGGCCGCATTTCGTGTAAAATGACACACGCGCCCAGATTTGCCGCCTGCCAAGCCGCCTCGCTACCCGCGAGACCGCCGCCAATGATGTGAATAGGGTCTGACATGAAACTATTGTCCTGTTTTTTATTGGTTTTAGCCCCTCGTGACATATTAGCAATTGCCTCTTTCCTGTCTTTGTTTAAGCTTTTGCCATTATTAGGGGTTTTGCATGAGTTGGCGTATTTGGGCAGTGGCGGGAGAAGCGTTGAATTTCGGCGCTCGCCGGATGGAAACGATCCTTCGGGTTGCGTGGCTTCCCGTGGTTTTATTGATGCTCTTGCAAATGGTGGTCGTGTTTTTGGGGATTTCCGTCACCCTTGGGCGAGTCACGACCCTAGAAGAAGCAGGCTCTTATGGGGTCGCGCTGCAAGCCTATCCGCAATTTGCTCTGGCGGCCTGGCGATCTGAACCGGTTATGATGACCATAATCGCGGTTAGCACCTTCATTCTATCAATCATATTGATATCCTCATTCATGGCCCCGCTCATCCGCTACGCGGCAACGGGAGAAAAACCGGCACCGGGTCTCATCCGCATTCCCTTTGGCCGCGATCAACTCCGCTTTTCCGTGGCCGCGGTCATTACCGCAATATTATCATTCCCAATCTTGATGGCGCCGATGGCAATCATGTTTTTCGTCATGCGGGCATATGTGTTTCTTTCACTTTTAAGCACCAAGATTGCTAATCATGTAAAATTTCCCTTCGAAAATAGCCTGCACACGGTTGCCAATGCGCAGATTTTAGACGTGGTGACAGATACGGGCCGTATCTGGCTGTTTGGGATTCCGTTTTCACTGATCACGCTGATCATTCCCATGGCAGTGATTTTCGCTTTCATGATGATTGCGCATTTCACAACGCGAAAGCGCGCACCGCATTTGGGGTCCGGGCGGTCAACACGCTGGCAACGACGCACGGTCATTAGCCTGATTTCATTCGGGCTTATCGCGTTATTTTGGGGCTGGGTTGTTAATTTAATTCCGCGCCCGCCCTTATTGTTGAACGGCCTTCCCGCATTTCCCGAACAAGGGCGCCTTTACGCACTCTTTTTCGTCTTGCTGATTTTTATTCTTGGCTACGTCAACTTGCGAGCATTTGCATGGCCCGGATTTGCGGTGATGGATAAATCATTGTCCTTATCCGGAAGCCGGGAGACGTCGCGCGGTTGGAATCTATTCAAGCTGATCGGGCTATTAATAATGGTCGTCATCATTATGTTTGGTATGCAATTGATCATCAACATATTGATAGGCCAGATTTTGTTCCCCGTAATATTGAACATTTATGGGCTGCTCATTACGACCACCCGCTTAGTTAATTCCGGTGTTTCGGCTGAATGGATTTTCCCCGTCATCCAATGGACATGGAATGCGGTCCGCCTACTGCTCAATCTATTCTGGACCTTTTTCAGCTATGGCGTGCTCGCAGGGATTTATGGCCGGCTATATGCGCACACGAAAGCCGCGCGCCCTTATCTACCGGAATGATAATTGCCCAAGGTGCTAGAATGCCTTGGCACCAGCAAGAAATGGGTTCTATCATCGCCGAACATTGATGTTCGGGAGCGCTTTCATGACGGTGACAGCCGATTGGTATTTCGACTATATTTCGCCCTATCCTTATCTCCAACTTGCCCGGTTTGATGAGCTTCCAAGCGATCTTATCATCAATCCAAAACCCGTACTGTTTGCTGCGCTTTTAAACCATTGGGGCCAATTGGGCCCTGCGGAAATTCCGGCAAAAGCGCGCCAGACATTTTACTATACGCGCTGGCTTGCCGAACAACGTGGCCTTGCCTTTGAAGGGCCGCCGCGCCATCCGTTTAATCCTTTAGCTTTGTTGCGCTTAACCCATTCACTTGGATCAAGCTTGACGATTGTCAGAACGGTTTACGATCATGTTTGGGGCAGGGGCCATGATGGCATGAGCCCTGAGAGTCTGGATAAACTTGCAGAAATTTTGGGCGTGAGCGATTTGCAAGAGCGCTTATCTGACCCCGCCAACAAAGAGGCAATTAAGACGAATACGGATGAAGCCATCACGCGAGGCGTTTACGGTGTGCCAACCTTTGCGGTTGGCGAGCATCTATTTTGGGGCGATGATGTCACCCCAATGTTCGTCGATTTTTTGCAAGACCCAAACCTGTTCGAGCAACCCGGTTTTGCCAAAGCGCAAACCATTACCCCTGCGGCAGTGCGCAGACCAAAAGGGTAGCTTTCAATATTGCGGGTTAGGTTTAGCGGTTTTTACGCAACCGAAATCATCGGGGCAGCTTCGGGTAAATCTTCGCCAAAGGCGCGTTGATAAAACTCAGCCACGGTTGGGCGTTCTAGTTCATCGCACTTGTTTAGAAATGTCACCCGGAACGCATAACCGACATCGTTAAAGATCTCGGTATTTTGCGCCCATGTAATCACCGTTCTTGGACTCATCACGGTTGAAATATCGCCATTGATAAAGGCATTGCGCGTCATATCGGCGACACGCACCATCGCAACCAATTTTTCGCGCATATCGCCGCTACTATAAGATGGACATTTGGCGGCAACGATCTCAACTTCTTCATCATGGGCAAGATAGTTGAGCGTTGTCACCAAAGACCAACGGTCCATTTGTCCCTGATTAATTTGCTGGGTGCCGTGATAAAGGCCCGTTGTATCGCCAAGTCCGATCGTATTGGTGGTTGAGAACAATCTGAAATGGGGATTTGGCGTTATCACCTTGTTTTGATCCAACAAGGTCAAGCGGCCTTCAGCCTCAAGCACGCGCTGGATCACAAACATCACATCCGGGCGGCCCGCATCATATTCATCAAAGATAAGAGCGACCGGGCGCTGAAACGCCCATGGCAAGATGCCTTCTTTAAATTTGGTGACCTGAACGCCGTCCTCAACAACAATAGCATCGCGTCCAATCAGGTCGATACGGCTGACATGGCTATCAAGATTGATTCGCACAGCTGGCCAGTTGAGCCGCGCTGCGACCTGTTCAATATGGGTTGATTTACCCGTTCCGTGATAGCCTTGAACCATCACCCGCCGGTTGTGCGTAAACCCAGCAAGAATCGACAAGGTTGTTTGCGGGTCAAAGCGATAGGCCGGATCGACGGGCGGGGAATATTCTGATGGCTTCGAGAAGGCGGGCACGGACATATCAATATCCACCCCAAACACCTCGCGTGCGGAGACCTCAGTATCTGGCCCAGCCATGTGATCATCATTTTTTGATGGTGCCATCGATTTTTCACTTCCAGATAAAATGGCCCGGTGCGTGTTGCCAGGTCTCAGTTAGGGGCTTGCCTCAAATACAGGGGATAACCCCCTCAAATTAGCGGCCGACCCTCGCGCGAATGATCAAATTTTTCAAGGGCGCAGTTCAGCGCACTATGGGATGGATTAGGGGAGGCCGTTGGCTTTTTTCGGTAAATTTAGGCCCCGCAAATTTCGCCATCAGCAAATTTTGGCTTTTTTTAATATTTGATGCGCTTTGACCACCGATTGCAGCTGTTCCTCAGCGCTTCGATCCCCCTCATTGGAATCGGGGTGGAATTTGCGCAATAGCTCAGCATATCGCTTGCGGATTTCCGCCGCCGGGGCACTTGGCGGCAGCCCCATGGTCTCAAAGGCGCCTTCCTGCAGTTTCGTCAGGCGTTTGCCCTCGCGCCAGGTGCCTTGCTTATCATCGATCCGTGCTTTTGCCGTCTCGCCGAGCACCCCGAAGGAATCGACCATATCCGCTGGCCCGCGTGTGCTAGCAGCGGCAGCTGCGCGTTCATTCTTGGCCCAGCCCCATGTGGGCCGTCCGCCATAAATATTTGAATCGCGCGCAGCTTTCGCCTGATCCGCGCTCATGCCTTCAAAATAGTTCCACTGTTTATTGTGCTCGCGCGCATGCGCCGCACAAAACCACATATAAGACCGTGGTTCACGCGGAGATTTTGCGGTTCGACAATCACCCGGCTCCTTGCAATCTTCAGCTTCACAGATCTTATCTGCGGGCCGTTTCCAGGCGGGTTCTTTTTTGCCTCTGGCACTAGGCGGTTTGACACGTATGTCGAAACCATGTCGCGGTTTGTAATTCTCATCTTCCATAACTGCTATTATGGGATGTTAAGGCGCACGATACAATCTTGACACGTGCGATGAAAAGACCATGTTCTGGTCGGATGGCCGAAGGAAACATTTTTTGATGACAATGCGCGAGACAATCGAGCAAAAACTGCGTGAGGCTTTAGCCCCGGTATTCCTTGAAGTGAAGGATGACTCGCACCTGCATGTAGGCCATGCCGGCGCCAGAGAGGGCGGAGAATCACATTTTAGTGTTTTTATCGTCAGCGCGCTTTTTGAAGGTCAATCGCGTGTGATGCGCCAGCGTTCCGTCAATGCAGCCTTAAAAGATGAGCTTGCGATTCAGGTTCACGCCCTTGCCATGAAAACCATTGCGCCGTCAGAATATGACGACAAGGCAGAAAAATAGGTCATGGATTTAGCATTAGCACCGGTGACCTATGCGATGATCGTCGCTAACATCATCGCCAGTTCATGGGCATTCTTTTTTGATCGCAATTTTACCGGCCAGTTTGCATTTAATGTGGGCGCAATCGCGCGTCATAAACAACATTACAGAGTGTTCACCTCGTCCTTCCTGCACAATGATCCGATCCACCTGACATTTAATATGGTGGCGCTGTTTTCATTTGGACCGCTGGTCGAAGCGGTTTTAGGGCGCACGGGATTTTTCGTTGTCTATTTCGGCGCGATATTATCGAGCGGTATTTTGTCATTTTTCGTCAATCGCCGAAATGATCAATATACCAGTGTCGGTGCATCCGATGCGGTTTCCGGGGTTATCTTTGCCGGTATCTTAATATCACCATTTGATGAGTTGTTCATTTTCCCGATTCCCTTTGCGATCCCTGCCTGGGGCTTTGGGTTTTTATTCCTTGGAATTTCAACTTTGTTGATGGGCGCGGAAAATCGCCGCATTGCCCATGAGGGCCATCTTGGCGGCGCGCTGGCGGGCATCGCATTAACCGCGCTTATGCTTCCAACATTAGTGACGGGATGGTTTTAACCAAAACGCACTTTAATCAACCATTGCTTTAACCAAAAAAGCGGAACCGAAAATACAAAGAAGGGCAGCTTTGTATCTCCGATTCCGCCCGGTGTGGCGTCTGATCTGTCAGGGCTAAATCGATCAGACGTTGCTCACCCCCACGCCGGTATTTGATGATTTAAAAATGGCCTCTAATAAAGGCGGAGATTGGGCTGGTCTGTGCCGCCATAAGGGCATTGTTGGGGTATCAATTGGGCTGAATGCATTGTCCCTGTCTCCACAACTCAAAATTGAAAAACGGTCAACAGGCCTCAACGATAAGAGTTTCTCGTTAACACTTGATGGGATGACTAACAAAGATCGCTAATTGCACGCATTAAATCTTTGTAGGGATTAGTTTGATTGGCGATGTATGTGAACCGCAGCCCATAGCAGGCGCGGGCAAGGATTCTAATCCGAACCACAAATGCACTTATCGCTTATGGCTCATTCCGATGGGATGCAGCGATGTTGGCGGGTTTTATTTGCGGTATAGACACGGTCCGGTTCAAAGCCTTCAGGACACGCCTTGGCGTCATCGCCAAAAAGTGCGCCATTAGCAAAAACGGCTAACCCCATAAGGGCAAGGATAATCAAAAATATGGGTAGTCTTTTGCCCTTCATGGTTTTCCTCACTGTGCGCTTAAAGACTCTCGGATAAGCGATATCCGCAAAATTTGCAATTATGCTGTCAATCAGTCTGAAGCTCGCAATTGTAGTGCATTAACAGGGGGCCGATCCCTCAGATCAATTGATCCCAATGCAAAACTTCGCTAGGGCTGATAGAGATGAATGAGAGGCATAGACAATGAGTAAATTGGCAGTTGTGATTGGCGGGTCGGGCTTTGTTGGTCGACATGTTGTGCGTGAGCTGGCCAAACGCGGTTGGCGCGTGCGGGTAGGGGTGCGCCGTCCCCATCTGGCTATGCATTTAAAGCCCATGGGGGTCGTCGGTCAGGTCCAGCTGGCGCAAGTCAATGTGCGCCACCAACCCTCCTTGCGCGAGGCCATGCGCGGGGCTGATGCGGTTGTCAATCTGGCGGGCATCTTGTTCCAGACCGGCAAGCAGCGATTTTCAGCAATCCAAGCGGCCGGTGCGGCCAACATTGCCGAAGCTGCACGCGATGAAGGCATCACGAATTTCATCCAGGTTTCTGCAATTGGCGCCGACGCTGAAAGCGATAGCCTTTATGCGCAATCCAAAGCCGAGGGCGAAGCGCTCGTCAAAGAGCGCATTCCCGGAGCGACCATTTTGCGCCCCTCTATCATTTTTGGCCCTGAAGATGATTTCTTCAATCGTTTTGCGGGCATTGCCAGCCTGTCGCCGCTTGCGCCGCTGCCGTTAATTGGCGGGGGTAAAACACAGTTCCAACCGGTTTATGTGGATGATGTCGCTGATGCGATCTGCGCAAGCTTAGAGCGCGGTCCCACAACCAAAGACCATTTCGAACTGGGCGGCCCGTCAATTTATACGTTCCGCGAATTGATGGAGTTGATGCTGCGCGAAACCGGCATGAAACGCGCGCTTATCCCGCTGCCATTCCCGATCGCCTCGATTATGGGAATTGGCGGACAGATTTCGGGAATGCTTCCCTTTATCGATCCGTTCTTGACCAAGGATCAGGTAACGCTTTTAAAATCTGATAATGTGGTAACGCTCGAAGATAGCGTTGGCACATTTAGCGATTTGGGTATTGTGCCAACATCTTTGGAAGCCATCTTACCAAGCTATATGGTGCGCTATCGCAAATATGGCCAATTTACCGAAGTTGGCGACACGGCCTAGTCCGCATACGGCATAATCATTGTTGATTTGCGCGTTTACTTACGGCGAAACGCATCCAGACTGACAACATCTGCCGAACCATCACTGTCCGCAGGTTTTTCGTCCCCATCGGAAACATCGCCGCCTGATTGCGGATTGTCGCCATCTTTAGGCGGCGAATTTGTTGCCGCCTCATGGGGCATCAATGTGGGATCAATATCTTCCTGGAACCGCAATCCGAATTTTGCACCGGGATCGGCAAAACTTGTCATCGCAGCAAACGGTATGACGAGGCGCGCTTCAATTTCCTTAAACCACAGTGACACCGAAAACCCTTCAGATGTCACTTCCAAGTCTTTAAACTGGTGATGAAGCACAATCGTCATGCGGGTAGGGTATGTTTCACGCAGATGAGCGGGAATATTGACGCCAGGGGCCGTGGTCAAAAATTCTATATAAAAATGGTGATCACCCGGGGTCGTCCCCAGCTCGGCTGTAATGTTCAGGACATCGTAAACAACGCGCCTCAAGGCTTCTTGCATCAAGCCGTCATAATCAAGTTCTATATCGCTCACGGGAGTGGGGTGCCCTTCTGCTTGATGATTCTATGTGAAGTCGTATCGAAGCCTTGTCCTACCATATATTTTACGAGCGCGCCGCAAAAAGGATCACATCCTAACCGGTTGCCCGTTAATTCATACGCAAATTCGGGTAAAAAGGTGGGGGCTTGTGTTGCCAGGCACCCGCAAATCTAATTTTCGGGGGTGCTATGTTAAAAACCTACGTAGCTAAAACAATTGAAAATACGGGAAGAATGGTGGGGGCTT
>CAYQXV010000004.1:55348-99043 GCA_964421675.1 uncultured Caulobacterales bacterium
TTAAAAACCTACGTAGCTAAAACAATTGAAAATACGGGAAGAATGGTGGGGGCTTGTGTTGCCAGGCACCCGCAAATCTAATTTTCGGGGGTGCTATGTTAAAAACCTACGTAGCTAAAACAATTGAAAATACGGGAAGAATGGTGGGGGCTTCTGTTGCCAGGCACCCCCGGGGCCCCGCCTGATCTTAGGATGAGATCAGGACTTTAATTTTGCGAAATCGCTCAGCCGCTTAAGCAGCGAGAGCCATCTCTCCTTCAAAGTTGTCGTTTGCAACTATTCAAGGTCAGCCAAATAACGGAGGCAACCCGAGCGAAAACGTCGTCTTTACGCGTCCGTCGATCCTGTTTCGGCCCCGCCAAAATTCCCCAATTTTTCGATGTCTTTTAAACAACGCCGCCACAATTGACGTGGCGAGAGGGACTTTGGTGGAGCCGCCGGGTACCGCCCCCGGGTCCGATCCGTTTATTACACGGGTCTTTTATCGCTATAGTCTGACAAGCAGACAGCTATAATGTAATGCGAAAATGTAAATTTGCAATGAGCATGATGTTTTAGCAGCTCGGATCGATCAGCCGTGCCCGCCGCGTTCCTTGCCGCTTGCCCTATTGTCAGTGATTTACTACCAAAACCGTGCTATCACGCTAAGTACCTTACAAAATTCGATTGTATAGGCTATTCAGCGTATGGTTTGATCTGAACCGTTTCAAGGAAAACCCGTCGCGTGAAAGGAACGGGGACATTATGGACCCTAAAGATTTTAAAGCTTGGCGGCGAACGCTAAAACTGTCCCAAAAAGACGCAGCGCATGCCCTTGGGCTAAAGCGCCGGATGATTCAATATTACGAAAAAGGCGAGCGCGATGGGTCAACCGTGATTATTCCGCTCTCCGTACGCTTGGCATGTTATGCAATCAGTGTCGGCGTGCTCGATTATAATGGCCCGAATAGAAAGCTGCCCAATGGTGAGGCTTTGCAAAAAGGATCAGAGGGCAAATCCAAACATTCAAAACACAAGAAAATGGAAAACGCCTGACCGCAAGCGTCTCACTTGGCGATTACATTGACTTTGCGTTTGGCAAAACGGTTCTTCTTTCAACTTCCCGCAAGGTAAAGCTGGATTCAACAGTTGCGATATTTGGCATGCGCAACATTGTTTCCGACAAGAAGGTTTCATAAGCCGCAAGGCTTGGAATGACGACCCGTAGGAAATAGTCGAATTTGCCGGTCACCAGATAACATTCCATCACCTCGGAGCGCTCTTGAATGGAGGCCTCAAATTCTCGCAGCGTATTATCATCTTCGCGCTCAAGCTTGACGAGAATAATAACTGTAACATTGAGACCCAGCTTTTCCCGATCGACTTCGGTATGGTAGCCTCTGATAATTCCATCGGACTCAAGTCTGCGCAAACGCCTAAGGCAAGGGGTCGGCGATAATCCGACTTTATCGGCAAGATCGGCATTCGTAATTCGAGCATTTTCTTGCAAATGACGAAGGATTTTGTGATCGATATGGTCAAGCTTCATGCAACGCACCTTAGAATCGTCTTCATTAATTGGAGTTATATGCTAAAATTTATAAAAATTCCAAGTAAATTTGACCGAAAATCTCTTACGATTTTCGCTAATATACAAAAATTCTCGCTCAATCGAGCGAATCTGTCCTCATAAAAATTCCAAACCACCACGGGAGTGACGAACATCATGCAACTTGAAGAGTTAGACGTTGAAGGCTGGCACCGTGTTGTTCGTGTTAGCGATCAATCCTCAGGGTTGAATGCCGTCATATCTGTGCATGATATTTCTGTTGGGCCTGGATGCGGGGGGTGCCGAATTTTTCCTTACGCAGATTTTGAGTCCGGGCTGGCAGATGCAAACCGCTTATCGCAGGGCATGACCTATAAAAATGCTCTGGCCGGGATCCCGTTTGGCGGCGGCAAGGCGGTTATTTATGCCGATACCCGCAAAAACAAAACGCCTGAGATGTTGCTGGCGTTCGGCAAAGCTGTTCATGCGCTCGATGGTCTCTATTACACCGCCGAAGATAGCGGCATGACCGAAGATGATATTATTGCGGTAAGCTCGCAAACCCCGTTTGCTGCCGGAACCGCAAAGGCCGGGCAGGGCGGCAATCCTGCACCGTTCACCGCGCGGGGCGTGTGGCGCGGCATTCATGCTGCGGCAAGGCATAAATTTGGTTCCGATGATTTGCGCGGCCGAAAAATCACCATCGTTGGCGTCGGCGCTGTGGGGATGGAGCTTGCGCGTCTGTTACACGAAGACGGCGCGGAATTGACAGTTGCTGATGTTCATCAACCTTACTTGGATGAAGCTGCATCGCGGTTTGGTGCCAAAATTGTCGCTCCGGAAGCAGCGGCTGGTATTTCCTGCGATATCTTTTCGCCATGTGCCCTTGGGCAAGCAATCAATGAGACAACCATCAACCAGCTGGATACCGCAATCGTTGCAGGTGCTGCGAACAATCAACTGGCGCGCCCTGAATATGATCAAGAATTATTAGATCGCGGTATTTTATATGCGCCGGACTATGTCATTAATGCTGCGGGCGTTATCAGTGTCGGTTTAGAGATTTTAAAAACCTGGTCTACCGACGAGATGAATACCAGAATTGATGCAATCGGAACGACTTTGGGTACAGTTTTCGAAAATGCATCAACCAACAATGCTCCAACCGGGCAGGTTGCCAATAGCATGGCCGAGGCCATCATTAAGCGCGGCACGTTTACTGCCTAAAGCTGAAAGAAATTTATTATGCCGAATACGAACAATAATGATGTTGTGATCGCCTCTATGGCACGCACGCCCATTGGCAATTTTCAAGGCGCTTATGCAGGCGTTGCCGCAACACAATTGGGCAGCAACGCAATTTCGGCATCCCTTAGCCGCGCTGGCATTGAGCCGGACTCAGATGCGATTGATGAAGTGATGATGGGCTGCGTTCTACCAGCCGGACTTGGCCAGGCACCAGCACGCCAAGCCGCCCTCGGCGCCGGCATATCTCAAGGGACGGGCTGTATCACGCTGAACAAAGTATGTGGTTCTGGAATGAAGACAGTCATGCTCGCGCGCGACTCAATTGCGGCTGGCACCAATAAAGTGGTTGTCGCAGGCGGCATGGAGTCGATGACCCGCGCGCCGCATATTTTGCCGAGCGGCAGAGCGGGACTACGGTTTGGCCATGGTCAGGTTCTTGATCATATGGCGTTTGATGGCTTGGAAGATGCTTATCAAAGCGGCACTGCCATGGGTGTGTTTGCGGAAAAATGTGCTCGTGAGTGGCAATTTTCACGCGAAGAGCAAGACGCCTATTCGGTACGATCGGTAGAACGCGCGCAAGCGGCAATCCGTGATGGAAATTTTGCCGATGAAATTATCCCCGTAGAGGTAAAGAGCCGCAAAGGCACGGTGACAGTAAGCGATGACGAAAAACCGGGCCTTGTGAATGCAGAAAAAATTGCGCAATTGCGTCCCGCATTTGAAAAAGACGGCACGGTCACTGCTGGCAACGCATCCGCAATTTCAGATGGTGCTGCTGCCATGGTGTTGATGGGCGCGCAAGAAGCTGAGCGCAGATCCATTTCACCAATTGCTCGAATTGTCGGACACACAACACACGCTCAAGCACCGGAATGGTTTACCACCGCGCCCGTTGCTTCGATCAAAAATCTTGTAGAAAAAGTCGGCTGGAAGCTTAGCGATGTTGATTTGTTTGAGATCAATGAAGCTTTCGCCGTTGTCCCCATGGCCGCTATGCGCGAACTCGATTTACCCGCCGAAAAGGTAAACATTCATGGCGGTGCCATTGCCCTTGGACATCCTATCGGCGCATCAGGCGCGCGTATTATGGTAACGCTGTTAAATGCGCTGAAACAAACGGGCGGCACCAAAGGCATTGCAAGCTTGTGCATTGGCGGCGGTGAAGCGACGTCAATCGCGGTTGAGCTGATCAGCTAACCCGGTACCCTCGCGCAAGCGTGAACACATTTCTTTTTACGGCCATGATTTTGTCTCCATCACACCATGGAACAATCCCAAAGCAGTATTCGCCCTGAAATCAGACCCGGTTTCAGGCAGGGCAAACTTTACCATAGTTTAAGCTGCTTATTTTATCGGCTTGGGTGAGCGTTGCCATGAAGCTGAGCGAACTTTTATCGCATGATCAGTGATGATTTGGATTTGCAGATGGACAGGAGCACCACATGCGCAAAATGATAGTTTTAGGAGCCATTGCCGTTTTAGCCGCTGGCTGCACAACAAACCCTTATACCGGAGAGCGCAGAGCCTCTCGTGCGGTAACCAGCGGAGCGGCCGGTGCGGGCGCAGGCGCCGCAGCGGGAGCCGTTATTGGGGCAATCGCCGGGGATGCCGGCAAAGGCGCGCTGATTGGCGCCGGTGTCGGCGCGGTAACGGGAACCGGTATCGGGGTCTATCAGGATCAACAGCAAGAAAAACTGCGTCAGCGTTTGTTAACCTCTGGCGTTTCCATCACGAGAGCGGGCGATAATATTCAATTGAATATGCCCTCCGACATTACCTTTGCGACGGCGTCCGCTGATATTACGCCCGGCTTTTATGAAACCTTGAATTCGGTAGCCTTGGTGTTGAAGGAATATGACCGCACGCAAATCAGTGTTGTTGGCCACGCCGATGCGCGAGGAAGCGATGCCTTCAATCAGGATTTATCGGAGGACCGCGCCAGTTCCGTCGCCACCTATCTTGCCAGTCAGGGAGTTGGCGGAAATCGCCTTTATGCGGTTGGCTATGGCGAGACCCGCCCGATTGGCGATAATGCGACCGAACAAGGACAGGCCTTGAACCGCCGCGTTGAAATCATCATCGACCCCATTGAGGAACAATTTTAAGAAAAATTGTCTTTAAAAAACGCCTCGGTTATCGGCTTTTTCCAGCAAAACCGGGGCGATTTGCGCGAAAACGCCCCCCAATTTACCCAGAACGCCTCCAGCATGCCTATCGATTAGGCGTTGAAGTGATCATTCATCATGCTCGCTATAGTTGTGGTTGTTAAACCGATGTTTATCAAATTGCCCTATTGTTGGCATTGGGTAGGCGGTTTTTTAACCACGTAAATCAAGCCAGTCGGGGCACGCATGCGCGCAAAGACCACAATTTTTAATAAACCTGAATATGTCTTAATGGCCGGCGCCGTTATTGTCGGTAGCATTTTGGTGCTGGCCGTTGGCAACACAATGCCAATGATCTCCAGTGCTTGGCTATGCATCAGCATCGTTTTTACAATGTTGCTCTATGCGCGCGGACGCAAGGGTTGGATGGACACCAAGGCTGCACTGGACGAAGAACGCGCTGCGCGCGCAGCCGGTGAGATAGATCCAGACCAATTGGCTCGCACCCTCAATTCCAATATTGACGATCAGGTCAGCGCATTGCGGGCAGCAAAAGGCCTGTCCGGCACCGACGTGGACATGATCGAGAAAGTCCAACAGGCGACCAGCAATGACCGTTTAGAGCTCTACCTCCAACCTATTGTCGAAGTTGAGGAAAGTGCACACAAATTCTATGAGGCTTTTTCCCGATTGCGCGATTCAGATGGCAACCTATTGCGCCCTTCAGACTATCTGGAGGCCGTGGAGCGGGCAAACCGGATCGGCTTTATCGATAATATGATTTTGCTGCGGTCGGTCCAAGCAGTCCGGGCGTTACAAACAGAAGGCCGGGAAATCACCGTTTTCTGTAACATCTCTCCGGCAACGCTTTACGATCAGAACTTTTTCGCGCTGTTTACGCAATATCTCGATGGAAACCGCGACCTCGCTAAAAACCTGGTTTTTGAATTCACCTATCCTGCAATTTCTCTGGTTGATCCGACTATCGGAAAAAGCCTGGAAACAATCTCCGATCGTGGTTTTAGTTTTTCGGTCGATCATGTGCAGCGCCTCGATATGAATTTAAATTCCCTCAAGCGCTTAAATGTAGCCTTTGTCAAAATCCCGTGCGCATTGCTACAATCGGTGCATGATGGCGGGGAAGATCGCAAGGAACAGTTTAAAGCTTTCCGTGCGGAAATGGCAGAGTCAAATGTTCAGCTTATCGTTGAAAAAATCGAGCTGGAACGTCAGGTAGAGCTGCTTCACGAGTATGGCCTTATTCATGGCCAGGGGAATTATTTCGGTAATCCACTGCCTGCTCAGTCCTGGTTACAAAACGACAACCCTGCAATTTTAGAAAAAGCATCATAAAGCTAAGCTTGACCATGGGGTACGGTGTCAGTACCTGCATAGGATGGATCAGCTTGACGTTAATGTACCCCTTGGTGATTTAGCGCCCAATTATAAGGCTCTGCTGTGCGATGCATGGGGCGTTATTCATAACGGGGTCACCTTGTTTGATGGGGCTGGCGAGGCTCTGCGCCAGTGGCGCAAGACGCGCGGTCCGGTCATGATATTGACCAACGCGCCGCGGCCCTCCGATATTATCCCTGCACAACTAAAGCGGCTTGGCTTACCCGATGATGCCTATGACGGTGTCGTCACGTCCGGCGATGCGGTACGCGCGCAAATTATGCAACGTCTGGACTCGCCAATTTTCCGGCTGGGCCCCGATAAAGATGACCCGCTTTATGCTGACTTAGCGATTACCTTCACATCAATGGAAGAAGCCCGCTACATTGTCTGTACGGGACTTTTTGATGAACTTGGCGAGACGCCGGAAGATTATATTGAGCTTTTACAAAAAGGTGTTGGGCGCAATATTGAGATGATTTGCGCCAATCCGGACATTGTCGTGCGATGGGGCGATAAACTTATTTATTGCGCGGGCGCACTTGCAAAAATTTATGAAGAGCTTGGCGGCACGGTAATCCATGGCGGTAAACCCCATGCGCCCATTTACGATCTGGCCATGACCCGGCTTATTCAGCTAGATGGCTCACTGAATACGAGTGATATCCTTGCGATTGGAGATGGTCTTCAGACGGATATTCTAGGGGCAAATCTTCATAATATCGATGTTGCTTATGTTCATGGCGGCGGAGGCATTCATCAAGCAGCACAATCGGGTGAGGAACAAACCATCGCTTCAATTCTCCATGACAATGGCGTTCATGCAGTTGCCGGTATGGAGACGCTGAAATGGTGACCTCGCACACGCCATCATCGCGTGGGGAAAATCGCATTGTTGCGGCCATTGGAAATTTTGACGGTGTCCATCTCGGTCACCGCCATCTTATCAAGCGTGTTGGCGAGCTTGCCCGCAATCAAAATGCGCAAACGGGCATTGTGCTGTTTTCACCCCATCCCAGACGATATTTTAAACCTGATGACGCGCCATTCTTGCTCACTCTACCAGAGCGCAGAGATGGGCTATTGCGCGAGGCCGGTGTTGATCAGATTTTTTCACTGACCTTTGATGCAGATTTTGCAGCCCTCGCACCCGAGGCCTTTGTCGAAAAAATCCTCATCGAACAGCTTGGCCTAAGCGGAATTGTGGTGGGCCGTGACTTTCGGTTCGGGAAAAATCGGGCAGGCGATGTTGATCTGTTGCGCAAGGTCGGCGCGGCAAGCAATCTTGAGGTCATCGATGCCGATCTTCTCGGCGTCACGACTGATAGTTCAAACAAAACTGGTTCACAGGAAACACAAGCGGAGAAAATCAGCTCAACGCGGATTCGCGAAGCGATCACAGCAGGTCAGATCGAGGCTGCAAATCAGATGCTCGGCACCCCGTGGCAGCTCTCTGGGAGGGTAGAGACGGGCCAGAAGTTAGGGCGAACCCTCGGCTTCCCAACGGCAAATCTTGTATTAGGCTCCCTTATTGAGCCGCGCTACGGCGTCTATGCTGTCCGGGCAGGCGTAAGCGGATCTTTGCTCCCAGCAGTGGCAAATTTTGGACGCCGCCCCACGGTTGGCAGTGATGCTCCCTTACTGGAAGTGCATTTGCTAGACCAAATCCAAGATCTCTATGGCCAGACCTTAACAGTCGAATTTCATCAATTTCTGCGGCCCGAACAAAAATTCGATGGTCTGGAAGCGCTGAAAACGCAAATATCCTCTGATTGTGATCAATCGAGAGCGGTTTTCGGCCTGTAAATGAGGGTTTTAGGGCAATTTGGCCTCAAAACTGCCCATAACACATCCTATATTCATATCAATCGGGGATGAGATCCGTCCAATCGGCGGCCACCTGATACAGGAGATGAATTATGAGTGCTATATCATTGAAACTACTAGCAGTTTCCGCAACCGTTCTAGGCGCAAGCCTGGTCAATACAGGACCAGCGCAAGCTGCGACCTCCAAAGCGGCACTTTCCGGGTCTTCTGCAATCATCGCAATTGGCGTCAATAGCGCTAGCAATCAAAGAGCAGTTAGCCGGTCTTCCAGAGCGCGCGGACAGCGCAGCTTTCAACGCGGACGCTCATTTAACAATAATCGCGGATTTCGGTCCAACCGTGGTTTTCGGTCTAATCGTGGCTTCAGATCAAGCCGCGGATTTAATGGACGTCGCGGATTTAGTTCGCGCGGATTTCGCGGTCGATCCTTTTACGGTGGCGGATTCTACAGCCCCTTTGCTTACGGAATAGGGTTTAGAAGCGGCTTTTATAATGGCGGGCTTTTTTACCGAGGTTATGGCGCCAGTGACGCATTTCTCGTCTCTGCAGGTCTGTTAGGCAGCGCGATCTTAATCAATAGCGCTCTTGATAACCGAGACTTTAACAATGGCAATGTGCGCTCATTGGGTAGCACAATCCCAAGCCAACGCTCACAGGGTAATGGTGTTCCCCAGCTAGATGGCGGGTCGTCCGAAGTTCTGATCGGTGAGTTATCAGGCAATTATCAAGTCGCCTACAATAATTGTGTGGGGGCGCTAAGCGACCAACTCTCAACACGAGGCGCGACATTATCGATCAATGAAGAGCCGCAATCTGGCGGGAATATCAACGCTGGCTGGCGCTTTACCAGCGAGTTTACGACCTTTGATGATCGCGGCGGTTCGTTCCTGCGCACCATGATTTGTGAGGCAGATACGACCACTATCAGCTATCTGGAGATCGCATAATCTTCTAAACCCGCGCCCTTAAAACCCCTGCCAGCAATATTGGTGGGACGACAGGACCCGCGGCTATCCAAAACTCCTATGACTTACCCCGGCGATCAATCATCGCCGGGGTTTGTACGTTTTGGGCTATTGTTCTCGCCGGACCATGATATTTTCGGCAATCATGATAGTGACCTTCTGCCCGAGCACTGGTAGATACGCCGATCTTGAGGACGATTTAACAGCTGGCGGTTTGTCGCCATGACGAATTAAAGGATTTTACCGATGCCCGATGCATCGAATGCAGACAATGCCCGCGATTATCGCGACAGTCTGTTTTTGCCAAAGACCGATTTTCCGATGCGCGCAGGCTTGCCTAAACGTGAGCCTGAATGGCTAAAGCGTTGGGCGCAAATGGGCCTGTATCAGCGCTTGCGCGAGGATGCCAAAGACCGGCCCCGTTATGTGCTCCATGACGGCCCGCCCTATGCCAATGGCAACCTGCATATGGGCCACGCCTTTAACAAGATTCTAAAAGACCTGATCGTGCGCTCTCGCCAAATGATGGGCTTTGATAGCAATTATGTTCCCGGCTGGGATTGCCATGGCTTGCCGATTGAATGGAAAGTCGAAGAGGCATTTCGCGGTAAGGGTCGCAAGAAAGAAGATGTACCCGCATCAGAGTTTCGCGCGGCGTGCCGCGACTATGCCAAACATTGGGTATCGGTTCAAAGCGAACAGTTTCAACGCTACGGCATTGAGGGTGACTGGGAAAATCCGTACACCACCATGCGGTTTGAATCCGAAGCTTTGATCGTCAAGGAACTGCTAAAATTTGCAGAACAAGGATTGCTCTATAGAGGGGCAAAACCGGTTATGTGGTCGCCGGTTGAACAAACCGCGCTGGCTGAAGCGGAGATTGAATATCACGACCATCAGTCGACGACGATCTGGGTTAAATTTCCCGTCGCAGATGGACCTCATAAAGATGCGTCAATCGTCATCTGGACAACCACCCCTTGGACAATTCCTGGCAACCGGGCGATTTGTTTTGGCCCGGCGCTCTCATACGGGGTCTATGAAGTCTCTGCGATGAAAGCCGATCTAGACTTTGAGCCATGGTCAAAACCCGGTGACAAGCTGATTGTTGCCGATGCCCTTGCCGAAAGCGTTCGCGAGGCAGGCTTGATTGAAAGTTGGACCCGGATCGGCGATGTTAAAGCCGATAGCCTTGAGGGAGCCAAATGCGATCACCCCTTAAAAGGGTTTTCCGGCGGGTATGAATTTGATGTTCCATTGCTGTCTGGTGATCATGTTACCGACGAGGCGGGGACAGGCTTTGTGCACACTGCGCCAAGTCATGGACAAGAAGATTATCTAGCCTGGATGGCGCATGGCCTGCCGCAAGGTGATATTCCCTATACGGTTGGCCCTGATGGTGCCTATACGGATGAAGCGCCAGGCTTTACCGGTGCAAAAGTTTTAAGAACTGAGGGCAAGAAGGCCGGACAGGATGGCGATGCCAATGGTGCGGTCATCAAGGCGCTTATTGAGCATAAGGGATTGCTCGCGCGCGGCCGGTTAAAGCATTCTTATCCCCATTCATGGCGCTCAAAAGCACCGGTGATTTTCCGCAATACACCCCAATGGTTCATCAAACTTGGCAAAGCCGGGGACGGGGGCTTGCGCGACAAGGCCCTCAAAGCCATCGATGAAACCGGCTTCACGCCAGAGGCCGGACGTAAACGTATTCGCTCCATGGTGGAAGGCCGCCCCGATTGGCTCGTCTCCCGGCAGCGGGCATGGGGCGTTCCGATTACAGTTTTTGCTGATCGCAAAACCGGCGAACCGCTTAACGATAGCGCCGTTACTGAACGCATCGTAAATGCCGTGCGCGAACGCGGCGCTGATGCATGGTTTGATACACCGGCAGCGGAATTTCTCGGGCCCGATTATAACCCCGATGATTTTGACAAAATTGATGACATTCTTGATGTCTGGTTTGACTCCGGCTCAACCCATGCTTTTTGTCTGGAAGAACGTAGCGATCTAAAATGGCCTGCGGATATTTATCTGGAAGGTTCTGACCAACATCGCGGCTGGTTCCAGTCTTCGCTTCTGGAAAGTTGCGGCACAAGAGGGCGCGCGCCTTACGAGCATGTCCTCACCCATGGGTTTGTGCTGGATGATCAGGGACGCAAAATGTCGAAGTCCCTCGGCAATGTTGTTGATCCCGCCGACATCACCAAAAAATATGGCGCTGATATTTTACGCATCTGGACGGCCAGTGCGGACTATTCAGATGATTTACGAATGGGCGATGAGAGCATTGGCTCTGCGGTCGATTGTTATCGCCGTCTGCGAAACACAATACGATATCTATTGGGTGCGCTTGACGGCTTTACCCAAGAAGAAACCCTTCCGATTGAGCAAATGCCTGAGCTTGAGCGCTACGTCTTGCATCTGACCGCTGAGATTGATCGCAAAGTGCACGGCGCTTATGAAGCGTTCGATTTTAAAACCGCTTGGCGCTCGGTTTTGGATTTTTGTGCGCTGGATCTTTCAGCCTTTTATCTCGATGTACGAAAAGATAGTCTGTATTGTGACGACCCACATTCGGTAACCCGCCGGGCTGCGCGAACCGTCATGGATATTCTGTTTGAACGCATTACAACATGGATCGCGCCGATCTGTGTGTTTACGGCTGAAGAGGCATGGCAATTGCGCTATGGCGAGGATGGCGCAGAGATTAAATCTTCTGTGCATCAAGAACTCTTCCGTACACTGCCTGATGGATGGCATGATGAAGCATTGGGCAAAAAATGGGCGAGTATTCGCGATGTTCGCCGGGTAATTACCGGGGCATTGGAGATTGAACGACGCGAAAAACGCATTGGTGCAAGCCTTGAAGCGGCCCCTAGTGTTTTCGTTGAGGATGAAAATCTGTTCAAAACCTGCCAAAGCGTGGACATGGCGCAAATCTGTATCACGTCCGGATTGGTGCTGACGCACGGGGCCGGGCCTAAAAACAGCTTTGCTCTGGAGGATATTGCCGGCGTCGGTGTTGTGCCCGATAAGGTTTCCCATGATAAATGCCAGCGTTGTTGGCGATATTTGCCTGAGGTCGGTGCGAGCCAGCCACAGGCTGATTTATGCGAACGCTGCAACACGGTGATCGGTGAACAGGAAATGCCTGCATGAGCGAGCAAAGCGGCGAGGATAAACAGCCAAGCCCCCCGTCAATCGCTGATCGTCTCAGCGACATGATTGCGGATGCGCGCGGCAATAGCCTCTTTGCCCCGGCCATGCTGGGGGCGCTCGTTGTTGCGCTCGCCGATCAAGCCAGCAAAGTCTGGATTGTAAAAGTGCTCCGTTTGCCCGAATTGCGGCATATTGAACTTAGCCCCTTCGTTGATTTTACCTATGTGCGAAATTATGGCGCGAGTTTCGGCATGGGCGCGGAGGGGGGCGTGATATCTAGGATTGTCCTGTCCATATTCGCCATCCTGATCGTTGGCTTCCTGATAAGCTGGTTGACCAAGGTGAGACGAGTTTTGCCCGCAGTCGGAATTGCCTTCATAATTGGCGGGGCCGCCGGGAACCTGATAGACCGGCTGCTTTTAGGCTATGTGATTGATTTTATTGATGTCGCAATCAGCTTTTTCCCGTGGGTTTTCAATGTCGCAGACAGTGCCATTAATGTGGGTGTGGCTTGCCTGCTGATCGATACATTCCGCAATGGCGGGGTTGATGAGCCAGGGTAAACGGCCTCAAATTTGTGATGAAATTTGCCCGCAGGTCATTCTTGGCGATTGGGCGAACAACTGTTATAGAGTAGCAATTGGTTTTGTTCGAGGATAAGCGATGAAAATGCAGTCTTTTGTAAAAATTGGTGTTCTAGCGCTGATCCTGCCAGCAATGGCAGCATGTTCGGCTTTAGGTGGCAAAAACCCGCCTGATGAGTTTGCCATTACGACAAAAGCGCCCTTGGTGGTTCCCCCTGATTATGCCTTGCGCCCGCCAAAACCCGGTGAGAGCCGTCCGCAAGAGCTATCCTCTTCTGAACGCGCCAAGCAGGTTTTGCTAGGCGATACCTCGGCAACACCGCCAACCCAAGGCGAAATCCTATTACTGCAAAAGACCGGCGCTGTGAGTGCTGATCGCAATATTCGCAATATTTTGAGCGCCGAAAATGGGGGCCGTGCTGAAAAAGACTCCAGTCTCGCCAATCAGTTGATCTTTTGGAAATTCAACGATGATGGCACGATCGACGATAAAGCAGCGCCCTTGCGCGTTGATGATCCTGACGGCTGGATGCGCGATCGCGAGGAAACGATCCGCAAAGTGATCGGCGAAGACGGCAAGGTTCAGATTGTAAAATCGAAACAGCTAAACCTTCCAGGTGTCTTTTAGGCTCGCAAAAGCACCCTGATAGAATTTCAAACTACCGGAAGAGACCAATGAATTTGTCTCTTCCCGGCTGGTTTTCCTACATCAACAATTGAATATGACGCGCGCTATTGCGATAGTGTGGGCATGTCGAATCACGGAAATTCTGCCCTCAATTTATCCGCTTTGCGCCGTCTTCATCGACTGCCAATGGCGGCGGTTAACCGCATCGCTGCCGGTGAGGTGGTCGAGCGCCCCGCCGCTGCGATCAAAGAACTGGTTGAAAACAGTCTAGATGCCGGTGCAACGCGCATCGATATTGAAATTACCAATGGGGGAAAATCCGCCTTTACAGTGACCGATAATGGCTGCGGGATGGACCGCGATGAAATGCTCCTCGCCATGGAACGCCATGCAACCTCCAAATTGCAACCGGTAAATGGCGGGCATTACGACCTTACAAATATCGATACGATGGGATTTAGAGGGGAAGCCTTGCCCTCAATTGGCGCTGTTGCCCGGCTCGCCATGACATCGCGACGGCTATTAGAAAATGGCCAACCCGCGCCCGAAGCATGGTCGCTAAAGGTAAATGGCGGCACCATGGAGGAACCGCAACCGGCGGCGTTTAATGGCCATGGCACACGCATTGAGGTGCACGATATTTTTTACGCGACCCCGGCGCGTTTGAAATTTTTAAAATCAGATACCGCCGAAAGCACTGCAATTGGTGAGAGCCTTCGCCGTCTTGCCATGGCGCGGCCAGATGTTGCCTTCTCTCTCTTATCAGGCGGGCGCAAAGTTTTTCAGTACACGGCACGTCAAAATAATTCAGAGGGTCAGTTGCGCCGCCTTGGCGAGGTGATGGGCGGGAATTTTGCCGAAAATGCATTGCCAATTGATGCGACCCGCGAGGGCGTGCGGGTAACCGGGTTTGCCGGGTTGCCGACCTATAATCGCGGCATGGCCGATAAGCAGTATCTGTTCGTCAATGGAAGGCCCGTCAAAGACCGGTTGGTCATTGGTGCGGTGAGGGGGGCTTATGCTGATTTTCTGGCCCGTGATCGCCATCCTGTTGTTGCCCTGTTTCTGGATTGTCCGCCCGACCTTGTTGACGTGAACGTTCATCCCGCAAAAACCGAGGTTCGGTTTCGGGACGCAAGCATTGTCAGGGGGCTTTTGGTGAGCGCCCTGCGCCATGGTCTGGCGGAGGCCGGTCACCGCGCATCCACAACCACATCCGCATATGCGCTCGGCAGAATGTCGCCGGGCGGCGGCGGTGTCTCACCGCTTAATCGGCACGCCCCATTGCCCCAAAGGCCCAATCCTTTTGCGCCGTCAGCCCCTGAAATGAATTCACTATTAAATGGTGATGCAAATCCGGCGCACCCTGCGGAGGGGCTTCAGGATCGCGGGGCAGATTATCATTCGGCGCAGACGGGCATTGACCCTGACGCTGAGGAACCGGGCGCAGATCAGTTTCCCCTAGGCGCTGCCCGCGCTCAACTACACCGTACCTATGTCGTCTCGCAAACCGCGGACGGTCTAGTTATTGTTGATCAACACGCTGCCCATGAGCGCCTCGTTTATGAAAAGATGAAAGCCGCGTTGGAGCAAAATACCGTTGCACGCCAAGGACTGTTAATCCCTGAAATCGTTGAGATGGATAGCGAAGAGATTGCATTATTATTGCAGCATACTGATGGATTTGCCGAGCTAGGATTGGTGTTCGAGCAATTTGGCGAAGACGCCATCATGGTCCGAGAAACACCGGCCATCTTAGGAGAAGTCGATGCGCGCGGTCTTTTATCGTCATTGGTTGCCGATTTAAAAACTGTCGGGCAGGGGATTGCCCTGAAAGAGCGCCTTGAAGAAGTATGCAGCTCGATGGCGTGTCATGGCTCAATCCGGGCAGGCCGGGTGATGAGCGGCGACGAGATGAACGCATTGTTGCGCCAGATGGAATCGACCCCCCATTCGGGCCAATGTAATCATGGGCGTCCAACCTATGTGGAGCTTAAACTTGCCGATATTGAGCGTTTATTTGGACGGCGATAAAGACCCATCCATTTTTTGAACAAGTCTCATCAAACCACACCAAGCGAGCGCGCTATTCCTCGCTGGCAAGAAGCTTTTCAACTTCCAATGCAGCCATACAGCCCATACCAGCGGCGGTGACAGCTTGGCGATAAATATCGTCCGTCACATCACCGGCGGCAAAAACACCTTTAATATCGGTCTTGGTGGAATCGGGTGCGGTAACGAGATAGCCACCCTGTTTCATTTCGATTTTGTCGGTAAACAGTTCCGTTGACGGTTTGTGACCAATCGCAATGAACACGCCATCGGTTTTGCGCTCATGGGTTTCACCATTTTGCGCATGTTTCAACCGCACGCCCGTCACCCCAAGAGGGTCGGTATCGCCAAGGATTTCTTCTAAATTATGGTCCCAAACAATTTCGACATTTTCCTTGGCAAACAGGCGGTCTTGCAAAATTTTCTCCGCACGCAGAGAATCGCGCCGGTGAACCAGCGTCACTTTACCCGCCAGACTGGAAAGGTAGAGGGCTTCTTCAACGGCCGTATTGCCGCCGCCCACAACAACCACATCCTTGCCGCGATAGAAAAATCCATCACATGTGGCGCAGGCTGAAACGCCAAACCCTTGAAATTTCTGTTCCGACTCCAAGCCTAACCATTTGGCTTGCGCGCCTGTGGAGATGATCAAGCTTTCGGCCTCATAGAGGGTTCCGCTATCGCCAGTCAGGCGAAACGGGCGCTCGGACAGATCGACATCAGTTATCAGATCACTGACAAATTTTGTGCCCACATGCTCAGCTTGCTTTTGCATCTCTTCCATCAGCCATGGACCCTGAATGACATCAGCAAAACCGGGATAATTCTCAACATCGGTTGTGATGGTCATCTGACCACCAGGTTGCAGACCGTGGACCAGAACCGGCTCTAGACCCGCTCTTGCCGTATAGATGGCTGCTGTCAGACCGGCGGGACCAGACCCGAGAATTAGAACACGCGATTTCATGGAAAAGCCTTTAATCTATGATGGAATTTATAAGACCCGTTATCTAGAGATTTGTGAGACGCATCACAAGAGGGAGGCGCTTACTTGGGAAAACTGGCAAGGGTAAATGGGGCGGGGGAAAATGGGCGAGGGCGCAAAACGGGAAATTAACACCCGCTTCCCATTGTCCCGTCGATCTCGGATTGAAAACCTGCTACCCTTGGAGCTGATCGAATGTCGCAGCCTAGATGGAAGAAAACTTGATGTCCTCACCGCGTTTGAGTTTGTTGTTAATGCTGATCCTGGTCGCGTGCAGCGGGCCGGGACAAACCCAGGCGAGCCCGGCGGGCAATGGCGAACAAACTTCGGTGCAGGACACCAAAAACACGCCATCACCAACACCGCCCTCTGCGCAAGCTGATGCGAGCGCGGCCCCTCAGCTCGTGCGCTACGACTTTCGGATCATTGATAGTTTTCCCCATGATGAGAACGCCTTCACCCAGGGCTTTTTGTTTCATGACGGGCATTTTTACGAGAGCACAGGACAATATGGGCAATCGTCTATTCGCAAGATTGTGCCCGGCACCGGGGAAATTGTGCGCCAACGCGCCCTCGATGCAGCTGTGTTTGGCGAGGGCATGGCATTGGTCAATGACCGATTGGTCTCGCTAAGCTGGAAATCAGGAAAAGGGTTTGTTCATCAACTTGATGATTTTACGCCCTTGGACGGTTTTTCTTATGCCGGTGAGGGATGGGGGCTGACCTATGATGGCAACCGCCTGATTATGAGTGATGGCAGCGCGACATTGCGGTTTCTCGATCCTGAGACCTTCCGCGAAATCGTTCAGGTTTCGGTTACCTTAAACGGCAAACCTATTCGCAATATCAATGAGCTGGAATGGGTGGAGTGGGAAGGAAAGCCGAGACTATTTGCAAATCTTTGGCAGACCGACTGGATTGCCATTATTGATCCGGATACGGGCATAATTGTGGGACTCGTCGATCTCAGTAAAATTCTGACATCTGCACAGCGCGCCGCCCTTAATGACCCTTACAATGCAAATAAAGTGCTCAATGGAATCGCCTATGATTCCCAAAATAACCGGCTATTCGTAACCGGCAAGCAATGGCCAAAGGTGTTTGAAATCACCTTGCAAGCGCGCCCGGAATAGCTCAAAATATAGTGCAAAAATCTTCTATAAGGTATTGATATTGAATGATTTTGTGCCCGACTTAATGCGGTGACCAAACGCCATTCAATGGTCATATTTTCCTTGTAAATTTCACTTACTATTTATCCAATAGAGTTAAGCTCCCCGCGTGGCTGGAAACGGTCATGGTGTTAATAGGGTGAGCAGCAAGGGCAATTTATGTTTGTAGTATCATTGGTCGGAAACACATCTAGCTTTACCACCACGACGATTTCGCAAATTATTCAAACCGCACAATCAGCCGCAGACTATTGGTCCCGATATCTCGACTTGCGCGGACAGTCGATTGAAATCCAGCTCGAAATCACAGATCTAGATTCTGGTGTATTAGCTGCCGCAGGACCGGGAGATTTCGTTCCTTTAGGCCCGCAAGATGGATTTTCAAACGTCCTTCGCGCTGGAACCATCCATGAAATTTTGACCGGTGTCGATCCGAACGGATCTCAGCCTGATATTTTTGTCGATATTAGCCGCGAGGTATTACAGGATAATGATTACTTCCTTGGCGATTTTTCTAACGACAATGTACCCTTTAATCAGTTTGATTTATTCTCAACACTCGTGCACGAATATGCCCACGGTCTTGGCTTTTTCTCATTCCGTACACCAGATGTACCCGATAACAATTCTGTTGCCACGATAGACCTTCTCATTCAGACAGCGGGATCAACCGGGTTTCAATTTATTGGTGAGAATGCCCAAGAGGTCTTTGGCGGACCAGTTCCCTTTAGTTCGGGCGATCCAAGCCATACAGCGCAATTTTTAAACGGAATATTGGGCCCATTCATTTCGCCGGGCAGCAGAATTCCGCTCTCGCCGCTCGATATCGCTATCTTTCAAGATTTAGATATCCCTATTTTTGAGGCCTCCCAGGGGAACGATACCTTGTCTGGCTTCATTGCGGTTGATGACAATGTTGAGCTTCTGGGCGGAAACGATTCCTATGAAGGGCTGAGCGGCAATGATTTGGTCAATGGTGGGTCTGGCTCTGATACGCTGAATGGCGATGAGGGCAATGACACGCTTCTTGGCGGTATGGGGCAAGATATTCTAACCGGCGGGGCCGGAAACGACAGCCTGGACGGCGGCTCTAATCTCGACACCATTTTTGGCGGCGCGGGCAATGACACCATATTGGGTCGCAGCGGCGCCGACCAAATCGATGCGGGCGAGGGCAATAATCTGGTGGATGCCGCCGGTGGTTTTGATGTGATTACGACCGGCAGCGGCAATGATACGATCGATTCAGGGATTGGCGCTGACCAGATTAATTCTGGTGCCGGGGACGATAGGATCGTTACTGGGACCAATCTCGACTCGGTGAATGCCGGTGACGGCAATGACACCGTCATCGCAGCCAGCGGCGCCGACACAATTGATGGCGGTCAGGGCAATGATAATATTAGCGCCGGTGCCGGATTTGACGTGATCACCGGCGGGCAGGGCAATGATACTATTGAAGGCGGTATTGGCCGCGATACCATTACCGGCGATGATGGTAATGATGTCCTGAATGGGGGATCAAACTTGGATAATATTGCTGGCGGTGCGGGCGATGACACCATTGCCGGGGGTAGTGGATCGGACACAATTGACGGCGGGACTGGCGCTGATGTTATTACCGCGGGCGGCGGATTTGATGTGGTAACCGCTGGTGCCGGCAATGACCGGGTCACAGGCGGCATTGGCGCGGATAATATTGATGGCGGCGCGGGAAATGATACGATTGATGGGGGCACTAATCTTGATGTCATTACGGGCGGTGCGGGAAATGACTTGCTCACCGGTGGCAGCGGGGGCGATACGTTCATTTTTGCCAATAATTTTGGCAATGATGCCATCACCGATTTCAACCCAAATGCAATTACGCCAGAACGAATCGATCTCAATCAGGTATCTGAGATCACCAGTTTTGCCGATCTTGTTGCCAATCACCTGACAGATATTGGCGGAAATGCAGTGATTACGGCAGGCGCCAACACGATTACCTTAAACGGTGTGGCGAGCACCGATCTAAGCGCGGATGACTTTATTTTTTAGAATTTGGCGAGATCACGCAATCTGATGAATTTTGCAGAACAAAGTTCTTGCCAGATTGTCAAAAAATCGTCATGAAGCGCGCGAGTATTGCAGGGAACGCGCAAAATGAAGTTAATTGCTGGTAACTCAAATCCCGCATTGAGCGCTGATATTGGAGCGCATCTTTCAACGGCGCTATGTAAAGCCGAAATCAAGACGTTTAAAGACGGTGAAGTCTTCGTTGAGATTGAAGAAAATGTGCGCGGAGAGGATGTGTTTGTCATCCAATCCACTTCCAATCCTGCCAATGATAATCTCATGGAATTGTTGATTACCATTGACGCATTAACCCGCGCATCGGCGAGCCGAATTACGGCGGTTATTCCCTATTTTGGCTATGCCCGTCAGGATCGAAAAGCGGGACCCAGAACGCCGATTTCCGCCAAGCTGGTCGCAAATCTGATTACGACCGCAGGCGCAGACCGGGTTTTAACCGTCGACCTTCATGCGGGCCAAATTCAGGGCTTTTTCGATATCCCAACCGATAATCTATATGCGGTTAAAGTCTTCGAGCAATCAATCCGTCGCCACCACAATGATAATCTCGATGATGTCATGGTTGTGTCTCCTGATGTTGGCGGCGTTGTGCGCGCCCGCGCGCTCGCCAAACGTCTCAATGGTGCAGCCCTTGCGATTGTTGATAAACGCCGCGAGCGGGCCGGTGTCTCCGAAGTGATGAACATTATCGGTGAAGTCAAAGACATGCATTGCGTGCTGTTTGACGATATCGTCGATAGTGGCGGCACCCTTTGCAATGCAGCCGAACAATTAATGTCCGAAGGCGCAAAAAGCGTGTCAGCCTACGTGACGCACGGTGTTCTATCGGGGCAAGCGGTTGAGCGCGTCACCAAGTCTGACGCGCTGACACAGCTTGTGACAACTGATTCGATTGGGGCAACGCAAGAGGTTTCGCAATGCGCAAAAATTGAGCGCGCATCGATCTCAACACTTCTTGCTGAAGCAATTCGTCGAATTGCCAATGAAGAATCAGTGTCCAGTCTGTTTGAATAGGTTTTATTGCTGTAAGCTTGCGATAAATCTGAAGGTTCAGAAAAACCGGGAATGAGGCCTTTGCAATGGCGATGATGCTAACATTTGCTCGGTTTGCGCTCATTATCCCGTTTATTATTCTATTTTATACCTCATGGCGCTGGTCGCTGACGTTGGCCCTGATTATTTTTATTGTGGCGGCTATTACCGACTTTCTCGATGGATATGTGGCGAGAGCCCGCGGCGAGGAAAGCGTGCTCGGCGCTGCGCTCGATCCTCTTGCGGACAAGGTTTTAACCGTCTGCGCGACGATTATCCTGATCGATATTGGTCAGTTAGGCGGTTTTACCGTGATTGGCGCACTCATCATTGTCTTGCGGGAGGTTTGGATCGCGGGACTACGCGAAGCCGTTGTCGGGCAGGGCGGCAGCTTGCCGGTTACCAAGCTGGCGAAATGGAAAACAACGTTTCAGTTCATCGCTTATGCTGGGTTGATTGCCATCGTGCCAGGCGGATTTTTCTCATTGTTCTCAGTAACGGGGCTTCAAACCATAGTGATGGGTCTGTTCTGGACCAGTGTTGTCCTTACATTTTGGACCGGCGCAGATTATACTGTCCGCGCGATCAGCTTTTTACGCCGACAATAGACACTGCGTGCGGCCCCTAAAGCGCTTTTTGCATAAGAATTCAGCAATGAGGTCTGACCATTGGGAAAACCATCATCCACACCTTCCCCTCAAACCGGGGTTTTAGATGAAAGTGCACCGCACATTCTGGTGGTGGACGATGATGATCGGATCCGCACACTCTTACATCGATATTTATCTGAAAATGGCGGCTATCGAACGAGCATAGCGAGTGATTCGCTCGAAGCGCGGCGCCTGTTGGGAACAATCGATTTTGATTTATTGATTCTCGATGTGATGATGCCCGGTGAGTCTGGATTTGATCTGACCGAAAAAGTGCGCGCCGCATCCAATGTTCCCATCTTACTCCTTACCGCGCGCGGCCTGCCGGAGGACCGAATTGAAGGGTTGGAGCGCGGGGCCGACGACTATCTTCCCAAACCGTTTGAGCCTAGAGAGCTTCTTTTGCGCGTTGGTGCATTATTGCGGCGCTCAAAACCGCAACGAGAAAAACAACGCGAAATCACATTTGGCGATTGCCGGTTTGAACCTGAGCGCGGAGAGCTGCGCAGAGGCGGCGACCTTGTAAAACTCACCTCAAGCGAACTTGCACTCTTGCGGGCTTTGTCGCGCAAGCCCGGCGATGTCGTATCGCGCTCCGCACTCGCCATGCAGACAGAAACCGCGCTTGAACGCTCGATCGATGTTCAGGTGACGCGGCTGCGCAAAAAGATCGAAGATGATCCGCGCACCCCCATCTATCTGCAAACAATTCGTGGTGTTGGCTACACATTAATGGCCGATTAGGAAAGGGGAGAAATGCTTCGACGCTACCTTCCCAAAAGTCTTTATGCGCGCACCGTGCTTATTGTTATTCTGCCCATCTTTTTGATGCAGGCATTCGTTACCTATTTTTTCTTTGATAGGCATTGGGATTTGGTGACCGCAAATTTATCAGCCAATGTCGCCGGGCAAATCGCGCTTTTGACGGATGAATACGAAAATGCAGAGGACGGCGAAGAACGCGCTTCAATTTTCGCCGCCGCCGCAGATGATTTGCAAATGCCCATTCGCTACGAGCCGGAACGGCAATTGCCTGAAAATGACAAACTCTCCGTTTTCAATGTCTATAATTCTGCCTTTGACCGGGAACTGAAGTCTCGGCTCGAGCATGCCTATTGGTTTGATACATCCAGTTGGCCCGCTTATGTAGAAGTCAGGGTACAGATGGATGATGGATATTTGGTTTTTCTTCCTTTACGTGAGCGGGTTTTTGCAACCACTGGTCCGATCTTTGTGCTCTGGATGATTGGCGTTACAATCCTGTTGGGATGGATCGCGATTATCTTTTTGCGAAATCAGGTGCGGTCGATACTGCGATTGGCAACGGCGGCGGAAGCGTTTGGACGCGGAACCGATGCGCCGGACTATCGCCCGACCGGGGCCACAGAAGTGCGCCGCGCGGGCTATGCCTTTATCGCGATGCGCGAGCGGATCAAGCGCCAAATCCGCCAGCGCACTGATATGTTGGCCGGTGTTAGTCATGATCTGCGCACGCCATTGACGCGGCTTAAGCTGTCTCTTGCCATGTTAAAGCAAACGCCTGAAGTGTTGGAAACGCGCCAGGACGTTGATGAAATGGAGCGCATGCTTGATGGATATCTTGCATTTGTTCGCAATCAGGCAACTGATGAAGAAACGCAAACATTAAAATTATCATCCTTTCTTAGCGATATGGCAACGCGCATGGAGCGGGCCGGGCGTCCTATAAATTTGACCATCCCCGACAATAATAGTCACTTGAATATTCGTGTCAGTGCGGTTCGCCGGGCAATTGAGAACCTGTTGAACAATGCCCATAATCACGGCGAAAATGTTTGGTTATCAGCAAACATCACGGACCAAAATGTTGAGCTGATTATTGATGATGACGGCCCGGGAATTGATCCTGAACATTATGAAGATGTTTTCAAACCCTTTACCCGTCTTGATGAAGCGCGCAATCAAAATCAAACCGGTGTCGGATTAGGCCTTTCTGTCGTGCGTGATGTTTCGCGCAGTCACGGCGGGGATATTCGGTTAGGAAAGGCCCCTCAGGGCGGGTTGCGGGCAATTTTCGCGCTTCCAATTTAATCCTAAAACAACCTCTTCACACGAGGTTCTGGCTATGCTTCACACTTTACGGGCACGCGAAAAAGAACCCAGATGAGTTTTTCTACGCGTTGGAAAAATCTGACCCGCTCTAAGACCGGGTTTACAAAATCAGTCATAGTGCAGAAGTGACTGTCTTTAGCGCCTCCATGATGGCACCAATGCCCACGCGCAGATTGGATAAATCCCCATTGCTGGAGCTTTGCAATAAAGACCCCATTTTCCTTCGCTGTTCGATGGGCCCAATAATGGGCTTGTGTCGGAAGAAGGCACGATGCGATCACAAATCCAATCGTGAAAGTGTTTACAGAATTGGTCAGTGTAAATATTAGCAAGCATGATGCCGCGACAAAAATGCTTGCCCAATTGCGCAACAAGAATCCATCTTTGGTAAAAGCACGCGGTTCCCGGTGGTGGATATCATTAGGAGCAACAATTAGTGCGCCGACAACAGGCCAACTGCGTTGGCAATATCGATCCTGAACCCAGTGCAAAACGCCTGACAGAAAATCTGCTAATAAATATGATAAAAACAATTGCCCAAATATACTGCATATAGCGAGCATAGTATTTAAGAATATTGATAATAGATTTAACATTATTCCCCCCCCTAATTCGTGCATATATCCTATTTGGGGAAAAATCAATATTGTCATCGCCTATGCCAGCACGATAGCAGACAGGTTGCGGCCATAATCCTCCTGATTTGTTTGGCGTGAATGTCGATAGGAAAAATAATGGTCAGGGGCCCCAAGGGTGCAAACGCCTACATCATCGATTCGCGCCACACCGGATTGCTCAAGGCGCCATTTTGCAAACCCGGCAAGATCAAATTGGCGCTTATCCTCGGCTTTCCCTGCAATAAAGAAACGGTCTGTTCCTTCATATTTCTCGTTAAACGCCGATTTAAGATCAAGGCCCACTTCAAAATTGGGCTGGCGCAAGCAAGGCCCAAGCGCTGCGGAAATATTGGGCGCATGGGCGCCAATTTTTACCATCGCCTTGACGGTCTGCTCTAAAACGCCCGCGAGCGCACCGCGCCATCCGGCATGGGCAGCGCCAATCACACCGGCCTGCGGGTCGACAAACAACCAAGGCATACAATCTGCCGCCAACACGCCAAGCATCAGGCCCGGCCTGTTTGTCACCATACCATCGGCCTGCGGCGGTTGCCCGCTAAACGGCGAGGTGAGCGTCACAACATCTGCAGAATGAACCTGGCGCAAGGTGATGAGTTTTGAGCGTCCAGATGAGGGTGAAGGAGATAATGCTTGCCTGCAGCGATTTTTGTTTTCCAGTACCAATGATGGATTATCATCAGAACCAAGACCAACATTTAGGCTTGCATAATCGCCGGAAGAAACACCGCCCAAGCGCGAAAAAAATCCATGCCGGATGCGAGCACCGCCAGGCAAGCTGGATTGCGCTAACAGTTCACTTGTTAAGAAGGGGGGCGTCGTCATTTTGCCTCTTTTGCAGAAAACCCGGCGGGGGGCTCCAAACCCGGACTGGACAGGCAAAGAACCTTGAACAATTCCCCCATTTGAGACGGGTCTGTCAGGCGATGGGCACCATGATGAATGGCGGTTTGTTCCTCTGGGCTTTTGCCTTGAGATAAAGCATTGACGCGGTGATGCAGGCCAAGTTCACTCAAAAACTGGCCCTGGGATACCGGTCCAAAACAATCCGCCCCTTCATGCAAAGATGCATCGGCCAATCGTTGAAAATCAACATGAGCGGTCAGATCCGCTTTGCCCGGCGATTTTAAAGGTGGCCAAAACTCATGGTCACGAACCCCTTGAAAAGTATCTCCATATCCGCTCGACCAAGGACCGTAATCGATAATCAGGGCACGGCCCGAAAACTCGCAAAGGCGTTTGGAAATTTTGGCTGATAATTGCATCGCGCCAACAGAGTGTTCAATAATGCTATCGATAGGCGCATCGACAGCAAGCGGATGATCTAACAGCAAAGGGGCTGGTGTCTTATCGAATTTCAACACATCTTCGACAGGGTCAAGACCGACAATGCGTTCGTGCCAACCAAGCTTGGTTTTGATAAATTGTTGAATGGGCATGCAATCAAAAAATTCATTCGCGACAATCAGCAAAGGTCCACCGGGGCAATCTTCAAAACTGTCAGCCCAGTTTACGTCAACATCGTGATGGCGTTTTAACCGTTTTTGCTGTTCATGGCGCAACCGACCTGACATCTCAACAAGGGTGATCCGAACGGCTTTTAAAAATGCCGGGCGCAATCGCGCGACCCGTAAAATATCATCCATCAGTACACCGCGCCCCGGACCAAGCTCGACAAGGTTGAATTGCTCAGGCGATCCAAGATTGTGCCACGCTTCAACAAGCCAAAGGCCAATCAGTTCTCCAAAAAGCTGGCTGACTTCCGGCGCGGTAATAAAATCGCCATCCTTACCCAAGGCGACTTCATTCATGTAATAACCGTCATGGGGATGGGTTAAGGCATCGGCCATATAATCGGCGATAGAGATAGGGCCGCGCTGCGCAATCACCCGCTTCAGCCGCTCTTCAAGCGCTGAGGGGTTTTGATCGTCGGAACGGGTCGATGCAGTGTTCATAAAATTCAGGCCCATAGGGCAGGCAGGGTTAACGGGGCAACGCGCTTTTTGCGCTAGTCAGTAAGTTGGTGAACCAGCTTACTTCGCCTTTGCTTTCATATCGACTTCCGGCGGTGCTTCGGCAATCGGCGTCACCGGTCTGGTATAAGCGCGCCTTATCATCCAAAGGCCAAGGAGGATAATCGGAATAGACAAAATCATCCCCATGGTCAGGCCAAAGGCAAAAGTACCCAGATGGGCATCGGGTTGGCGGAAATTCTCAACAAAGGTGCGCGCAATGCCAAAGCCTGCCAGCACAAACCCAATCGCCGCGCCTTTATGTTGCAAGATTCCAAACCGCCGCGAGGCGATGAATATGACAATAAACAAGACAAGCCCCTCTAGCGCGGCTTCATAAAGCTGGCTTGGATGGCGCGGTAAATTATCGGGCGCCGCCGGGAAAATCATTGCCCAGGGAACATCGCTAGGGCGGCCATATAACTCACCATTCACAAAATTTGCGAGGCGGCCAAATATTAGGCCAATAGGCGCGGCGCAGGCAAACAGGTCGCCAAGCACCAGCGGCTCAATATTGTTTTTGCGTGCGAACAAAAAGCCAGCCACAGAAACCCCAATCAGGCCTCCATGGAATGACATCCCGCCTTTCCACATCATCACGGCCGGGGGGATGGGAATCCATCCGATGAGCGTTTTTACAAGGCCCCCGCCAGCACCCATAATCGACCCGATAGACTCCCAAGGAGCCACCAACAGAGCGGGCTCATAGAAGAATACATACCCCATGCGACCGCCCAAAATAGCGCCCAGCGCGGCAATCGTGGCAGCATCAACCAATTGCTCTTTATTGACAGGGCCGCGGGTTTTTAACCCCCAATAAGCAGGTTTTTTGAGTAAATTCAGCAGATAGAGCGCGCCAAATAACGCCGCCGACAGATATGCCAGAGAGTACCAACGGATCGGCAGAGGCCCTAATTGGAGGGCGATAGGATCAATATCGGGAAACGGCACGGGGGGTGGTCCTCTTGTGACTATGCGCGTCTATGGCGCTCATCTACCGCGATTGCAGCGCGGTGTCTTCCTTTTTATAGCAGGCTGACATTGCCTATCCTAATTGCCGGCTTATTTGTCGCGTAGCTGGGGCCCTCCAGCGGTTTGAATATTGCCCGTTTGCACAGTATATCACCAATAAGAACACTGAGGAGTAATCACAATGCAAACCCGTAATCCAATGTTTGACCAAATGGCTCAAATGATGACTGAAGCAGCGGGCGCAGCAGACGGGGTGCGGCGCGAGGCCGAAACCGTCTTTAGGGGGCAACTGCAAAAAATATTGGGGGATATGGAGCTTGTGACCCGCGAGGAATTTGAAGCGGTAAAGGAAATGGCGTCAAAAGCGCGCGAGGAAAATGACCGCTTGAACGAGCGCCTTGATGCCCTTGAGAAAGAAGCTCGCTAACCGGGTTTACGTAAAGGCGTTTGTTTACGTTAAAGCATTGGGCCAAATTTCTTAAGCGGGAGCATTTAAGCCGGAGCGTTTGAGCGCGAAGTCTTTTGCGCTTTTTCCGCCTGGCGCGTGAAATGCTTTAGTCCAAGATCATCTTTGTGAACACCGTCGGGTAGAGGGTCATCGCGCATTCTTATATAATTCAGGATCAAGAATATTGTTATGCCGTCAAACATCACCAACATTGACGCTGAAAAATGACCGCCCAACACCAGATATTCCGCCAATGAACTAAACATTGAGAATGTCGCAACACCAGCGGCGACAAATACCGGGCTTTCCTGACCAATGCGGATTGCAATAGCAAGATAGATATAAAATGCGCCGACAAGGAATATCCGAATGTAAGAAACATCGGGCACTTCAAATGTGGTCAACACCAAATGCGCCATTCCCGTACATACGAAAACACCGAACATTTTATGTTTCCATTTATGCTGCTCGCTATTGATGATCAATTCTTCTTCGAACATCATTGTCCCTGCCTCATATGATCAATTGCACCCTGAAGAATATAGGTCGCTGCCATCTGATCGATCAAATCGGCCCGGCGGGCCCGGCTCGTATCCAGAGCAATCAAATCACGTTCCATGGCTTGCGTTGAAAACCGCTCATCCCAAAACGCGATGGGAATATCTGTTTTCTGGCTTGCATTGCGTACAAATGCCCGCGTGGATTGCGCGCGAGGGCCTTCACTCCCGTCCATGTTTAAAGGGAGCCCCATAACCATGCCGACAATATTTCGTTCGTTTGAAATGCTAAGAATGGTTTCAAAATCCACGGTAAATTTGACCCTCTTAATCGTCCTAACCGGCGTTGCAATGCGTCTATCCGGGTCGCACACGGCAACCCCTATCGTTTTTGTCCCGAGATCAAGGCCAAGCAATGCGCCGACCTTGTCCTTTTCGACAAGCTTGTTCAGGTCGTTTATCATGTTCCCCGACTAGCATGTCAGCAGTCCTATGGGAATTGTGCGCATCCCAGCCTACGCAGGCCTTCCAAAGAGCGAGACTAAAAGAAATATGTTAACAAGATAAGAATTCATCTATCCTTAGATTTGGGAAAATATTGGTGTTTAGGTATATTGGGGTCATTCATGTTGAAATTCTGGTCTAGCCTCCTGATCGTCTTAATGATGATCACCGTTTCAGGGGCAGTTAAAGCCCTGTCGGAGACGTCTAGACAGCCGCGTTCACAGCTTTCGGTTGAAATTCATCTGGAAAATACAAATGATTGGGTATCGGCCGAGTATAAATTATCCAAACCCGTTAACCATTTGGACCTTGGTTTTGCCCACGACAATCTTGAGCTGCAATTAACAAGCTGGAAAATTGAAACGCCGGAGTTGGCGTTTGGGATCCTCGATCAACGCATTGTCCTGCATTCAAAAGATAACAAGCCCTTCAAAACCGCGAAAATTCGCCTTTACCCATCCGAGCAAAGTCTTCCCGGTCAATATCGCTCGCTGGTGCGAATGAATGCTGACGATCTGATTTTATATACCGGTCACATTCATCCTTTCACCGCTATGGGTATGCGGGTACGCTCTCGCTGGTTTGGCCTGCCTGATGCGCAGACTGCGATGAACATCGCAAAACATCCTGCCTTTGTTTATTTTGGATCACGCCCTCCAACAGATTTGGGTCTGCTAAATCTAAGTATAAGCGATGATGTTCCGGTGTGGATAGAAAACACGATAAAAACTCTTGCGCCGCTGGTGGTGGCCAAACTGACTGAACAATTCGATGTTTTGCCCGGTGCCAAACCAACTTTGTTTGTGCGCATGGATCAGATGAGCGATCGCAATGGCTTTCTGTTTAGCGGGGACGCCTTGCCCGGACAGATCATGATTAGTCTGCAAGGACATTCATGGATGAAACATACACCGCAAGGCAAAGATATTATTGAATCCGGGACCACGCACGAACTTGTCCATCTTTGGCAATCAATATTAAGGCCAGCAGGCGAGGGCGTGCCGGACTGGTTGCATGAAGGCAGCGCCGATGCGCTTGCCAATGAAGTGCTGTTGGCGGTCGGGCGGCGTTCGATACGCCAGATTGAAGCGATCCGGACAACCGCAAGACAGACATGTTCGCAAAGCCTGGTAGAGCCGCTCCCCGAAGCCTTCATCAAATTGACCGGAACACGGTTGGCCAGCGCATCTTATGCCTGCGGGCACTGGATGGCGTTGATTGCCGGGGAAGGCCTGTTCGGGAAGAGCGCTTTTCCAGTCATACGGTTCTGGCAGAGCTATCTGCCGACCTCTCGCAAGTCAGGCTATGACAAAGCGATGTGGTTCAACCAGATCATCTCGCATCATCCAGACCCGAAGGCGGGCGCGGCTCTTGCTGGCGATCTTGATTTGTTCCCCAAAACCATTTGGTCAAATCCATCGCGCAAATTACGCACCATGCGAGAGCGCGCGCAGCTAGCCTACAAAAACAGTCGCGTCGCCAGCCCGAATTTATCCGATGGGACGAATTGATCACCAGATAAAGTCCGCCGCTTCGTAGATTTATCAATTTCGAGGCCCGTTAACCCGGCGGCGCCTCTTGCAGAAACGCGGCTTGCTTGATAGGCCCATGAAACTGCATGCCCGAAAGGATCATCCATGAGCGTGGACACCGAAACTGTACGTAAAGTTGCCAAACTAGCCCGGATTGCTGAGCCCGAAGAGCGCCTTGCGCCGCTCGCTGATGAGATCAATGCGATCCTGGGATGGATTGAGCAGCTCAATGAAGTTGATGTCGACAATGTTGATGCAATGGCGTCGACCGTTGAGGTGAGCCTGCCACTGCGCGACGATGTGCTGGCGTCCGGCCCCACAGGCGGCGGGCAGGCGGAAAATATCGTTGCCAATGCGCCATCCTCCGAAGAGAACTTTTTTGTTGTTCCCAAAGTTGTGGAATAGAGCGCAAAACGCTTGATCTGATCCGTTGTTTAACATTTCACTCTCCAAAGCCCCATTCATTTATGACCCAAATCGAAACTCATACGCTTTCCAGTCTTAGAACGGCCCTGCGCGATAAAGAGCTGACCGCGAGCGAAGCCACCAATGCCTATTTGCAGCGCATTGAAGCAGCCAAACCGCTCAATGCATTTATCTCAATGACCGCCGACAAAGCTCTGGAGCAGGCCAAGCAAAGTGATGCCAAACTGGCAAAAGGCGAGGGTGGCTCCCTTGAAGGCATTCCGCTCGGCATCAAGGATTTGTTTTGCACGCAAGATGTGATGACCACAGCGGGCAGCCGCATCCTTGATGGATTTGTGCCGCGCTATGAATCCACGGTTTCCCAAAACCTGTTTGACCAAGGCGCAGTCATGCTTGGCAAACTGAACCTTGATGAATTTGCCATGGGCTCCTCCAATGAGACCAGTCATTATGGCCCGGTTGTTAATCCGTGGCGGCGCGCCGATGCGCCAACGCCGCTCACCCCCGGCGGCTCGTCCGGTGGATCGTCGGCCGCGGTTGCTGCCGGTATTGTTGCCGCTGCCACCGGAACCGATACGGGCGGCTCCATTCGCCAACCCGCAGCCTTTACCGGCACTGTTGGATTTAAACCAACCTATGGGCGATGCTCACGCTGGGGCATTGTCGCATTTGCCTCCTCACTCGACCAGGCCGGACCGATTACCCGCGATGTGCGCGACAGCGCGATCATGCTTGAAGCCATGGCCGGGCACGACCCCAAAGATTCAACCTCCATTGATTGCCCGGTTCCCAATTATGAAGCCGCACTCGGACAATCGATCAAAGGCATGAAAGTCGGTATTCCCAAAGAATATCGTCTTGACGGAATGCCCGCAGAAATTGAAACGCTCTGGCAACAAGGCATTGACTGGATGCGCGATGCAGGATGCGAGATTGTTGATATTTCTCTTCCCCTAACAAAATACGCCCTACCGGTTTATTACATTGTTGCCCCTGCCGAAGCCTCCTCAAATCTGGCCCGCTATGACGGGGTTAAATATGGTTTCCGTGCGGAAGGTAATTATCCGATCAATGAACTTTACGAACATACCCGCGCAGAGGGCTTTGGTGATGAAGTCAAACGCCGCGTTCTGATTGGTACCTATGTTTTGTCTGCGGGCTATTATGATGCCTATTATTTACGTGCGCAAAAAGTTCGCAAAAAAATCGCTGATGAATTTACCAATGTGTTCCAGTCGGTTGATATGATTTTAACCCCGTCTGCCCCGTCCGCAGCATTTGGGATTGGTGAGAAGGTTGGCGATCCGGTTTCAATGTATCTCAATGATATTTTCACGGTTACCGCAAACCTTGCCGGCCTTCCGGGCGTCAGCGTTCCTGCCGGTCTTGATGCTCAGGGTCTGCCCCTTGGCTTGCAATTAATTGGCAAACCATTTGATGAAGTCACTTTGTTCAAGGGCGCAAGTGCGCTGGAGAGCGCGGCCAATTTCACCGGCCGACCAGAAAATTGGTGGGCATAAGGATTATTGAACCATGGTTGCAAAACTGAACGACGGTGAGCGAAAACAATTTTTTGCCGACCATCCCAAATGGACCCCCTTACAGGGGCGCGATGGGGCGACGCGTCAAATCAGTTTTGCAGATTTCAATGAAGCCTTTGGCTTTATGTCGCGCGTTGCGCTATATGCTGATAAAGCAGATCATCATCCAGAATGGTTTAATGTCTATAACCGGGTCGAGATTATCCTGACCACCCACGAAGTGAGCGGCCTTTCTCACCGTGATGCAGAAATGGCGCGGTTCATTGATCAGATTGCGCCTTAAGGTCCGGCTTTTTACAATCGTAAACTGACCAATCCATTTTGTTGAAATTTTTGGCGGTAAGCCATCACAAAGAAAACGCACGATCAGCCTACCATCATCCCACGACAGCTTATGGCGGTTCGTTTTTTACCGCGCCCTTTAAGTGACCTTCTTCAGCTAACCACTTGCTGAGCGCGGAATTTTTTATCGACGGAGCACGCTGTTCAATCTGGTCGATTTGATGTGACGGCGTTGCAGGTTCAGACTCAAAATCATCAGGCTGCAAATCACAATCAACATCAGGTCCATCCTGCTTTTCCGAGACGGGGTCGCTAGAAATAGGAGAGTGCGCCTCATCAATGGACCCCGCTATAGATGGGCAGGATATATTGCGCGACGGCATATGTTCAGAAGGTGCAAAACTCATACCCGGCCCGTTAGCGGTATCGCCCGGTTTTGAAGTTGACCCTATCTTCGCGGTCACATCGCCCCCATCAAGGGGAAAATGTAGCCTTGGCACATCGCCGCCGCGCAAGCGTTCAATCACCGTATGTGCCCAAATGGCTTTGGTCATGCTGGCAACGCCGTGATCAAACCGGCCACGCTTTGGGCCAAGATCCACGCGAGAAAATTCCTGTACGGATTCTCCTGCCTCTATCGCAATATCAAGGGTTAGCAAGGATAAGCGTTCATAGCGCGCATTAAGCGCGGCCTGAAACGATGAGTTTTCATCATCCTCATGATCTGGAATATTGGCAGGGTGATCTGTCATTACAGATCGAACGATAATCCCATTCTAGCGGGGTGTGGATAGATTACCTGTTTGTGGTTGTGCACTTTGTCAATTGGATCGCTCGTGAGGATTTAAAACCGAGGCGCGGCCATCAAACAGCTTTATAAGCCTCCATCGTAAATCGCGGTGTGCAGGTTGCGATAAAAATCAGATCCGTGTCGCCGGTATTTTCAATATTTTGCGCGACATTGACGCCAATTCGCACGCCGTCACCGGGGCGCACATCGAAAATGCGTTCCCCAACGCGCATCCGGCCCGTGCCGGATTCGATAATATAGGTCTCTTCCACGGACAATGAATGAAGCTGCGTGATCGCCCTGGCGGGCAGACGGCACCGCGCAATGGACAGGTTCGGTGATTGCGGCGCATTCAGGATCTCGGTGACGAAAATTCCTTCATCAATCCAGATTTCCTCTCCCGACCCCGCCTGAAAAGGGTCGGCAGGGGCGCTATTTTTCCCGTTCTCGGTGGATTGTCTTGTCATCGGATCAGTTTCCCGGTTAATCATGCTCATGATAAAGAAACTTTTTTCCTTCGGCAAAAATCAACCCGTCCCGTCCGCAAGGTCTCGCGCGCAGCCCGCTCCCCTCTGGAATGGCCCGGTGGAGTTGCTGATCACAAATGCCACCATCGTCACCTGTGATGAGGCATTTTCCGTCCTTGAGAATGCAAGCCTCGGCGTTCATGACGGCAAAATTGTTTCGCTCATCACCAATGACGAACCAGCGGTTAAACAGCTTTCAAGCCGGGCAACCCAGATCATTGACGCCGAGAATAAAATCTTGATGCCGGGCCTGATCAATACCCATTGTCATGCGGGCGACAGTCTGTTTCGCGGTCTTGTTGAGGGGTTGGCGCTAGAACCGTGGCTGGAAAAATTATGGATTGCAGAAACTGGTACGCTAACCCCGGAGACAATTGAGCTAGGCTCGACCCTTGGCTATGCAGAAAATGCACTCAATGGCGTAACCACCGTCGTAGATATGTTTTGGGAGCCCGAACGACTATTGGCGGGCGCAAAAGCGGTCGGCATACGCGTTGCCACGGGCGGCATTTATTTCGACCCTCCCGGCATTGATGGTAAAACAATGTCGCAGCGCATTCCTTTATCGCGGCAGTTTTTTGACGAGTTCGGCGGCGATGAATTTTTACTTCCCACATTATGTGTTCACGGCGCCTATACGGTCGGGCCCGAACAGATCAAAGGGGCCTTGCAGGTTCGCGATGATTATGATGCGCTGATCACCATTCATGCCGCCGAAACCAGGGCGGAACAAAAAACCATCATGGATAATTATGGCAAGTCGGTGATCCGCCATTTGGACGCGTTGGGATTATTATCGGAAAAATCCTTGCTCGCGCACTGTGTTCATGTGGATGAAGGCGAGATTGATATTCTCGCAAAAACCGGGGCAGGGGTCGCCCATAACCCTGCGTCAAATTTGAAACTTGGCTCGGGCATTGCCCCGATCCCGGCCATGATGAAAAAAGGCGTTCGCATTGGTCTTGGCACGGACGGTGCGGTAAGCGGCAATGATCTTGATATGTGGAACGCGATCCGGTTGGCCGCTACCTTACACAATGGCGCAAACGAAGATGCATTAGCGGTCCGCGCGCGTGATGCGGTAAGAATGGCAACCCTTGAAGGGGCCAAAGCCCTTGGCATTGACCGGGAAACCGGGTCTTTAGAAATCGGAAAGCGTGCCGATATTATCCTCATAAATCCGCACAAAATTCACGCCGTGCCGAGTTTTGATCCGGTCAATACGCTGGCCTATACGATTGCGGCAAGTGACGTGCAGCATGTGTGGTCTGCGGGGCAGTCGATTGTGCGCGACGGGGCGATTACCACCATTGATGTGGAGACCGTTCTTGAGAAGGTCAATGGGCTCATTCCCGCTATTGCGGCAACATTGGCCGCCACTCAAGATTGATGATTGCGCGCAGATTAGGCCCATTTCGTAGGATGAAGGTAAGCGGGCGTTTGTAAGCGAGCTTTTGAACGCGTATAAGAACTAAAACACCATGGAGGCCCCATTGCTGAACCGTTTCATAACATGCCCCCTCATCATTGTGGCCGGGTTCGTCCTCAATGCCTGCGCAACCCAATCATTGCCCGCTGAGCTGGCAACGCCGAAAGCGGCGAGCGTGGTTGCTGCCACTATTGACGCTGCTCCCGACGGTGAACCAACCACAAGCTATGAGCCAATGCGCGCGCTCATTCCCTTTGCCGGTACGGTTATGCGCGGCAGCTGGACCGAGGAGGATGGCTCAACCGTTATAGATATTTCCTATGGCGAATTCATCCTTGACGGCAGGGCCTATCAAGGCACCCATAAAATTGAGGGCAGTCCCTATGGCGGGCGCACCATTATTTTTTATGATGAGGGCAGCGAAGAGTATATTTTCCACTATTTCACCACGGCAGGGTTCCACACAATGGGCACGCTTACCATGCTTGAAAATGGCTATCGGGGCGGCGAAAAAGTAGAGGGCCACCCAAGTGTTGCCGAAGTTGAATCCGTGCTGACCATTGAAGGCGATGCACACATTGTTACGGTGCGCTATCGCAGTCATGATGGCGAGTGGTCGGACGCGCCGCCGCGAACCTACCGGCCCTATTCGGGCGCCAAACCTTTCACGCAAGAGAAGAGCGAATGACAACAAATAATAATGAAACGGGCGGTCAACGCCTTTTAAGCGATATTGGTGACTTTCATCCTTACGGGGATGATGAAATGCAAGCCCGCGCCCGCGCAATGTTTGAAAATTTAGCGCGCCGCCATACGGTGCGCGATTTTGCACCGGACCCAGTCCCGCGCGCAGTCATTGAAGATTGCATTGCAGCGGCGGGCCGGGCGCCGAGCGGGGCAAACCATCAGCCCTGGCATTTTGCGGTCGTTGAAAGCCCCGAGGTTAAAAGCGCCATTCGCGAAGCGGCCGAAGAAGAAGAGCGCGCTTTTTATGGCGGGCGCGCCAGTCAGGAATGGTTGGATGCCCTCGCGCCCATTGGCACCGATGCCCATAAACCTTTTCTCGAGATTGCCCCTTATCTGATTGCGATTTTTGCCCAAAAACGCGGCGGCATTGAAACCGGGATGGATAAAAAGAACTATTACATCAATGAGAGTGTTGGTATTGCCACCGGTTTTCTAATCGCAGCGCTGCACAATGCCGGGCTCGCAACACTCACCCACACGCCCAATCCGATGAGTTTTCTCAATGAAAAATTGGACCGTCCAAAGACGGAGAAACCATTTTTGTTACTGATCGTTGGAAAACCATCGGCGGATGCAACCGTTCCAGAGCATGCCCTCGTTAAAAAGCCGCTCACAGATATTATGAGTGTCTTCTAAGGATGTCTTGTCAATAAAATGAGTACGGAAAAGATAATCATTGCCGGCGCTGGTCAGGCGGGAGCTCAATGCGCGGTATCGTTAAGGCAGGCCGGACATACCGGACCGTTAACGCTGATTGGCGCTGAGCCTGAGCTGCCATACCAACGCCCCCCTTTGTCGAAAGCCTATCTTAAAGGAGAAATGGAGGGCGCGCGCCTTGCCTTGCGCCCGGCGGAGTTTTATAGCGGTCAGAATATTGATGTGCACACGGATAATGCCGTCACCGCTATAGACCGTAAAGCGCGCAGCGTCACATTGACCTCTGGCGAAAACTTATCTTACGAAAAATTGCTGCTGGCGACAGGCGCGCCGCCCCGCAAGCTTGATTGCGCGGGCGCAAACCTTGCCGGTATTCATTACCTTAGAACCTTAAAAGACTCGGATCAGTTGCGCACCATCCTCGATCGGCCCGGCCGCATCGTCATTGTTGGCGCTGGCTATATTGGCCTTGAAGTCGCCGCTGTCATGCGCAGCTATGGCCGCGAGGTGTGCGTCATTGAATTTGCAGATCGTCCCCTCGCCAGGGTCGCCAGCCCGGAAGTCTCTAACTTTTTCACCGATCTTCACCGCGATGCGGGGATTGATTTCCGGTTTAACGAATGCGTCACCGGGTTTGAGGGTGACACCCATGTGGAACGCGCCGTCTTGCAAAATGGCGATACAATTGATTGCTGCGGCGCGCTTGTGGGCATTGGCGCATTGCCCAATATCGACATCGCCGTGAATGCCGGTCTTGATGTGGATAATGGCATTATCGTTGATGAGCATACGCGCACCAGCGATCCGGATATTTTCGCCGCAGGCGATTGCAGCAATTTTCCCTCACCGCGCTATGACTGCCGGTTGCGCCTTGAATCGGTTCCCAACGCGATTGAGCAATCAAAGGTCGCCGCGGCCAATATGATTGGCGGGGAGGTGGTGTACGACGCGCTGCCATGGTTCTGGTCCGACCAATATGATGTGAAATTGCAAACGGTGGGCCTGCTTGGCGGCTATGACCAAGCCATCGTGCGCGGCGATATGGCGGCAAAGGCGTTTTCTGTTTGGTATTTACGCAAAGGCACCTTGCTCGCGGTTGATGCGATTAACGACCCGGCTGCTTTTGCCATCGGACGCAAGCTCCTCATGACCGGCGCAAGCGTCGACGCAGATGCATTGGGCGATCTCAACCGGGATCTAAAATCTCTAATCACGCGCTGACAGAATTATACGCCAGTCTATAACCGCGTATCGCAATGCCAGCAATCTTCGCGAAAATTCCCGCCTGTGGGCGCTGTGCCAATCGGGCTGCCTGCTGGGATATTCACGCCGGAATTTTCGAGCGAGAAGGCATTTTCGTCTCGGTTAAGGTGGCTGGAAAGCAAGCTCAACAACCAGGCGCGATGATTGCTTGCCGGGTCTGAATTATCGACGGCAAGATTATTCGACAGGGTAGATTGTAAAACCAGCAAATAGGCTTCGGTTTCTGCGCGCACCTCTGGGGAGGCGGATTTATTTCTCGCCAATTCCATCAACATGCTGACAAACCGGGTTTGTAAACGGCGGGCAATCATCTGATTTTTCTCATCGACCGGCTTTTCAAAAAGCTGAAAATTCAGTGCCGTGAGCAATTCTTCATAGCTGGGGGAGAGCTTTTCGCGCCGATTGGTCTCCAGCATTCGTGCCAAGCGGGTTGGCTGCAAGAGCGCACGCAAGGTCAAGCTTGCCGCGCTATCAGCGGCCGCCAGCGGGTCGAAGACTTCGCGCAAATGACTGTCAAAGACTTCTGCCCCGCGCGTGGCGTTAAATGTGCCGACCGGCGGGGAGAGGCGCAGTAAGATACGCTCCGGTATTTGCAACATTGCCGGATCAAGGGTTGATAATAAAACCTCAATGGCTTTGCGCTGGGTCTCGACCGGGACCGGGGCATCAAAGGCAAATCCATCGCCGGACACCGAATAGCTAAAGCGATATCCGCCGACCAATTTGGCCGCCGCTTCAACCTGATATCGATGATACAGATAAATCGGCACCAGCACTTGCGCCATACGCGCGCGCGGCTGGCCAATACGGATGACGGAAAGGTCGAAATTTTCCAACGCAATTGCGCGAACTGCCAAATCCTTTTCAAGGGCTGCAACCGGGTCGCTGCCATTATCCCACAAGCTGCCATCGGGATGGGCGCTCGCGGGTGAACGGGCATGGCGATCGGAAACAAACCGCAATCCTTTTTCATAGCCGCGCTCTACAATGCGCTTAAGCGCTTCGGTTTCATCAACTTCCGGAGAAAACTCCGCATAGAGCCAACGCACCGTAAACTTGTCCCATTCGCCAATGCCGCTGTCATAGGCGGTTGAAAAATCCAAAAGCCCTTTATCGGTGACCTTCACGTCGGGGGCGGGATAATCCATCACCGAGGCGCGGTCGATTGTTGAGGCGGCAAAATTATGGGCAAAGCCAAGCGTGTGGCCGACTTCATGGGCAGAGAGCTGGCGAATTCTTGCAAGGGCAATTTCCAACGGATCGTCGGTGCGACCGGTTCCTGTTGCTGATGTTCCGGTCAGCCCCTCAAAGATCATCCGGTCCTGGCGCACGCGCTGTGAGCCCAAAATCACATGGGCCTTTAGCATTTCACCGGTTCGCGGATCGGAAATCCCGCCGCCATAGGACCAGCCGCGTGTCTGGCGATGGGTCCATTGAATGATATTATAGCGAATATCGAGAGGGTGGGCGTCTTCAGGCAAAATCTCAACGCGGAATGCATCTTCAAAGCCTGCCTCAGCAAAGGCATCGGCCCACCAACTTGCCCCGTCAATCAATGCTGAGCGAACCGGGTCCGGGGCACCGCGATCCACATAGAAAACAATAGGCTTTTTCACCGGGCCGCTGGCCGCCGTTGGGGTTGCCCGTTGCAGGCGAAAGCGGCGCGCATAGACCGTCTTAATCGGTTCTTCCAGCTCGGCGCTGAAATCATAATAGGGCACGTCAATTCCCGCCGTGCGCGGATCAAAAAGCCGGGGCGAATATTCATCATCTGGCAAACGCACAAATGAATGGTGCACACTGAGCGTTACCGCGCGCCCATCCGCCGCGGTTGAGACAACCTCGCCGCCCGGTGCATCTGAGGTAAAGGTAATATCGCCTTCCAACTCAACATTGTCGGGAAAGGCAAGGGCGGTGTCGCCAACGGCAAAAGAGCGGTCTTTTGCAATGTTAAAATTGCCCTGACCGGCATCAGAGAGGGTTTTTACAATGCCCATGGAGTCGCTTGTTAAAAAGCTCGACAGATCAATCAGCAAATCACCATTGCCCGCATTGGCCAGAATTGGCGTTGACCAGATATATGATTTTGCGAAAGACCGGCGCACCGACTCTTGTTCGGCAACGTCATCTCTGGTTGCGCGAAAGTCCGTATTGACGATTTCTGCAACGACCTTGCTGCCAATTTTACGAAACGCCAAAATCTGACCGTTTGTGGTGAGACCTCGGTCGAGGCCAACCGGGTTTGACCCAAGACCGGCCGCCAGAGAGTTTGCGTGGATAAGCTCCAGCGAGAGATTATTCTCATCGGGTTTTGGCAAGCGCGCGAGGATTTTCCCGCCCGATTTGCTGACATAAATATCAAAAAAGCCTTCGCGCTTATCCAGCCCGCGTGTCAGATCAGAAAAAGACGGCCCGCGCGCGCCCGAGCGAGGCGAACAGCCATTGAGAACAAGCACACAACTTACCAACACCGCGCAGGTAATCTGAATAACACGCATGATTTAAGCCTTGATCATTAGGGAACCGTAAGCCCGTGATTAATAAGTCGGTTTCCCATTATGTGAAGCCGATGTAAAGCGGGCAGGGCGGCAATAGCAGGGAAAACAATCCTGACAATGGCCCAACAATGGCCCAACAAAGGCTCAACAATAGATTGACGGTAAAGGCGCGATATTGGTTTAAGGATACTCTACCCTAGTCTTTTCCCCGGTAACGTGTATCCGAACTGCATTCTGACGGCTTCCTAACGACGGTGCAGCCTTGCATCCGGAGAACACGGCGATATTGTGGGCAATTCTTTTCAATAATCGCGCAATTCAGGACCCACCATGAAGTTTGAAGGCACCAAAGATTATATCGCCACGGAAGATCTCAAGGTTGCCGTCAATGCAGCTGTCACCCTTGAGCGCCCGCTCCTCATCAAAGGCGAGCCGGGCACCGGCAAAACGGTCCTTGCCGAAGAGGTCGCCAAGGCCCTCGGGGCGCCCTTAATGCAATGGCATATCAAATCGACCACCAAAGCCCAGCAAGGGCTCTATGAATATGACGCCGTGGCGCGGCTGCGCGATGGGCAGCTGGGCGAGGAACGTGCCCGCGATGTCAAAAACTATATTAAACGCGGAAAATTATGGGATGCCTTTACCGCCGCAGAGCGCCCCATCTTGCTGATTGATGAGATTGATAAAGCCGATATTGAATTTCCCAATGACCTGCTTCAGGAATTGGATCGCATGGAATTCTTTGTCTATGAGACCGGCGAAACCGTGAAGGCCAAAACCCGGCCAATCGTGATCATCACCTCCAATAATGAAAAAGAATTACCGGATGCGTTTTTGCGCCGCTGCTTCTTCCATTATATTAAATTCCCCGACACCCAGACCATGAACTCAATTGTCGATGTGCATTTCCCTGATATCAAACAGCGTCTGGTCTCCAATGCTCTGAAAATTTTCTATGAGCTGCGCGAAATTCCGGGCCTCAAGAAAAAGCCCTCAACGTCCGAGCTGCTCGATTGGTTAAAGCTGCTCATGGTTGAGGATGTGGATCTTGATACATTGCGCGAAAAAGATGTGCGCAAGGCGATCCCGCCACTGCATGGCGCACTGCTCAAAAACGAGCAGGATGTGCACATGTTCGAGCGGCTGGCATTTTTAGCCCGGCGCGAACAATAGCCATTTGGGTTGGTCGCAGGTCTTGGCGAGGCCCGCAAATGGCGGGCTGCGCGGGCCAAACCGCCTGAACCAGTAGGCTGGCCTTAATAAACCGAGCCCAATCGTCAATTTTTACTAGCCATTGCCGGGATAATCGGCACAATTATGGAGGCGCGAGCAAAAATCGCGATGCCTGCGTGATGATCAGTGCCGATCACCGGCGGGCAGGGCATTTGGGGCCATATCAGGACGGGTGGAAAACTATGAAAATCAAACAGTTATATGCAATTTCTGCAGCATCACTTGCAGTTGCAACCTTAACATCAGCCTGCGTGAGCACCTCTGATTCCTATCAAGCTTATGATGAGGATGCCTATTTTGACGATTCTGCAGTTGATTTTGCCCCGCGCCCAAGCCGGGTAAGGATCGCCGGTAGCTGGTTTGGGATCGGCGAGGGCGTTGGCGACTTAAATCGTATTGAGCTTGCCCAAATTGCCAGTCGGCTCGACACCACCACGCCCGACGATGATATTTGGCTCCTGCGCAATGCGGCCAGCACCGATAACGCACCAGCAGCGATCGCCTCCCATGAGGACACAATGGCGGCAGAAAAAGCCAGCCATTTTCGCGCCCGCAAACATTTGAACAATCGCAGCTATGACGCGCAACGTGCACTGAGCGTCAATCAATCCCTGCCCGAAGGATGGATCGAGGACGGCGATAAAATCCGTCATGTGGTCAGCGGGCTCGGCTGTGATTTGAGTTTTTCACTGGAGGATGATTCAGGTCTGGCCCTGCAACAGCTCCATGAATTTGATCAGTCCGGCACCAATGTTGGATGTTCGTTCGAAACACGAGGCGGCGCAACGGTTACGCTTTATGCCACCTATGCACCAGATGTTTCACAGGAAGATCACGCAAATGGAGCTGCGGCCAGTATCGCAGAACGCTTCCAGACCACAACAACACTGCCCCTCGCGGTCAGTACAGTTACAGACGATCAGGGCACAGAATATGAAAAACCGTCAGCGATTGCGTTTGATATTACGCCAACCGATGGTCCAGTACCGCTAAAGAGTTCACTATGGGTTGTTAAAACTGGCGGCTGGCATGTCAAAGCACGCGCCACCTATAGGCAGGATGATATTCCAACTGAGATAATGTCGCTTCTAATGTTTACGGTCGCTCATGTTGAGGTGCGCGCAACAAACGGCAATGAAATCGATCACTCAGTTGAGATTTAACAAAGTCCGCCGCGTTTTTGGGTAAAAGATAGAAGCGACGGCATGATGGTTGTGTATTTTAAAGGTATTGGGTGATGGAATTACTTATTGGGATTTTGCCGTTATTTTTGATGGCGCTATATTTGGTGGTTCGCGGGATGCAGCGTCAGGCTGCCCATGCGGATTTGATCAGCAAGTTCAGCTCAATCCAGAAAAAACGTAAATCGCGCGTCATTGCAATGGTTCATCGCCAAGAAGCAATGGGCATTCTTGGTGTTCCGATATTAAAATATATCGACCTGAATGACGCTGAAGATATTTTAGAGGCAATCCGCCGGACGTCCGATACAACGCCGTTGGAAATTGTTCTGCATACACCGGGCGGTCTTGTTTTACCGGCATTACAAATTGCCCGCGCCATTAAAGCCCATCCCGCGCGCACCACGGTTTTTGTTCCCCATTATGCCATGTCGGGCGGCACCCTGATTGCCCTGGCCGCCGACGAAATCGTCATGAGCCAGCATGCAGTTCTGGGCCCGGTTGATCCGCAAATTGGCGGCCTCCCGGCAGCTTCCCTGTTGCGATTAAAGCAGGAAAAATCCATCGATATGATTGGCGATCAAACATTGATCCTTGCCGATGTCGGGGAAATGGCGATCCGCCAATTGCACGATGCAGCCTATGAACTCTTATCAGGCACCGTGTCTGATAATGCAGCGCACGCCATTGCCGAGCAACTCTCATCGGGTCGCTGGACCCATGATTATCCGATCATTCCCGGCCATGCGGCAGAATTGGGCCTCAATGTATCTGTTCAGATGCCGAAAGAAATCATGCAAATGATGGCCTTGTTCCCTTCCAGCCTGTCAGGCAGCACGGTGAAAGCCGTTGACCCTGATCAAGAGCGCGGGTCAAAAGGCAAATCGCAAATGCCCGTCACCCCGGTGCAGGCACCCTATGCCCGGCCACTCTCAATAGATCAGGGCACTATGACCGGATATCAGCCCGGTCCCGGCGCGCGCAGCCATAGTTATGGTCCATGGAACCCGCGAGCCTT
>CAYQXV010000004.1:99143-106712 GCA_964421675.1 uncultured Caulobacterales bacterium
TGGCAATCGCCAGCCCGGTTCCCACTCAGGGTCCCCATCAACGCCTCAGCCAGCCCCCCAACCCGTGCCCAATTTCGGTCCGGGGACAGCACCAGGGCCAGCGCCCGGAGAAGTCAGAAATAGCGGCGAGAAAAGTACAAGCCGCAACAGAACCTGGTTTCGCCGATAGGGCTCCAACCCAAGCCATTCGATCACAGATAGGTTATAACTGCGGCGCATCCTTTTTATTCAGGTGTGCCAGGGATAAGGTCCTGCGTGAACTTCACTGAAAAAGGAACGTCCTCGCATGCTTGTCCGAATTGCATATTTTTGTATCGCCTTGGTAACGCTCACAAGCGGGGTCTTTACCCAAACTTCGAATGCCCAATCTCAAGAAGGCGCCAATACCGATTTAGTGCGCACAACGAGCAATGGCGAGATTGCCGGGACCCGTGCGGAAAATGGTGCGCATGTGTGGCGATCGGTTCCTTATGCGGCCTCGACAGCGGGCGAAAATCGGTGGCGTTCCCCGCAGCCGCGTGCCAACTGGGAAGGGGTGCGCGATGCAACCCAATTTGGCGAGCGCTGTCCCCAGAGAACAAATTTCTTCAACCCGGTTGAAGGGCTGGAAAACGGTGTTCTGATTGGCGATGAAGATTGCCTGAGCGTAGATATTTATGCGCCTGCAAATGCCATGGAGTCTGATGCGCCGTTACCGGTCATGGTGTGGATCCATGGCGGATCAAATGTCTCAGGCTCGTCGAACCTTTATGACGCCTCGCGATTGGCCGCCCATGAGAATGTCATCATTATTGGCGTTCAATATCGCTTGGGCCCGCTTGGTTGGTTCTCACACGAACTATTTGACGGCGAAGGAGAGGGCGCAAATTTTGGCACTCAGGATATAATCGCCGCCTTGCAATGGGTAAAACAAAATGCTGCAAATTTTGGCGGCAATCCAGACCTCGTTACCCTTTTTGGCGAAAGCGCAGGCGGGCATAATGTGGTCACTATGTTGGCCGCCCCCTCGGCAAAGGGATTGTTTCACCGCGCCATCATTCAATCAGGCAGTTTTGACAGCACCAGCGTGAGCGTTGCCAGAGAAGGGGCAAAGGGTTTTGCCAATCCGTCTAATACCATTGTCGGCCGCGTTAACGCCCAAAGTGCTGCGGATATGCGCGCATTAAGCGTTGCTGATTTATTTGCCGCCTATGATACCGGAACCGGCTTTACCGATCTTCCGCGCATTATCGAAGATGGGGTAACCCTTCCAAACACGCCAATGCGCGCAGTCTTTGCCAATCCACAAACCTTTAATGCTGTCCCCATCATTACCGGGACCAATCGCGATGAGATGAAACTTTTTCAACTCGGCAATCCGCGGTTAACCCGGCGTATTTTCGGAACCCTATTTCAGGCGCGCAATCAAAAACTCTATGATGTCGCCTCTGACTATACTAGCCGTGTGTGGCGTATTCGCTCTGTCGATCAGCCCGCGAAATTAATGATAGAAGGGGGGCACACGGAAGTTTATGGCTATCGGTTTGACTGGGATGATGGCGGTTCGTTTCTGGTCATGGATCTCGCCAAAATTTTAGGCGCTGCCCATGCCATGGAAATCCCATTCGTGTTCAATAAATTTGTTCTGTTAGGGGAGGCCGACAAGGTTCTTTTCAAAAAGAAAACCGAAGAAAGTCGGCAGCTATTATCACGCGCAATGGGCCGATATTGGGCCAATTTTGCCCGCAACGGCGTGCCATCAGATCCAACAGGGGGCGTTGCATGGCCGCCCTATGCAGCGCAGGACGGATCGCTTTTGCGCCTTGATGCGGTGCGCCGTAAACGCAAAGATCGCGGCATTGAAGTGATTACCGGTGCCGACACCATGTCCGCCCTGATCGATGATCTGGCCAGCGAAAAGCGGATTTCCGCCGAACAACGATGCGAAGTGGCTCAGGCCGTCATCGATTGGGTACCCAGCCTGGAGCAGCGAATCCGCGCGGGTGTGTGTCCATAAATCACATGAAAAATCCGTCTTAACCGGTTAATTTTGAGCGTTTATTTTGAATTTGTTAGAAAATAACGACGGCTTTTCCCGGGTCGCGCGTTTACTTATTATGGAGAGGGCAAACTGGCAGTGGCAGATTTGCCCTTTTGCGTGCGCTTATGCGTATAAGAGCGAAATTTGTCGGAACCGACGGCGAGCGACCATAGTCTAATTTGAGTTCGTCTTGGAGGAATTGGCCTACATGCCTGACACCAAAGGTGAGGTGGATGATCTGCGACTGGCGGCGGCGGGCAATGAACAGGCCGCTGCGCGCCTTTATAAGCAGTATTCGGGAAAAATTTTCGCTCTTGCCTGGAATATGCTCGGTGAAAGAGGAGCGGCAGAAGACGTTATGCAGGATGTCTTTATCAAGTTTTGGCAAAATCTCGACGATTTGCGTGAGCGCGACGTTCCGGTAACGCCGTGGTTATTACGGGTCACAAAAAACAGATCTATCGACCTCTTGCGGCGCAAGCGCGAAGTGTTGAGCGATGCCCTCCCAGAGCCAGCAGACCCGGCGAGTTCTGCCCTCGATACGCTCCAAGATAGAGAGCGCGACGAACTTGTTGCCAAGGCAATCGCTGAGCTGCCCGACCGCCAGCGCCTTGCGATCACCCTTACCACCACAGTTGGTCTGTCATCGGTGCAGGCCGCCGAAACCATGGAAATTGGGGTGCGGGCCCTGGAATCCCTTACCGCCCGCGCCCGCCGGTCCCTGAAAGAAACCCTAAAAAGCTATCTTAACGACGCGGTCCTTGATGACCCCTCAGGCGTTGCGTAAAGGAATATCTCATGACCAATGCACCTGATAAACTCTCCCCCAAAGCGCTCGAAGCGCTCGATAATGCGTTGGCAGCACATGGCTGTGATGAATCCCGTTGGCCAGAGGATGTAAGGGCATTTGCGCGCCGCCATGGCGATCATCGCGATATTGCATCGCGCATTCAAGAGGCGAAAAAACTGGACGGCTTATTGTCCGTACGCGATGAGCCAAGCCTTGACCCCGGTCAGTTTGGCATCACAATGGCGCATTATCGCAGTGCAATGCAGTCCCAACAAAATACAGCGCCCGTTAAACAGCTATCTTTTCTGCAGAAATTATATACATTCGCAGGCGGAACAATGACGGCGATGGGCGGGGCCGCAGCGGCGATTGTCGGAATAGTTGCGGGACTGACGATTTCTCCTGACAGACTCCCGCCAGAAGTAGAGCTTGCGCAATATATATCGGAGATTGATAATTTCTCGGATATCGAAGAGATTTCAGCGGAGATTTCAGATGTTCAATAGTACGCTCAAAGGCTGGCAATGGCTGCTTGCCGGCTCATTGATCTTGAATGTTGGTTTTATTTTTTATTCAATCACCGGCAATGTAGCGAATGCCGACCGCGACGCCCTTATTGCATCTGCGCCGCCGCCCCGGGACATGAGAGGGCCGGGCGGCTTTGCGCGGCTTACCGAATATACATCACTTAACGATGAGAGCAGAAGCAAAATGCGCGCGATTATTGATGATGCACTGCCGGAATTGCGCAAACGCGTGCACGCCTCACGCAGAGCGCAACGCGCGTGGGATGATGCTCTGAACACGGATGGATTTGATATAGCAGAGTTGAAAAGCCTTGCACAAACCATGGCCCAAACCAGAGCAGACCAACATTACTACGCACAAGAAATCTACCTTGATGCGTTGGCCCAGCTCTCTCCTGATATGCGCCAGGCGGTATTAGAAGAAAGAGCCCAGCGCCATGCAGCGCGCCGCGAGCGCCGATCACAAAGACGTGATAACCGCCACAGGGGCGACAAACCATGAAATTGTCACAATTGAGCCGACGGTTATCGTAAAATAGACCGTTTAGTCTGTATAAAGGATGACAACAAAGCCGTCATTGCTTTACGTCGAACCCCCACTAAGCTGGAACCCAAATTCAGCGTCGAAAGGAATATCATGAAACTCTCAATTTTATTGTCCGCCGCAACATCAGCTTTGTTGATTGCTGGATCTGCGCAAGCGTTTGAAAAATCAACGTCAGAACGCGCTGATGAAATCATGGAGCGCATGGATGTCAATCAAGATGGTGTCATCGATCAAGCGGACCGCGATGCCAAGCAAGCAGAGCGTTTCGCAAAAATTGATACAGACGGCGACGGCTATCTGACACAAGATGAATTAGCGGCCGCAAGACAAGCTCGCCATGAGGCCCGCGCTGAACGCAGAGAAAATCGCCGTGGACGGATGATTGAAAAACTCGACCAAGATGGCGACGGCGTGCTTTCCGAAGAAGAATTTAACGCGCGCCCAGATCGCGGTGAGGCTGGCGAACGTGGTCACCGCCGAGGAAAACGTGGAAAACGCGGAAAAGGCGGCCATGGTAAACTTCTGAAAGATGCTGACACCAATGGCGACGGCGCGGTTGATCGCGCGGAACTTGAAGCGGCGCTCGAAGCCCACCAAGCCAAACGTGCAGCGCACCGTAGCGGCAGCTAAGTTAGCATCGATACGCCTAAAAATTAAAGCGCCCGGAGCATTCTTGTTCCGGGCGTTTTTTGTGGGCGTTAAAACCCCACACTATAATTCCTTCAATGGCTTTTTCTTACCCGATTGATGGCGCTCGCGGCGATCGCTTTCAATATAGCGATCGGTTGTGGCCATTGTCGAATGGCCCGCATCATCGCGAACATGCTCACGCGGGCGAATTTTCACATCTTCTGAAATGCCCGTATGGCGCAACCAATGCACCGTCGCTGTGCGCAAATCATAAGCATCATCTTCAAAGCCATCGGCTTTCATTTTCTCAAATGCGGCATCAAAACAATCCTGCACAATTCTGCGCACCTGCCGGGTTGATGTAATTGGCCCGTGGCCTTTGGCTTTTTTCAAAAGCGGGGTTTGTTCATTAATAACGGGCAGGGGCGATAGATCCAGGCTTTTGCGATAACGCCGCAGCGCATCCAGCATTTCATTGGAGACCACAATGGTACGGTCCTTATTGCCTTTACCGGTGACATGAAACCACCAATTGCCATCTTGATCCTTGCGGAAATCGCCCATAACCGGGTTTGACCGCTCATCAGCTACCAATTCTGAAATGCGCAAATACATGGCAAACAAACAATTCATGATAAACAAGGTCCGCTCATGAGTTTGCGGATGCTTATCGGCCAAATGTTCAGCCGTCTCAATCACAAAATCCCATTGCAAATTCGTGATCCGCCGAACAATCGCCGCATTATGATCTTTACGGATGAATTTACTACGTTGACGGATTAATGCGACCGGATTGAACTCAATTAACTTTTCTTCCGTTAAATAGTCATAGAATGATGACAGCACGGCAAATGTCGCTTGAATCGAAGCCTGCGAGGGTTTGAAGCGCTTTTTATCCGGCGTAACGCCATTTTTCGCCTCGGTTTTCGAGACCGTAGCCACATAAGGACGCCAATCCGCATTGGGGATTTTCTCGCCGTCGCGGCTTAAAAACCGGGCAACGCGCTTATCGCCAATCCAGGCCAATGGCGGGCTAATGGTAAAGCGAATAAAGTCCTCAATATCGTCTCTGGACAACGACACCGCGCAGCGCTTTTCAATCCGCCAGGCCCATTGCAAAAGCCGCTCAAGATTACTGCGATAGGCGTTAAACGTGGCCGTGCTGCCATTATAGCTGAACAGAAATTTCAAAACGCTTTCATAGTCGAGATCCGCGCCGTCAACCGTTTCACCATCCAGAAATGGCGCGCTGTCAAAGCGCTTGGTTTTGTGCGGATTACCAATCGCATCAAGATTATCAATAATTGGCGGCGGCGCATGGCGCTTGGGTTGCGCAAGGCTAGCGTGGGAAACATCAGAGTGAATAGATTTGCGTTGAGCGACCATAAAGCGGACCTGTTACCGAGGAAACCGCCAAAATATTGATAGGTTCGCCCTATATGTCAATATTCCTATATTGCATATTATCGGACATACGATCAAAATACCCTGCTTAGTTCTTTTCTCGACCTGACCAGTTGCGATCTATTTCCATCTCAGTAAAACGGCCAAACTTTCGGAGAATGATGTCATGCGCAAGTCGTGCTGCTCCCGCTCCGATGCCGCCTCCCAAAACTAAAAACCAAATTTCACCGTCAGGGCCTTTCGCATCTAAGGGAATACCGTTTTGAATCCGAAGCCAGATTAACGGCCCAAACATAAATAAGAAAAGCAAAAACATCGCCACAAACAATGCAGCAATTCGCGCAATCATATTCCGGAGTCTCGTGTTTTTAATCATCGGCCTGCGGCCCGCTTTTTCTCCAACCCAGCCTAGGGATAAACCCTAAGAGGATAAGCAGCGCCGAAAAAAATAAAACCAACCAAAAGATTGTCCTACCGGGCAAAAAACTAACAAATTCTGTCGCCGGATCAGCCGCAGTAAGAGCAATGAGCAGCACAAAACCGATCAACACCAGTACTATGGAACTTGAGACAAGAACTAATAATTGTATCGGCCAGCTCACTCTCGTGGTCAGATATTTCCCAAACCGCAAAAAGCCTAGGCAAACGGAAATACCAATGATTACGGGAAGGACATTCCATAAAATGCCCGAAACCCCATTTTTCCATCCAAAAATAATTTGGACGAAAAGCATGCCCAAAATCGCCGGTGTCCAAAGCAGCACATTTGAACGGGTGAAAAATCTATTGCTATTATCTCGTTCCATTTCCCGTATGACTAGCATGAATTTGATAAAGAAGAACGCTGAAATTTGCGCATTTGCTCGATGCACTAACTTCCGATAACAATGGTGACCTCAATCGGTCATGTCAAATTAGACTTAGCTGTCTAGCGCCTAGCCTGAATTCTATTACTTCTAGGACTGTTCTGTCAGTGCGCAAAAGCCCTTTGGCAGTTCGATATGTTTCCCGTCAACGACCATGAGACAGATCAGCTGATTTGCTTTGACGAGCTATATTATATTGGCGAACTGATTATAATATTCGCTATGGGTAAGAAAATTGTCATTGTTACCATCGGGTCTTTGGGGGATTTGCACCCTTTCATTGCGACGGCCAAGGCGCTTGAAGGTTTTGGTCATGAGCCGGTTATGGCTGTGCCTAAAAATTACGTGGCGAAAGTTGAAAATGCAGGGCTCAAAGCCTTTCCTGTTTTTCCGGGGTTTGATGATCTAAGCCGGGAGATGGGCATAAGCGAAGCGCAATTTGCAATGCGCTTAATGGCGGATATTGATTTTATGTTCGGCAAAGTTGTGCTGCCGGCGCTCGGCGAATCCGCGCGCCTTCTTGATGAGATTTGCAACGGCGTGGACCTGATTTTTGGATCGCCCTTTGCGTTTGCGGGCGACATCATTGCGGAAAAACGCGCCATTGCGTTTGCGGCCGGTGTCCTGCAACCGGGCCTCATTTTGAGCGCTTATGACCCGATATATTCACCGCAAGCGCGGGTTTTAAAATTAGCGCCGCAAACCAGGATGGGTATTGGTTGGAATCAGGCGTGGATAAAGCTTATTAAATTTGCCTCCCATGCGCGCTATGGAAATGCCATCAA
>CAYQXV010000005.1:0-4194 GCA_964421675.1 uncultured Caulobacterales bacterium
AAAACAGATACGTTCTATAGATGTTCTCATGACCCGTCAAGCGCGCCCAAGCGTGAGTAGTGCCCGTTTATGAGAAAGGTCAAGCTTTTGAACGGCTTATAATCAAGCCATCGCTGACTTTCTTTTCACATTTTATAGCCGTGTTTTTTTATTATTATCATGCCCATTAAGAGCCAGTATTGCGCTGCATTTTTGCAAAATCTTTTGAAAATAAACTGGCAAAATATTTAATTATTATTGTGAAATCTGGGTTTTTAACTTGATTTAGATTATTTATTAAACTGTATTATATGTGTTGATCGGGGAATTAACCTCGCAACACACCGGGAGTAAGTTGATGTTGTTAAAACTGAAACTGCTCTTTGGAAAAGGAAAAAGGCGGATCGAGCTGCAACTCAAAATCCGCCTAAAACCTTAAACAAAGCAAAGGGGGGAGAGAAATCTTCCCCCAATGCCCGCAGTATAGGATAAACCAATGACCAATTCAATAACCAATCAAACCGATGACGCCAAAACCTTTAAAAACTGGCGCGCACAAATGGGTTTCAAAAATCAGCAGCAAGCCGCTGACGCATTGGATTACTCTCTCATTATGGTGAAATACTGGGAGTCAGGCCGCAACCCCGTGCCTTATGCCGTCAAGCTTGCAATGACCGCCCTTTATCATCGTCTTACCGCTTGGAGTCTCCCAAGCGAATAGAGTAAAAGCGCTAATAACTCACACTCTCGCCAAGCGCGCTAATATACAAATCGATCAGAGTCCCCTGCTCATCACGATCAGTTCGATCCATAGCCCGGTAGTGTCTCAGTTTGTAAATCGAATGGTGAATGATATTACATAGCTGCGTGCCACAATTGCGGCCGGACGAGTTAACAATGAGGGCTGTCATGAAACGTAAATTCACCTCGATTACTGGAATTGCCTTGTGTGCAGGTGCTGTTTTTTTTCACATCGCCAGCGCCGCACAAGAGACGACCGCCTTTGTCGGAGCCAAAATACATACGGGCGCGGGAGTTACTTATGAGAATGGCGCCTTGGTCGTTCGCGATGGTAAAATCGTCACTGTGGGGCCAGCCTCTTCGATACCATCCGGCGTAAAAACAATAGATGTGAGCGACAAAGTCATCATTCCAGGCATGATCGATAATCACATTCATATTGGCGCTGATCTTGAAAACCTCAATGAATTTCCAACAGCTTTTCAACCTCAAAATAGAGTTATTGACGCCCTATCCGCCGATCACGACAGCTGGGAGCGAGCGGTAAATGCTGGGATTACGACAGTCGCAACCGGCACAGGTTCTGGGGAAGTCATGTCTGGCGAATGGGCCATCGTAAAAACATTCGGGCCGACATTGGAATCGCGCATTCTCAGAGAAGAAGGCGGCTTGAAATTTGCTCTGGACAGCGCGTCGGCGCCAAGCGGCCCCAAAACCGACCCAGCCGTATTTAGCGAGGCGCGTGCCTTGTTAATTCAAGCTCAAGAATACATAGCCGCTCAAAATAAATGGAAGAAAAACCCGAAGAAATCGCCAGCGCCGCCGAGAGATTTAAAATTAGAAACACTTGCACGGGCACTGAAAGGCGAAGAAGAAATACGAGCTCATCTGCATACCCCCAATCAAATCAGGGGAGCAATTTCGCTTGCCAAAGAATTCGGTTTAGATTTGCAATTGCATCATGCAACGTTCGCCTACAAAGTTATTGATGACATTGTAGCCGCGAACTTGCCTGTTGTGGGCGTTCCCTTATTCACCAAGTTTGGGTTTCGTGATGAAGTGTTAGAAGCGCCGGCAAACTTTTCTAAAGCAGGTGTCCGGTTTGTGTTCCATACGGATGATCCAGCTGCGAGCGCAAAATGGTTTAGGCATACAGGCGGGCTGGCAATCCGATATGGTATGGATGAAGACGCGGCGCTAAGAGGGCTGACGAGTGACGCTGCGATCCTTGCACATGTAGAAGATAGAACAGGCTCCCTGGAACCGGGCAAGGATGCAGATTTTGTCTTGCTTGATGGCCCTTGGTTCGAAATGACAACCCGAACAGAGCAAGTCTATGTAAACGGCGCTCTTGCATTTGACGCAGCGCGGGATATCGAACCTGTCACTCCGTCACCGCAGCCGCAGTCTGATCATTGGGTAAATCCGCTCGATCCCGGCAAGTGGCCTGCGCCAAGAAAGCGCCAACGCACCAGCCCGCTAATTGCCATCAGCGGTGGAACCATTCACACCAATCACGGAGCGCCCATAGAGAACGGCGTTCTGTTAATTGAAAATGGCGAGATTCAGCAAGTTGGCGCGCAAAGCTCTATTCAGATCCCGCCAAATGCACAAACCATTGATGCGACAGGCAAGCATATTATTCCCGGCCTTGTCGATGCGGCGTCTCACTACGGTATTTCAAACAATAATCTTAGCGAGACAGCAGCTCCGATCAATCCACAGCGTCGCGCGATTGACGCATTTGCCCCGCGCATGTTGGACAGTGAGGCTAATACAGGCCCAATGCGGGCTGTTGAATTACTATCAGGCGGCGTGACGGCGCAATATATAAGGCTTGGCGGCGCAACAGTTATTGATGGGCAAGGCGTTATCGTCAAAACGGCCTCCCCTGATGTGCCAAGCGCGATTCTCAGAGAGCCGGCTGGAATGTCAATTAATGTCTCATCGCGTCCCACGCGCACATTTCGTGAGAAGAAACAATCACCAGCCACATTGTCAGCCGTCATTGCTTCCTTACGCGAAGCCTTAGTGAAAGCAGACGAATTCACCTCCCCCAAAAAAGCAGATCTACCGAGAAATCTAGGGCACGAAGCGCTGTCCGCCATGCTTTCCGGCGAGATGCCAGCACGTATTGAAGCTACGGCCCCCTCACATTTGCGCTCAGCGTTGCGCGTTGCAGAAGAGTTTGATTTGCCCCTAGTCATTGAAGGCGGGACTGCGGCGTTCACGATACGCAATGAACTTGCTGCAAAGAAAGTTCCTGTTGTTCTTGGACTAACATCCGCGCCTTATCCGACAGGAGGCGAAGTACCCGATGAAGCCGACTTTCCAATCATAGATGAGCGTAACGCAGCTTTGTTAGCTGAAGCGGGCGTTACTTTTGCGATTGCTAGCTATAGCCAAGATTTTGGCAGCCTGGCGGGACCATACACAGGCAAACATCTTCTGATCGAAGCAGCAATCGCCGTTGGTTACGGCCTTTCCGAGGCGGACGCGTTAAAAGCCATTACCTTGTGGCCAGCCCAGATTCTCGGTCTCGATTCACGTATTGGCAGTATCAACCCAGGCAAAGATGCTGATATTGTCATATTAGACGGCCCTCCTTTTAGAACAACTGCACGCCCATCTGAAGTTTTTGTTGATGGCGTTTCTGTATTTACCCGGCAGTAAACACCAATCGACCGGTTAGCTTTTCGACATTTTTAAGCGACAAGATTTCGCCCTAGGTAGGACGCTGAGGGCTACAGTAAAAACCAACCACAAATCAGTCACTCGAAAATTTAGGGTATGTCGTCTTCTGGCGAGAAACGGGCATTCGTGAGATTGGAACCGTGTGCTAAGAAGGGGAAATGTCGAATATCCAATATCACCATCTTAGGGTTGGAGCTGAACCGCCAAATCTTGGCAATATGAGATCCTTTGCGGCGGTCGTAATCATCGAAGATGAGGTCGACTGGAAGTGGCGTGACAAAATCAGTCGCTGGTTAGTGGATAGCGGCTGCCTATTCATGATGGCATGGGGGAGAGACTGCAAGCTCTGGGACGAGAGTGTCGATTACGCAAATATTGATGACTTTCCGGATGGAGAAATTCCAGAAGACAGATTGGTGCTGACAACTTGGCACGACGATGAACCGTTAGAAGAATTGTTTTGGTTTGCTCAACATTCAGCGCATCATGAAGGGATTGAACAAAAGCGCCTACTCCTTTTGGATATTTCCCAAATGCCACGAAAAGACGCTGTCATGCAGCAGCTAGTCAGATCTTATGACTTAGATCTAAGAGAGAGTGATTGACAGCTTTTGGCGAGAAACGGGCACTAGTTTTTCAACCTGAGATACGACCCAAGCATGAACAAGCATGGGCCGGGATCGGCGCATATAACCGCGTCGCCGTGCACGCTTAATTTTTAACTCCCTTGGGAAAACAACTCACCGGGTTCACGCATCTTTGGGTTGCGGCTGGCTTCAT
>CAYQXV010000005.1:4294-42183 GCA_964421675.1 uncultured Caulobacterales bacterium
CCTTGGGAAAACAACTCACCGGGTTCACGCATCTTTGGGTTGCGGCTGGCTTCATTGTCGCCGTATGAAAGAGGCAAGATAGGATATTGGCGGGGTGATGCGCGCAAGTATTTTCCAGGCATTTTCTCGCCATTCTTCCCTCAATTCTGTCCCCAGTAATCTGTATCGATTAAATCGATGAACATGCTGCAAATAATCTATTTTATTAAACTCGAATTGTTCGATACACACCCTAGCAACGCACCAAAGCGAATACACAAACCCAACACACGATAGGAATGAATATGAGCACTCAAGGCAAATGTCCGGTCATGCATGGTCCGCAAAGACAAGCAGGATCAACAGGAAGCTCGGCCAATCAGAAGTGGTGGCCAGAACAGGTAAATCTGAAAGTTCTCAATCAGAACTCACAACCGGTTCGCCCATTGGAAGAAAGTTTTGATTATGCAGAAGCTTTCAAAAGCCTTGATCTCAAAGCCCTGAAAGCTGACCTGACAACGCTCATGACCGACTCTCAGGATTGGTGGCCCGCTGACTTTGGTCATTATGGCGGCCTGTTCGTTCGTATGACCTGGCACAGTGCCGGGACGTATCGCATCTATGATGGTCGCGGCGGGGCGTCTACGGGCTCGCAACGGTTTGCGCCGCTCAATAGCTGGCCAGACAATGGTAATCTCGACAAAGCGCGCCGTCTGCTGTGGCCGATCAAACAAAAATACGGCAACAAAATTTCTTGGGCTGATCTGATGATCCTTGCCGGTAATGTTGCGATGGAATCAATGGGTTTTAAAACTTTTGGTTTTGGCGGCGGTCGCGCTGATGTGTTTGAGCCTGAAGAAGATATTTATTGGGGCCCGGAAGCGGAGTGGCTTACTGATGAGCGCTATTCAGGTGATCGCGAGCTAGCCAAGCCCCTTGGCGCTGTTGAAATGGGATTGATTTATGTGAATCCCGAAGGGCCAAATGCTAATCCCGATCCGCTTAAATCTGCATTTGATATTCGTGACACATTCGCGCGTATGGCGATGGATGATTATGAAACTGTTGCGCTTGTTGCCGGTGGTCACACCTTTGGTAAAGGCCATGGTGCGGGCCCTGAAGATAAAGTTGGCGCCGAGCCTGAAGGTGCGGGTATGGCGCAAATGGGCCTGGGTTGGGCCAATAGTCATGGATCTGGCAAAGGCGGCGATACCACAACGGCTGGTTTTGAAGGCGCGTGGACGGTGAACCCGACCAAGTGGGACACGGGATATTTCGATGTTTTGCTTGGCTATGATTGGGAAAAAACCACCAGCCCGGCGGGCCATGTTCAGTGGACGCCAACCGCAGCGTCTAATGCTGATCAACCACCTGCTGCCCATGACCCATCACGCACAGAGCCGCTGATGATGACAACGGCGGATATGGCGTTGAAGATGGATCCGGAATACGCAAAAATTTCCAAACGTTTTCATGAAAACCCTGATGAGTTTGCCGATGCTTATGCCAGAGCTTGGTTCAAGCTGACCCACCGCGATATGGGTCCGATTACTCGCTATCTAGGTGAAGAAGTGCCGAGCGAAGAACTGATTTGGCAAGATCCGGTGCCAAAACATACTGGGCCAGTTATCAATGACAAAGAGATTGCACAGCTCAAAGCCAAGATTTTGGATTCGGGATTGTCCGTATCCCAATTGGTAAACACGGCATGGGCCTCTGCCTCGACCTATCGCGGATCAGACATGCGCGGCGGTGCTAATGGTGCACGCATCCGTCTTGCTCCACAAAAAGACTGGGCGATTAATACGCTCTCCAAAACTGGTGATGTGATTGCCAAGCTGGAAGAGATCCAGAAAGAGTTTAACGCAAGCGGCACAAAAGTTTCTCTTGCTGATCTGATTGTGCTTGGTGGTTCTGCAGCAATTGAAAAAGCTGCCGGTAACGGGGTTAGTGTTGCCTTTACACCGGGCCGGACCGATACCACTCAAGAGCTAACCGATGTGGACTCGTTCGATGTTCTGGAACCAAAATTTGATGGCTTCCGGAATTACAAAAACACCGACGACCCACGTTCAACAGAAGCATTGCTAGTCGACAAGGCACAGTTGCTGACATTGACGGCGCCTGAGATGACGGTTCTTGTTGGCGGTCTGCGCGTGCTTGGCGCAAATGCGGGCGGGGCAACAGAAGGTGTCCTCACCGAAACATTAGGTGCACTGACGAATGATTTCTTCGTCAATATTCTGGATATGAACATTCAGTGGAAAGCGACTGATGATACGGAAGAATTGTTCGAAGGCACCGACCGTGCCACGGGCGCTGTAAAATATACAGGGACCCGCGCCGATCTTGTCTTCGGATCAAACTCAATCTTGCGTGGCATTGCCGAAATCTATGCATCAAGCGATTCTAAAGACCGCTTTACAAAAGATTTCGTCGCTGCCTGGACCAAGGTGATGGATCTGGATCGCTTTGACGTTGCCTAAGCGCTCTTAATCGCTTCGGGATATTTTTCGAAATATCCTTGTTAAAAAGCACAACATTGATTGACAGGAGTTGATCAATGTTGTGCCGACTTTCTACCCTCTCGCTCAATTTCTGGTTCTGATTGATGTCAGATGGCGAAGGCGACTTTCTCCAAAGCTGTATTACAGCGCTGCGCTTGTCCATTGACAAAAAGGCCCGCCTTGCGCGAGCAATGTGGGGTCAGCAGCATGAGAGGTCATCGCCCGTGAGTGAATTTATCAAAATTAAAGATACAAACGGCGTTCGCACGATCTGGATGGACCGGCCTGCCGCCAAGAATGCCATTACCCATGCGATGTATACCGCGATAGCGGACACATTATTGGACGCTCAGACCAACAAGGCAGTGAAAGTGGTTGTGCTGACCGGTGCTGGCGATGCGTTTACGGCTGGCAATGATTTGCAGGATTTCATGCAGACCCCGCCCCATTTAGGCGGCGATGAACCTCGGCCGGTCGAGCGGTTTTTGCGAGGAATCCTAGAGGCTGAAAAAATCCTGATTGCCGGGGTCAACGGCGTGGCCGTCGGGGTCGGCGCGACCATGCTGTTACATTGCGATTTTGTGGTTGCGGCGAAATCAGCAAAAATTTCTGCACCCTTTGTTGATCTCGGATTGGTCCCAGAGGCCGCATCCAGTCTCCTGCTGCCCATGGTTGTGGGCCCGCGCAAGGCAGCGCAGATGTTTATGCTCGGCACATCGATCAGCGGCGAGGAAGCGGCAGAATGCGGCCTTGCGACCAGCTGTGTTGACGATGACGTATTTGAGGCGGAATTGATGGCGCTTGCCCAAACTCTTGCGGCAAAAGCGCCAACGGCGCTGCGTAACACAAAAATGTTGTTGCGTAAAAATACTGCCGCCGCCGCCCAGCGCATGGCGGAAGAGGGTGCGCTGTTCGCTCAAGGCCTGAAAAGCCCTGAATTTGCTGAGGCTGCGGGCGCTTTCATGCAAAAACGCCCCCCTGATTTTAGCAAATTCGGCTAATATCCAACTCACCAATCTCACTGCTACGGGCAGGCTAGGAAAATTTGGGACTTTGCTCGGGTTTGACCTTGAGAGATGATCACGGCATGACCATTTGAGTTTGCATGCCGGGATGGTACAAAACCGCCGGTGAAAAGGAATTGGTGTCCAGTATATGAGTGATTTTTCCACAACGATGAATGGCAATGGGTTTGGCGGTAATGGGCCGTCTCCCGCTGGCGGCGCTGGGGCCGATCTGATTAAAGACGGTTCCATCGAAACATTTGAGCAGGATGTATTGGCCACCTCCATGCAGGTGCCGGTAATTGTCGACTTTTGGGCCCCTTGGTGTGGGCCTTGTAAACAGCTGACCCCTGCGCTGGAAAAAGCCGTGACCGAGGCGGGGGGTAAGGTCCGTCTGGTTAAAATCGATATTGATCAAAACAAGATGCTCGCCTCCCAGCTGCGCATTCAGTCAGTGCCGACAATTTACGCATTCGTGCAGGGCCAGCCCGTTGATGGCTTTCAGGGCGCGGTGCCGGAAAGTGAAATCAAAGCCTTTATTCAGCGGATCACCAGCCTTCCGGGTACTGGACAAGCGCCGACCGGTGAACCGAGCGTTGAAGACATGCTCGCCGTTGCTGGCGAGGCGTTCAATGCCGGTGATGTTGCCTCTGCTGCGCAAGTGTTCGCGCAAATCGCGCAGAGTGATCCGGAAAACCTTCAGGCCATTGCCGGGCTTGCTCGATGTTATGTCGCCACCGGCGAGGTCGAGCAGGCAACGGCCGTTCTTGACTCAGTGCCTGCAGACAAAAAATCCGATCCCGCCATTACCGCTATTCAGGCCGCGATTGATCTGACAATCAGCGGCGCGGATGCGGGCAATGTTGGCCCGCTGGCTGCCACCGTTGAGGCAGAACCAGACAATCATGCCGCACGGTTCGATCTTGCAGAAGCAATGATCGGCAATAATGATTTGCAAGGGGCAATGGATCAGCTCTTATTGCTGATGGAAAAAGATCGCGAATGGAATGAAGAAGCGGCACGCAAAAAATTGCTGACCGTTTTTGAAGCGCTCGGCCCCACCGACGAACTGGTTAAGGCGGGTCGCAAGCGTATGTCGTCAATATTGTTTTCGTGATCGCCGCCCTGATTGAGCGATCATAAGAGTGCACATCGTCTTTACGGAGAATTATGGACAATTCCTCTCGATATATCCGCGCTGGCTCGCTTCCTGAGGTGATAGCGGTGTTCCCGCTTGGCGGCGCGCTTTTGTTACCCGGGGGGCAGTTGCCGTTAAATATATTTGAGCCTCGCTATTTACGCATGGTTGACGATGCATTAGGCCGAACACGGATGATTGGCATGGTGCAACCGCGCAGTGATGCGGATCGGGGTGATAAGCCAGCACTTTATTCAATTGGCTGTGCGGGCCGCCTAACAAGTTTTGCCGAGAGTGATGATGGGCGATATCTGATTACATTGACCGGGCAGCGCCGTTTCCGTGTTGTCGAAGAGCTTAGCGTTGATACCCCTTACAGGCAGGTCAGTGTTGATTGGGAAGCTTATGCGGGCGACGGCGTGCCTGATCCAACATCGGAGATGATAGACCGCGAACGGCTTTTGAATGCGATGGAGCTATATCTCGATACGGAAGGGTTAAAAACCGATTGGGATGCGGTGGAAGAAGCCCCCAGCGAAGCACTTGTGGTTTCACTTGCCATGGGGTGTCCGTTTGAGCCCAATGAAAAACAGGCTTTATTGGAAGCGGGAACCAGCGCAGAGCGCTCTGAATGTTTGATTACCTTGATGGAAATGTCCTGCGTCGATGACGGTAAAAACGATTCCTTTATGCAGTAAGCAATTGCTGAGATGAAAGCTGGCCAAGCGATAAAATGATGCCCGAAAATTCAGATATAAATAACGAAGACGCCAAATCCCAAGATAGTAGGCACCAAGATCGGGCACATGAGCCAATGGTGATTGATCCGCGAATGTTGGAGCTGCTTGTTTGTCCGCAAACGCGCGGGCCGTTAACATTGGACCGGGAAAAGCGTGAATTGATTAGCCAGCGCGCCGGGCTTGCTTATCCGATCCGCGACTCGATACCCATCATGTTGCCCGAAGAGGCGCGAACGCTCAGCGATGATGAGCGCGAAAAGGCTAATCGGTAATGGCCAACGCCGAAAAAGATCTTCATACAGATATTGCCATTGTCGGCGGTGGGTTGACCGGCGGGCTTGCCGCTCTTGCTCTTGCGCGGCGCGGTTTTTCCATTGCACTGATTGAGCGCAGCCCAAAAGAAGCTTTGTTGGCAAGCCATTTTGATGGACGCACCACAGCGATTGCGTTCGCCTCCATGCGGATGCTCAACCGGCTCGATTTGTGGGATGACATAGATGCTTTTTCTGAACCCATTCGCGATATTCTCGTGACTGATGGCCAGCGCCAGACGCGGTTTCGCGAAGGCGGGCTTTCCAGTTTTCATATGCATTTCGATAGCAATGCCCTCGATAAAGACACGCCGTTGGGATGGATTGTCGAAAATCACGCCCTACGCCGGGCCATATTCAGTGCCCTTGATAAAGAAAAAGATGTCACGGTGTTCGATCAGACATCCTGCCAACATGTAGATTTTGGACCGGGGCGTGCAGTGCTGGAATTGTCAGCAGGGCGCTCTGTTACGACAAATCTGGTATTGGCTGCGGATGGCAAGCAATCGCCGTTGCGCGCGCAAGCGGGGTTGCGGGTTAATCGGTGGAAATATCAACAAACCGGTCTCGTTGCGACGGTTGCTCATGAGCATCCTCATAATGGGTTTGCGCAGGAATATTTTTTGCCTGGCGGACCATTTGCGATATTGCCAATGACTACAAAGAGCGACGGGTCAAACAAGACATATCGCTCCTCGCTGGTATGGACAGATAAAATTCCGTTGGCTGAACGTTTAATGGCCAGTGATGATGAAACGTTTAAGCGCGAGCTGACCCAGCGGTTTGGGTCTTATCTTGGCGGGTTAGAAGTTGATGGGCCGCGGTTTTCCTATCCGCTTTCCTTTCATCTTTCTCATAAATTTGTAAGTGCGCGTCTTGCCTTGGTTGGCGATGCGGTGCGAGCAATCCATCCTATTGCAGGCCAAGGGTTTAATCTGGCGATTAAAGATATTGCAGCGCTTTGCGATGTGCTGGCCGATGGGCGCGGTGTTGGCCTTGATATTGGCCATGAGAGCGCGTTGCAGCCTTATCAACAATGGCGCCGTTTTGACTCGGTCTCTCTTGCGTTGGGTACGGATTTATTGAACCGATTATTTTCCAACAATCAGCCAGCAATCCGGTTGATGAGAGGTGCAGGGCTTGGTGTTGTCAACGCAAGCCGGCCGGTACGGCAATTTTTTATGCGTCAGGCCGGCGCCGACGTTGGAACCTTGCCCAGCCTTTTACAGCCCTTATAGGCATTTATTCCGTTAGTATCATTTCACCATTGCGCGTTTCTACGCTTGAGATACGCGACAGAAAACTCATGCCTAAAAGATTTATGTCGAGTTGTTTGTCGGGCAAAATAAAAGCATCAACATCATATAAAGTTAGACCATCAATCTCCAGGCGATCGAGCGTTACGCGCGCGGCTTTGGTATGGCCATTTGCAGTTGAGATGGGGTGGCGAAAATCATCATAGCGCAACAATACGCCCGCGCGTTGCAATGCTGTTTCTTGCAAGGCAACAAAGCTTGCACCGGTATCGATGAGAAAATTTGTAGGTCGATTATTGACCCGGCCTGTTACATAATATTGATGATTTGCCGCTGCGGGAATGCGCACTCTGCGCTGATGGGATTTGCGTTTTTGCGGTTTGCTTTCGGAGACAATGTCGACTTTTTCCCCGTCTGCGTCAGCAAGACCTTCATCTTGCAACAGACGTGCACTGATCACAGCCATCATCACAATGAGGGCACAAAGTATATACTCAAAGCGCATATCGACACACCATCCCTGATTAAACCAGAGCTAGTGGTTACAAGGTTTGCGTTAAGAAACCGCTAGAGATTAAGAACAGATTTCATCGAATAGTGACCGGCATCGCGCAGGCCCGTTCCATTTTGAGACAACCAGCGCGCGGCGCGCATGGCGCCATGGGCGAATACGCCGCGATTGAGCGCACGATGAGAAAGGGTGATGGTCTCACTTTCGCCGGCAAATAAAACATCATGATCGCCGATAATCGCACCGCCTCGAATCGCTTGAAATCCGATAGTGCCTGGCTGGCGCGCGCCGGTAATGCCGTCGCGGGCGCGCTGAGAGTTGTCTTTGAGAGAAATGTTTCGCCCGGTAGCAGCAGCCTCGCCCAAAAGCAGCGCGGTGCCGGAAGGCGCATCGACTTTGTGGCGGTGATGGCTTTCGGTGATTTCAATATCGAAACTGTCATCAAGGCGCGCAGCCACCTGCTCAACAAGGGCACTTAACAAGGTTACGCCGGTGCTCATATTGCCAGCTTTGACCATGGGCAGGTTTTTTGACAGGGCGATAAGCTCTGCGTCCTGTTCATCAGTGAACCCGGTCGTGCCCAACACCAGCCCTGCGCCGTGCTCAGCGCAAAGGCGTGCGTGATCAAGGCTTGCACCCGGCGCGGTAAAATCAATCACGATTGGATTTTGTCCGGCCGTGCTGGCAAGGCTCTCGCGCAGGCAAGAGGAGACGATAATCTGCGCTTTATCGCGCCCGCAAAGCGTACCCGCATCCTTGCCAAGGGCCGGTGAGCCCTCCCGATCAATGGTGCCAGCAAGGGCCAGATCGTCTGCCTCAAGGGCGATCGCGATCAGGGTTTGCCCCATGCGCCCGCCGGCCCCGGTAATCAATATTGATGTTGTCGCCATCATCTCGTTCCTTGATGTGCTGTCAGATGCGCTCTTGCTCGATTGCGACCTGTTGGCTAACAGGTGCAGGATGTGGAAAGCAAGTGTTCTCACGCTATATCCTGAGTTGTTTCCGGGTCCCTTGGATGGCTCGGTTATTGGTCGGTCGCGCGCCAAGACTGGGGTGAATGGCGAACCAGAGGGGGATGCCCCCTCTGATGCCCCCTCTAATGGGAGCCCTCAAGCGGGGGCCGCATGGTCCCTTGAGACCATCCCATTGCGCTCTTTTTCTGACAATCGCTATGGCTCAATCGATGATACCCCGTCTGGCGGCGGGGCGGGCCTGGTTATGCGCGCAGATATATTGGCCAAGGCGATTGATAGCCTGACCCCCAGCGAGCGCCCAATTATCTATCTTTCTCCTCGAGGGCGGCCCTTTGATCAGGCTTATGCCCGCGAGCTTGCCGATGGGCCGGGGGTTAGCCTGTTATGCGGCAGATTTGAGGGTGTTGATGCCCGCTTATTGCAGGCGCGCCCAATTATTGAGGTCTCAATCGGTGATTTTGTGCTCGCAGGCGGTGAAATTGCCGCAATGGCGATGATCGAGGCTTGCGTTCGATTGCTACCCGGCGTATTAGGCAGCGCTTGTTCCTTGGGCGAGGAAAGTTTTGAGGATAATCTTCTGGAATATCCCCAATTTACGCGTCCGCAGGAGTTTGAGGGGCTGACCATTCCGTCAGTGCTGACCTCCGGGAACCATAAAAAGATAACAGACTGGCGACGCCAGCAAGCCGAAGAGATAACGCGAACGCGACGACCGGACCTCTGGGAGAGGTATGTAAAAAACGGTCCTATCCGGCGCATAAAAACAAAGGAACGCGATCAATGAATATCATTGAGCAGCTCAATAAAGAGCACATCGAAGAACTCGGTAAGACTGTGCCGGAATTTGCCGCAGGAGACACACTGCGGGTTAATGTTAAAGTTAAAGAGGGCGAGCGCGAGCGGATCCAGGCCTTTGAAGGCGTGTGCATCGCGCGCAATGGCGGTGGCTTGCAGCAGAGCTTTACAGTACGCAAAATTTCTTTTGGTGAAGGTGTTGAACGGGTATTCCCGGTTTACTCCCCGCTCGTTGACAGCATCACCGTCGTGCGCCGCGGTAAAGTTCGTCGCGCAAAACTATATTATCTGCGCGAGCGCCGTGGCCGCTCTGCACGGATTAAAGAAAAAACAGATCGTCGTACTGACGGTAAAAAATAGCCGAGATTTTCTCGTTTAAATTGAAAAAAACGGCCCGCCATTGAGCGGGCCGTTTTTTGTCGCCCCTCATAATTTCTATACAGGATAGGCGGCGCTGTGCGTCTTGCTAGATCAGGGTGATGCCAAGTTTTTCAAACAGGGCTTCGTCCTGCGAGCATCCCGGATTGTCTGTTGTTAGCAATCGGTCGCCGATGAAGATGGAATTTGCGCCTGCCAGAAAACATAAAGCTTGTGTTTCATCGCTCATCTGTTCGCGGCCTGCGGAAAGTCTGACGAACGATGTTGGCATCATGATGCGCGCAATGGCGATTAATCGGACAAAGTCTAGCGCTGGCAATGAACCAGATTGGCCAAGCGGCGTACCATCAACAGGCACCAATGCATTGATAGGCACGGATTCAGGGCAGGGCGTCATATTTGCGAGGGCCAACAAGAGACCGGCGCGGTCTTGCGCTTCTTCGCCCATGCCAACAATGCCGCCGCAACAAACTTTCATTCCGCTGGCGCGCACCCGCTCCAGCGTTGCAATGCGGTCTTCAAAGGTGCGCGTTGAAATGACTTTGGAATAATATTCCGGAGACGTATCAATATTGTGATTGTAATAATCAAGACCGGCCTGTGCGAGGGTTGTTGCTTGCTCATCCGATAGCATGCCAAGGGTCATGCAGGTTTCTAGCCCCAAACCTTTGACATCCCGAACCATGTCGCACAAGGCGTCCATATCGCGGTCTTTGGGGGAGCGCCAGGCCGCGCCCATGCAAAAGCGCGAAGCGCCCTCTGCTTTTGCGGTTTTGGCTTCTGATAAAACCGTTTCGCGGTCCATGAGTTTGCTGGCTTCCAATCCGGTATCGAAATGCGCGGATTGATTGCAATAGCCACAATCTTCCGGGCACCCGCCGGTTTTTATAGAAGCAAGCCGCGCGCCTTGAACTTCATTCGCTGAGAAGTGCTCGCGGTGAGTCTTTTGCGCTTGCCACAAAACATCATTGAACGGCATTGCCATCAAATTTTCGATATCAGTGCGCGTCCAAATCTTCGCCGGGGCTCTATCTTCACCGTCCATCATGGTACTCCAAAACTATTATCTCATTAAAGGTTCGTCGAAGCTGCGCAATTTGCGCGAATGCAGTGCACCTGCATTGGCTTCGTCTCGTAACAATTCAACCGCGCGAATGCCAATTTCAAGATGTTGGCTGACGCGCTCCTGATAGAAGGCATCGGCCATGCCCGGTAATTTGATTTCCCCGTGTAACGGTCGATCAGAAACGCATAAAAGCGTGCCATAGGGCACGCGGTAACGATAGCCGTTCGCGGCGATGGTTGCCGATTCCATATCGATTGCGATAGCGCGCGCTTGGTTTAACCGGACTGCATTGCGCTCAAAGCGCAATTCCCAGTTTCGATCTCCGGTCGTTACCACTGTTCCAGTGCGCAGTAATTCTTTGAGACCGGATTGTTCAATGCCGCTAATTTCCTGCACCGCTTGGGTCATGGCCAGTTGCACCTCTGCGATTGTCGGCAGGGGAACGGAGGGCGGTAAAAAGTCATCGAGCACGCCATCTTCGCGAAGATACGCATGCGCCAAAACATAATCGCCAAGCCGTTGCGTGCGGCGCAATCCGCCGCAATGGCCGATCATCAACCAAACATGAGGGCGCAATACCGCCAAATGTTCTGTGATAGTTTTTGCATTAGACGGGCCAACGCCAATATTAACGAGCGTAATGCCTTCATGCTTGCCTTGCACCAAATGATAGGCAGGCATTTGCGGTAATTTTCCAAGGGGCTCGGATGAGGGCGGTTTGCCCTTTTCGAAAATACGGTCGCCGGGCTCAACAAACCGTTCTGCACGCCCGGCCTCAACTTCTGCTTTTGCAAATTCGGTGAACTCATCAACATAGCGCTGATAGTTCGTAAACAGAATATAACGTTGATAGTGCTTGGGCCGAGTTGCGGTATAATGCTGGATACGGTGAAGAGAATAATCAATGCGTTCAGCACTAAAAAGGGTAAGCGGCATAGCGCCAAAACGTTGCAAGATGCGATGCCCGTCAACAATATCATCATTGGTGGAAACCAGATTGGGCATGTGGAAATATTGCTGCAGGCTGGCGCGCATTTCTGCGGTGAGGGCAGATGTTGCTTTTTCGAGAGCAAATGTTAGCGGCATCGGGGTGTGCGACATGCCGACAAAAAGTTTGGCGTCAAAGCGCTCAACAATACGGGTCAGCTCTTCGGTTAAAAACTCTGTATAAAGTTTGGGGCGCGTGATGGCCGTGCCGTGCAAGCTCTCTGAAGCAACCCCGCCGAGCGCCAGCTTGCTGGTCTGGGTCGATTTTTCTGCAGATACGATTGCACATAGATAGGGATAGGTCGGCGTTTGCGGCGTGGTCTCGTCCAGCGTGCCCGCCACATAGGCGTCAAAGCGCGCGGTAATTTGGTCGATGGCGTCATCATATAAATGGATGAGACGCTCAACGGCCTCGCTGGCGGTTGCGCAAGCGACGAGATCATCGGCTGGCGCAAGGTCTAAAATCGCAGGGTTGTCGGTCATGCACGCTGTTTGACTATAAATCGCGGCAAGGTTCAATCCTCAGACGCCAACGAATTTGCATCAAACCAACGCTCTTTCGAACAGGGCCAGCATGCGCGCCCAGGCTTTCTCGGCCTGAACTTCATTATAGACCGTTGAATCAAGGGCACACCATCCATGCAGCGCCCCTTCATAGACTTCGATTTCCGCCGGAACGCCTGCAGCTGCATAGGCATCGGCAAGGGCCGTTTTAACGTCTGGATTTCGCTCATCATCGTTTTGCGCAATTGCGTGGAGGACATGGGCGGGCGATTGCGGGATTAATAGATGAGGGCTGTCCGCGCTATCGCGCACGAGCCCGCCGCCATGAAAAGAGGCTGCCGCGCCTACGCGCTCTGGAACCGCAGCGGCCGTGCGCATGATTAACGGGCCGCCCATGCAATATCCGGCAGTGCCTACCTTGCGGGAGGTATCGACGCCCTCTTGCTGGTCAAGAAAGCTAATATAGTCGCGTGCATCCGACATGCTGGCATCTTGGGTAAGTTTGCCAGCCATGCCGCGCAGCAAGTTGCGGGTGTCCGGGTCTTGAAAACTTGCATCCGGTCCGACAACTGGTGCCTTCGCATCCCGGTAGAATGGGTTAACAACCAGTACGGAATATCCAGACATCGCCAGGCGTTTGCCCATGGCTTTATAGGCGGGTCGCAGTCCTTTAATATCAGGCCACATTACAACACCCGGATGCGTGCCTGTTGCGGGGCGCACATAAAAACTGTCGGAGACGCCCTCAGACATGGTGACCGCAACATTGGCTTCGATTGTTGCAACAGATTCGATTGGTTCATCGCTGGACGTTTGCTCAGATGCGCATGCTGGCACCATTGCGGCGAGCACAGCGCCTGCGCTCATCTTGCTGAAATCTCGGCGATTGGGAGCCTCGGTTGCGAGAAGATGGTTTTCATTGTCACGTTCTGTCAATTCATCACACATGGTGTAACTCCCTTTGGTGCTATAAAGGCGGACCTTACCGCGTAAAGCGTGCGACAACTAGGCCCTCCATTTCGCCCTTTGTGATGTTTACTGAAATGCCGTTTTCGCAATGCGTAAATTCTTTGCGGCGCTGCTTCGCAAGTGGTTGGCATTTGGGATTGAACGCGATATAACCGCAAAATGAACCACTTTCATGGCATATTATCGCATCTAGCATGCTTATTTGGCCGTTTGCCGCGACTTATGGCCAGTCGCTCTTAGGGACCCGGCTATTTTCCCTTGAGCGGCGTTGATCACCTGCCGGTTCCCGCCCTTTAAAAATTAGGATTTCCGCCTGGAACGTTTGGCTATTGGACTGATGGTCTGCGCCAATGCCCGCTGATGAGAGCGAATGAAGAGATGTTATCTGACCCGACCCGAAAATATGCGAGCTTCGCGCCAATAGAGTTGCCAGATCGCCAATGGCCCATGCGCCAGACCAACAAAGCGCCGATATGGTGCAGTGTTGATCTGCGCGACGGCAATCAAGCACTCATTGAACCGATGGGCCATGAGCGAAAAAAGCGAATGTGGGAAACCTTGATCGCGATGGGGTTTAAGGAAATTGAAATTGGATTTCCGGCGGCCTCGCAAACCGATTTTGATTTTACGCGGTGGCTTATTGAGGAAGATAAAATTCCGCCGGGCGTGGCAATCCAGGTGCTTACACAAGCGCGCGAAGATTTAATCCAGCGTACCTATGAGGCCATTAAAGGCGCGCGCGATGCGATTGTTCATATTTACAATTCAACCTCCACCCTTCAGCGCCGGGTCGTGTTTGACCGCGACCGCGACGGGATTATTGACATTGCAGTGAAGGGCGCGGCGATTGTCCATGAGCTGGCGGGCCAACGGCCCAGCGGCACCACACGATATGAATATTCGCCAGAAAGTTTTACCGGCACAGAACTCGATTTCGCGAAAGATATTTGCGAAGCGGTGATGGATGTTTTCCAGCCTACACCTGACAATAAGGTCATTTTGAATTTGCCTGCGACGGTCGAAATGTCGACGCCAAATATTTATGCGGACCAAATTGAATGGTTTCACCGTAATGTCGCCAGACGCGACAGCTATATTCTTTCACTTCATCCGCACAATGATCGCGGAACCGGTGTTGCCGCCGCAGAGCTTGGCCTTTTGGCAGGTGCGGACCGGATTGAAGGAACCTTGTTTGGCAATGGTGAGCGATGCGGGAATGTTGATGTTGTAAACCTTGCGCTCAACATGTTTACCCAAGGTATTGATCCAGAGCTTGATGTTTCAAACATCAATGAATTGGTAAAGACCACAGAATATTGCAACCAATTGCCAATCCATGCCCGTCATCCTTATGCAGGTGAGCTTGTCTACACCTCATTTTCTGGCTCGCACCAAGATGCCATCAATAAGGGCTTTGCGGCGATGGAAGGGGGCAATAGCGAGCTTTGGGAAGTGCCCTATCTGCCCATCGATCCAGCGGATGTGGGGCGCAACTATCAGGCAGTGATCCGCGTGAATTCGCAGTCCGGCAAGGGCGGAATTACCTATTTGCTTGAGCGCGATTATGGCTTGAAATTGCCGCGCAAGCTGCTGATTGAGTTCAGTAAGGTTGTTCAGGAACGCGCTGATACGCAAGGCACGGAAGTCTCGCCTGACCAGATTTGGCGGGCATTTGATGAAGAATATTTAACCCGTCCGCAAGGCGCATTGGTGCTCGATGATTATGGAATGTCGCAAGATTCCAGCGCTGGCGAGGATAATGTGAGCGTCACCGTACAACTCTCGCGCGGCGGGGTTGCGGAAAAATTCACCGCAACCGGCAATGGTCCGGTTGATGCCTTTGTGACCGGGCTGGGCGCCCATCTCGGCATTGATATTGAGGTTTGCGACTATAAAGAGCATGCGATTGGCAAGGGATCTGATACAAAAGCAGTCGCTTATGTGGAAATTGCCGGGCCGGGCCGCTTGTATTGGTTCGGCGTCGGTATTAATCCCAACATTATCACTGCCTCCTTCCATGCCGTTATCAGTGCAGTGAATCGATTATCGGCCGCCGGATAAATGCCCGGCTTTATGGCTGGACAATAATAGGCAGGGCAACGGGAACGATTTATGTCGTGTTTATCACTAGCCTATCGCACGCTGATGGCGGGATGCATTGGCCTTCTGGCAATAGTGGGTCCAGCGATTTTCGCTCCCGAATTGGCGCTGGCGCAAGAGGTGGGCGGCGATGCACCGATTTCCCAGGATGTTCAATTCGTTTTCAATACGCTGTTATTTTTGATCGCGGGCATGGCCGTGATGTTTATGGTCGCCGGGTTCTGCTTGTTAGAGGTTGGCCTGGTGCGCGCGCAAAATGCGGCGATGATTTGCGTCAAAACGCTTAATCTTTTTGCCGTTGCTGGCGTCATGGTTTGGCTCACGGGCTATCATCTGATTTACTCGATTGAGCCGGGCGGATTTTTAGGCGAGTTCAAAAGCTGGGGGGCGAGCGAAGATCTTCGCTCTGAAAGTGTGTCGGCTTATAGCGGCTGGTTTTTTCAAATGGTTTTTGTGGCTGTCGCCGCGTTGATTGTATCGGGGGCGGTTGCGGAGCGTGTGCGTTTATGGCCGCTTTTAATCTTTGCTGCCTATTTAACGGGCCTTGTATATCCAGTGGCGGCTTCATGGCATTGGGGACAGGGATGGTTGGCAGCGCGCGGATTTACTGATTTTGCCGGTGCAACGCTTGTCCATGCGGTTGGCGGCTGGGCAGCGCTTGCGGGTGTATTGGCGATTGGCCCGCGCACGGGCCGCTTTGATGCGTCCAGGCCTGTACCCATGCCGGGCAGCAATCTGCCACTGGCAACGCTCGGTACCCTGATTTTATGGCTTGGCTGGTTCGGCTTTAATGGTGGGGCTCAATTGGCAATGGGAACGATTGAGGATGCAGGCGCCATTGCGAAGATTTTCGTAAACACAAATATGGCCGCGTGTGGCGGCGTGCTGACAACCCTGTTACTGACCCAGTTTGTATACGGAAAAGTTGATCTAACGGTTATCTTAAACGGCGTCATTGGCGGCTTGGTTTCAATCACCGGTGATCCGCTCTCGCCAGCTATTTGGCAGGCACTCCTTATCGGGTCGATTGGCGGGGTATTGGTGACGGTTGCGATACAAGTGCTCGATCGATTGAAGATTGACGATGTTGTCGGCGCTATTCCAGCGCATCTTGTGTGCGGTTTATGGGGCACCCTTGTGGTTGCCTGGCCAAACCCGACCGCGACCGTTGTCGCGCAGATCACTGGAATGGGCGCGATCAGTGTTTTTGCGTTTTTGATGAGCTATCTTGGGTGGACCGTTTTGAAATATTCGATTGGGCTGCGCGTGCCGGTTGAGGCGGAAAATATGGGTCTTGATCGCGCAGAGCTTGGCCTTGAGGCTTATCCGGACTTCAAATTACGCTAGGGCCGGGTTTCGCGTTAGTCTCTTTAGCTTTCCTCTGGTCCTTTTGGGGTCCGCGCGCTGGCAAAATGGTTAATACTCGTTAACCCTTTTTTTTTGAGTTCATGGCAAGGTAAACGAAACCCTAACCCATTGCGTCTTCGACGAACGCATATTTGCCAGATATTTTGCCATGCCTCGAACTGTTCGCCGTACCTCACCCACCATTCAAAGAGCTGATAGCTCGCTCGATAGATTGCGCCATTTCTCACGGCGCATTGCTATGCGGGCCGGGGGCGCGGCGCTCATCATTATTGCTGGATATTTAATGGTGGCGATTGGTGATTTTTCGATATCAGACCCCAGCTTAAATACAGCCAGCGCGGCCAGTGTTTCTAATATAACAGGCCCTCTTGGCGCGATGGCGGCGGACTTATTGTTGCAGACAATCGGCGGGGCGGTCTTTTTGATATTTGTCCCGATGGTCATTTGGGGGCTTTGGGCCTTGGTGCTGGGCACCCCTGAAGAGGTGAGCCTGACGGTGGTCATGCGGATCGTGCTGATCCCGGTTGCGATCCTGTTTGGCGCGGGTCTGCTTGCCGTGTGGCCGGTGCCGGTTACCTGGCCATTTGCGGCGGGGCTGGGCGGCATTGTCGGCGACGGACTTGCCGGATTGCTCAAACCCATATTTGGCGTGTTGAGCGCTCCCTATCCGGCAATTTTCACGGGCATGATTTTCGCTGCCGGGCTGCTTATGAGTTGGCCAAGAGTGTGCGGGCTAACCCGCGAGCGCACAGAAGACGTTCTCGATTATCTTGAAGATATGGTTGAGGGCGTGGTTGATCATATGGTGGCGGGTGCCGAACGCATTGGCGCACTGATGGATCGTGGAGATGGGGCTGAGTCAGATGGCTTCCCGAAATCGAAGATTTTGCGATCTCTGCCGGTTCTGGAAGCGCGCGACGGGGATCTCGACGATGAAGAAACCGCACGCGCGGCATCAGAATATGTGGAAGATCCAAGTTATCTTGAAGAGATCGATGATATTGAAGAAGTCATTGGTGATGATGCGGCTAGCCGTCGACGCCAAATCATCCGTTCAGAGCCTAAAAAACGCCCCGGCAGGCGTGAGCGCCGGGAGGCCCAACATGAGCTTCCCGTGTTTGAACCCGGTAGCTATAAATTACCGGCATTAAATTTACTCGCTAAAGCTAATGAACGCGCCCGTACTGTCATCTCAGATGATGCGCTCGACCAAAATGCGCGCATGCTTGAAACTGTTTTGTCTGACTTTGGGGTGCGCGGTGAGATTATCAATGTTCGCCCCGGGCCGGTTGTCACCTTATACGAGCTTGAGCCTGCAGCGGGCGTAAAATCATCGCGGGTCATTGGTCTTGCTGATGATATTGCCCGGTCAATGAGTGCGGTCGCAGCGCGGGTTGCTGTTGTGCCCGGGCGCAACGTCATCGGGATTGAATTGCCAAACCAGGACCGCGAAATGGTCTATTTGCGCAGTCAGCTTGGGTCCAGCGATTATGAAAATTCACGAGGCGATCTGACACTTGCCTTGGGCGTTGATATTGGCGGCGAGCCGGTTTTTGCAGACCTTGCGCGCATGCCGCATCTATTGATCGCGGGAACGACTGGGTCCGGTAAATCGGTGGGTATCAATACGATGATCCTGTCGCTATTATATCGCCTATCGCCCGACCAATGTAAATTGATCTTGATTGATCCAAAAATGCTGGAACTATCCGTATACGATGGAATTCCGCATCTTCTGTCTCCCGTGGTTACCGATCCGCGCAAAGCCGTCGTCGCACTAAAATGGACGGTGCGGGAAATGGAAGAGCGCTACCAGAAAATGTCGAAAGTCGGCGTGCGTAATATTGCAGGGTTCAATGAGCGTGTCCTGCAAGCGCAGGAAGCAGGCGAGGTGCTCTCCAAGACGGTTCATACCGGTTATGATGAGGATACGGGCGAGCCGATTTATGAAAGCGAAGAGCTTGATTTTGATGTCATGCCGTTCATCGTTGTTGTCATCGATGAGGTTGCTGACCTGATGATGGTTGCCGGTAAAGACATTGAAGGCATGGTTCAGCGCCTTGCGCAAATGGCGCGTGCGGCGGGCATTCATCTTGTCATGGCAACGCAGCGTCCCTCTGTTGATGTGATTACCGGAACCATCAAGGCAAACTTCCCAACACGGATTAGTTTTCAGGTAACGTCAAAAATCGATAGTCGCACGATCCTTGGCGAGCAGGGAGCAGAGCAGCTGCTGGGCATGGGGGATATGCTCTATATGGCGGGCGGCGGGCGATTGCGCCGGGTCCATGGTCCTTTCGTTGCCGATGATGAAGTCGAAAAAATTGTCAAATTTTTGAAAAAACAGGGCAAGCCATCTTATGTGCAAGAAGTCACTGAGATGAAAGAAGGCGATGATGGCGCCATCCCCGGCCTTGATGTGGGCGGGAACACAAATTCCGGCGATGCATTATATGATCAAGCGGTGGCAGTGGTTATTCGCGATCGAAAAGCGTCAACATCTTATGTCCAGCGCCGCCTGCAAATCGGCTATAACCGCGCCGCTACCTTGATTGAACGCATGGAGGAGGAAGGCATTATTTCTTCTGCCAATCATGCGGGCAAACGCGAGGTTCTGGTTGGCGAGGATGCCGCCTAACTGGCTCTAAACACTTTTGTTAATGAGCCTCATCCCAATTTTGCCCCGCACTCGCTTCCACATCCAATGGCACGGAAATGGAGACCGCCGGTTTGTGAGCCCCTTCCATGACGCGTTTAACAACCGCGCAGGTATCGTCTGCTTGCGCTTTGGGGGTCTCAAAAATAAGTTCGTCATGAACCTGCAATAGCATTTTTGCATCAAGCTTTGCGCGGCGCAATTCCCCTTCCATGCGGATCATTGCGCGGCGGATAACATCGGCAGCCGACCCTTGAATCGGGGCATTGATCGCTTGGCGTTCTGAATAGCCGCGCATGGCCGGGTTTTTATCACCAATGCCTTTAATCCAGGTGCGTCGCCCAAAAATGGTTTCGACATAGCCGTTCGCTTTTGCAAACGTGACGGTGCCATCCATATACTGACGAATGCCGGGAAACTTTTCGAAATAGCTATCAATGTAAGATTTTGCCTCACTGCGCGAAATGCCCAATTGGTTGGCGAGGCCAAATGCGGAAATGCCGTAAATAATGCCAAAGTTAATCGCTTTTGCGCGCCGGCGCACCATCGGGTCCATATCTTTAACCGGCACACCAAACATTTCTGATGCGGTCAGCGCATGAATATCAACGCCGTCGGCAAATGCTTGTTTCATCGTCGTCAGGTTGGCGATATGGGCAAGCAGGCGCAATTCGATTTGGCTATAATCGGCTGAAATTAAAACATTTCCTTTTTCCGGAATGAATGCCGTTCTGATGCTGCGTCCATCTTCTGTACGGATCGGAATATTTTGCAGATTAGGCTCATTAGATGAAAGTCGTCCGGTTGTTGTTGAGGCAAGTGAATAGGATGTGTGGATGCGGCCGGTTTCGGGATTGATTTCTGTTTGCAATGAATCCGTATAGGTCGATTTCAATTTTGAAAGAGAGCGCCATTTCAGCAAAGCGGCGGGCAATTCGTGTCCTTCAGCGGCTAGTTCATCCAGCACTTCTGCTTTGGTTGACCATGCGCCTTTCGCAGTTTTTCGCCCGCCGGGCAATTGCAATTTTCCAAATAAAATTTCTGATATTTGTTTGGGCGAACCAAGGTTAAATGCCTCGCCCGCTAACTCATGGGCTTCGGCTTCATGGGCGGCCATGCGCTGTGCAAAATCTGCCGACAGGCGCGATAAGACGGCGCGGTCTACCTTGACGCCTGCATGCTCCATGCCGGTAATGACAGGTACCATTGGGCGTTCAAGGGTTTGATAAAGTGTTGTGTGTTTTTCCGCAGCCAACCTTGGTTTTAGGCGTTGATGAAGACGCAATGTAATATCAGCATCTTCAGCGGCATATTCTGACGCTTTTGAAATTTCAATTTGATCAAAAGTTTTTTTGTTTTTTCCCGTGCCCGCAACATCGGCAAACTTAATTGTGTCCAAGTCCAGATGCAGCTTGGCAAGATCATCCATATTGTGATTATTGCGGCCGCAATCGAGCGCATAAGAAATCAGCATTGTATCGTCGACCGCTGACAGGTTGATGCCATGGCGCTTAAAAATCAGCGCATCAAATTTCAGATTTTGGCCAACCTTTAAAATAGCGGGATCTTCAAGCATGGGCTTGAGGATGGCGATCGCCTCTTTCAAGGGCATTTGGCGCGCCGTATCGGCATCATCCAATGCAAGGCCGTCGGCGCCATGACTGAGCGGGATATAACAGGCAGACCCTGGACGATCTGACAAGGAGACGCCAACAAGGGTTGCGCGCATCGCGTTTAAACTGTTGGTCTCTGTATCAACGGCGATTGTTCCGCGCTGATAGGCTTTTTCAACCCAGCCTTTTAATGCGTCTGCATCAAAAATGGTTTCATAGTTTTTTTCTACCGGGGCGTTGGGCGTTTGCGCACCGGATGGATCGCCCTCTGCAACCTCAACATTGAGATCGGTGGTGATGCGGTTGGTTAAGGTGGTGAATTCCATGGTTTTAAGAAATTCAACAAGCGTTTCGCCATTGATGGGCTGCATCGCCAATTCATCAATCGGCACCGCCACCTCAACATCTGTTTTCAAGGTGACAAGGTCGCGCGATAGCCGTGCCTGATCAGCAAATTCGATCAGGTTTTCACGGCGTTTATTTTGCTTGATTGTGCTTGCCCCCGCGAGAAGACTATCAAGGTCGCCAAATTCATCGATTAACAAGGCCGCTGTCTTTACGCCAATGCCGGGCACGCCGGGAATATTATCAACGCTGTCGCCCGCTAGCGATTGAATATCGATGACATGCTCAGGGCCAAGGCCAAATTTCTCGACAACTTGTTCGGGACCGATGGTTCTATTTTTCATCGGGTCAAACATGGAGACCTTATCGGACACCAGTTGCATGAGATCTTTATCGGAAGAAACGATGACGGCCTTACCCCCTTGTGCTTCTACCTGGCGGGCATAGGTCGCAATAACATCATCTGCTTCATATCCCTCCTGCTCGATACAGGCCGCACCAAAGGCGCGCGTTGCGTCACGCACCAGTGGGAATTGAGGAATGAGGTCTTCGGGTGTTTCGCTTCGATTGGCTTTATATTCAGAATAAAGATCATTGCGAAATGTTTTGCTTGAGTAATCAAATATCACCGCAAAATGGGTGGCATCATCTTTTGCGGCCACATCGCACATTAATTTATAAAGCATGTTGCAAAAGCCAGATACTGCACCGACTGGCAGGCCATCTGATTTTCGGCTCAAGGGCGGCAAGGCATGATAGGCGCGAAAAATATAGGCGGAACCATCAATCAGATAGAGAAGGGGCGGGGTCGCTTTTTTGCTGGCCATAATGCTCATGTTTTTGCGTGGTGATGAAAATCTGATTTACCCTATAGTGGGCCAGACCCCAACCGAAATTTCACGCCAATTTTACATCAATGGAAAGGTTGAGCATGCGCGCGGGTTAAAACGATGACCACAGGCTGACAAAGACGCTGTTTCCTCGGTCGAGATTGCGCCCAGCGACTTCAAAATTGACCCCGGTTTGCACGCGCCAATTCCCCAAGGTTCGCACAGCCACGGAGGGCTGGATCTTGATCACGTCAAAATCTGCGCCGCCAATATCTTCATTGCGCGCAGACAGTATGGTGAAAAAATCAGCCAGCACTAAAACCCGCGGATGGGGCTGCGCACCGAGCTTGAAATCGGCGCGAATTTGATCAGCCGCACTGCCGAATCGGCGTCGATAGGCAAGCTCTGCGGTTGCAAATGCAGAAAATGGTGTGTTCGAAAAGTTGCGCCCATAAAGAACCCGCACCTCTCCATCGATCCCGTCTGATTGCAGGCCTGGCCGAACGCCGCCAGAAAAAGCATTATCTTGTCCGGCCGATAGCGCAACGGAGAAAAAATTGTTGGGGCTTTGCCAAATGGTGCGTTGAATAAGCCCTTCGATCGCCGTAAATCCATTGCTGGTGACGACGCTATTGGGGCTGGTAACCGTGGTAAACGCGTAATTTGCTTTAAAGCTGATCAACCAGCGATCGGTTAGGCCAAATTCTATATATGTATTTGTCTGTATACGTTGAAAGCGATCTGTCTGGCTATCAATGAGGGGGGGCACATCAAAGATGAAATCGCCATCGGCGGTAAAAAACTCTGTTCCTGTTGCAGTAAAGAATGAATATTGTGTTCTGGGCCACGGCGATGCGAGGACATCTTGAGCAAGGAGAAGGTTCAACAAACCAAGCAGGATTGTCACACGCACTATTCGTCTCATTCATCGTCCCCGTTAGCTTAGAGTGGGACTATATCAAATTATATTTGGGTTTGTCCTTATCCAAAAATGAGATTGGATTTGCTATTTTTGGTTGAAAAAATACTATAAATGGAGAGATGCGCGTGCTTGGCGCCGGGTTTGCCTCACATTATAGGGAGCGTGTAAATATGTTGCCGGGCCTAATTGACCCAGTTATGGCATAGAGCCCGAATATCAATGAACACCGAACAATAAAGGTATGAGTAAAATGGAGCGTGCGCGCCTCTATCTGATTACGCCGCCAGCGATTGATGATCTGGACTCCTTTTGCAAAATTTTTGCAACGGCGCTTGACGCCGGTGATGTTGGTTGTGTGCAATTGCGTTTAAAAGATAAAGACGGCGCGCCGGTTCGCGATCAACACATCATCGATGCTGCGAGCGCATTGCTGCCCATTGCCCGGGCCCGCGATGTTGCCTTCGTCATTAATGATCGTGCAGATCTTGCCGCCCAGCTTGGCGCCGATGGGGTACATATTGGCCAAGCCGATACCCCTTACGCGCAGGCACGCGAACAACTCGGCGATCAGGCGATTATCGGGGTAACCTGTCATGCCTCCAAAGATCTGGCGCTTCATGCTGGCGAGCTCGGCGCAGATTATGTTGCCTTCGGAGCATTTTTTCCCTCTTCAACCAAAGAGCCTCCAGACATGGCAAGCCCTGACATTCTCACATGGTGGCAGGCGGTTACGACGGTTCCCTGCGTTGCCATTGGCGGCATAAAAGCTGAGAACGCAAAAGACCTGATCCTTGCCGGGGCGGATTTTTTGGCCGTTAGTGCTGCGGTGTGGGGCCATCCTCAGGGGGCCGCCGCCGGTGTGGCTGCTATTAATCAGGCGATTGATGCGGTCCATCAAAACGCTTGAGCGCTCCGGAAAGGCTGGACTTCCATCAATTTGATGCGATCAACTGGGCCAATCGATGTGCAAGGGGTAAATTTCTGTTAACCTTTGGCTGGCTAGGGTGCATTAGGGGGATAAAGTGACCGCGTAATTTGTATAGCTTTTCCAAATTGCAGGCCGTTTATCGGAAATGGATTTTTTGTGAGCAGCGTTCCACACCAGTCTATTGTCTTCACTCATCGGCAATTACCTGTATTTTTGCTGGTGCTTGGCGTTTTTCTCATCGTGCTATGGACGCCCTTTGGGCATGCGCAGACAGAAATTTCTGGTTTTGACGAGGAAGCTGAGGCGATCGAAGATGCGCGGCAAACCCTGCCAGCGGCCCGGCGTGGCTCTCCTATTGAAGCGATTTTACAAAAAGTTTTTGAGAAAGATTATGCGTCCGCGCGCAGTCTTCTTGTGCCCTTATTGGCGACCGAAAACGTTGATGCGCTGCATATACAGGCGGTACTTGATGAAAATGGGTGGGGCGGTCCAAAAGATTTGGCCGCAGCCATCCAGCTTTATGCACGGGCAGCCGCCAAAGGGCAGGTTGATGCGCAATATTCTCTTGGGGAATTGGCGTATGGTAAGAGCGGCGTCAAGAAAGATCCCGAACGCGCTATTCAATGGTATCAACTTGCCGCCAATCAGGGCCATCCGGGCGCAAAATCGCGCCTCGGCATGATTTATGTGCGCGGAGTTGATGTTGAAAAAGATGTGCCGCTAGGTCTGCGCTATATTGAGGAGGCAGCCAATGCTGGCGACCGGGATGCTCAGTTTAATCTTGGCGTTGCCTATCTGAACGGAAATGGCCGACCGCAAGATTATGAAAAAGCGGGTGAGAATTTCCTTTATGCCGCGCAGCAATTGCATCCCGATGCACAGTTCAATCTGGCTTTGCTATATGACAGCCCTCATCTTGGGGAGCCCGATCCTCAGCAAACAATATTCTGGATGACGGCTGCTGCCGGTCTCGGCTTGCCCAAAGCCTATGTTGCGCTTGGATTGCTGATCGGGGAAGGCAAAGGCGTCGGACAGTCAGACCGTGTCGCAGCAGACTGGTTTGAACGCGCAGCGCTCGCAGGCGATAGCGAAGGTCAATTTCTCTATGCGCTGGCACTCAGCCAGGGAAAAGGCCGCCCGCAGCGCACCAGCGAGGCCGTGAACTGGCTCGAAAAATCATTAGCCTCCAACGATCTTAATGCCGAGCAACGCAGGCAGCGCGAAGCGTTGAAAAAACAATTGCAAGCGCGCGGTTCTGGCACCGCGACACGAGCCTCTCAGGCACGTGCGCCAAAGCCAAGCCGTAAGAAAGAAAAAAGCCTGCGGCCTTAACTTTTCTGCGGTGAACGGTGCTAGCCGCCCCCATTTCTTATGTGATTGCGATTCTCAGATGCATTTTGGCAAATAGTTTGCCCTGCATTTGCAATTTTGTTCTCCCCTTGTTCGCAAAACTGTTTATGCTGTGCGCCATGCAGGATGTGATTCGAATATTTGGAATTGATCCCGGTTCCGTGGCGATGGGGTGGGGCGTTGTTGATAGTGCCGGGCCTCGTCTCAGCTATGTGAATGCGGGTGTCATCCGTCCCCCGAAAGGGCTGGCGCGTGCGCCGCGATTGGCGCATTTGCTGGATAATCTTGATGCGCTGCTCGATCAGTATCGCCCGGATGAAGCAGCCGTTGAAGAAACATTCGTGAATGCCAATCCGCGCGATGCGCTTGTACTGGGCCAGGCGCGGGGCATTGCCCTTGTTGCCCCGGCGCGCGCGGGGTTAGAGGTGTTTGAATATGCCGCAAACTCGATCAAAAAGTCGGTTGTTGGCCGCGGGCATGCGGATAAGGGACAGGTTCAAGCCATGGTCAGGGTGTTATTGCCCACATCGGGCGAGCAAAAAGCGGATGCGGCGGACGCCTTGGCGGCAGCCATCTGCCATGCCCATCATCGCGATATGGTGCGCATGAAACGCACAATACAGGATAAAGCATCATGATCGCACAGTTGCGCGGAACAGTTTCCTCTCTTGCGGTGGATACCGGCATTCTTGATGTGGGCGGTGTTGGGTATGAGTTCAGTGCAACACCCAAATTGCTGTCTTCCCTGAATGCTGGTGATGTTGTGACCCTTTCCATCGAAACGGTGGTGCGGGAGGATTTTATCAAGCTTTATGGATTTTCCACCATGGGGGAGCGATCGATTTTCCGAACCTTGCAGTCTGTACAGGGTGTGGGCGCAAAACATGCGCTGAGCATCATGCAGGTTTTATCACCCAATGAATTATATGAGGCGATTGCCGCTGAAGATGTCACCGCTGTTTCGCGCGCGCATGGCGTCGGCAAAAAAATTGCTCAACGGATCGTAACAGAGTTGCAAACAAAATTAGGGGCGATGGCCGAGAGCGTGAGCGTGTTGTCGGTTGCACAAACGCGTACACCGCCGCAAAGCAGCGATATGCCCGTTCAACCGCAAAGTGAGAGTGTGCCCATTGGCGGGGCTCTGCGCATGGATGCAACCTCGGCATTGGTCAATCTTGGCTTTGACAGTGTCGCGGCCCGCCGCGCGGTCAATACCGTGATTTCGCGCGATGCGCTGACAACACTTGATGACGTGATCCCGGTCGCATTGCGGGAGTTAAGTTGAGATGGACACAAATGCACATAATAGTTTGCACGATGAATTGCAAAATAATCCGTATGGTGATGGTGAGCGCATCATAGATGGCCAGCGTCAGCCTGAAGACGGGGATGCGGCATTGCGCCCAAAAACACTGGATGATTTTATTGGCCAGCGTCAGGCTAAAGATAATCTGCGGATTTTTGTAGAGGCTGCCCGTCATCGCAAAGAGGCCCTTGACCATGTCTTGTTCCATGGCCCGCCGGGTTTGGGAAAAACCACGCTTGCGCAAATTGTTGCAAATGAGTTGGGTGTCAATTTCCGGTCAACATCAGGCCCGGTCATTACCAAGCCCGGTGACCTTGCGGCAATTTTGACAAATCTTGAAGCGGGCGATGTTCTGTTCATTGATGAAATCCATCGATTGACACCCGCTGTAGAGGAAGTGCTCTACCCGGCGATGGAAGATTTTTCCCTCGACTTGATTATCGGCGATGGCCCGGCCGCACGCACCGTCAAGATTGATTTGCCGCGCTTTACATTGGTGGGCGCAACAACGCGGTCCGGATTATTGGCAAAGCCATTAATGGACCGGTTTGGTATTCCGGTGCGTTTGAATTTTTATGAGCCTGATGAATTGCAACGGATTGTGTTACGCGGGGCGGGCAAACTTGATGCGCAAATGTCTGAAGATGGTGCGTTGGAGATAGCGCGCCGCGCGCGGGGAACGCCGCGCGTTGCCGGGCGGTTATTGCGCCGGGTGCGCGATGTTGCAACCGTCGAGCAAGCTGGCGCGATTGACCGCACCGTTGCCGATAATGCCCTTCGCCGATTGGAAATTGATGATCGCGGGCTTGATCCGCTAGACCGTCGATATTTGCGCTTGATCGCCGAACATTTTGGCGGCGGGCCGGTTGGCGTTGAGACGATTGCGGCCGCCCTTGCAGAGGCACGCGATGCGGTGGAAGATGTGATTGAACCGTTTTTGCTGCAGCAAGGGTTGATCCAACGCACACCGCGCGGGCGCTTGCTCTCACCATCGGCGTGGACCCATCTGGGATTAACAGCGCCTGCGACGATAAACGAGCCCAGCAAAGATATGTTTTCCAAATAATCATCATTATAGGGATGGCTTTGGTAAAGACTGAAAAGTTTTGCAGCGCGCGCTTGGCTCAGATACGGAGAATGTTTCATGCCCTTTTTGTCGTCGATTGGTCCGTGGGGATTAATCATCATTGCGGGTCTTCTTGAGGTCGCTTGGGCATTGGGATTTAAATATGTCGGCGAGGATGCGCCGTGGTGGCTTCAACTTGGTGTTCTCATCGCATTGGTGGGCAGTTTTTCTTTGCTGATTATGGCCTTAAAAACACTGCCCGCTGGCACAGCCTATGCGGTATGGACCGGCATTGGCGCCGTCGGTGTTGCCACGCTTGGGATTGTTTTCTTTCGTGAACCCTTCACGTTTGCACGGGTGTTTTGCATCGGCTTGATTGTTGCCGGTATTATTGGGTTGCGATTAACTGCTGGCGGGGCTGAGGGATAAACTATCTCCTTAAAGAAAAAGCCGGCCCGAGATCACCGGGCCGGCTTTTTTTTACACTGCTGGGGGGGTAGTAAACGCCGCCCGTTAGAGCCTTAGCTTGAATAGTACATTGAAAATTCAACCGGATGAGGGGTCATTTCAAAGCGTGTGACTTCTTCCATCTTAAGATCGATATAGGCATCAATCTGATCGTCAGAGAAAACATTACCTTTTTTCAGGAATGCTCGGTCTTGATCAAGCGCCGACAATGCATCGCGCAGTGATGCACATACGGTTGGAATATCTTTCAATTCTTCTGCAGGCAGATCATAGAGGTCTTTATCCATTGGATCGCCCGGATCGATTTTGTTTTCAATTCCGTCAAGGCCCGCCATGAGCAGAGCGGCAAATGTCAGATAAGGGTTGCCTGCTGCGTCGGGGAAGCGGGTTTCAATTCGTTTGCCCTTTGGTGAGCCAACCCAGGGAATACGCACAGATGCTGAACGATTGCGCGCAGAATAGGCAAGCAGAACAGGCGCCTCAAAACCAGGCACCAGGCGTTTATAACTATTGGTCGCCGCGTTCGCGAACGCGTTAATGGCGCGTGCATGTTTAATAATGCCGCCAATATAATGCAGGCATGTTTCGGAAAGATCAGCATAACGATCGCCAGCAAACATGGGCTTGCCGTTTTTCCAGATCGATTGGTGAACATGCATGCCCGAGCCATTATCGCCGAACACTGGTTTTGGCATGAAGGTCGCGGTCTTGCCGTAATTATTGGCAACCTGGTGCACGATATATTTATAAATCTGCAAACGGTCAGCCATTGTGGTTAGCGTAGAAAACCGCATCCCAAGTTCATGTTGGGAAGGGGCAACCTCATGGTGATGTTTTTCAGGTTCAATGCCCATGTCACCCATGACAGACAACATTTCAGAACGCATGTCCTGTGCACTATCGACGGGCGGTACTGGGAAATATCCCCCTTTTGGTCCCGGGCGGTGCGCAAGGTTTCCATGTTCGTAATCAGTGGCAGAGTTGTAGGGACCCTCAGTGGAGTCGATAGCAAACCCTGTTTGGTTTTGCTCGGTTGAGAAGCGAACATCGTCAAATACAAAGAACTCCGCTTCTGGTCCAAAAAACGCGGTATCGCCAGCGCCAGATGATGCAAGATAGGCCTCCGCCGCCTTCGCTGTAGAGCGCGGGTCGCGCGCATAAGGTTGGCCTGTTGATGGCTCAAGAATGTCGCAGAAAATTGATAAGGTTGGTTGCGCGAAGAACGGGTCAAGCACCGCCGTTGATGTGTCTGGCATCAAGGTCATGTCTGACTCATTGATCGCTTTCCATCCGGCAATTGACGAACCGTCAAACATTGATCCTTCCGAGAAGAAATCATCGTCAACCATCGACCGATCGAAGGTTACATGTTGCCATTTTCCACGTGGATCGGTGAAGCGCAGGTCCACAAATTTAATATCGTGGTCTTTTATGTGTTTAAGGACAGCACTTGCTGACATAGATTTTCTCCGAGTATCGAGGCGCAAGAATAACGCTCAAGGTTGACGGTTTTTGTTCGCGGTAAGATGCGTCAGAATGGATCAAGGAGCAAGGGGAAATTTTGCGATGCAGCACACCCCATTTCATAATATAGCATAATATTGCGATTTAATGGCGCAATATGCTAATTTATGGGCGGTATTTATAATTCTTGGCGCAATGGCAAATTTAGGGTCGACAAAGAATGCCAGTTTCGCCGCGCCCGTTTTATCGGGCCCACGTCATTAGACTACGCTAAATGGCGATATCGCCGGTCTCGCCGGTTCTGATTCTGACGGCCTCATCAATTGGTGAGATAAAAATTTTACCGTCGCCAATGCGCCCCGAATGTGCGGCCTCGCGAATAACATCAAGCGCGGCCTGGACTTTGTCGTCGAGAACAACCAGCTCGATTTTGATTTTCGGCAAGAAATCGACCACATATTCCGCGCCGCGATAGAGCTCGGTATGGCCTTTTTGCCGCCCAAACCCGCGCGCATCAATCACGGTCATGCCCGTTAAACCAATATCCTGAAGGGCTTCCTTCACATCGTCCAACTTAAACGGTTTTATGATGGCTTCGATTTTTTTCACGCGGATTGCTCTCTGAGCTACAAAATGAATATTGGGATTTATACCCCGATTAGAGCGCCGCTCCAAGCATGTTGATCGCGGTTCTTGTTAATAATGCTTATGGTATCGATTCGGGTATCGGTCCGATAGGATTGGGCGCACAAAACGGTTATACGGGAAAAAACGAAGAGCATTATGAACCCATTTTATTTACTGACCTCAGAGCAAACGCGCCAAGTTGAATCCGCTACGATAGAAGCGGGTGCGGCCAGTGCCCAATTGATGGAACGCGCGGGCGCCAGTGTTGCACACCTAATTTCTCAGATCATTGCGCAGCAATCAGAGCAAGCGCAAAAAGCCAATACCCCGTTTACCGCGCCGCCTATTCTGGTTCTTTGCGGGCCGGGTAATAATGGCGGGGATGGATTTGTGGCGGCCCGAAAATTAGCCGAGGCCGGGCTCGCCGTAACCGTTGGCCTATTTGGAAACAAAGATGGGCTCACCGGTGATGCAAAATTAATGGCAGACCTTTATGCGGGGGATATTCACCCTGCTTCACCGGCCTTACTGCAAGGTGCGGGGTTGATTGTTGATGCTTTGTTTGGCACCGGCCTGTCTCGCCCGATTGAAGGCGAGCTTGCAACGCTCGTCGAGGCGGTTAATCGCCTACCGGTTCCGGTGTTTGCGGTTGATATTCCAAGCGGCATCCATGCTGATAATGGTCGGGTGATGGGCGTTGCTGTGCGCGCCAACCGTACACTGACATTTATCACCAGAAAGCCGGGACATGTATTGTTTCCCGGTCGCGCTTTTTGCGGCGGAACAGAGATAGCCGCGATTGGTGTGCCCGATGCGGCAATTGCTGCGGTGAAGCCTAACCTTTTGATGAATGATTTTCAGGTTTGGAGTCATGCTTGGCCGCGCCCGCATCTGCTTACCCATAAATACGATCGCGGTGCAGTGGCGGTGCTGTCGGGCGGCGTTGCAAATACGGGCGCAGCGCGCCTTGCCGCGCGCGGGGCCTTGCGGATTGGCGCTGGTGTGGTGAAACTATTGTCACCGCCTGCTGCACTGATGGTCAATGCAATGCACACAACCTCAGAAATTTTACGCTCCGTTGCAGATGTGGCTGGCCTCAAGGAAGAACTGTCAGATACACGTCTTGGCGCTATTGTTGCGGGGCCGGGTCTGGGACTGGGTGCAGAGTTGCCCGAAAAAATCGGCGCGGTTTTGAAAAGCAATGCGATTGCGGTTCTTGATGCGGACGCGTTAACGGGATTTGCCGACAATCCTGCGGATTTGTTTTCGCAGCTCAGACCCACGGATATTCTAACCCCGCATGCGGGCGAGTTTGCGCGCCTGTTTCCTGATCTCAATCCTGAAACTCTCGGGCGTCTTGAGGCGGCGCGGCAAGCGGCAAAGCGCGCTGGCTGTATCATCGTCTATAAGGGCGGCGATAGTATCATCGCGGCGCCTGATGGGCGCGCGGCGATAAATGGAAATGCGCCGCCAGACCTTGCAACCGCGGGCAGCGGCGATGTTCTCGCCGGATTTATTGCGGGGCTAGCGTGCTTGCGTCATGCTGATGGGCGCACAATGTCTGCATTTGAAGCGGCGCTGGGCGGGGTCTGGTTACACGGCGCAGCTGGTCACGCTCTGGGGCCGGGTTTTATCGCAGACGATATTCCCAATGCCGTGCCAGTTCTATTTCGTAAAATATTTGGCGTTGGTGAAGCTTAATTCGTATAAGGCTAATTTTAGTTGGCCTTATCTTGCGTCATCGCCTTTACAATATCACCAGCAAAACCGGCAACATCAAATTGCGCGCCGCCATTATCGTCAAAACCGCGGCGGATAATGATCATATTCTCTGACGGTACAATCACCAGTGACTGGCCGCGATTGCCAAGGGCCGCATAAGTGCCTTCGGGGAGATCGTTGAACCCTTCCAAAAGCCAAAACTGCGCGCCGTAACCAAACCGGCGTGTTCCGTTGGCGCGCAATGGCGGCTGTACTGGTGCAGGGGAGGCGACATAAGCGGCCCAGTCTTCGGGTAAAATCTGCTCGCCATTAACGACGCCATTATTGAGATATAATAAGCCTAACCGGCCAAGATCGCGCGCTGTTGTATAGACCTGACTGGAGAGAATGAAATCGCCATTCCAATCCGTTTCAGGATGGGTGTGCAGCATGCCGAGGCGCTTGAAAATTTTCGCAAACGGATAGTCATGGTATTCGGAGACGTCTTCAAAGCGCTCGCGTAACATCCGCATAGCGAGCATTGTGTCATTATTGGCATAGTACCAGCGCGAACCCGGTGCGGCGATGAGTCTGCGATTGGTATGATCAACGACGCGCCCGCCGCCAAAATAAATATCGCCCGTGCGATTGCCGCGCGGGCTGGCGTCCAGTCCGCTACCCATATGCAAAAAGTTTTCCAGCGTGATTGCGCGGCGTGGATCGTTTTGTCCGTCCCAATGCTCAAATGTCGCTTTATCACCTACTGAAATTATGCCGTCTTGCACTGCGGCTCCAATGATGGTCGCGGCAATAGATTTTGCAACCGACCATGTGCGCTGGGGCGTATGCATATCAAATCCATCGCGATATTTTTCTGCGATTATCTCACCGTCTTTAATGACCAGCGTTGCCGTTGTCTCGGTGCCGACGCCATAAGTGTTTCGGTCAAAAGCGCGGTCGATTTGCGCCCGGACGAATGCACCCGCCTCTGTGTCCATCCATAAAGGGCCGTCCAATTTATCGCCGAGGGGCCATTGCTTCTTTTTGCTCGCTGCAATCTGGCGGCGGGAGACGGCTCGCTGGAAATAGGCTTTGCGGTGAAAATCTTCTAAGCGTGCGCCCGTGGGTAATTGCATGCAGCCGCGCGAGCCAGTGTAGACGGCATGGCGCGCTGGCATGTTGTCATTATAGGCAACGCTAACCGTCTTGGCTTTTGGATCAATTTGCGCCTCTGGCAATTGCGCAAAAGCGGCGCGATAATCTGGATAAATCCTGTTTAACTCATCTCCCGCAATCTGCTCGGGCGTGCGATTGCTGATAAAAACGGAAGAACAGGTAAAGGTCGCCTTATACCCAGCAGCAAGCGACAATTTAACAGGATCAGTGACCGGTAGAACATCCTGGGCGCTCGCCTTTGCCATGCACGCACAAAGGGCAATCATTGAGATAATAATAAGACGGAATGAAACTGACATCGGGGAGCGCTCCTTGGTGGTCGCGGGATTGGTCATTAGTATTACATTCATGACAATCGTCATTTTGCCAAGGGCTAACCCCCGCATTTTTACACTTCGCGTCACATGAATGCCCCGTTTTAATGACAAGTTCTCATGATCGTGGTGGGATATGGGGCAGGCGCTCAATCTACAGGGCTTTGTGCGGGGCCTTGTCGGATCGATGAACTGGGATAATAGTGGGGGCGACTTACCGCTAATCGGCTCTGGCCCATGATCGGTATTGGCCCAGTTACGGTTGCGGCCAAATGATGGGCCGGCGTTTCGGTGTATTGGTGAAAGGCAAGATTTTGATGCGAAATGGATCACAATTCTTACTGGTTATTCTATCAGCGCTTTTTTTCGGCGGTGTGATTGCCAGTCCCGTTGGCCCTCCTGTTGCGCAGGCACAGGTTCCCGATTTTGATGGCTGGCTTGCAAGTTTTCGCGCCGAGGCGCGGGCTAATGGAATTAGTGAGCCGGTGCTCGATGCTGCCTTTGCGGGCATCGTTCCCGAACAACGGGTTTATGAGTTGCTGGATAATCAGCCTGAATTTGCCCGCGGCATTTGGGACTATCTCGATAGCGCTGTCTCGCAGCACCGAGTGACGACGGGCCGCGAAAAATTTGCAGCCCATAGCGCTCTGCTGACGAAAATTGGCGGTGAATATGGTGTCGATCCTTCAGTGATTGCCGCCATATGGGGACTGGAAACGGCTTATGGCGCAGTTATGGGCTCCCATGATGTCATCCGTGTTTTGACCAGCCTTGCCTATAAAGGGCGGCGTACAAGTTTTGGGCGCACGCAATTGCTTGGTGTGCTGAAAATTTTGCAAAATGAGTATGCGACCCGCAGTCAGATGCAAGGCTCCTGGGCCGGTGCCATGGGGCATACGCAATTTATTCCAACAACCTATCTTGCTTATGCCGTTGATTATAACGGTGATGGTCGGCGCGATATCTGGACAAGTCTTGACGATGTATTTGCATCGACGGCGAACTATCTTGCCGCGTCTGGCTATCAATATCAGTCACCTGCTGCGATTGAGGTGATATTGCCTGATGGTTTTGATTATGCGCTCACAAACAATGCAGAAAGGCCTCTGGTCATGTGGGCCTCATCTGGGATTGTTGCGGCTAATACCGGGCCGATGATTGGAAATTATGACCCGAACTTGCGCGGGCGCATTATTGTGCCTGCCGGTGCGAACGGTCCGGCCTTTATGGTGTTTAAAAATTTCGATGCGATTTTAAAATATAATCGCGCAACATCTTATGCACTCGCGGTAACATTGCTCAGTCAAAAAATTGCGGGCACGGGCGGCAACGTTATACAGCCATGGCCGCGTGATGATGCGCCGCTAACATTGTCGCAACGAAAGCAATTGCAACAAGCCTTGCGGGATAAAGGGTTTGATCCAGGCCCGGTGGACGGTGTTATTGGCCGCGGGACCAGAGCTGCGTTGCGCCAATGGCAACTCAGCTTGGGATTGCCCGCTGACGGATATGCATCGCTCAGCGTGTTGCAACGTTTACTCGCGGGGTGAGGTCAAAGTTATCGCGTAGTTTGGATTATCGTGATGCTTGAGTGTCGCCATCATCTGGGCGCAGTGAGCCGGGCAATACTTCTTCTTCACGAATAGCGGTGATTTTGGCAAAGGCTGCTGATGGATCATCAATAACAGTAAAATCTTGAACCACGCGGCCAGTTAACTGGTCGCCATTTTCCATCAATCCATACCAGTCTAGCTCGACGGTCATGGCATATTCGTTGACCCCTAATTCTTCATAATCAAAGTCACGAACTTGATAATGCATCGCTTCAGCGGCGGCCGCCGGGCCCGCCAACCAATCTGCTAACCCTTCATTGGAGGTTATCCGGCTTTTTGGAAAATTAATTTTGAAAGCCTCACTGAGAATATCATCAAACTGATCAGCGCTTCTTTCTGGGCTTGCGATCAAATAGATCCAATGATGGAAAAGGCTCTTCAATCGGTTTTCCGCATATGCAGATCTAAATGTCGGGCTGATACCGCTCGATGTTTCCAAAACAACAAGACGCTCTATTTCCGGCAACCCACTTTTTTCATGGCTCAATGTTGATTGAAAGTCTAAAACCGCGCCATAGGGTTTGCGCTCATCAAGCGCCCCGCTATTGAGATAGATAATGTCCGCCTCAAGACGAATAGCATCCTTATCCGCATGACGTACCCGTACATTGCGAACAAAATGCGCATTTTGCCAGTCGCCTGGAATTTGTTCCGCAGCGCGTTTGTAATTTGTGCGACCAATGACCGATTGGCTATCTGACGTTAGTTCGGCATTTTCTGAGAGAAGCGCGAGTTGATGATCGATCGGAACATTGGGGTTATCGAAATGTTGGAACCATCCATATAATTGGGTGAGTGCGGCGTGGACGCGGTAGCCATCTTCAATTGCACTTGCGGTGATATCATTATTTTCACCCAAGGAAATTTCCGTCATGTGATCGAGCGGGGCATCGGGCCCTGGTGTGCTGGGTATGTTGTGATCTCGTGCGCACCCTGCGGTGAGCAAGCTTGCGCAAGCGACTGCTGAAATCGTGCCCATTATTGTTCGATTGAAACTTTTGATACCCATTTTACTAACCCCTAACATGGCCCCATACTCGGCCCTTAACGCGTCCTTAGATGGGGCGCGTCGTACCATGGCTCTTCGAGGTCAGATTTCCGATCCCCGTTTTAAGCCTACCTTCTCAACTGGGATTTTATCCTCTGGGGGACGGCACGACAATCACCATTATGCGACCGTATGTCGCAATATGGCTGTGCGGCAGGTGGATTCGGGTGATGGTGCGCCGCACAATTTATTTTGTGTTGTGGTGCGCAAACCGCAGCCGCGCTCTTGAACTCGGCCAAGCTTACGGCGTATTGCCAGCAGATGAGGCAAACCCCATGAAAGATCGATTACTATCAACCGCCCGCATTAGCTGGCGAGCGCATGATAATGCCGACAATCATGATGTGGATTGCGCGCTCGAAGCCCAAAATGATTACCCTTTCTCCGAGCAGTTTGATGACATCTATTTTGCCGCGCGCGGGCTCGCGGAAACGGACCATGTATTTTTGCAAGGCAATCGGTTGGCGCAACGGTTTGCGCACGCGGAACGGTTTTGCATTGGAGAGACAGGGTTTGGCTCGGGGCTAAATTTTCTTGCGGCGTGGAAATTATGGGAGGAGACGCAAAAGCCCGCACGCGCGCGGCTGCATTTTTTCTCGGTTGAAAAATATCCCTTTGCGCTGAGCGACTTGCAGCGCGCCCATGCGAGTTGGCCAGAGTTGGAAAACTATGCAGCGCGGTTGCGCGCCCTTTGGCCGAGCCCGGTGCGCGGCTTTCATCATCTTGCCCTGAGCGAGCGTGTATCGTTGACGCTTTATCTAGGCGATGTGGAAGAGGGGCTTCGTCTCGCGCACGATGATACCAAGCCGTTTATTGATGCATGGTTTCTGGATGGATTTTCTCCTGCAAAAAATCCCGATATGTGGAGCGAGCCAGTCTATCAAAGCATGGCATTGCTGAGCGTGCCGCAGGCAACATTTGCCACCTTCACTGTCGCCGGTTCGGTGCGGCGAGGTTTGTCAGCATGCGGATTTCAGGTTGAAAAAGCCAAAGGATTTGGGCGCAAACGTGATATGTTGTGCGGGTCGTTCCAGCATGACCCGAAGGCCGCGCAGAGCAGTTCTGTATTGCCATGGTTGCGTCACCGCAGTGTTGAGCCGCTCAAGCCCGGCGCTCGGATTGGTATTATTGGTGCGGGCATTGCCGGGGCCAGTCTTGCTTATTATCTGGCGCGTGCAGGTTTTTCTCCGATCATCTTTGAACAGGAAAAGCCAGCGGCGGGGGCATCGGGAAATAAAGCCGGGTTGATTATGCCGCGCCTTGACCGTGATGACAGTCCGGTTGCGCGGTTTTATGTCAATGCATGGCTGCATACCATCCGGTTACTGAAGGATCTTGAGGGTAAACATCCGGGTGCTGGTTTGTTCAATCAATGCGGCGCGCAGCGACTTGGCCGGGATGACGATGAAATTGCGCATTATCGCGGGCTATGCGAGGCGGGATTGTTGCCTGCGCAAATGATTGACATGGTTGATCGCGGCATGAGTTTCCCCGATGGGGGCGTTGTTGATCCGCGTAAATTTGTTGAGATATTGGTTGGCGACATGCCAGTGATCGCGCAAAAAATTCAAGCGATACACTGCGAGGACCAAGGCTTTAACCTTGTAGGTGAAACCCACTCAGAGCAGGTGGACGGTGTTATCATTGCAAATGGCCTCGATGCGCTGTCATTTTTATCGGCGCGCTCACTGCCGCTCACCGGGACCCTTGGTCAAATCGATATATTTGCCGAGGGGCAAAGGCCGCAAGCCGCGCAAAGCTATGGCCGATATATTGCGCCCTTACCCGATCAGCGGGCCCATGGGGGATTTGTTATCGGTGCCACCTATCATGCTTATGACCGTGATCAGGCCCAGGATCAGGCCCAGGATCAGG
>CAYQXV010000005.1:42283-78910 GCA_964421675.1 uncultured Caulobacterales bacterium
TGCGAAAACAGAAAACACAATCGATACACTCAATGAGCTGCGCCAGGCAGGGGTTGCGTTTGATGACACGATTGATCCCGATCGCTGTGCCTCTCGGGTTAGCGTTCGGTGCAGTGCGCCAGACTTTCTTCCGGTCGCCGGTCCGCTCCCCGATTGGGGCTTTGTGAGCGGCGCTTATGATGGGCTGCGCACCGGGCGGCGCCCGGCTCAAGGGGAGGTGTGGCCCGATATCGAGTATCAACCCAATATATTTATCCTGACCGCGCTTGGCTCGCGCGGATTGGTGGTGGCCCCCTATTTAGGGGCAATGATGGCCGCACGCCTGTCTGGCCAGCCGCCGGTTGCCAGCGCAGACATTGAATCCATCCTGCACCCTGCACGCTTTTTCATTCGTGATATGAAACGGGGAAATTAAGCGAAAAAAGCGGTCGCGCGACGCAGCACAAAACACTATGGTGCCGGTAAATATAATAAATCTAAACAAGCAGAGAGCTTAGCTATGCAAGAGACGCCATTCGGACCAATTTACAATTCCGTTTTGGAGGGCATCGGAAAGACGCCCATGGTACGGGTTTCGAAGATCGATACCGGCCCGTGTGAATTATACTTAAAACTTGAGTCGCAAAATCCTGGTGGGTCGATCAAAGATCGCATGGGCCTTGCCATGGTTGAGGCTGCGGAGCGTGACGGTAAACTAAAGCCGGGCGGCAAGATCATAGAAGCCACGGCAGGCAATACCGGCCTGGCTCTGGCCTTGGTGGCCCAGCAAAAAGGATATGAGCTGACCATCGTTGTGCCCGATAAGATGGCACAGGAAAAAATTTTCCATCTTAAAGCCTTGGGCGCGGATGTGCGCCTCACGCGATCTGATGTTGGTAAGGGCCACCCCGATTATTATCAGGATGTTGCCGAACGCATTGCCCAGGAAACCGGCGCTTTTTTCGTCAACCAATTTGCTAATCAGGCCAATCCTATTGCCCATGAAGAGCAGACTGGTCCCGAAATTTGGGGCCAGATGGGCGAGAAAATGGATGCAATTGTTGCAGGCGTTGGCTCTGGGGGGACTATTTCTGGCCTGTCGGATTTTTTTGAACGGGTCGATCCCAATGTCGAAATTATTCTGGCCGATCCTGAAGGGTCCATCCTGACGGAATATGTCAATACTGGTGCGATCCCCAATGAGGTTGGCTCTTGGCTTGTTGAGGGGATCGGTGAGGATTTTATTCCTGATGTGGCTGACCTGTCGCGGGTGAAAAAATCTTACGGAATTTCCGACGGAGAAAGTTTTCAGGCCGCCCGTGAGTTGCTGATGAAAGAAGGCATTCTCGGCGGGTCTTCGTCAGGCACTATCTTTGCCACGGCGCTTCAATATTGCAGAGAGCAGACCTCTAAAAAACGGGTTGTCGCCTTTGTCTGCGATCGCGGTGATAAATATCTGTCGAAAATGTATAATGACTATTGGATGTATGATCAGGGCTTTTTAACCCGTGAGCCTAAAGGCGATTTAACGGACCTGATCTCTCGCCGCCATTCAGAGCGCGCCACAGTTACCGTAAAGCCGAGCGATACATTAATGACGGCACACGGACGAATGAAACTCTACGACATTTCCCAACTCCCGGTGCTCGATGATAATGGCGCCATTGTGGGGCTTTTGGATGAAGAAGATTTGCTTTTCGCTGTTGTGCGCAACCGTGACAAATTCAAAGACCCTGTCACCGCTGCGATGACGCACCGGGTGGAAACTGTCGACGCTGAAACACCGTTAGAAAACTTGCTCCCCGTCTTTGCGCGCGGCCATGTGCCGGTGGTTGTTAAAGATGGTGTATTTGAAGGACTGGTGACGCGCACAGATTTATTAAACTATCTACGATTGCAGGTGGCTTAAGTGGTGGATTTTTACGGATTAAAAACTTGCGATACCTGCCGCAAAGCGCGCAAAGCCCTGGAAGCCGCCGGGAATGATGTCGCCTATACCGACGTGCGCGATAATGGCGTTAGCGCCAAAGACCTCAAGCGCTTTGCCAAGGCCGTTGGGTGGGAGGCATTGTTGAATACCCGCTCGACCACCTGGCGCGGCCTCGATGACGCTGACAAGGCAGACATGAGTGAAAAGAAGGCCATCGCCCTAATGGGGCAACACCCAACTTTGATGAAGCGACCAATTATTGACCATGGCGGTAAGATTACGCTGGGATGGTCGAGGGATATTCAAAAAGAGTTCAACCTTTAAAGGGTGTTCATTGGCGAAACCAATAAGCCTGACTAAATAAATAGCCATGACCGTTCAGTCTGATAATTTTATTTTGAGGCTTTCGCTTTTATGCTCAAATTGGTATTTAATTTTTTCTGATACCTAAAAAGTGAGACCTTAGTGACAAAACTGGATGATACCCCCCTCGGGCAATTACGTTATGTGGCCAATATTAGTTGGCCGCGTAGTGGTCATCACATGCTAGTAGGGTTATGCCGAAATTATTTCGGGTCAGACTTTCACTATTGCGAATTTTATAACAAAGACATTGATTGCTGTCGAAAATTTCCCTGCGCGCGTCAAAATAAAATAGTGATGTCAAAAAATCATGACCATAAGTTAGATATTTTACTGGATGATGCTTCTCCGATCCTTATCCAAATTCGATCATTTAAGCCATCTGTGGTTTCAAATTATGAACTGGCGGTAAAAAATGGACGTGAAGATTCTTTCAAGAGTTTTGTCAATTTCGCGACGCATTATCAAAACCAATATAAACCATTTTATAAAAAATGGATTACCTCTGATTTTGATAATGAAAGGCTTATCGTCAGATATGAAGACATAACAAAAAATCCTGAAACCATTTTCTCAGACGTTTTAAGATTTATTGCCCCAGGAATAGTGGTCGATGTAAATCGAGTTCAAGAAGCGATTGAAAACGTAAATAAGGTGACGGTAGAGAAAAGCGTCCCAATCGTGCAAAAAAAATCGGGTGTGAATAATACCAGGAATATTGAGCAGTTTCGTCATTATAATGAAGATTTTTTTTCAACCCTTATAGACTGAATGCTACGGGCTTCGCTTCCCCCGTCCTTTTGCTAAAGCTTTCACCACACCGCGCAGGGTTTGCACTTCAAGGTGCGTTAAGCCAGCGCGTTGGAACGCGGCGATGAGGTTTCTTTCCATCACGGGGCGTTTTTGCGGCGGGTGAAAAAAGCCAGCCTCCTCCAACTCGCCCATTAGATGATCCATTAATCTGTCAAACTCGGCGCGCGGTGCCGGGGGCTCCGTATCGAGTGGGCTGGCAAAGCGGGGCAGGTCAGCGCGCTGTCCCCACTCATAGGCGATCAGCAAGACCGCCTGGGCGAGGTTCAGGGAGGCAAAGGCCGGATTAACCGGAACAGTGATGATCCCGTCTGCATGGCGCAAATGCTCAGAGGTGAGCCCGGCGCGTTCGCCGCCAAAAAGAACGGCGACGTGTGATTTTGTGTCCGTCTGCGTTGCTTGTCGTTCTGCTAATTGTGCAACTGCAGCATTTGGCGAGTATACGGGTAAGCGTACCTCGCGCGGGCGCGCGGTTGTGGCGAGCACCATGGAACAATCGGCGACAGCCTCCCCAAGGGTGTCAAAGACACGCACTTGATCGATGACCGATCCGGCCCCTGCCGCCATTGCCTTTGCTGCGGGGTTGGGCCAGCCGTCTCGCGGGGCCACCAGGCGCATTCCGGTAATGCCGAAGTTTAAGATGGCACGGGCAGCCGCCCCTACATTCTCGCCCAATTGCGGCTCAACGAGGATAAAAATTGGCGCGCGGCTGGTCAGTTTACCGACCTCGCGGGACGATAAGCGTTGGCGATTGGTGATCACAGAGGGGGGTGAATTTGTCTTTTCCGTCATATTTGTAAACGCCAACCTTTTTTTCCCGTTCTGGCAATGCTATAGCCGCCTCAAACCGGTGAAGCAAAACCCACTGAAGGAATCCTCATGAGCAAGATCAAAGTCGAAAACCCTGTCGTTGAAATGGACGGGGACGAGATGACCCGCATTATCTGGCAGATGATTAAAGACAAGCTGATTCATCCCTATCTCGATATCGATTTGAAATATTTTGATCTCGGCATGGAAGCGCGCGACGATACCGATGACCAGATCACGATTGATGCCGCTGAAGCGACCCGTAAATATGGGGTTGCGGTCAAATGTGCGACGATCACGCCAGATGAGGCACGGGTCGAGGAATTTGGCCTGAAAAAAATGTGGCGCTCGCCTAATGGGACGATCCGTAACATTTTGGGCGGTGTTGTTTTCCGTGAGCCGATTATTATCAAAAATGTACCGCGCCTTGTTCCTGGCTGGACCCAACCTATTATCATTGGCCGTCACGCTTTTGGCGACCAATATCGCGCAACTGACATGTTGTTCCCGGGTAAGGGGAAGCTTTCCATTAAGTGGGAAGGCGACAATGGCGATGTGATGGAGGAGCCAGTATTTGACGCTCCTGAGGCCGGTATTTTCATGGGGATGTATAATCTCGATGCATCAATTCGTGACTTTGCCCGCGCCTGTCTGAATTATGGCCTGCAGCGTAAATATCCTGTGTATCTGTCCACGAAGAATACGATCCTGAAAAAATATGATGGCCGGTTTAAAGACATCTTTGCGGAAATCTATGAGACAGAATTTAAAGACAAGTTCGCGACTTTTGGCGGAACATATGAACACCGTTTGATTGACGATATGGTTGCGGCCTGCCTGAAATGGTCTGGCGGATATGTTTGGGCCTGTAAAAATTATGATGGCGATGTGCAGTCGGACACAGTGGCACAAGGCTATGGGTCGCTTGGATTAATGTCCTCTGCGTTGTTGACGCCGGATGGAAAAACCATGGAAGCGGAAGCGGCCCACGGTACCGTGACCCGTCACTATCGCGCGCACCAACGCGGCGAAGAGACATCGACCAACTCAATCGCATCTATCTTTGCCTGGACGAAGGGCCTTGCTCATCGCGGTGAATTGGATGGAAATGAGAAGCTTATGAAATTTGCTAAAACGCTGGAACATACAGTTATCAAAACTGTTGAAGATGGCGATATGACAAAAGATCTGGCGCTGTTGATTGGTGCCGATCAGAAATGGCAGACTACAACTGGGTTCCTGGATAAGGTTGACGAAAATTTCCAAAAAGCGATGGGATAACTCGCTTTTTTTCAAGCAAATCTTTTGCTGAAATGCCGCGCCTTGTGCGCGGCATTTTGCTTTTAATTTTTGCTCAAACACCTCTAGGTTTGAAACTGTATGTGCAAAGCCATCATGAGTGGTGCAACGAAAGTCAACGAGCCACATGGTGGAGTGCAAAGAACTATTGGCGAGCGTGTTCGGGTTCGATGAGTTTCGCCCAGGACAGGAAGAAATTGTCAATTGTGTAACCGCCGGCAAAGATGTGCTTGCGGTGATGCCCACGGGCGCTGGTAAAAGCCTTTGCTATCAATTGCCCGCGCTTGTTGGAATTGGCCTTACAATTATAATCTCCCCATTGATCGCGTTAATGGATAATCAGCTTGCGGCGTTGCACCAGCTCGGCATTGCGGCGGGTGCCATTCATTCCGGGCGCAATCGAAGCCATAGTGTTGAAGACTGGCGTCAGGCGCAGTCCGGTGCGTTGAAGCTTTTATATATGTCACCTGAACGGTTGATGAGCGATAGAATGCTTCACGCGCTCAAAGATATGAAAATTGCCCGCTTTGTCGTGGATGAAGCCCATTGCGTTAGTCAGTGGGGCCATGATTTTCGCCCGGATTATATGGCGCTTGGAAAATTGAAAACATATTTTCCCGGCGTGCCAATTTCTGCCTTCACCGCAACCGCGGATGAGCGTACCCGCAAGGAAATTTGCGGAAACTTATTGAGCGAAGATCCCATTGTTCGCGTACACGGGTTCGATAGACCGAATTTGAATATTCAAATTCATGAGAAAAATAATCCGCAAAAACAAATTCTTTCTCTGTTGGGAAAACATCCCGGTGAGCAGGGAATTATTTATTGTTTATCGCGTCAGGAAACGGAGAAGATCGCCGAGTTGCTGACGGATAATGGCTACCGAGCGCTAGCATATCATGCCGGTCTTGAGCCTCAAATGCGTACCGACCGGTTGAATGCATTTCTCTCCGAGCCTGATTTAATTATTGTTGCAACCGTTGCGTTCGGTATGGGGATCGACAAGCCGGATATTCGATTTGTTTTTCACTATGCGCTGCCGGCCAGCGTTGAGGCGTGGTATCAGGAAATTGGCCGTGCCGGGCGGGATGGTGAGCCTGCACATACCGTCATGCTATATGGCCCCGGCGATGTGACGCGCCGCCGCCGAATGATTGAGATGGGCAATGCCGATGCAACGAGTGCTGATCACCGGCGGTTGGACGGCATTGTTACCCTGTGCGAACAAGTTACTTGCCGCAAGCAGGGATTGTTGGGTTATTTTGGTGAGGATTGTGAGCCCTGCGGCCAATGCGATATTTGCCAGAACCCGCCTCGTCTCGTTGATGCGGCGCTAGAGGCTGCATTGGTCCTCGATGCGGTTCGCGAAACCGGTCAGATGTTTGGCATGACTTACATTATCGATGTGCTGCGCGGTAGTGAAAATCAGCGGGTCCTTGAAAAGCGCGGCGACCAATGCAGTGTTTTCGGGCAGGGAAAACATCGCGGGGTTCAGGTATGGAAAACGATAATTCGGCAGATGGCGGCAAATGGTTTGCTTGCCATTGATGAGACTTATGGAAGTTTGAAGCTGACAAAAGGCTCGCATTGCGATGGTGTCGCAAATTTTCAGATGCGTGAAATCAAGACTAGTGCCCAAAGTATAGCTGTTAAAAAGAAAGCTGTGGTTGATCTTGATGGCGCCGGTCAGGAATTATTGACGACACTAAAAACACACCGGCTTTCTCTGGCAAAAGAGCGCGGTGTGCCTGCCTATGTTATTTTCTCAGATCGTACACTGATTGATATGGCGAAAAGAAAGCCCGCTAATGTTGATGAGTTTGGCGAGGTTTTTGGGGTTGGCGCGGCCAAGATCCGGGCGTTTGCTGACGAATTCCTATCCATAATCGCAGACACAAACCAACGTAGAGCTGCGCAGTAGCGCCTGTTTATTCCATTTGTCTTCCTTCTCATTCTGTTCGTCGATTAATGGGTGCCGATTGGTTGTACATTCCCGCCAGATATGAACAATGCCGAAATGTCTGAATAGACAGCTATTTTTTGAGGAGGGTTAAAAAATGAAAAATTTGAAAACCATCATGGCAGCAGGAACTTGCTTAGTATTGTTACCAGTGAGCGCATTTGCAGAAACACGAGACTATGATGTTGGTGATTTTTCACGCATCAAAGTAGCGCAAGGCATTGAAGCAAATGTCCGTATCGGTGAGAGCATTTCCGTGTCCGCACAAGGCCCAGACGGGAAAATGGATAAGCTAGATATCTCCGTGCAGGGCGACGAGCTTGTTATCCGCCGTAAGCGCAATCGAAGTTGGGGTTGGAATAGTGATAGCTCTAACTTTGAAGTTACTATTACCGCGATTAGTCTTTCCAGCATTGATGTTTCGTCGGGTGCTGACGTTTCTGTTACGGGATTGAACGAACAATCGGTCTCGCTAGATGCCTCAAGCGGTGCGTCGATGGATGTGGCAGGAGTTTGCGAAAGCCTCTCAGCGGACGCGTCCAGTGGATCGCGCATTTCAGCAGACAATTTGCAATGCAAACAGGTTTCCGCCGATGTATCCAGCGGCGCTGCCATTGATGTGTATGCCAGTGATCGGTTTACCGGTGACGCATCGAGCGGCGGTGATATTGATGTCTTCGGAAATCCTGAACAGGTATCGACTGATGAGTCTTCAGGCGGCGATATAGATTTGCGATAGGGTCATCCTATCTTTCTTGTGAGGGGCACCTTACTTATGCAGGGCGGGGCAGTTCCCAAATGTCGAGTTTGATTCCAGCATAGTCATGGATCTGCCCGCTCATCTGTTCACCAATCTTTCGCGCAACAGCCTGACTGTTCTTATTGTCGGGATCAATCAGGCTGATAATACGCGGTAGGTTTCGATAGCGCTCAAATACCCAATCAATAGTGGCAAGGGTGGCTTCTGGCGCATAGCCTTTTCCTTGTGCGGCCTCACAAATTGCCCAACCAACCTCAAGGGCCGGCCAGCCTCCTGGCTCCCACGGGCCTACACGTCCTACCCAGTTTCCGGTATCGCGTTCGAAAACGGAAAAGAACCCAAACCCTCTAATCTGCCAATGTCCGATAAAACTGGCGCATGCGCGCCATGCCTCTCCATAGGATTGGGCTTTTTTGTTGGTGGTTAAAAAATCGATGGCGGCGCCTTCGCCCATCATGGCAATATGCGGCTCAATATCATCGGCAGAAAATGGGCGAAGATACAATCGATCAGTATAAAGCTTTATATTAGGTGTCATGTTCTGTTCATCCGTTTTGATGAGCGGCGCGGAGTTGATTGGCGATGGTCTCTACCCGTGCGGCATTGCCGGCCCATGTATAGTCTGCCTGCTCCAAAGCGACCCGTGCGGCGGCGCCCAATCGTTGGCGCAATTGCGGGTCCTCGACAAGGTTATTGAGGAATTTTTCTAATCCCGCTTTGTCACCGGGATCAAACAGTAAGCCAGATTTTCCATGCTCCAGCGTTTCGCGAATGTTTGGTTGATCCGGGGCAATAATGGCTTTGCCCATGGCCATATATTCAAACAATTTTAGCGGGGACGCATAGGCAACCACAGCCGGTTGTAAAGCGACATCAAAAAGCGCCACATGATCGGGAATGTCTTCGCGCTGAACAACACCGGTTACCGTGAACCTGTCGGCAAGACCAAGACGTTCTGCAAGCGATTGGAGATCGGCACGCGCTGGCCCGTCGCCCACGAGCAAAAGATGGAGCTTTTTATTCTCGTGGCTCGCCATAAATTTCAGGATGCGATCGACGCCGTGCCAGTCACGCACAAAGCCGGTAAATCCGAGGACAATTTTACCAGCTAGCTGATACTGTTCGTTGAGCGTTCCCGGTGCGCGTGGTTGTAGAAAACTATCTTCGACACCGTTTTGAATAACCGTAATGCGATTTTCGTCGACGCCCGCCTCTACCAATTTATCGGCGAGAACGCGTGTTACCGGCAAAATTGCGTCTGCGCCCTTCCACAGCGCTGTCTCGCTTCGCTTTGCCATGCCGCCAAGGGCAAGCCCGCCATGGCGTGCCCGCTCTTCGCGCAAGGGAGAATTGACCTCAAGAATATAGGGAAGGTTCAATTGCTTGCGAACATGAGCGCCCGCATGAAAGAACAAATTATATCGCTCATAGATAATATCGGGGGAAAACTGGCGCGCAGCCGCAGACAGCCTACGCGCGGCGGGCAGCGTATAGCCAAGTTCTGCAACTTCATAAAGCGCGCGCGGCATCAGTGATGTCAAACCAGCTTTTATGCGATTACCGGCTGCGTCATTTTTTGCCGCACTGTTTTGGCTTGAAGCTTTGGTTTGTGGCGCGGGTGTGCCCGCATCAAGGGAGCGTGTCGCCTGTGCCTGTTCACCTTCTGGGCCGACAATGCGCAGATCGTGCCCGCGATTAATCAGGGCATCCGTCAGTGCACGGATATGGACATATTGTCCATCGGCAGATTTGGTGCGGTGAGAGTATAATATCTTCATCACAAGGGTTCACAAATTTGTTGTCTATGACGTCTTAACGCGAAACGTCGCTTCATAAATCCCGTTACACGATTATTTGCAGGGAAAATCAATCGATGCGCGAAGGTCCGCGGGTTGTTACAACTTTTAACGACCTTGCCATCCAGCATGAAGATACGCCACACTTATTAACAAGATTATAGGCGCATGGGCATTGGGAGTCCTGAGAGCCTCAGATGATGGTGGTGATGAAAATGGGTATTGGAAATGGTGTACGCGGTATGCTTGCGGCCAGTCTGGCAGTGGGCGCGTGTTTGGTGCCGGCGAGCGCAATTGCGGCGGATGGCAAATTGCCGGTCCTGAATGGCTTTAAATCAGCCAAAGAAAATGGTGTGACAGTTTGGAGAGCACGCGCTGTGCCAAAGCCAGTTGTTATTCCCGCTCTTGAGGGCGCGCCCCAAAAGGTCGTGACCAAGACGATTGTTGAGCGTGTGGTGGTTAAAGAGCCGCGTTTTACGCCCGCTAAAGTGCGCGTTGTCGGTCACTATTCTGGCTATGGAAAGCGGATCCCATTTGTGCAGGGATTTTATTCCGGCTACCCGCGTAGCAAAAATAGCCGGAGTTATGTGCAAGGCTTTTATAGTGGGTACAAGCGCAATCAAAGACGCCGTTTTCCAACCGAGCGGCCGGATGGCTACCGTCGTTTCCGACGATAGCCAGGACTGCGTTAGCCAAGCGCTGGCTCAAGCTTGATGCATGCTTCAACGAGATCTTCGACCGCATCAACAGAGTGGTCGAACATTTTCTTTTCTTCGCTGGAAAATTTAACCTCGACAATGCGCTCGCAGCCTTCCGAGCCAAGAACAATCGGCACGCCTACATAGCGATCTTTGACGCCATATTCGCCTTTAAGATAGGCTGCACAAGGAACGACAATCTTTTTGTCTTTCAGATAGCTCTCAGCCATTTGGATCGCCGATGCCGCTGGGGCGTAATAAGCCGATCCGGTTTTCAGCAGAGCAACAATTTCGCCGCCGCCTTTGCGGGTGCGATCAACAATTGCATCAATACGCTCTTGTGTTGTCCATCCCATCTCAATGAGATCAGGAAGCGGAATACCGGCAACGGTAGAATAGCGAGTGAGCGGAACCATTGTGTCCCCATGTCCGCCGAGCACGAATGCTGTTACGCTTTCCACCGATACATTAAATTCATCGGCAAGGAAGTGGCGAAATCTTGCACTGTCCAAAATACCGGCCATGCCGAGGACGCGGTTGTGCGGAAGTCCTGAGAATTTTTGCAGGGCCCAAACCATCGCGTCGAGCGGATTGGTAATGCAGATCACGAGCGCGTTGGGAGCGTGTTTTGCAATGCCTTCGCCAACCGCCTTCATCACTTTGAGATTGATGCTTACCAGATCATCGCGGCTCATGCCGGGCTTACGGGCAACACCAGCGGTAACGATGCAAACGTCAGCGCCTGCAATATCGGCATAGTCTTGTGTGCCTTTCAGGCGGCTGTCATAGCCATCGACGGGGGCGCTTTCAGCAATATCGAGAGATTTTCCCTCTGGAAGCCCCTCTGCAATATCAAACAGGACCACGTCTCCGAGTTCTTTTTGGGCAGCAATATGGGCGAGCGTGCCGCCAATCATACCGGCGCCAATCAGGGCGATTTTTTTACGGGCCATAAGGGAACTCCTTCAAGTTGGTTGAAATCAGATTGCGCCCCGTTTAGCGCACATAGAGCTTACTAGGAAGGTGCTGTCGGCCTTGTTCGCGGATTTATTATCGTATGCTAGCAATTGGGCGAGGCGGTATTAAAAAACGACCGGCGTTCCAGCCGGTCGTTGATTAAAAGGGGGCATGAAAAGCGGTATTTTCAGGCCTTATTGGATACGGCGGACCGTATAGCCTTTGTCTTCAAGCATATCGACAAGGCTGTCTTCGCCAATCAAATGACCGACCCCAACCGCGATAAAGTGATTGCCTTCACCAGCCATCATCTGTTCAACCTGCGCGAACCAGTTGGCATTGCGCTCAGCAAAGATGACCTGAAAGGCATATTCAGACGATGAGCGCACGCTTGTGACAACTTCGTCTTCAAGGGTTTGAACATCCCCGTTAATCCAGGCGCTGAACCAGCGGTCTGACAGTTCGCGGATATTTTCAATTTGCTCAAGACCCTCGTCAAAACCGGTGAAATCGCCCGTATCATCAAGGCTGGCAATGCGTCTGAGTTGATCAACGCCGTCTTCCAGATACCCAATTTCGTCGCCCTGTGTCTTGGCAATCTCCAGCAAAGCGAGGTCCGCGCCGGATTGCGGGTTTAGCCCGGCTTGCTGATAGCCGACGACGGTGAGTTGCAAGGAGACAAACCAGGGCCGGAGCGGCTCTAGCTGGGCCATGGGAATGCCAAGCGAGGTGGCGGTTTGAGCAAGCCTTGCTGCCCGTTCCGGGCCTAACAATGAGGAGAGGGTGACGCCCGGCGGATTGGGTGCCAGCTCCTGAACGGCGGCTTGTAACGCTTGGGTGGCTTGCGGGCTCGTAGCATCCGCCTCCAACCAGGTTGTGGGGCTTGCTGCCATGGTTTGCACAAGCACGTCTGAGCTCCACTCGGCGTCGTCGGGCAGGAGATGAAAGGTGCCAAACAAGGTGATGTTGGAGTCCTCATCAACCACTTCCCACATGGCCGGGCGGTCGCCCGCAATAGTGTCGGTGGCTGCTGCGGTTTCAACTGTGTCTGCAGCGTCGTTGGTTGCTGATCTGTTGAATACCTGTGCGACGTCGCTAGCGGTTGAGCATGCCCCAAGAATAAGGGCGCCTAGCGCAAAAGCTGCCAAAGGCAATTTCTTTACACCTGCACGTTTTTTGTGAGGGTACTCCAAGGTTTTAACTTGATAAAAACGTATCATATTGAACTTCCCTTTTTTAAGGCCGCGAGCGCGCTTGGAACTCTTTCAATTCCATGCCCGCACGCAGCGTTTACGCTCGTCAATTTTGCCGGTTTTTGGATTACCGGTTTTTGGCAAAATACTCCCGAGTCATTTTTGCCACGAGCGGTGATAAAATCAGTAGTGCAATTAGGTTTGGTGCTGCCATCAATCCCGTTAGCGTATCGGCGAGTAGCCAGGCCAAGCTAACCACATCACTGATTGCACCGGTTTCTTCTGCCATCAAAACAAGAGCGCCAAGGAACACAACGATAATCCAGCTAATGCGGAATGGAAAAATTGATTTCTCACCAAAAATAAATGCGCAGCTGCGTTCGCCATAATAACTCCAGCCAAGGATGGTCGTGAACCCGAACACGACGAGGCTGATGGCAACAATATGCGTGCCGAGCGGCTTGCCAAAAACGTCCCAGCTCAATGTTTCGCCAAACGCCTGAATGGTAAGGGGTGCACTGGTCTCACAACCCGCTGGTAGACTGACCAGAGATTCGCGTACGAACGGTTCGCATTCCGGGGCAATAATCCCGGCGGTCAAAATAACAAGCGCGGTGATCGAGCAGACAATGATTGTGTCGATGAAGGTCCCCAGCATCGCAACGATGCCCTGATTTACAGGGTCATCATTTTTTGCTGCTGCGTGGGCAATCGGCGCTGAGCCCTGTCCGGCCTCGTTAGAAAAGATGCCGCGTGCGACACCCTTTTGCATTGATAAGAGAAGAAGCCCCCCGACAATGCCGCCTTTCGCAGCGTCATATCCGAAGGCATTGGTAAAGATGCTTCCAAAGGCTGCCGGGACGGCATCTATATTCATCAGCACAACAATAATGCCCGCAGCGAGGTAAGACAGCGCCATGGCAGGAACAAGTTTCGAGGCCACTGTCGCAATACGTTTAATGCCGCCCAAGATCACGGCAGCCGCGCCAAGAGCCAATATGATGCCGCTAACATATGGCGCGATACCATAATTGCTGTTCATGGCATCTGCGATCGCATTTGCCTGAATTGAGGCGCCCGTGCCCCAGGATGCCAAGACAGCGAAGACCGCAAAGGTCATGGCCAACCACATCCATTTTTTGCCCATGCCATTTTTGATATAATACATCGGGCCGCCAACATGGCGGCCATCTTTATCGGTTTCGCGGAAGTTTACCGCGAGAACGCCCTCAGCATATTTTGACGCGGTGCCGACAAAGGCCGTCACCCACATCCAGAACACAGCACCGGGCCCGCCAATTGCGATTGCCGCTGCAACACCGGCAATATTACCCGTGCCAATTGTCGATGACAGGGCGGTCATCAAGGCGCCAAATGGCGAGACATCACCGGCCCCTTTTGACGCGTCGCGCTTTTTAAACAACTGGCCGAATGCGTATGGGATGCGCAGCAATGGCATACCGCCAAGGCGGATCATCAAGAACAGGCCGGTTCCCAATAGGAGTAAGAGGATGGGGGTAAATTTCAGGAGAAATTCAAAGGGGCCTGAAACCCAGACGTGGCTATCTGCGCCCCAAACGAGGCCGTTTAAAAATTCCAGAAGGGTTTGGATAAACGGTTGGGCTTCGGGTTCGACGCCTTCCGTTGGGATGTCTTGTACGAATAATGCCAGACTTGCAGATTCTTCCACGGATAAAGCCCCTTGTCGTTGCTCAGTCTATGAGCTGAGATATCGAGCGCACAGAATAGGGGCGTGCGTGCGGAAAAGTCCAGTTGAAAACCAAGCGGGAGATGCAATAGCTGCTGAAAACCGGCGTGACGAAGATGTCGTCACACCATTGCGGATCTGTTGGGGTTAGCCGTCGAGGCGCGCTTTTAGCTGATTGATCAGCACATCAATGCCTCTGGTGCCGCCACCATTATTTGCAATGATCGACGTGAACTGACTTCGTTGCTCGATCGCCAGCCAGATATTATCGGCACCCGCGTCAACAATTTTGAAGCCTTTGCTGCCGCGTAACAAGCGCCATTGAATGATAGTGCCTGAAATGCCGCTGCCCGGTTTTGCATTGATGATGCGGGAGTTAACGATAAAATCGCGTTCATTGCGCTGAATTGATCCTGTTACGGAAAGTTGATTGCCAGAAAATTCACTGAGAATTTGTTGGTAAATCGCCGTGGCATATCGTGTGAATAGCGGATAAAATTCTTTTGCCTGCTCGTCGCTAATCTGGCGGGCATATTGGCCAAGTGTAAACCGGCCGGTGCGCCGCAGGTCACCAAATTCATCAACAAGGGCTTGAATGCCGTTGAGGCGCTCTTGAAGCGTGCCCAATGCCATGATGGTGTTGGCATCATCTAGAACACCCGCCATGAATTGTTCTGCCTCTTGCGACCCGCCGCTTTGGGCGCTTGCATTGAACACAAGCCCAGTAGAAAGGCTGGCGCTGAGGCCAAGCGAACTGCTGGCTATGAGGAATTTGCGTCGATTTGTACGCGACATATTCATTTCCCTTTTGTCACATCTCACCTGGTGGGCCGCCTTTTGAGGGTTTGGTGAATCCCCGTTAAGCGCGATAGTTGGTGACGATTGCTAATCCTATAATGGCCTGAAAAGATGACCGAACCAAGGCGGTTAAAACCGGGCTAATCCTTTTGTGAAGTCCATTACCCGTTATGGCGTCTCGACAGGCGTTGCGTTTTCATCAACTGGGGCATCAAGGGCTGGGACATCGGGGGCCGGCTCATCAATGACGGGTACGTCAGAGAGCGGCTCGTCCAAATCGTCGAATTCATCAAAGTCGTCGAACTCGTCAAAATCGCCAAAATCATCGCCAATATCTGGCAAATCATCGAGCGTATTTTGCCCATTGAGAATTTCCCGGCGGCGCGCCTGTAAGTAAAAACTGCGGAAAGAAGAGTAGTAATCGAGAGAATTTTCTTCAATTTCCTGAAGCGGCTCAATTAGGGGTTCGCGTGCAGACACTAAGGTTGCACCGGCGCGCGACAGACGCGCTTTTTGCACAGCGCCTGTACTAAAATAATTTAGTGGGCTGAAGAGGGTGCGATCAACGGCGAGACCAAAGCTGTCCCTGACCGTGCTCGGGCCAAAGAACGGCAATACTACATAGGGCCCAGAAGGAATGCCCCAAACCGCAAGGGTTTGACCAAAATCTTCGGTGTGGCCGGGGATGCCGAGCCTTGTTGCTGGATCGCCAATGCCCCCTATTCCCAGGGTAGAATTGACCATGAACCGGCCGCCGGTTTGGGCCGCGCGGCCAAGTCTGCCTTGCAGGACGTCATTAATCAGGGTGGTTGGCGTTGCCAGATTGGACAGGAAATTCCGCATTCCCTGGCGCATATGTTTGGTAGTGATCGCGCGATACCCCTTGGCAATAGGGACAAATACCGCCTTATCAACCCCGTTATTGAGCTTGAAGTTGAATCGGTTGAAGCCTTCCCAATTATCCGGGGCAACCGTGTTATGGCTGGGGGACGGGCGAGGATTATCAGAAACCTGCATGCCAAAGACCGAATTGGTCATCACCGCACTAACCGGCGTCATTGCGCCCGAAACTTCGCTGTCTGGGGTGTAGTCGTTTGAAATATTAGCTAGTTCCGCTTGCGAAACGGCCTCTATTGGCCATGCCAATGCGGCGCTCGTGAACGGGGCAGTCAGCCAAAACGCTGCGGCGACGAAAAGAGTATGATGGCAGTACTTCACGGAAAATCCCCATATCTACCGATAACATATGCGGTCTTGTTAAGACTTATACTGCGCATTCTCACAGGAGATGTCGCGCATTTGTCTATGGTTACAATGTTAGCCAGCCAGTAGCTATAGGGATTTTGGGCAAAACGGTCACAATTTGCGATTCATCGTCTTTTGTGATTAACACCTTTTCAAAACATATAAAGATATGTTTATATGCACTGGTTTTGACTGGTATCGCCTATGGCGACTACCACGAATTTTAAGCTTTAGGGGCTAATAGGGCGCAATGCTCGATACGACATTGAATATATTCCGTGCGGTCGGTGAAGAGACGCGCCTACGAATTGCGGTTTTGTTGTCGCGCGGTGAGCTGACGGTAACGGAATTGACCCAAATTCTGGGTCAAAGTCAGCCGCGAGTCAGTCGTCACCTAAAGATCCTCGCCGATGCAGGCCTGGTGGAGCGTTTCAGGGAGGGTGCCTGGATGTTTTATCGCATGGTGACGCCGCTCGATGATGCCCCGGAAGATAGCCCGGCAATCGCGACCATGTTGTCTACGCTAAAATCGCTTGCGGTCTCAAACGACCGTGTGCTTTCCAGAGACCGGGAGCGGTTTTCCCAATCTCGCCAGGCGCGCGCGGCTGTTGCGGCAGATTATTTCGATCAAAATGCGGAACAATGGGACCAGGTTCGCCGGTTACATCTGCCCGATGCCGATATTGAACAGGCGATGTTGGACATGGTTGGGCTCAATAGAAATGACCCTGACATGCCCGGCGATGGGTATGGATTAGATGAGAACGCAGAAAATGCGATTGATCTGTTTATTGATCTGGGCACTGGCACCGGTCGCATGCTCGAAGTTTTTGCCAACCATTATGCCCGCGGCATTGGATATGATTCTTCGCGTGAAATGTTATCGGTTGCGCGCAGCAAGTTAGAGACGGCGAAAATTTCCCATGCGCAAGTTCGCCATGGCGATCTTTTCGCGCTTCCCGCTGAACCGGGAACGGCGGATCTTGTTTGCATTCATCAGGTTTTGCATTTTTTGACAGAACCCGGAAATGCCGTCATGGAGGCGGCGCGCTTATTAAAGCCGCGCGGCCGATTGATTATTTCCGATTTTGCCCCGCACGGTCTTGAATTCTTACGCGATGATCATGCCCATCGTCGTTTGGGTTTTAGCGACAATGAGGTGCGCGACTGGTGTCGACGTGCTGGACTTAATTTTGTTGGCACACAAAGCTTATCAACAGTAGATCAACATGCACGCGGCCAACTGACTGTCAAAATCTGGATGTGCTCTTTGGCTGACGTTAAGCAATCCGTTTCATCAACTTATTTTCAACCTGAAACATCAAGCTGACTAGCTCTTTGGTGAAGGAGGCCTCCCGTGCCAGAATATCATATTTCGTTTGAATTTTTTCCGCCTAAAACAGAAAAAATGCAGGAGCGTTTGTGGGCCTCAATCCAGCAACTGTGTCCTTACGGGCCAGATTTTGTTTCTGTTACATATGGCGCAGGCGGATCAACGCGCGAGCGAACCCACGAAACCGTTTCGCGGATTGTTAACGAAACATCCTTGTCCACGGCGGCGCATTTGACCTGTGTTGCTGCGTCCCGCGAAGAGGTAAATGCTGTGTTGCACGATTATTGGGACGCGGGCGTGCGCCACCTTGTTGCCCTACGCGGCGATCCCCCGGAGGGTGTGGGCGAGGCCTATAAGCCGCACCCTGATGGCTATGTAAATGCTGCCGACCTTGCAAAGGGTGCGCGCGCCATTGCGCCTTTTGAAATAAGTGTCGGCTGTTATCCGGAAAAACATCCTGAATCGCCCAGCTATGAGGCTGATCTTGATCTTCTCAAAGCAAAAATAGATGCAGGCGCAAGCCGCGCAATTACCCAGTTTTTTTATGACAATGATGTCTATTATCGCTATCTTGAGCGGGTTCGCGCCGCCGGAATTACAATTCCGATTGTGCCGGGGATTATGCCTGTGAATAATTTTTCAAGCCTCATGCGAATGGCGTCCAGCTGCGGAACTAGCGTTCCTGAACGCATGCAGAAATTGTTTGAAAATCTCGATGATGATCCAACAATGCGCCAATTGGTTGCTGCGACGGTGGCCGCAGAGCAATGCCTTGGATTGGCAGAGCAAGGGGTTTCACATTTCCATTTTTATACATTAAACCGCGCTGAATTAGTAACAGCGCTTTGTCATATGCTGGGCGTGTGCAAAAAGCCGACTTTGGAGAATGCTGCGTGAGCATACCTGTTTTTGTCAATATTGGTGAGCGTACCAATGTTACCGGTTCGGCTAAGTTTCGTAAGCTGATTAAAAATGATAATTATGACGAAGCGTTGAGCGTTGCGCGCCAGCAAGTGGAAAATGGTGCGCAAATTATTGACATCAATATGGATGAAGGCATGCTCGACGGCGTTGATGCCATGCGTACATTTTTGCGCCTGATCGCAAGCGAGCCGGACATTAGCCGTGTCCCAATTATGATTGATAGCTCTAAATGGGAAGTTATTGAGGAGGGGTTGCGCAACGTTCAGGGTAAGGCGGTTGTAAATTCGATTTCTTTAAAAGAGGGCGAAGAGCTGTTTTTGGAACAGGCGCGTAAAATTAAACGCTACGGCGCGGCCACCGTCGTGATGGCATTTGATGAGGTGGGTCAGGCAGATACCGCAGCGCGTAAGTATGAAATATGTGAACGTTCATACAATTTACTAACGCAGAAAATTGGATTTAATCCCGAAGACATAATTTTTGATCCGAATATTTTCGCCGTTGCAACCGGCATTGAAGAGCATGATAATTACGCCGTTGATTTCATTGAGGCGACAGAAAAAATAAAAGCCAATCTGCCTCACGCCCATGTCTCGGGCGGCGTTTCAAATATTTCCTTTTCTTTTCGCGGCAATGAGCCTGTGCGAGAGGCAATGCATTCTGTGTTTTTATACCATGCGATTAAAGCGGGTATGGATATGGGCATTGTGAATGCAGGCCAGCTTGCCATTTATGATGAGATTGAACCCTCTCTGCGCGAACCCGTTGAAGACGTCATCTTAAACAGACGCTCTGATGCAACCGAACGGTTGCTGGAGGTTGCTGAGCAATATCGCGGCGAGGCGGGCCAACAACGAAAAGAAGATTTAAGCTGGCGCGAAGAGAATGTTGAAAAACGTCTTTCGCATGCGCTCGTCAAAGGGATCACGACTTATATCGTTGAAGATACCGAAGAGGCACGCGAAAAGCTTGGCCGCCCACTTTATGTCATTGAGGGCCCGTTAATGGATGGCATGAATGTTGTCGGCGATCTGTTTGGTGCCGGGAAGATGTTTTTACCGCAGGTTGTAAAATCTGCTCGTGTCATGAAGCAGGCTGTTGCCTATCTAACGCCGTTCATGGAGAAGGAAAAAGAAGAGCAGGGCCTGGAGCAAGGCAAGCCCAATGCAACTATTTTGCTGGCAACGGTGAAGGGTGATGTGCATGATATTGGTAAAAATATTGTCGGCGTTGTTCTTCAGTGTAACAATTATAAAGTCATTGACTTAGGGGTCATGGTGCCAGCGGCAACCATCCTTGCGGAAGCCAAAAAACATAATGTCGATATAATCGGACTGTCTGGATTGATTACGCCAAGTCTCGATGAGATGCGCCATGTGGCCGCTGAGATGAAGCGATTGAATTTTGAAGTGCCGCTTTTAATCGGCGGGGCAACAACATCGATTGCCCACACGGCGGTTAAGATTGCGCCGAATTATGATCACGGCGTTGTTTACGTTACCGACGCTAGCCGCGCTGTTGGTGTTTCCTCATCTTTAATGTCAGATACGCAAAAGACGGACTATCTGTCGGGCATTCGCGATCAATATAGCGATATTAAAGAACGCTTCGAGGCGGGTAAGGGACGCAACCCGCGCATTTCCTTATCTGAGGCGCGCAAAAACGCACCGAAAACCGATTGGAAAACATATACCCCGCCGGTTCCCAGTTTTACCGGTGTAAAATCATTTCGCGATTACGATCTTGATACGCTGGCAAAATATATTGACTGGACGCCGTTTTTTGCTTCCTGGGATTTGCACGGAAAATATCCTGCGATTTTATCCGATGACGTTGTTGGCGAAGCTGCGCGCTCTTTGTTCGATGATGCGCAGGAAATGTTGAAGCGGATTTTAGATGAGAAATTATTGACCGCACACGGCGTGATTGGGTTTTGGCCGGCAAACCGTGTTGGTGATGATATTGTGGTTTATGATGGCGAAGACCGTAAAACGCCAATCGCGAAATTGCATGGATTGCGTCAGCAAATGTCCAAGCGCGATGATGCGGCGAATTTCTGCATTGCGGATTTTGTTGCGCCTGCTGAGGCCGGGTTGAGTGACTATATTGGGGCGTTTGCCGTAACTGCCGGAATTGGCGAGGAGGCGCTCGCTGACAGTTATGATAAGCGCGATGATAATTATAGCTCGATTATGGCAAAAGCGCTGGCGGATCGATTGGCCGAAGCATTCGCGGAGCACATGCATGCGCGCGTACGCCAGGAATTTTGGGGTTATGAGGGCACAGACGATGTGAGCGTCAATGCGATGATCGAAGAGAAATATCAAGGTATTCGACCGGCCCCTGGCTATCCCGCCCAGCCTGACCATTCCGAAAAAGAGACATTGTTCCGCCTGTTAGAGGCACCCGCCAATGCAGACATGGCATTGACCGAAAGCTTCGCCATGACGCCGCCTGCCTCTGTCAGCGGATTGTATTTTTCTCACCCTGACTCGCTATATTTTGGGGTTGGTAAAATTGACCGCGATCAGGTTGCCGATTACGCCAAACGTAAGGGGTTCAGCCTGTCAGAAGCTGAAAAATGGTTACGCCCGATTCTCAACTATGAATGATCGGTAGAAATCCGCATATTGTGCGCAAGTGGTCGTGAAATCCCGGCAAGTCACCGCATGGTGCGGGCTCGCGGGGTGGCTTGGTTTTGCCGGTTAGGGTAGATAGCTAATATGGATCAGGGTCAAACACAGGGCGCGCAAGATGATCGTGGCCAAGATGGTCGCGCCAACGTTCCTGTGCGGGGCACTGACGTAACAACGTTGGCCCGACCAACATTCTGGCGTCGCATTCAAGATAGTATTGAAGAAGCGCGCCGCCGCACCCTTGGGGCTTTTTTGGAAATGATGGCGCAGCGCCGCGCGCGCCGTGATGAGACGTCTTTCTCGATTGCCCTGATCGCGCTTTCTGCAAAGATGGCCAAAGCTGACGGTGTTGTAACCGATGATGAAATCGCGGCTTTTCGTGATTTTTTCAGCTATCCCGCCGAGCAAGAAGAAAAGGTTCGCGCGCTCTTTGGATTGGCGCAGCAGGACGTTGCCGGATTTGAGTTTTATCTGAAAAAAGTTGCCAGCATTTATGAAGGGCAATGTCCGGTGCTTGAGGATGTGCTCGATTGTTTGTTCTATGTGGCGATGGCAGACGGCATTGTGCATCCCAATGAAGAAGCCTTTTTGGACGAAGCGGCAAAAATCTTTGACATGAAACCAGCTGCTTACCGGCGGTTAAAGGCCTTGCATTTTGGCGTCGGCGCAGATGACCCTTATCTGGTTTTGGGAATCGATCCCGATGCGAGCGATCCCGAGCTTAAAAAAGCCTTCCGTCAACTTGTTAAAGAAAATCATCCCGATGCCATGGTCGCGCGCGGCGTGCCAATAGATCTGATCAAAATTGCTGAGAGCCGAATGGCCGCCATCAATCTTGCCTATGATAAGGTTGTCGAGGAACGCCGTTAATATTGATTTGGCCACGCAGCATGCCTTGCTAAAAAGTTATCAACAGGCTGTGCTGAGTGGACGCTTTTTCGCCACTTTTGGTCTATATTTCTCACCGGAGATTGTTGCGTTTCCAAAAAAAAATCAAATTCAAACTCTCTTATGAGGAAACTAATCATGAAGAAAATTTCAATCCTTGGCGGCATTTGCGCAGTTGCTCTTTTTGCTGGAGCGGCATCCGCTAATGATGAATTGTTAGCAGGCTGCGAAGCATTCCAGGCTGAATATGGCGGAAATTCTGACTGCCAATGTCTTGCCGATGCGGTTGCGTCAGACGATGATTTGGTTGCCGAGTTTCTATCAGTGACGAGCCCGGATGATGTTCCTAATCTATCAGAGGCAGCGCAATCGGCGATTGCGAGCTGCTCAGCTTCATAATCCACTTTTAAATGGTAATACTAGGCGCCGCGGATCACATGATCGGCGGCGTTTTATTTGAATGAGTAAATACTAACTGGCTTGAGCCCAAAAGATTTTTTGGGATTGTTGTAATCGCCTTTTAGCAATTCAAAATGTAAGTGAATGGGAATATTGTATCCCGATGAGCGCCCCATCTCGCCAAGGCCAAAGCCGCGCGGTACGGCAGCGCCCACCACAACACCTTTTGAGAAACCGGCCAGATGTGCATATCGGGTAAAATAGTCATTACCGTGATTGATTAGCACAGTGTACCCATAATCATTTCTATATTCGGCCTCGACAATCTGACCGTCCCCGGCGGCAAAAATCATTCCGCCCTCTTTGCTGAAATAATCAATGCCTTTGTGAAGTTTTCCGTTTCTCGGACCAAACCCTGAAGAAACGCAGGCCGTGCGAACCGGCATCATCGCCATTGTGACGCCGTTCACATCAACAAAGGGCTTATAATTTTTGACCTCTCCGCGGGAATTGACCGGCAATGCATTCGAAATCTTGGACAGTTTGCACAATTTCAAAAATGGCGCGACACCATTTTCACCTAAAATAATCTCATCATTTGCGACCGGTGCGGGGGCAACACCGCTTGGCGCTGCAGCTAAGACGATGATGTCATCCTCACCATCTTCAGGGATGTCGGCGGTGCTGTCACCAGGTTTGGTTTTGCGAGTGTCTTGCTTATTGCCCGGGGAAGGGGCGAGAGTAGTCGCAGTTTTTTTAAGCGTCGCAATGACGCTCTCGCGCTCACTCAATGCCTCTTTTATGGCACCTTCTGTTGCCAATAATAATTGGTCTGTCTTCTCCAGAACGATCGGCGGTGCTTGATGTTTTGAGCCAATAATCCAGCCAATACCCACACACACGATTGGATAGAGTAGTCGTAAGAATAATTTCATGGTTGCGCTCCCCGCAAAAGTCTAGCACCAGAAGTCTAGCATTCTACGGCGTGAATGGCGATTCCTGCTTGTCTTGGTGAAACAACAATAAATTCAGGCCCTTAGATAGTTTCTTCGGCGGGCAATAAAATAGGTAAGTGCGGCAATGGCGATCCGGCATTTTGGTATTTTGATGATTATGTGCACCGTGTGGGGGCTGCATTTCGTCATTATCAAGCTGGGGGTCGCGCAAGTGCCGCCAATATTTTATGCGGCAGTTCGCATGACCCTTGTCGCGCTCGTCATGTCGCCTTTTTTACGGTGGCATGCTGGGCAGATGAAAGCGGTTCTGATTGGGGGGATCTGTCTGGGGGCGCTTAATTATGCATTTATGTTTTCCGGACTCGTTTATGCGCCGGCAAATGTGGCTGCACTTGCAATCGAGCTTTATGTTCCCTTTGCCACCTTATTGTCGGTGATGTTCCTTGGCGAACGGGTAGGGGTGTGGCGGGTTGGCGGTATTGCCCTTGCATTTTGCGGAGTTGGCGTGATCGCGCTGGCGGGCCATGGCGAGTCGGTTGGTGCACCATCATCAGACCGGATTTTATTGGGCATTGGCCTGATCATGTTTGCCGCGCTTAGTGAGGCGGTCGGGGCGGTTTTTGTCAAAAAGGTTTCTTCCATATCGCCGTTTCAATTGCTGGCTTGGTTTGCCCTGATCGGCACCCTTATATTGTGGATATTGACGGGAGTTTTCGAAACCAACCAATGGGAGCAATTGCGCAATGCGCCGCGTGCACCATTGCTTGGGGCCATTTTATATTCTGCCTTTTTGGCGTCCATTGTCGGGCACTCCATATTTTACTGGTTGTTGCAGCGCCTACCGCTTTCTTTGTTGGCGCCGAGCGGATTGCTGACCACCTTACTGGCGGTGATGTTTGCAACTTTGCTGCTGCGAGAACCTTTAACGCTTCCTTTGATTATTGGCGGCTTGATGATCTTGGCCGGGGTGGGCACTGTATTGGTTCGTACCCACGCGAAAGAATGAGCCGATGTTGGCCTTTTCTTCTTGCTTGTTTCGCTTACGCGCTCCGCTTAAAAGAAGCTTATGAAAATCATTGAATCGCCGTCCCCAAATTTTGATGCGCGTCCGGCAGGTCAGAAAATTGACCTGATTGTCGTGCACTATACGGGTATGAAATCTGCTGATCTGGCGCTTGAGCGCTTGTGTGATGAACGGGCGAAAGTCAGTGCCCATTATTTGATCATGGAAGATGGTACGGTGCACCGTCTTGTCGCTGATGAAAATCGCGCTTGGCATGCCGGGGTTTCATCGTGGCATGGTGAGCGCGAGACCAATGCGCGCTCAATCGGGATTGAATTGGCTCATCCGGGACATGAATGGGGATATATCGCCTTTCCCGAGCCACAGATTGACGCGCTGAGCGCGTTAGTTTCTTCCCTGATGAAGACCCATACCTTAAAGCCGCGCGATATTGTGGGTCATTCTGATGTTGCGCCGGGGCGCAAAGAAGATCCGGGCGAGAAATTCCCATGGGACCGTCTGGCGGTGGACGGCTTGGCAGTTGGCACTTTTCAGGGCGGCTTTGATGCCAATGGAGATGGTGCGCTCAGCTATGAAGAAGCGCTCAGCTCCTTGCGCGATATTGGGTATGATGTGCCCGAGGGAAATCACAGCGCGGCCGTTTTGGCGTTCCAACGACGGTTTTGCCCAAGCGCTTTAGGCCAGGGGTTAAGCCCCATGACAAAGGCTGCGATTGAATGGGCCAAACGGCATATGCGCAATTAGGCTTGCTAGTGCCGTGGGCTGGTGGCGTTGAATGGGCCTCTTGTCAAAGACGATTAACTCTCGCATATCACTCATGTCAGTCGGCTGGGCGATTGCACCTTTTTTGGGTGAGGAAAGTCCGGGCTCCATACGAAGACGGTGCCGGGTAACGCCCGGCCGGAGTGATCCGAGGGAAAGCGCCGCAGAAAGTAAACCGCCGATGGTTTCATCGGTAAGGGTGAAAGGGTGCGGTAAGAGCGCACCGCCGGGCCAGCAATGGGCCGGGCATGGCAAGCCCCGCCGGGAGCAAAACCGAATAGGGATCATGCCTTTGTCGCAAGACAAAGCAGGCACTTTGTAGCTTGAGTGATCCGGGTAGGTTGCATGAGCATTGTCGCAAGATAATGCCTAGATGAATAATCGCTCAAGATGCGGAGTAATTCGCAACTGGACAGAACCCGGCTTACAGGCCGACTGGCACTTTATTAATTGCCCTTTTTGATAGTGGAAGGGCAAACCGGCTCACTTACTTTTTTATTTTGGCAAGATAGGCCTGTGTGACTTTGGAGGCGGGAACTTTACCCAGCGCATCACACACCCAAACCGCAGTGTCTATCATCGCATCCAGATCAATGCCGGTTTTAAAGCCAGAACCGTGCAGCATATAGATCACATCTTCTGTGGCGACATTTCCCGTCGCCCCGGGCGCATAAGGACACCCACCAAGACCGCCAACCGCACTGTCAAAGGTGCGCACCCCCTGATCAAGGCTTGCATGGATATTAGCCAGAGATTGGCCATATGTATCGTGAAAATGGCCAGCAATGGCGGTGATGGGAATTTCGCCGCTTACCGCGCGGATTAACGCGGCGGTCTCTCCGGCGGTTCCCACCCCGATTGTATCGCCAAGAGAAATTTCATAGCACCCCATATCGTGCAATCTGTTGGCAACGCGCACCACACTGTTTGTGGAAATTTTACCTTCAAACGGGCATCCTAGGACACAGGAAATATAACCACGCACACGGATTTTATCGCGCCGCGCCGCATCAAGGACAGGCTTAAATCGCTCAAGGCTTTCTGCAATAGACGCGTTTATATTTTTTTGACTAAAGCTTTCTGAGGCCGCCGCAAAAATTGCGATTGTATCAGCGTTTGCAGCCCGTGCGGCTTCATATCCCTTCATGTTCGGAACGAGAACCGGGTAGGAAATATCTGGCTGCCTTGTGATCTTCGCCATCACTTCATCTGAAGCGGCCATTTGCGGCACCCATTTGGGGGAAACGAATGCACCGGCCTCTACTGTTGAAAGGCCGGTTGTAGAAAGTCGATTGACAAGATCAATTTTGGTTGAGGGGTCAATCACCGCTTTTTCGTTTTGTAAACCATCGCGCGGGCCCACTTCAATGATCGTGACATGTTCACTCATATTATGCTGCCTACTTTAGATATTGGGTATTTTGTATGCTGAATACATTACCAGCTTGATGGCGGTGTTAGTCACGTTGCCAATTTGGTTTACGCTTTTCTAAAAATGCGGTTATCCCTTCGCGACCTTCTTTGCTGGCGCGGCGATCTGCGATCCGGTTTGCGGTTTCCTCGCAAGTTTCTTTACCAATGGGGCGGAAGGCAACTGCGCGGATTAAATCTTTTGAGTCTTTTATGGCTTCTGGCGCGCCCGATAAAAGATCGTTTAGGGTTTGGGCAAGGGTCTCTTCCAGATGAATGTTCATGCACACTTTGTGTACCAGTCCGATCTGACGGGCCGTGGCCGCGTCAATGCGCTCGCCAGTTAAAAAGAAACGCCGTGCCTGGCGCACACCGATTGTCTCAATGACAAAGGGGGAAATCACCGCAGGGATCAATCCAACACGCACCTCAGTCAATGCAAAAAAGGCATCCTCTGAAGCAATGGCAATATCGCAGGCAGCAATAATGCCCAGCGCCCCGCCCATGGCGGCCCCATTTACGAGCGCAATGGTTGGTTTGGGGGAGTTGTAAATCGACTCCAACATATGGGCGAGCCGGCGCGCATCATCGCGGTTCTCACTTTGCGAATAGTCCGCGACCCGGATCATCATATTAAGGTCTGCGCCGCCGGAGAACGCTTTGCCATTGCCGGTGATGATAATTGCCCGCACCTCTTCATTGTTAGAGAGTTGGCCAATCGTGTCACAAATGTTCCCGATCATTTCTTCATCGAATGCATTGCGCACCGCAGGCCGATTTAGGGTGACGCGGGCAATGCCGGTTTGATCAATGGATGTAATGACGGACGGTTCGGACATAGGTTTGGGGCTCCAAATAAATGATGAGCTTAGGTGTATCCCCAAAGTAATAGCCGGGCAACGATTGCGCTCAAGCAAATTACCACCCATGCGGTGAGGCGCAGTCGCAAATCTCCATACCATTTTGGCCAATGCCCCGCCGCGACACTGGCCCGGTCGCGAACAAACAGCCAGATAAACACCACGATCAAGCCAATCAGCCGCCAAACCGGGCTAAGGGAAAAGAAGAAATATCCATTGGGCAAGATCATGAACCAGGCAATTAGAGTGGCAATTATTCCCGGCAAATAGGCAGCAACGCCGCTGGCTGAGCCTGATTTTTCGTTCTCGCGGCTTAATATGCCGCCTGCGCCCATGCCGGCCATATAGGCAGCAATGATGCCGCCATAAAAAAGCGTGCCTTGCTGCATAATCAGGGCAAGTCCCGGTTCTACCATCATCGGCGAGAGCCAGACAGCGGCGACGCCGAGAAAGAACGGAATTAATCCGTAATATCCCAGCAAATGCAATGCGGGCTTGGTGGATGGCCGTGCCTGCGATTTTCGATTGTCGCGGCGCGGGTCAGGAAAATCAAACGGATCCATGGCGCACTCTTACTGTTTACCCTAACAAGGTTTTTAAGGCTGCCAGAATGAAAGCGATTTCCATGATGACGGTCAAGGGTGCACGCACACCAAGATACCATTGCGGTGCGCCAGAGCCTGACCGGGTTTCGCGCAAATCATCCCATAACAGCACGGGCAGCGCCAAAACGATGATCAAAAACCGGATACGATTATCTTCGAGAAAAAATACCGGCATGGCGACCAGCATCGGCCAGATCCCGCCAAGCAGGTTCATATAGGTTGGCCCACCGGGCCGCATCACCGCTATGCCCCATCGCACACCGCCAAAAAACGTTAAAAGCGCACCGCCATATAGTAGCAAAAATGTTTTGGCCTCTGCGCCGAAATCTTCCGGACGCAACCATAGAAAAATAGCCGCAATGATAGCCGGCAGTGATCCCGCATAGGTCAGCAGGGCCGCGGCTTGCGGCAAGCCAGTTTCAGATTGTCCTTGAGCGGATTGGGGGTGTTGATGAGCACTCATTTGATCCTCCTCAAGCCCTTGGGCCATGATTGGCGCGGGCCATGCACAAGGCTGATTATCGCAATCGTGCAATGTGCAGGGTTAATATAGGGAGTGTTCAGCTTTTGCGAAAGGCTAGTGATACCGCCCAACCAGCAAAAAGTGAGATAAGAACACAAATTATGCCGTAGGCAAATGGATGCGAATAGGCCATTTGATAAATAGCGCGTTCAATGCCTGCTTTGTTGACGGAAAGATCTGCGGTGTCGCGCCCGATTACTGTACCTTTTTCGATGGCAAAAACACTCACCTTATAGTCGCCAACTGGCGTTCTTGCCGGTAAATCAATGCGCATGGAGAATAACCCATTTTCGCCGTTCTTGATGGTACCGGTAAAGGTGCGAAATAAACCGGCAGAATATCCCGCTTCAATTGCAGCCTGACGAATTTCATCATCGCTGCCTTCATTGTTTTGCGCAATGTTTTGTGCAGCGCCATGCTCGTCTTCGGTTATGAATTGCAATTTGAGATTTTTCGGATTGAGTGACTGGCCAAGATTGCTTGCAGGTTCAGCAACGAGGTCTATAGCTCGCGAGCTGAGCACAAAATAAAGACCGGGGACATTGCGCGCAATATTGGCCGAGCCTGGTGTATAAATAATGCCCTTGCGTTCAATCGGGCGGACATTAATCGTCCGCGGGGGGCCAATAACCGTTGCGACAATATCAATATTTTCAATGCCGTGCGGTGGTTGGCCATTAACGACGCCGAAAAGGGTTACGCTGGCCCCGGAAAATCCGGCATCAACTTCAATAATATCCTGCGTCAAGGCAACGGAAACTGGCGAGCCTTGCGACGGGGCAACAGGGTCGCTCTGCATAGCCCCTATTTGCGGGGCGTGAAGGAGAGCAAGCAGTATGGCCAATAAAATTTTCATGTCGCGCACCCCATTTACAGGCCCTCAACAATGAAGGGAACTTGCGGCATGGTGATGAGATCAATGCCCAATCTCAAACATACGGCCAAAACAATCAGAGCAAGGAGCATGCGCAATTGCTCGGCTTTTAATCTTACGCTGGCGCGTGCCCCCAATTGTGCACCAACAACCCCGCCAATGAGCAGCAAGAGCGCCAGGATAATGTCGACGGTCTGGTTTGCTGTTGCATGTAAGACGGTGGTGATCGCGGTGACAAAGATGATCTGGAACAATGAGGTCCCGACCACCACACTGGTTGGCATTTTTAAAATATAAATCATGGCCGGTACCATGATGAACCCGCCGCCAACCCCCATGATCGCCGACATGATGCCGCCAATCATGCCCAAAAATATTGGCGGGATGGGGCTGATATAAAGTCCGGATCGGCGAAACCGTGTTGCAAAGGGAAGTGCTGCCATCCACGGGGCTGATCGTTTGCGCCGACCGGGCGGGCGCACACCGGGCGGGCGCCGCAATGTGTTGATACTTTCAATTAACATCAAGCTGCCAATGGCACCCAGAAAGGTCACATAGGCAAGCGAGATAAACATATCGATTTGGCCCAGCTCGCGCAGCCATCGAAAAATAACGACCCCGAAAAGGGCGCCAATACCCCCGCCAAGCACCAGATAGCCGCCCATGTGGAAGTCCACCGTCTTGCGCTTGAGATGGGCACTCACCCCTGAAACGGAGGAGGCAACGATCTGGCTGGCCTCTGTCCCAACCGCGATGGGGGCGGGGATGCCATAAAAGATCAAAAGCGGGGTCATTAAAAAGCCCCCGCCGACGCCAAACATGCCTGACAAAAACCCGACAGCCCCGCCCATGGCGATGATCATGAACGGGTCGACCGGCATTTCTGCGATTGGCAAATAAATCTGCATGGCTACTGGTTTAGGGTGAGTGCACGCCGGGGGGAAGGGGAGGCAGGGTCACAGTTGGCATCAGTTTGCCAGGGCCAGCCCGTAAACTCTATTGTTACCGTGTTGTTTGACGTGTCCGGACACGATTGTGCTGGCTGACGGGCATGGTTTTGATGTTAAAATTCAGCTGTTCATGGTGAGTTTTGCATGCCGGCTAACTCAAGATTGGCAAGTTAAGATTGGGGAGTATTCCTGTTTATGACTGATAAAAAGAGTGAACGTCTGGAGATTAGGTTATCCCATGCCCGCAAGCAGGCCTTTATAAAGGCGTGCGACGAAAATGGGATCACCTCCAGCGAAGCAATACGTCTGTTCATTGACGCCTATATTGCCCAGTCGCGGTGGAAACGCATTAAAAACATTACCAAGGAGATGACCATGATCGTCAAACGCAATCCAGCCAAGACCGCAACAACGGCCCTTGCGAGCCTGATTTTCGGGCTCGTGGCTTTAACTGGGCCGTCTATCGCCGATGAAAAGGCATTCAAGAAGTATGACCAAGACGGCGATGGGCGCATCACCCATGAGGAGCTTTCCAATACTCATAGTGGATCAGAAATATTGGTGCTTATGGATAGCGATGAAAGCGGGGATTTGACCTTGAACGAATTTGCCAAAACCATTCGGGTTCATACAGTAAGTGATCGGATTGTGTCTGGCATCAATAGGCCCAGTAAGCGCGTGATTGAGGTGGTTGCCGCCGAATATGATTTCAGTGAAGGTGATCTCAGTTATACGACTTCGGCATCCTCAGAATTTATTGCTCTTGATGCGAGCGATGAGGCCGTCCAGGATCTGGTCATGAAATTGAAGGCGGGCAATAAAAAGTTCATCAGCACCCAGGCACAAGCTTTCTTTGACAGCGCCCAACCTTGATGACGATGAGTCTATCGCCTTAGCCTTCTGACAAACCTTCATTGGCGCTTGGGTCGACGGGAAGCGTGCGCCAATTGGAGATATCTTCGTCAACACTGGCTTTTTGTTCAGCGCTAAGACGGTCGCCCATTTCACCAGCTTTGTTACCGGCTTGGTTGTCGCCATTGAGCGCTGCAAGGGCATACCAATAATATCCCTTTGCGATATCTTGTAATCCTTGCGGCGCATTGCCGGGACCGGGATCAAAGATCGCGCCGAGATTATACATGGAATCAACAAAGCCGAGATTTGCTGCGCGCTCAAACCATTCAATGGCGGTCACAATATCCGGGCTGCCGCCTTCTCCTTCAGCGTAGAGATAGCCGAGGCGATGCATGGCGTAGACATTGCCGCCGGTTGCTGAGCGCTGGAACCAGGTGCGCGCCTGCGCTGGTCTTTGATCGGTCCATGTTCCGTTTTTATAAAATTCGCCCAGTTGAAACTGCGCCGGTGGATAGCCAAGGGAAGCGGCTTTGATAATGTCCTGCAGGGCTGCATCAGTAACGATGGTTGTATTTTCTGGATCGCCTGCATTGATCAGCGCCATTGCCTCAAGGAACAATTGACGCGGACGTACAGTATCTTGAAGGGCTGCGGGTGTTTCCAGCGCAGGAACGGCGGGCTGGGGTGCAGGGGTTACGCCTGCACCGGGCGCAAGGCGTTCAGAGGATTGCTGAGTAAGAGAAGGCGCCGGGGTTTCAACAGGGCCTGAGCCGCCAAAGAGAATCGGGCGGAGCACAAATGTCATCAAACACACAACCAGTAAGCCAAGGAGAATTAGGAGGGGAAGTGTTGGGCGTCTATTTTTGAAAAACAGATTTCCCTCATTCGCCGGTTCGTCAAACTGGGTTACCCGCGCTGTTGGGTCAGCCTTTTTTTTTTGTCGTTTGCGAGAGTCAGGGCGCGCTGCTGGAGCAGGTGCCTCTTCATCAAAATGAGCCGGCTCATCCGAATCATTTTTACGCCCCCGACCGGTTGGTATCAGGCCGCGCATGCGGGATAGAAAAGACGGGCTCTCTTCCTCAACCTCAAAAGTGGGTTGAGCTTTAGCAGCAAGCTCTTGTTTGGCGAGTAACGCTGCTTCGCGCTTTTTGCGTGCACGGGCGGCTAAAATTGCTTTTTGCTTGGGCGTCAAGCGCGCAATATCTATTTTGCCATCTGCTTTTCGCGGAAGTTTTCCTGGGGAGACGGCGTCTACACCTTGTGAAGAGGCCTCGCTTGAAGGGGCGTCAGCGTGCGGCTGGGTCGGCGCTGATTGCGCGCGTTGCACGGTTTTGTGCGGAACAGCGCTCGGCTGGGCTTGCTCAAAGCTACCCTCATTTTGACCATCAAAGGAGAAATCATCGTCAATTGCCTGGCGGCTCAGGCCGGCGCGTGGTTCTGCGATGGTTTCATGGGGAGCGTCAAACGGGTCTTGCGGGGCCGGGGTTGTCGTTGCCTGGCTTGCTGGTGCCGGAGAAGGTGTTGGCGCTGAAGTTTCTGGAACATCGTTTAGTAATTGATTGATTTCAGCGGCGATGCGCCGAGCATCATCTGATTGGCGATCTTCTGCACCCAAATCAATTGCCGCATCATTTTCAGACGGGGCTGGCTGAGAATCAAGGCTCAAATCGGGACCGGTCTCAGTTTCTCCCACAGTTTGGATCTGAGTTTGGGCCGGGTCTTCAAAAGCTAAATCATCAAAGGCGCTCTCAAACGAGCCCTCTACAGATACACCGTCATCTTCATCGTCTTCATAGAGCGATCCTGTTGCCGGACCGGTCGCAACTTTCTCTTCAACGTGCACTGATTGGCCGTGATCGGGTGTTTCGTTTTCTTCAAGCGTGTCATCAAATACGGATAGCGCGTCAAAGGCACCCTCATCATCAAGGTCGAGGACAGGCTCTGCCTCAGCCTGATGTGCGCTCGCAGGCTGATTTTCTTGCAGTTCAATCGTTGTTGCCTGCGAAGAGGTTAGGTCAATTTGCGGTTCGAAATCTTCGATAATCTGGTTGGTACCGACAATTTCCTCTGGACCATTACCATCCATCAGGCCAACGGTCGCCGCCATATGGCTGGTCCGCTTTACGGGTGCCTCTTCAGGCTCAACGTTCGCTTGTTCAGCGCTTGTTGATTCAACATTTGTTGGTTCCGCGGCTTCACGGGCGCGACTATTATTGGCCTGAGCGGCGACCAGCGCCCCGAGGTCAAGAATGGATTGCTCCAGTTTCTCTAACCGCGCGTCAGAACGCTCTTGCGCACTGGAAATTGCGTTGGTCATCTCCTGGCGCAGGGCCGCTTCATCAATTGAGGGGCCGGAGCCTTGTGATTGAGACCCTTGCGCTAGCTTGAGCTGCAGCGCGCTGACGGTTTCGGAAATTTTTCCAACTTCTTCAGAAGATCGCCGCTCCGCAGAATCGATTTGGTCCGCAAGTTTACTGATTTGCGTTTCGACGGTGCGAAACTGATCGCCATTGCGTTTAATTTCGTCGCCAAGAACCCGCAATCTTTTGCCTGTTCTTTCCGCAAAATGGGGATCATCGCCCTCGCCGGTGGTTGCGGTGCTGCTTAGACCCGTCACATGGGCCTGAACACCAGTAAGACGCTCGGAAAATTCACGGATGGCGGTTTCATTGCTTTCCATGCGGGAGGCCGAATCACGCTGGGCCTGGTCGAACTGGGCTGCAACTTGGCCGACTGCGCGTTCAAGGGCTCTGAGCGCATCAATCCGGTGGGTATCGTTGGTTTTGTCTTCAAGGCGCGCGAGTCGGTCGGCAATATCGCCGCTATCGGCGACGCTGCCATCCCCGGATGGGCGGCGCTCTAGCCTTTGAATGCGCTCAACAATGCCGCCTAAATTGCGGCTGATATCTTTAATGCCTGATTCTGTCTGGTCTTCTTTGCGTTCGATCTTATTGTTCAGGTGCTCGATTGCAGAGACGAGGTCTCGCAATTGCATGCCGTCCACGTCGCCGCTGGTCTGCAATTCACCCTTCCCAACTTCGCTGACAATATGGTTGAGCCATTCGCCAACGGTCATGCCTTCCTTGCGGGCGGCTTCTTTAGCGGTTTCGCGTGTGTCGCGGGCGATTCCCTTGACACTCCAGGGGGCATTGGATTTCATGGCAGACACCATATTCCTTCACATGCGGAAATTTCTGCCCCCTTAAATCTTACGATCTGAACCGAGTTTTCGGGCGGTGAGCAAAAATTCTTTCAAAGATTGAAAAGGGTTAAGGTGCTTCGCAACTCGCGAAAAGCCCTTATGTCGCACTTTTTATCCACTGCCAGTATTGTGATTGATCACGGGCCAATCTGTCGAAATTTGGGTTTGCTGATCGCCAGGCGCGGCATATGATGCAAAACACAGTCTGTAACTGCTCTCAATACTAGAAGATTACGCGGTTGCAGCATATAGAGAGTAACATTGTAATTCTCGTGTCGCCAAGGATCGCTGCGGCTGGCGCTTTAACCGACATGGTCGGTATTTTTCGATCAATGATAAGGAACGAAACCCATGGCAACAACATACACCGCGCCTTTGCGTGATATGCAGTTTGTTTTGAACGAAGTGCTGGATATTTCTCGCTATTCCAACCTGCCCGGCTTTAATGAAGCCCCGGAAGATGTGGTTGAAGCGATCCTGGAGGAAGGGGCGAAACTGGCCAGTAATGTGCTGCACCCGATCAACCAATCCGGCGATCATGAGGGGTGTACGCGCCATGATGATGGTTCTGTCACAACCCCTAAAGGGGTGAAGGAAGCCTATAAACAGTTCTCTGAAGGGGGCTGGCAGGGGCTTTCATTTGATACCGAATATGGTGGTCAGGGGCTTCCCTATCTTCTTTCTGTTGCGGTCAATGAAATGGTTTCCGGCGCGAACATGGCCTTTGGGATGTATCCAGGTCTTGCCATGGGCGCGGCCAATACGATTCTTGTCCATGGTGATACGGATCAAAAGCAGACCTATTTGCCGAAAATGGTAACCGGCGAGTGGGGCGGGACTATGAACTTGACCGAACCCCATTGTGGCACGGACCTCGGCATGTTGCGGACCAAGGCGGTGCCGCAAGGAGATGGATCTTACAAAATTTCCGGCACCAAGATTTTTATCTCCGCTGGTGAGCAGGATTTAACCGACAATATTATCCACCTTGTTTTGGCAAGAATTGAAGGTGCTCCCGAGGGCGTAAAGGGGATCTCTTTGTTCATCGTGCCAAAGGTTCATGTGAATGCCGATGGCTCGCTGGGTGATCGCAATGGCGTTTCATGCGGGTCAATCGAAGAGAAGATGGGCATTCATGCAAACTCAACCTGCGTGATGAATTATGATGATTCGACGGGCTATTTGCTTGGCGAGGAACATAAAGGCCTCAAGGCGATGTTCACCATGATGAATGAAGCGCGCCTTGGCGTTGCGCTACAGGGCATGGCGATTTCTGAAGTGGCATACCAAAATGGTGCAGATTATGCCCGCGACCGTATTCAGGGCCGTGCACTAACCGGCGCTGCTGAGCCGGACAAACAGGCCGACCCGATCATTGTGCACCCAGATGTGCGCCGTATGCTGATGGATCAAAAAGCATTTAATGAAGGTGCGCGTCATTGGATGTATGTTTCCGCACTTTATGCCGATCTCCAGCACAGATCTGGCGATGAGAAAGAGCGCGAACAGTGTGATGATTATCTGAGTTTGATGACGCCTATTTTGAAATCTTACCTCACGGAAAAGGGCTATGCGCATGCCACGAATGCCCAGCAGGTGTTAGGCGGTCATGGCTATATCAAAGAGTGGGGCATGGAGCAGTTTGTCCGTGATGCGCGTATTGCGATGATCTATGAAGGGGCGAACGGCGTTCAGGCGCTGGACCTTGTGGGCCGCAAGCTTATGAAAGATGGCGGGCGTGCATGGCAGGCTTACTTTAAGGAAATTGATGAATTTGTTGCCGATAATGGTGATGTTGAAGAGTTGAAGCCCTTCCTTGAAGGCTTGTCCGATTCAAAAGCAAAATTGCTCGAAGCAACCCAGTGGCTTGGTGCCAATGCGATGCAAAACTTCAATCATGCTGGTGCAGGGTCAATGGATTATCTAAATCTGTTTGCTCTGACTGCCCTTGCCTATAGCTGGGCGCAAATGGCAAAGGCAGCGATTGATAAACGCAGCGGTGATGATAGCGGTTTTTACGACAACAAATTGCTGACCGGTAAATATTTTGTCGAGCGCATGTTGCCCGATACGAGCGCGCATCTGGCGAAGATTAAAACTGGCGCTGATACCATGATGGC